>CAWDBX010000008.1:0-327634 GCA_963800645.1 uncultured Bacteroidales bacterium | reverse complement strand
AAACAATGCTGCAAAAGGTAAAAGCTTTTGCATTTGATGTGGATGGCGTATTTACCAATGGATCTGTCATGCTGCATCCTGGCGGAGCATTCATCCGGATGATGAATATCAAGGACGGATTTGCTGTTCAGCATGCCATAAAAATGGGTTATCCCATTGCCATCATCACCGGAGGTTATTCGCGCATGATCAGGAAAAGGTTTGCTGTTCTGGGTGTTAAAGATATTTATATGAAAAGTGCAAATAAAACAGGCGCATTTGAATCATTTTTAAAGAAGTACCAGTTACAGCCGGCTGATGTTTTATATATGGGAGATGACCTTCCTGATTACGAGGTTATGAAAAAGGTCTGATTTCCTGCCTGTCCTGCTGATGCGGCAGAGGAAATCAAACAGTTATCGCTTTATACATCCTATAGAAATGGTGGAGAAGGTTGTGTACGTGATGTTATTGAGCAGGTAATGCGTTTGCATGGTAAATGGTTGAATGATTTTACTTTTATATGGTAAGGTTATGAATCACTTAGTGGCTTTGCTCCGGCTCATCAGGTGGCCAAACCTGCTTATTGTAGCCTCCAGCCAGGTACTGATACGTCAGTGTGTTTTGGTACCACTGCTCAGACAGGTCAATCTGGAACCGCAGCTTCCAACAGGCTTGTTTGCCTTACTGGTGATAGCTACAGTATGCATTACTGCAGGAGGTTATGCCATTAATGACTATTTTGACCGCAAGATGGACAGGGTGAACAAACCGCAATCACTGATCGTGGGCCGGTTGATCTATCCCCGGCATGCCATGGCCTATCATTTGTTTTTCAGCATAGCAGGGGTTGTCCTGGGAAGCTGGGTGGCTTTTCGTTCCGGCCAGTTGTTCCTTAGTCTGGTTTTCTTTATGGTAAGTGGTTTACTCTGGTTTTATTCTACTTCTTATAAGCGTGAATTGCTGCTGGGAAATATCCTTGTTGCGCTGATGACCGCTATGGTGCCTTTTCTGGTGTTGCTGTTTGAACTTCCCTTGCTGGCAAGAGCTTATGGATCAGACGTCACACCAATGACCCGATCCCTGCTGATCTGGGTGCTGGGTTTTTCCTTGTTTGCTTTCCTGTTGAATTTAATACGGGAAATTGTTAAAGATGCAGAGGACTTTGAAGGTGACCAGGCCTATGGCAAAAGAACGGTGCCGGTGATATGGGGAATGAATGTGGCCCGATTGATCTCTGTCGCATTGGTAATCATGACAATAACCCTTTTACTGCTGGCCTGGCTTTTCTTCGTTCCCGATACTACCACCATGATATATTTTCTGGTAATGTTAATTATTCCGTTAATCGGAGTGGGGATCATTATTTTTAAAAGCGAAAATCAAAAATCATGGCATTTAACGAGTACCTTCCTGAAGCTGATCATGTTGGCAGGATTAGGCTATATGATCGTTGTGAATTTTATCATAAATCACCTGTCATGACAACCCTGGAAGCACTCGAAAAGCTGAACGCCTATGATATCATCCTCGCGTCAAAATCACCCAGGCGCCAGCATTTGTTGCAGGAAATCGGATTAAAATTTAGGATTGTCAACCATCTTGAAATGGAGGAAGTTTATCCGGCTGTATTGAAAGCTGAAGAAATTCCGGTTTATCTGGCAGGGCAAAGCCGCATTCTATGATTCACTGCTGGAGGCTGATACCCTGTCGATTACTGCTGATACCATTGTGTGGCTTGAAAATGAGGTTATCGGTAAACCTGTCGATCCCGAAGATGCGGTGAATATGCTATTAAAGCTTTCGGGTAATATGCATGGAGATTTACCGGCGTATGTATAAAATCTCTTGAACAGGAGAAAGTATTTCATGCAAGTTCGAAGGTTTTTTTCAGGAAGATCAGGGAGAAGAGATCCGGTATTATGTTAACAAATACAATCCTCTTGACAAAGCGGGAGCCTATGGCGTACAGGAGTGGATAGGATATGTGGGGGTTGAAAGGATAGAAGGCTTCTACTTTAATGTCATGGGACTACCTGTACAGAAATTATACTGTGAACTGCTGAAAATGATAAGCGATTAAAGACTGTAATCACCAATTTCCAATAACATGATGAATCGCCTGTGCCTGATTCTTATTTCCGTGACCTTTTTACTGCCCTCAAAGGCCGGCGAAGGAATGTGGATCCCTTTACTGCTGGATAGTCTGAATTACCGTGATATGCAGGAAAAGGGACTGCGTCTGGGAGCTGAAGAAATATACAGCATCAACCAGGCAAGTCTCAAAGATGCGATGGTGATTTTTGGGGGAGGGTGCACGGGTGAACTGATCTCCCCGGATGGCCTGGTAATCACCAATCATCATTGCGGATATAGCAGGATTCAGGCACACAGTACCGTTGAAAACGATTTTCTGACGAATGGTTTCTGGGCCAGATCGAAATCTGAGGAATTATCAAATCCAGGATTATCAGTGACTTTCCTGATCCGGATCGAAGATGTGACGGACAAGGTGCTGATGAACCTGTCCGATTCATTACCAGAGCATGAAAACTCGAAGCGCATTGCTGCAAAATCATCCATGCTCGAGAATGAAGCTGTTACAGGCACACATTATATGGCTGATGTAAAATCATTTTACTTTGGACGGGAGTTTTATCTTTTTGTTTATGAGGTTTTCAAAGATGTTCGTCTTACGGTGCACCTCCCGAATCCATTGGAAGATTCGGAGGTGATACTGACAACTGGATATGGCCCCGGCATACCGGTGACTTTTCTTTGTTCAGGATCTATGCGGATAAGGATAATAAACCGGCTGACTATTCGCCGGATAATGTTCCCTATAAGCCAAAAAAATATCTGAATATTTCGGTTGATGGCGTAAAAGAAGGAGATTTTACCATGGTGCTTGGTTATCCGGGCCGTACTGATGAATACCTGACTTCGGATGCGTTGCGGATGGTAACTCAAAAATCGCTTCCGGCAAAAATTGAGATGAGAACCCTTCGCCTTAAAGCGCTTGAGGATGAAATGGCCAAGGGGACCGAAGCCCGGTTAAGGTATACCGGTCGTTATGTGAGTGCCAGCAACTCCTGGAAGAAGTGGATAGGGGTAATTCATGGGGTAGACCGTTCCAATGCAATAAAAGAAAAGAAACACTCGAAGCAGGATTTGAAAACTGGGCCGATAAACTGTCGGATGATACCTGCGGATATTCCTCGTTAATGGACGAGTTCAACTCCCTTTATACCTTATATGAACCCTTATATTTATCGAACGACCTCGGAAATGAACTTCTGAATTCTATAGAATTGTTCGATATGGTAGATAACGTTCAGACACAATTTTATTCCATGCTTGATTCATCCCATCATTTTAAGAAGACCGCACTTCAGGTGATGCAAAGGACCGGAAGGAAATATTTCCGTTCGAATGCCATGGTTATCGATCGCCGCATCATGCCTGGACTCCTGGGTATATATGCTAAAAATACTGCTCCTGATTACCACCCCGCGTTTTATCAGCAGGTGAGGGATGATTTTAAAGGTAATTATGATTCCTTTATTGACAAGGTGTTTAATCAAAGCATTTTCACAGACTCAACCAGATATATGAACCTGCTCTCAAAATCACAGGGGACCTTGCAGAAAAAATTGACCACCGATCCGTTGGTTGTCATTTACCGTGATTTTTCAAGAAAATTACTGTTTGATGTATACAAACAGGAAGACAGCCTGAATCGTGAATTAATCCGATTATACCGGAAGTATTTGTTGGGCCAGATGGCCATGGATACCTCCCGGATCTTTTACCCCGATGCTAATTTTACCATGCGTCTGGCATATGGGAAGGTGGAGGGTTATAGACCATCGGATGCGGTTAATTACCAGTATTATTCAACGGTGGAAGGGATTATGGAAAAGGAAAATCCTGAAATTGACGATTACAGGGTGCCGGCTAAACTAAAAGAAGTTGTTGACAACCGTGATTTTGAACCCTATACCCGGGATGGTCAGGTACCGGTATGTTTCATAGCCTCCAATCATACCTCCGGGGGAAACTCAGGAAGCCCGGTATTAAATGCCAACGGAAATCTCATAGGCATTAATTTCGACCGTAACTGGGAAGGGACGGTAAGCGATTATGCATACGATCCTGCCATTTGCCGCAATATTACCCTGGATATCCGGTATGTACTTTTTATCATTGACAAAGTGGCAAATGCAGACTGGTTACTGGATGAACTGACAATTCTTAAACATTGACCTATGATAGTCACATTCGTACATGTTTGGGTGAAAGCTCCCTATGTGGAGGATTTTATTTCAGCAACAGTTGAAAACCATAAACACTCCGTGAAAGAACCCGGGAATCTTCGGTTTGATATTCTACGGGATGCTGATATTCCCGAAAAGTTTGTATTGTATGAGGCCTATGAGTCGGAAGAGGCCGCCGGGGCTCATAAAAGTACTGACCACTATCTGAAGTGGCGTGACCGGGTCGCCGATTGGATGGCACAGCCCAGGCAGGGCATCAGGCACAACATTGTTTATCCGGTAGATAAAACGCAGTGGTAAATAAATTCAGCCTGATTCGTACGCCCATGATCCTTTTTGGAAGAGAGCGGGCGGAAGAACTACCGGGATTACTTAAAAACCGGGGCAGGAATATCCTTATTATTACCGGATCGAAGTCTTATATGCTGTACCCGGGCATTGGGAAAACCCTTCTGGCTCTCGAAAAATCGGTGCATTCACTCCATTTTGACAAAATTGAAAAGGAGCCATCGCCGGACGACATCGACCGCATTGTGAGCCGGTACAAGCAACATGCACTGGATGCCGTGGTGGCAATTGGCGGAGGCAGTGTTGTTGATACAGGAAAGGCTGTATCGGCCATGTTGCCGCTGGAGGGGTCTGTACGTAATTATATTGAGGGTGTAGGAACCAGGACCCATCCCGGACTGAAAAAATATTTTATAGCCATTCCTACCACCTCCGGGACCGGGAGTGAGGCCACTTCCAATGCCGTGCTTTCAGAAACCGGCATAAATGGCTATAAGCGATCGTTGCGTCACGAAAACCTGGTGCCCGATTTGGCCTTAATCGACCCTGTTCTGATGATAAGCTGTCCCCCTGAAGTAACGGCCGCCAGCGGACTGGATGCCTTCACACAGCTGATCGAGTCCTATCTATCTGTCAAATCCAATCCTCTCACAGATGCGTTGGCATTGGAAGGCATCAGCAAAGTTCATCACTGTTTGATCACGGCTGTTACAACAGGTGACGATATCGATGCCAGGTCAGGCATGGCATATGCCGCTCTGCTGTCGGGGATAACCCTGGCCAATGCCGGATTGGGCTTAATACATGGATACGCGTCTTCAATCGGAGGATTGATAAATGTTCCGCATGGCGTTATATGTGGAACTATGATGGGAGTTGTGAATCGTTATAATATCCGTGCCTTGCTGAAGGAAAGCGGAGTATCCGGCACGCATCTTAAATATGGTTTGCTGGGGAAACTGTTCTCCGGATCAGACGGAAAGAAAGTACAATGGTATATGCAATATGCTGCGGATTACATCGATAATCTTACGGAAGAGCTGAAGATGAAACGTTTGGGGGGATTTGGTATTTCAGAAGTTGACCTCGGATCCATTGCAGAGAAAACAGATCACAAGGCTAATCCGGTGAAATTTGAGAAGCAGGAATTAATAGAGATGTTGAGAGAAAGGTTGTAGACTGCCACTATATTTTGCCACTACTTACCCAACGTTTGTCCTTTCAGATAATAAATCTCCTTCAGATCTCTTTCGAAAATCGTAAAAGTATCCTTTTCAAAAGCTAAAAAATCCGGAGCACTTTTATGTCCCGGGAACGGTGCGTAATAATGCTTCCTGTTGGCGTTGCGCCAGACCATAAGGTAGGAGATATTCCGGGCAATAGTATCTTCTTTTAATGGTTTCAGCAGAAATTGCGTCCACCAGTTTTTTACCGGGATTCCTTCAAATCCGCATTCCGTAAGTGCAGCCAGTTTCTTTCTTTTATTGGCAAGATCAACCAAAATCCTGAGTTGTGCGATGCCGTTTGAAACAGTTGCCCCGGTTTGAAAATCCCAGTAATTTTCGGTACCCAGTATATCCACCCATTCATCACCCGGATATCTTTCCAGGTATTGTTGCTGGGTTTCAAACATGTCGGTGGAATAAACATACAGCAGGTTATGCACCTGGAGGGTATCGCGCAAATAGCCTACTGTAAATCGCCAGAGTCGGACGTATTCCTCCGGTGTACAATGACCTTTTCCCCACCAGAACCAATTGCCGTTGTTTTCGTGAAATGGCCTGAAGATTACGGGTACCAATTTACCATCGGAGGTCCTTAACTGATGTAAAAAAGCAGCAATATTTTGTAATTCTGATTTATAAAGGTCTTCGCTGCTGCTGTCGGGCAGGATTTGCTGAACCGCAGGAAAAACATCCCAGGCTGTCCCTTGTGTAATCGGATTATTCAGGTGCCAGGTAGCTGTATTGATACCGCCACGATCGAATACTTCGATCATTCCTTGCCGGATACTGGCAAAGGGAACGCTGTCAATATTCGCGTTATCACCGGCTCCCGCTAATTCCCATCCGTAAAGAGCCGGATAAGTCCCGGTTATTTCCCTGATATCCGATTTATCCTGCAAACCCTTCCAGTCGACACCGGAAATGGTTGCGTCCTGTTGTCCGAATATTATGCCCTTGCCCTGAAGGCATTTCAGGTTGATCCACAAAGCACCGGTTTCTGAAGTCAGCAAAGTATCAACCGGTTTTTCCTTTGGCGGAACAAAGGGAATGGTATCAACAGGTTCCGGCTCCGCTTTCCTGTGTTTTGAATGACAGGAATTCCAGAGCAGTAAAACCAAAGCCATCAACAAATATACCCTGATGTTCATTGCAATAACTGACTTTGCCATGGAGAACGGATTTCAAACGCTTTGTAATAGTTGCAGCTGATAACGGTATCAAATTTATATATATATCTTTATTTATGGTAATTTTTACAGGTTTTTCCTTTGAATCAGGAAATCGCAAAATTACATTGAATTAAAACCGGCAGTGAACCGTTAGATTATTTTTCAATGCAGTGAACTAGTCCAAATGGGAATAAAAACAGCAACAAAAACTGCAATTGTAATCTGCCAGTAATAATTGGTTATAAACAATCCTGTAAGGACCAATAAATCATCCTGTGAATTGAATTCAATTTTTCCGTTGAAAGAAGAACCCTGATATTGTATTTGAATGCCCTCTGAGTCAAACAGGCTCCATTTGGTATTCCATACATTATCATATTTCCAAAAGATTTTTCTGTCGGAAAGCTCAATGGTGGCCTTTGTCATCCATGAGTTGTAGGTTATTTTACCCAGGGCAGTATTGGTGTCGGCATGTACAATTTCTGTTTCCTGTTTAAAGAAACCCTTTGTTTTAAAATTGTATTTTTTTCCGGTTAACTCTCCATCCGCCGATTGTTTCCATACATTCTCTTTGAGTGTGCCAACTAGGGTATCATTTGAATAAATTTTATAGGTGCTTTTAAATGCTCCTTTTTTCCAATGTAATGTTTTCATTTTTAAGTCAGTTGGTTAGGGGTATCTTAAACGAATAAGCTCAGTGCTTCGATTTTCATGGACCAACAGCAATAAACCTTAGCAATCCTATCGGACAGACAACCGGTCAGTTAAAACCTCCACCATTTCCACAACTTCCATCCAAGAATCAAAAATACATTTTTTCGGGAAATATTATTCACCTGCAAAAGGTTATTTCCTTCCAATGATTATGACAGGTCCGTGCTGTGACCCTTGTGAATCCTGTCATGGATGGCTGAATAGCAAGGCCTTGTCATGAAAAATAATTATCCTTCTCTTTCATTTCCCTGATGGTATCCTCCAGTCCTTCTTTATAAGAGGGATATTTGGGATACCATCCCAGTATTCTTTTTGCCTTGGCATTGGATACCCTGCAATTCATCCGGATAATCTCATAAAAGTCCTTTCCCAGCAACAATCGAATTATAAAAGCAGGCACATGTCCAGGAGGCCTTTTGTTCATCAAGGCCGCCATATAACAGGTGAAATCCTTTTGAGTGACCGGAGTATCGTCTGCAATGATGAATTTTTCACCAACCGGAAGTACTTCAATGGCCTTCATGATGGCTGATGCTGCATCACAGGCATGAACATTGGGGATACAGTTGTCTCCTTTGCCAATGATCCTGCTCCGTCCTTTCTCCATCATGTTGTACATAAACCTGAATAGCCCGCCATTACCGTAGATTTTACCGTAAATGAGCTGGATTACCTTAGGACTGCCACTTTTAACAGCATTATTGATCATTTCATCAGTGTCCGCACCAATCTCCGTCAAGCCAGCCCTTCGAACCGGCCAGGTTTCATCTGCGAGTTCATCTTTTTCAGTTTTATAGCTTGTTCCACCAGGCAGAATAACCGGAATATCATAATGGCTCGCCAGATCCAGGGCATTTCGAAAAAAACCGTTGGTTTCTTCCCTTAATCCGGCTTTACGTCTTTTGGTCATTCTGTTCCCGGGTTTCACACCGGGCATGGCAAGCAATAGGATAATATCCAGGGCATCGGGCAATTCCTTGATAAAGGATTGGGGATTATTAATATTACCAAGAATACCAAAAGCTCCAAGTTTATTTATTTTCTCAATTTTGTATTCCGCCCGGGTAAGCGCATATACTGCGTTGTTATTTTCTACCAGTCCCGGGAGCAAATAACTTCCCACCAATCCAGTTCCTCCGATAACAAATATTTTCATTATAATTTACATTTACTTTGGTTTAAAGCAATGCAGAACAGTACTGATGTTGACCTTATTGGTTAATACTCGGGCCAGATAGACAATTAGTTATTCCAAAATGATTACACTTATTTTCTGATCGATCAGACCCCTGAATTTTTCCAGATCATTTCTTTCCTTCATGTCATAGTGCATGGGTATGACATATTCCGGCTTTAAGTGATTAATAAAGCCGACTGCTGCTTCAACATCCATGGTTAGATGATCGTCTCCAATCGGGATCAATGCAAGGTTAATATTTCTTAAGCGATCCATTTCAGGAACATAATCCGTATCACCGGCATGGTATATCCGTGTCCTGTTAATTGTGACCACATAACCAGTATTCTTTTTTGCCTTTGGATGTCCTTTAAGCCATAAAAAGGCAGGTTCCAAATTATAAGCTGCAATGGCTTCAATTTTTAGATGATCATCCAGTGTGAGAGAATCTCCAGGCTCAACTTTTACGATCCTGTCAACTTGTCTGTCAATTCGTTTTGCAACTCTCCTCGGACAAATGATGATGGTTTCAGGTTTTAACAATTTATGAATGTCCTGCTTTGAGAAATGATCAGGATGTGCATGGGTTATGAGAATATAATCAGCTTTGACGGTGTCACCAATCTTAATAGGATCAATATACAGCAGCTTGTCCTTCACTTTGATGCAGAAACATGCCGGGAAAAAGTCCGTTTTTGAAATTCTTATGGCTCCAGGTGCAGATATTTCAATATTCTTTTCTAACAAAAGGGTCTGGAGTACAGGGTTCCTTTTGTCACTAACTTCTATTTTAAACAGGTTACAGCTTACAATAGCCAGTAAAGAGCATGAAACAATAAACCAATAGACATTCCTATGCTTCATTGTAACTGTCATACATGTCCTATCAATTCATACCGGAGCCGGGAATTTTTAATACTGATGGTCGATAAAAATGCAGATTTCTAGTTTAGCTGCTTCAGGTTGGCTATTGCCTTAGGTTCGGCTTTATGCACAAAAGCAACGATTTCGCAGGTTTCCATCTCGGAACAATCACCGCAGGTTTCAAAACCTTTTGCCTCTGCACAATTTCTGATCTGACAGGTCTCGCAGTGCGAAAACTTAACGCCTTCCATTCTGCATCCTGTACAATTAATTGATTCAAAAGGAATTTCCGGAGCGTTGAACATTTTTGCCCAGGCTTCGGCAGTTGCTTTTCTAAGTTCGTCACTGTCCTTCAAAGTGGCGATTCTTGCATCGCAAGCTTCGCAATTTAAACCACAACAGGCGATTAATTTTTCCATACTAGTTATTCTAAAAATTAGTGATTATTTTTTAATCATTTGGCATGATATTAATATAAACATTATGGTGTTCAATCCAAAATATTTAATGAAAAAACGATGATAATTTCACAAGAAATAGCGAACGAGTTTGGAAAGCAATTTTTCCCATATCGTGGGAATTTTCCAGGTTCATTTATGCCGATCTTCCAGAATTTCCACCACTTCCTCAATCCGGTGTCCCTTGGCGGTAAGCAGGACCAGCAGGTGGTATATCAGATCTGCAGATTCATTCAGGAATAATCCCTTATTGTCGTCCTTGGCCTCAATGATCAATTCCACCGCTTCTTCACCGACCTTCTGGGCTATTTTATTGATACCTTTTTTAAACAAGGAAGTGGTGTAGGAATTTTCGGGCATTTCCATTTTGCGGCGGTCGATCAGATCCTGCAGAACGATCAAAAATTCTATATTTTTCTTTGCCATTGGTATATTTTTAATAATCATATTCTAACAGGGATATTGCATTGGGCAAGATAATGTTTGAGCTGTGGCACAGTGATTTCATTGAAATGGAAGATGCTGGCTGCCAAACCGGCATCTGCCTTGCCTTTTGTGAATACTTCGGCAAAATGTTCCATATTTCCTGCGCCTCCTGAAGCAATTACCGGGATTGACAGACTTTCCGACAGTTTTGCCAGTGCTTCACAGGCAAAACCGTTTTTTGTGCCATCATGATTCATGGAGGTAAACAGAATCTCACCTGCGCCCCTGTTCTCACATTCTTTGGCCCAGGAAAATAACTCCTTCTCTGTAGCCATTCGACCGCCGTTAATATAGGCCGTCCATTGACCATCTTCCTCCCGGGCATCAATGGCGACCACTACGAACTGACTGCCGAAGTTTAAGGCCATCTGGCTTATTAGTTCGGGATTCCTGATAGCGGCAGTATTAAGGGATACCTTGTCGGCTCCTGCAGCCAGCAGGGCCTCGATATCACCAATTTCACTGATTCCTCCTCCCACGGTAAAGGGAATGTTTAAATGGAGGGCAATTCGCTTGACCAGCTGAACAAATGTTTTCCGGCCTTCGTGACTGGCAGTGATATCCAGGAAAACGAGTTCATCCGCACCCTGTTCGGCATATGCGGCACCCATTTCCACCGGGTCACCCACCTCGCGGATGTTAATGAAATTGATGCCTTTCACGGTTTGGCCGTTGCGGACATCGAGACAGGGGATTATGCGTTTGGCTAACAAGGTATAGTATTTTAATTGTTCAATGGTAATAAGTGGAATGCTGTAAGCTGTGCGTTATATTTTATCATGCAAAGATACCACCCTGCATCTACAGCAGTTCTTTCAATTCTTC
The DNA here is from genome assembly GCA_963800645.1 of uncultured Bacteroidales bacterium. GTDB lineage: Bacteria > Bacteroidota > Bacteroidia > Bacteroidales > UBA10428 > UBA5072. The sequence continues at coordinate 316,171 of CAWDBX010000008.1, read as the reverse complement.
AAGCCTGATCTTGCCTTCATAAAGTGCTTTGCCGATAATGGCTCCTGCCACACCGGCCTCATTCAGCCGGTGTATCTCTTCCACCGAGGACACCCCTCCGCTGGCAATAATGCGCATGGCAGGGAAGTCCCTGACCATTTGTTTGTACAGATCTACTGAAGAGCCACCGAGCATGCCGTCTTTGGCAATGTCGGTGCAAAGTACCTGTTTAACCCCCATGGCTTTGTAATACGTCAGAAAATCAAATAAACCCAGTTCAGTGACATCTGTCCAGCCTGAAACAGCAATATTGCCATTCCGGACATCGGCACCAAGAATTATTTTCTCAGGGCCATAGGCGAATAACCAGGCTTGAAAGAGATCTCTGTCGTTCACTGCAATACTGCCGATCACAGCCATTGCCGCCCCGCATTCAAAAACCACATGCAGGTCACTGTCGGTTTTTATTCCACCTCCAAAGTCGACAATGAGTCCGGTTTTTGAAGTGATCCTTTCCAGTGTGTTATAGTTTATGACATGGGTGGCTTTGGCACCATCGAGGTCCACCACATGCAGACGTTTTATTCCCTGATCTTCAAATCGCCGGGCCGCGTCCAGCGGATCTTCCTCATATACCTTTTTTAACCTGTAATCGCCCTGTTCCAGACGTACACATTTGCCTTCGAGGATATCGATGGCCGGAATGATTGTGATCATAGCTCAAGAAAGTTTTTAATGATTTGGAAACCCGGTTTGCCGCTTTTCTCCGGATGAAACTGGGTGGCATAGAAATTTCCGCGATGCAATGCGGCGCTGAAAGATATTCCATAATCACACAGGGCAATGGTTTCACTGCCTTTGGCGGCATAGTAACTGTGCACAAAGTAGGTAAACTGATTCTCCAGATCAGTGGTCAGCAACCTGGTCTTTAATCCGTAAATATTGTTCCATCCCATGTGCGGTACTTTCAGCCTGTTTTCCGAAGTTTCTGACGATTGAAATTTCTTAACCTCCTCGTTAAAAATCCCGATACAGGCCGTGTCTCCTTCTTCGGAGTGACGGCACATTAGCTGTAATCCAAGGCAGATACCCAGGACAGGTTGTTTCATTAGTCCTGGGTATCTGCCTTGATTACAGCTAATGTGCATCACTCCGAAGAAGGACACATAAGCTGTATCGGATTTTTAACGAGGAGGTTGAAGAAATTTCAACCGTCAAACTTCGGAAAACAGGCTGAGAAGTACCGCATAAGGGATGGAACAACATTTACGGTTATCAAGGTTGCTGACCACTGATCTGGAGAATCAGTTTACCTACGATTTGTGCACCGTTACTATGCCGCCAAAGGCAGTGAAACCATTGCCCTGTGTGATTATGGAATATCTTTCAGCGCCGCATTGCATCGCGGAAATTTCTATGCCACCCGGTTCATCCGGAGAGCGCAAACCGGGTTTTCAAATCATTAAAAACTTTCTTGAGCTATGATCACGATCATTCCGGCCATCGATATCCTCGAAGGCAAATGTGTACGTCTGGAACAGGGCGATTACAGGTTAAAAAAGGTATATGAGGAAGATCCGCTGGACGCGGCACGATCGGAAGATCAGGGAATAAAACGCCTCCATGTGGTGGACCTCGATGGTGCCAAAGCCACCCATGTCATAAACTATAACACACTGGAAAGGATCACTTCAAAAACCGGACTCATTGTCGACTTTGGAGGTGGTATAAAACGGACGGTGACCTGCATGTGGTTTTTGAATGCAGGGCATTGACGGACTCTGATGGGCAAAAATGTCAGATGAACGACAAGAGATCTCTTTCAAACCTGGTTATTCGCCTATGGCCCTCAGAAAATAATTCTTAGGTCGAGATGTCCGGAATGGCAATATTGCTGTTTCAGGCTGGACCGATGTCACTGAACTGGGTTTATTTGACTTTCTGACCTAACGTGTGCGAAGACCATGGGGGTTAAACAGGTACTTTGCGCCGACATTGCCAAAGACGGCATGCTCGGCGGCTCCTCGGTAGATCTGTACAAACAAATGGTCAGGGATTTCCCTGCCATGCGCATTATTGCCAGCGGAGGGGTGTCCTCGGTGGAAGAGATACACCGGCTGAATGAGGCCGGTGTGGCAGGAGCCATTACTGGCAAAGCACTTTATGAAGGCAAGATCCGGCTTGAAGAATTGAAAGGATTTTGTAGATGCAGGGTGTTTTCATAATAAAATATAACGTACAGCTTACCGCATTCCCACTTATTGCCATTGAACAGAATTCGAAACACTATTGCCTTGGGAGCAGAACGGGTAATCCCCTGTCTCGATGTCACGAAGGAGCCAACCCGTAAAAATCATCACTGCGTTCATTGACGTCCGCGAGGTGGGTGACCCGGTGGAAATGGGTGCCGCATATGCCGACGAGTGTGCGGATGAACTCGTTTTCCTGGATATCACCGCCAGTCACGAAGGCCGGAAAACATTTGTTCAGCTGGTCAAGCGAATTGCCCCCCCTGCAAACATTCCCTTTACCGTGGGAGGCGGAATCAGTGAAATTGGTGATATCGAGGCCCTGCTGGCTGCAGGAGCCGACAAGGTATCCCTTGATGCTACGGGCTATCAGGAATCCCGAACTAATAAGCCAGATGGCCTTAAACTTCGGCAGCCAGTTCGTAGTGGCCGCCCATAGATACCCCGGGAGGAAGATGGTCAATGGAGCGGCCTATATTAACGGCGGTCGAATGGCTACAGAGAAGGAGTTATTTTCCTGGGCCAAAGAATGTGAGAACAGGGGCGCAGGTGAGATTCTGTTTACCTCCATGAATCATGATGACAGAAAAAACGGTTTTGCCTGTGAAGCACTGGCAAAACTGTCGGAAAGTCTGTCAATCCCGGTGAGCTTCAGGAGGCCAGGTAATATGGAACATTTTGCTGAAGTATTCACAAAAGGCAAGGCAGATGCCGGTTTGGAGCCAGCATCTTCCATTTCAATGAAACCGTGCCACAGCTCAAACATTATCTTGCCCAACGCAATTTCCCGGTTAGAATATGATCATTAAAAAAAACCGATGGCAAAGAAAAATATAGAATTTTTGATCGTTCTGCAGGATCTGATCGACCGCCGCAAAATGGAAATGCCCGAAAATTCTTACACCACTTCCTTGTTTAAAAAAGGTATCAATAAAATAGCCCAGAAGGTCGGTGAAGAAGCGGTGGAACTGATCATTGAGGCCAAGGATGACAATAAGGGATTATTCCTGAATGAATCTGCAGATCTGATATACCACCTGCTGGTCCTGCTTATAGCCAAGGGACACCGGATTGAGGAAGTGGTGGAAATTCTGGAAGATCGGCATAAATGAACCTGGAAAATTCCCACCATATGGGAAAAATTGCCTTCCAAACTCGTTCGCTATTTCTTGTGAAATTATCATCGTTTTTTCATTAAATATTTTGGATTGAACACCATAATGTTTATATTAATATCATGCCAAATGATTAAAAAATAATCACTAATTTTTAGAATAACTAGTATGGAAAAATTAATCGCCTGTTGTGGTTTAAATTGCGAGGCTTGCGATGCAAGAATCGCCACTTTGAAGGACAGTGACGAACTTAGAAAAGCAACTGCCGAAGCCTGGGCAAAAATGTTCAACGCTCCGGAAATTCCTTTTGAATCAATTAATTGTACAGGATGTAGAATGGAAGGTGTTAAGTTTTCGCACTGCGAGACCTGTCAGATCAGAAATTGTGCAGAGGCAAAAGGTTTTGAAACCTGCGGTGATTGTTCCGAGATGGAAACATGCGAAATCGTTGCTTTTGTGCATAAAGCCGAACCTAAGGCAATAGCCAACCTGAAGCAGCTAAACTAGAAATCTGCATTTTTATCGACCATCAGTATTAAAAATTCCCGGCTCCGGTATGAATTGATAGGACATGTATGACAGTTACAATGAAGCATAGGAATGTCTATTGGTTTATTGTTTCATGCTCTTTACTGGCTATTGTAAGCTGTAACCTGTTTAAAATAGAAGTTAGTGACAAAAGGAACCCTGTACTCCAGACCCTTTTGTTAGAAAAGAATATTGAAATATCTGCACCTGGAGCCATAAGAATTTCAAAAACGGACTTTTTCCCGGCATGTTTCTGCATCAAAGTGAAGGACAAGCTGCTGTATATTGATCCTATTAAGATTGGTGACACCGTCAAAGCTGATTATATTCTCATAACCCATGCACATCCTGATCATTTCTCAAAGCAGGACATTCATAAATTGTTAAAACCTGAAACCATCATCATTTGTCCGAGGAGAGTTGCAAAACGAATTGACAGACAAGTTGACAGGATCGTAAAAGTTGAGCCTGGAGATTCTCTCACACTGGATGATCATCTAAAAATTGAAGCCATTGCAGCTTATAATTTGGAACCTGCCTTTTTATGGCTTAAAGGACATCCAAAGGCAAAAAAGAATACTGGTTATGTGGTCACAATTAACAGGACACGGATATACCATGCCGGTGATACGGATTATGTTCCTGAAATGGATCGCTTAAGAAATATTAACCTTGCATTGATCCCGATTGGAGACGATCATCTAACCATGGATGTTGAAGCAGCAGTCGGCTTTATTAATCACTTAAAGCCGGAATATGTCATACCCATGCACTATGACATGAAGGAAAGAAATGATCTGGAAAAATTCAGGGGTCTGATCGATCAGAAAATAAGTGTAATCATTTTGGAATAACTAATTGTCTATCTGGCCCGAGTATTAACCAATAAGGTCAACATCAGTACTGTTCTGCATTGCTTTAAACCAAAGTAAATGTAAATTATAATGAAAATATTTGTTATCGGAGGAACTGGATTGGTGGGAAGTTATTTGCTCCCGGGACTGGTAGAAAATAACAACGCAGTATATGCGCTTACCCGGGCGGAATACAAAATTGAGAAAATAAATAAACTTGGAGCTTTTGGTATTCTTGGTAATATTAATAATCCCCAATCCTTTATCAAGGAATTGCCCGATGCCCTGGATATTATCATATTGCTTGCCATGCCCGGTGTGAAACCCGGGAACAGAATGACCAAAAGACGTAAAGCCGGATTAAGGGAAGAAACCAACGGTTTTTTTCGAAATGCCCTGGATCTGGCGAGCCATTATGATATTCCGGTTATTCTGCCTGGTGGAACAAGCTATAAAACTGAAAAAGATGAACTCGCAGATGAAACCTGGCCGGTTCGAAGGGCTGGCTTGACGGAGATTGGTGCGGACACTGATGAAATGATCAATAATGCTGTTAAAAGTGGCAGTCCTAAGGTAATCCAGCTCATTTACGGTAAAATCTACGGTAATGGCGGGCTATTCAGGTTTATGTACAACATGATGGAGAAAGGACGGAGCAGGATCATTGGCAAAGGAGACAACTGTATCCCCAATGTTCATGCCTGTGATGCAGCATCAGCCATCATGAAGGCCATTGAAGTACTTCCGGTTGGTGAAAAATTCATCATTGCAGACGATACTCCGGTCACTCAAAAGGATTTCACCTGTTATATGGCGGCCTTGATGAACAAAAGGCCTCCTGGACATGTGCCTGCTTTTATAATTCGATTGTTGCTGGGAAAGGACTTTTATGAGATTATCCGGATGAATTGCAGGGTATCCAATGCCAAGGCAAAAAGAATACTGGGATGGTATCCCAAATATCCCTCTTATAAAGAAGGACTGGAGGATACCATCAGGGAAATGAAAGAGAAGGATAATTATTTTTCATGACAAGGCCTTGCTATTCAGCCATCCATGACAGGATTCACAAGGGTCACAGCACGGACCTGTCATAATCATTGGAAGGAAATAACCTTTTGCAGGTGAATAATATTTCCCGAAAAAATGTATTTTTGATTCTTGGATGGAAGTTGTGGAAATGGTGGAGGTTTTAACTGACCGGTTGTCTGTCCGATAGGATTGCTAAGGTTTATTGCTGTTGGTCCATGAAAATCGAAGCACTGAGCTTATTCGTTTAAGATACCCCTAACCAACTGACTTAAAAATGAAAACATTACATTGGAAAAAAGGAGCATTTAAAAGCACCTATAAAATTTATTCAAATGATACCCTAGTTGGCACACTCAAAGAGAATGTATGGAAACAATCAGCGAGTGAGAATAAAACGGAAAAAAATACAATTTTAAAACAAAGGGTTTCTTTAAACAGGAAACAGAAATTGTACATGCCGACACCAATACTGCCCTGGGTAAAATAACCTACAACTCATCAATGACAAAGGCCACATTGAGCTTTCCGACAGAAAAATCTTTTGGAAATATGATAATGTATGGAATACCAAATGGAGCCTGTTTGATTCAGAGGGCATTCAAATACAATATAAGGGTTCTTCTTTCAACGGAAAAATTGAATTCAATTCACAGGATGATTTATTGGTCCCTACAGGATTGTTTTATAACCAATTATTATTGGCAGATTACAATTGCAGTTTTTGTTGCTGTTTTTATTCCCATTTGGACTAGTTCACTGCATTGAAAAATAATCTAACGTTATGCCGGTTTTAATTCAATGTAATTTTGCGATTTCCTGATTCATAGGAAAAACCTGTAAAAATTACCATAAATAAAGATATATATATAAATTTGATACCGTTATCAGCTGCAACTATTACAAAGCGTTTGAAATCCGTCTCCATGGCAAAGTCAGTTATTGCAATGAACATCAGCGTATATTTGTTGATGGCTTTAGTTTTACTGCTCTGAAATGCCTGTCATTCAAAACACAGGAAACCGGAGCCGGAACCTGTTGATACCATTCCCTTTGTTCCGCCAAAGGAAAAACCGGTTGATATTTGCTGACTTAAAACTGGTGCTTTGTGGATCAACCTGAAATGCCTTCAGGGCAAGGGCATAATATTCGGACGACAAAACACAACCGTTTCCGGTGTCGACTGGAAGGGTTTGCAGGATAAATCGGATATCAGGGAAATAACCGGGACTTATCCGGCTCTTTACGGATGGGAATTAGCGGGAGCCGGTGATAACGCGAATATTGACAGCGTTCCCTTTGCCAGTATCCGGCAAAGAATGATCGAAGCATTCAAACAGGGGAGGTGTGAACACGGTAACCTGGCATATGAATAATCCGGTTACCCGGGGGAACCGCATGGGATGTTCAACCTGCTGTGCGCCAAATATTGCCTGACAGTAGCCTTTCAGTATACCTTTATAAAGCTGATTTGCGAAATAGTTGCTGCTTTCTTTAACCAACTGAAATAACTCCTGGCGGGGAATTTAGTACCGGTGATGTTCCGTGGGGTTTCATGAAAACAACGGAAATTGGTTTTGGTGGGGCAAGGGAGAGTTGCATGCCTGAAGAATATATTGCGACTGTGGCAGTTCACTGTTTTTTTCATTTCTGAGGGATAGTCTTCATGTGCATAACCTTTTGTATGCCTATTCCAGTGATATGTTCGAAACCCAGGCGCAATACCTTGAACGATACCCGGGTGATGACCTGGGTAGACATTCTGGGGTGCAGAGAATTATTGGGATTTTCAGTCCAGGGCAGCTTCAATTTCGAATGGTATTGCCCAACTGAGGGGATTGCTAACCACTATGGCAAATCAAAGAAATAAGCTGGCTGCTCTCACCGAATGCGGGTTTAATGGCATTCCGGTGAAGAACTGGTGGACCCAGTTCCTGCTTAAGTCCATTCGTGAAGATTCAATAGACCAGATATATCATACCTTATGGTTTGGCGTAATGCCAACCGCCGGCAATATTACACGCCATTTCCAGGGCAGAAAAGTGCAGCGGATTTTATTGTCTTTTGAACAGGACAGTTTTACAATTTTCGAAAAGAGACCTTCATAAAATATTTATGTATTGCAGTAAGCACAAATATTAGCTTTGCTGCTAATTTTGCTCCGCCCTCCCCTACAACCGTTCTGTCAGCATATCCACCCGGGGCTGATTTTTTCAAATTTCACCGGATTGGCTTTATGATCTGTACTCTCTGCTATACGCAGACGAGATCTGCAGCTGTAATGCCATAGCTTTCCAAAAGTTTCGAAAGCTGCAGTTTTAGTTGTTATGTTAATTAAAGTAATCTCCCCGTATACTCCATATACCATTGGGCTTGCTTTTTCCTATCTGTCACCGGAAAACAGCTCACCCAACCTGGCATATTTACTCATGGGTGCCGGTGTTATTGGCGGTTGATGCAACAATGCAAGTAAATCATATACTGGTTAACCATTCCCATCATTGTTCCGCAAATCACTCCATGCGGAGCATTAAAAAGGCCTCCTATGGCCGATGCAAAACCATGTATTAAGACCTAATCCCGCATTTGAAAGTGTGATACCTGACAATAGTGCAGCGTATGCCATTCCCGACCTGGCTTCCAGGTCGTCACCCCTTATAACAGACCTGATCAAACATTGTCTATGAACTTTGTGATGCCTTAGAATGAAATGGCATCAGTGAGAGGAGAAGCATTTGACAGAAAGATAGGATTCGATCAACTGGGTGAATGCATCCAGTCCGCTCGCAGCCGTTACTTCCGGGGGACGCCCGAGGGTAAGGGCGGGATAAAAAAGGGCCAAATCCGGTAACAAGGTTTTCATGGCGCAGCGAACGCTTATAACCATTTACTCGGTCTCCGAAAGCCGCATTGGAGGTTGCCTCACTTCCGGTACCGGAGGTAGTAGGAATGGCCATAAAAAATATCTTTTCTCCGGGATGGGTTCTGGTTCCTACACCTTCGATATAATTAAATACCGTACCCCTCAGCGGCAACATGGCCGAAACAGCTTTTCCCGTATCAAGGACACTTCCTCCGCAAATTGCCAACACGGCATTTGGTTCATTTTGTTGTACTTCAGCTCACAATACGGTCGATATCGTCAGGCGAAGGCTCTTTTTAAATTTTTTCAAAATGGAGGAATCGCAACCGATTTTTCAAGCGCCAGAAGGGTTTTCCCAATACCTTCAGGTACAGCATCTATGCTTTGACCCGGTAATTATCAGGATATTTTTGCCGCGGTTTTGAGCAATTCCGGATAGTATTCCATCTGCTCCACCCAAATAAGGATCATGGGCGTACGAATCAGGCTGAATTTATTTACCACTGCGTTTTATCCACCGGATAAAGAATGTCGTGTTTGATGCCTTGCCTTGGTTGTGCCATCCAAGCGGCCACCCTGTCACGCCACTTTAGATAATGGGCAGTATTTTTATGAGCCCCAGCGGCCTCTTCCGACTCATAGGCCTCATACAATACAAACTTTTCGGGAATTTCAGCATCCCGTAGAATATCAAACCGAAGATTCCCGGGTTCTTTCACGGAGTGTTTATGGTTTTCAACTGTTGCTGAAATAAAATCCTCCACATAGGGAGCTTTCACCCAAACATGTACGCAACGTACTATCATAGGTCAATGTTTAAGAATTGTCAGTTCATCCAGTACCCAGTCCGCATTTGCCACTTTGTCAATTATAAAAAGTACATACCGGATATCCAGGGTAATATTGCGGCAAATGGCAGGATCGTATGCATAATCGCTTACCGTCCCTTCCCAGTTACGGTCGAAATTAATGCCTATGAGATTTCCGTTGGCATTTAATACCGGGCTTCCGGAGTTTCCCCCGGAGGTATGATTGGAGGCTATGAAACATACCGGTACCTGACCATCCTGGGTATAGGGTCCAAAATCACGGTTGGCAACAACTTCTTTTAGTTGCTAGCCGGCACCCTGTAATCGTCAATTTCAGGATTTTCCTTTTCCATAATCCCTTCCACTGTTGAATAATACTGGTAACTACACTGCATCCGCTGGTCATAACCCTCCACCTTCCCATATGCCAGACGCATGGTAAATTAGCATCGGGGTAAAACATCCTGTAGGTATCCATGGCCATCTGGCCCGACAAATATTTCCGGTATAATCGATTAATTCACGATTCAGGCTGTCTTCCTGTTTGTAGACATTAAACAGTAATTTTCTTGAAAAATCACTGTAAATGACAACCAACGGATCGGTGGTCAATTTTTCTCTGCACGGTCCCCTGTGATTTAAGAGCAGGTTCATATATCTGGTTGAGTCTGTGAAAATGCTTTGATTAAACACCTTGTTAATATAGGAATCATAATTACCTTTAAAATCATCCCTCACCTGCTGATAAAACGCGGGGTGATAATCAGGAGCAGTATTTTTAGCAATATATATCCCAGGAGTCCAGGCAAGATGCTGCGATCGATAACCATGGCATTCGAACTGAAATATTTCCTCCCGATCCTTTGCATCGCTGAATTGCGATCTTCTTATATTGATGGGATGAATCAAGCATGGGAATAAAACTTGTGTCTGAACGTTGTCTACCATATCGAATAATTCTAGTAGAATTCAGAAGTTCATTTCCGAGGTCGTTCGATAAATATAAGGGTTCATATAAGGTATAAAGGGAGTTGAACTCGTCCATTAACGAGGAATATCCGCAGGTATCATCCGACAGTTTATCGGCCCAGTTTTCAAATCCTGCTTCGAGTGTTTCTTTTCTTTTTATTGCATTGGAACGGTCTACCCCATGAATTACCCCTATCCACTTTTTCCAGGCAGTTGCTGGCACTCACATAACGACCGGTATACCTTAACCGGGCTTCGGTCCCCTTGGCCATTTCATCCTCAAGCGCTTTAAGGCGAAGGGTTCTCATCTCAATTTTTGCCGGAAGCGATTTTTGAGTTACCATCCGCAACGCATCCGAAGTCAGGTATTCATCAGTACGGCCCGGATAACCAAGCACCATGGTAAAATCTCCTTCTTTTACGCCATCAACCGAAATATTCAGATATTTTTTTGGCTTATAGGGAACATTATCCGGCGAATAGTCAGCCGGTTTATTATCCTTATCCGCATAGATCCTGAACAAAGAAAAGTCACCGGTATGCCGGGGCCATACCCAGTTGTCAGTATCACCTCCGAATCTTCCAATGGATTCGGGAGGTGCACCCGTAAGACGAACATCTTTGAAAACCTCATAAACAAAAAGATAAAACTCCCGTCCAAAGTAAAATGATTTTACATCAGCCATATAATGTGTGCCTGTAACAGCTTCATTCTCGAGCATGGATGATTTTGCAGCAATGCGCTCGAGTCTTTCATGCTCTGGTAATGAATCGGACAGGTTCATCAGCACCTTGTCCGTCACATCTTCGATCCGGATCAGGAAAGTCACTGATAATCCGGGATTTGATAATTCCTCAGATTTAGATCCGGCCCAGAAACCATTCGTCAGAAGATCGTTTTCTACGGTACTGTGGGCCTGAATCCTGCTATATCCGCAATGATGATTGGTGATAACCAGGCCATCCGGGGAGATCAGTTCACCCGTGCACCCTCCCCCAAAAATCACCACCGCATCTTTGAGACTTGCCTGGTTGATGCTATATATTTCTTCAGCTCCCAGACGCAGTCCCTTTTCCTGCATATCACGGTAATTCAGACTATCCAGCAGTAAAGGGATCCACATTCCTTCGCCGGCCTTTGAGGGCAGTAAAAAGGTCACGGAAATAAGAATCAGGCACAGGCGATTCATCATGTTATTGGAAATTGGTGATTACAGTCTTTAATCGCTTATCATTTTCAGCAGTTCACAGTATAATTTCTGTACAGGTAGTCCCATGACATTAAAGTAGGAGCCTTCTATCCTTTCGACCCCCACATATCCTATCCACTCCTGTACGCCATAGGCTCCCGCTTTATCAAGAGGATTGTATTTGTTAACATAATACCGGATCTCTTCTTCCCTGATCTTCCTGAAAAAGACCTTCGAACTTGCATGAAATACTTTCTCCTGTTCAAGAGATTTTATACATACGCCGGTAAATACTTCATGCATATTACCCGAAAGCTTTAATAGCATATTCACCGCATCTTCGGGATCGACAGGTTTACCGATAACCTCATTTTCAAGCCACACAATGGTATCAGCAGTAATCAGCAGGGTATCAGCCTCCAGCAGTGAATCATAGAATGCGGCTTTGGCCCTGGCCAGATAAACCGGAATTTCTTCAGCTTTCAATACAGCCGGATAAACTTCCTCCATTTCAAGATGGTTGACAATCCTAAATTTTAATCCGATTTCCTGCAACAAATGCTGGCGCCTGGGTGATTTTGACGCGAGGATGATATCATAGGCGTTCAGCTTTTCGAGTGCTTCCAGGGTTGTCATGACAGGTGATTTATGATAAAATTCACAACGATCATATAGCCTAATCCTGCCAACATGATCAGCTTCAGGAAGGTACTCGTTAAATGCCATGATTTTTGATTTTCGCTTTTAAAAATAATGATCCCCACTCCGATTAACGGAATAATTAACATTACCAGAAAATATATCATGGTGGTAGTATCGGGAACGAAGAAAAGCCAGGCCAGCAGTAAAAGGGTTATTGTCATGATTACCAATGCGACAGAGATCAATCGGGCCACATTCATTCCCCATATCACCGGCACCGTTCTTTTGCCATAGGCCTGGTCACCTTCAAAGTCCTCTGCATCTTTAACAATTTCCCGTATTAAATTCAACAGGAAAGCAAACAAGGAAAAACCCAGCACCCAGATCAGCAGGGATCGGGTCATTGGTGTGACGTCTGATCCATAAGCTCTTGCCAGCAAGGGAAGTTCAAACAGCAACACCAGAAAAGGCACCATAGCGGTCATCAGCGCAACAAGGATATTTCCCAGCAGCAATTCACGCTTATAAGAAGTAGAATAAAACCAGAGTAAACCACTTACCATAAAGAAAACCAGACTAAGGAACAACTGGCCGGAACGAAAAGCCACCCAGCTTCCCAGGACAACCCCTGCTATGCTGAAAAACAAATGATAGGCCATGGCATGCCGGGGATAGATCAACCGGCCCACGATCAGTGATTGCGGTTTGTTCACCCTGTCCATCTTGCGGTCAAAATAGTCGTTAATGGCATAACCTCCTGCAGTAATGCATACTGTAGCTATCACCAGTAAGGCAAACAAGCCTGTTGGAAGCTGCGGTTCCATATTGACCTGTCTGAGCAGTGGTACCAAAACACATTGACGTATCAGTACCTGGCTGGAGGCTACAATAAGCAGGTTTGGCCACCTGATGAGCCGGAGCAAAGCCACTAAGTGATTCATAACCTTACCATATAAAAGTAAAATCATTCAACCATTTACCATGCAAACGCATTACCTGCTCAATAACATCACGTACACAACCTTCCCCACCATTTTTATAGGATGTATAAAGCGATAACTGTTTGATTTCCTCTGCCGCATCAGCAGGACAGGCAGGAAATCCAACCTTTTTCATAACCTCGTAATCAGGAAGGTCATCTCCCATATATAAAACATCAGCCGGCTGTAACTGGTACTTCTTTAAAAATGATTCAAATGCGCCTGTTTTATTTGCACTTTTCATATAAATATCTTTAACACCCAGAACAGCAAACCTTTTCCTGATCATGCGCGAATAACCTCCGGTGATGATGGCGATGGGATAACCCATTTTTATGGCATGCTGAACAGCAAATCCGTCCTTAATATTCATCATCCGGATGAATGCTCCGCCAGGATGCAGCATGACAGATCCATTGGTAAATACGCCATCCACATCAAATGCAAAAGCTTTTACCTTTTGCAGCATTGTTTTTATTTCTGGCATTTTATTTCAATTGGTAAACAAAAATAATGATTTAATGCAGGTTTACAAAAGCGCCAGCTGTTCATACGGCTTGTACAGATTGAAGTGCCACGGCAACCTGTTGTCATGCGTCACTTTTCACTGGTTTTTCTTCATGCCCATTATGCTTTCCGTAATTACCCGGTAAAGCTCCTTAATCTCGGGATGTTTTTCCAACAAGGCAAGGTGTTTTTCAATAACCCGGGTGTTACCACGAATGGCCGGACCTGTTTGTGCCTGTAAGGGCGATAAGAAAAGGGCCTTGGCAATGGTTTCCTCGATAAGTGGTTTTAAAAGGTCAAATGACAGGTTTTTTTCCTGTAGTAGTTTTTCGGTTAAGGCAAACATGTGGTTGGTAAAATTGGAGGCTATAACGGCTGCCAGATGCAGATAGGTTCGTTTCTCCGAATCAACCACATATACCCTGTTCGAAAGCCTGCAGGCAAGCAGATTTAACTTTTCAAGGTTCCCGGCATTGTTTGCCTCGATAAACAATGGGATATTACTGAAATCCAAAGGTTTACCTGTAGTTAAGGTTTGTAACGGATACAGAACCCCATAATTTTTAACCTTTCCGGCAAAGACATCCATGGATACACTGCCGGCAGCATGTACAACAAAACGTTTGCCAAATCGCGCCTGCCTGATCAATGAGGGAATAGCATCGTCCGTTATAGCGAGAAGGTATAGATCCGCATCTTCTTCCAGAAGGTCCAAACGATTAGTGTATCCTGCATGTAGTTCTGCGGCCAGTAATTCACCCAGTTTGGGAGTACGACTGAATATTTGGGCAACCTGAATTCCCGCCCCGGATAACCGGTGTCCGAAATGCCAGGCAAGGTTGCCGGCGCCTAATATAACGACCTTACGAATCTCCCGATGACGCATGATGGACTTCCCATATTATAATCCATAGTATTGGTAGTTAATCTTGTAAAGCCAGGCAGGCTCCTCCTGTTCATTGTCCCCGATCTGGTGCACCAGGGTCAGAATTCCGGGATATTTCTGTTCAACAAAATAGAGATAACGCTGGATATTGTTAATAATGTTGCCGGTGTTGAAATTCGGATTTGCCCGGAGACTGGCGACAATAACGTAGTCCACTTTATTTTTACGCAATGTATTGATCAGTGAATCGGGAGAAACCGCAAAACAGGCTTGAGAGGATATGCGGATTCGATGTAGAATCGAATCGGTAGTAAACGGAAAAACATTATACCGGGCTAATGCTTGTGTTACCACATCACCGGAAACACCTTTGAAATCATATACGCCATAAATATCGTTACCCTCGGCAACATAGGCAACATTGGCCTGTTTGATGGCAAGTTGAAGATCCATTGGCCAGTTGCCTGCAATTTCCTTATGCGGAATAACCTTTAATTCTCCGGTACGGGGTATCAGTTCGCCTAAAAGTTTTTCGGGCGGTTCGGAAGGAAATCGGTAAATACCATAAAAGTCCCTGCCTTTACTATATATAAATGACATGGAAGGCTTGCGTGAGGCTACCAGGTCTGTATCAGGTATATTTTTACCTACCCATTCACTCATGCGTAGGAAATTTTGCCAGTCGGGAGTGAATCCATAATACATGATTCCCGTTAATGTTCCTTGACAGCACTTTTTGGTTGGTTTTCGATTTTCTCCACCGTTTGACCAAAGGTTCTCAAGAAAATAAATACCAAAAGCAAGGGTAAAACCCATTGCAGGAAATCATAGCCCTTTTTATCGGAAAGTTGCTGTAAACCCCAGGCAAGAAGTAACAGCAACATCGGAAAGTAAATAATGACCATCCGCATCTGATCCCAGGACTGTTGAAGAGCAATAAATGTAGCAGATACAGAGGCACCCAGATAAATGGCAACAAAAAACATTATTTTACTGCGCCTGATCGTAAAATAAAAAGCCAACAGGAAAACCGCCATTACCAGTATGGTGACAAACCAGCTTTTATCCACTGAAGAAGGATCGTGCAATCCCAAACTGATCATAAAATGCTTGGAAAGGTACAGACGGGCATTTTCAAAAAACCGGATTACCATGCCCGAAAAATCCTCGCTCCCCAATGCCCTGTTGTAGGGATTTTTAAGTAAAATCTCAGAAAGCTGTCCCGTTGGCTTCGTTTGTACCGTTCCCCAAACCATTGATTTATAGACCTTGTAAGGGATCAGGAAGATGATGTAGGACATGGAAAGCATAAGCGCTTCCCTTACCTTCTTTTCGATAATCAGGAAGAATATCATAGCCAGCAAGGCAACAATACCGATATTTCTTGTCAGACTTGCCAGAAAAACAAAAAAGCCAAGTACCAACCAGTTTAACGCATTTTCTTTGATGGTAAGTGGTTCAGAAGATTTAACAGTCAAATAGTTATGTATGAAAAGAAAAATTATGAGTGATTGCAGAAACATAAACATGGCTTCACTATAGGTCTGGCTGGCAAAATACAGGATCGGTGAATTAACCGAAACAATAAGCAACACCAAAGCAAACAGGGCAGGAGAAATATGTTTTCTGAAAGTATAATAAAACAGACCAAGATGAGCCAGAATAAAAAGGAATGAGAAGAATTTCAGCCAAACTACTTTAACCCCAAAAATCAGCATGGGGAGACTGAGGAATATGGAATATAAAGGTCCGTGCCATGACGGAAAAGATCTGCCTTTGCTGAAATTATCCGCCATTTCTATATAACTCGAATCATCACCCCCGGTGCTTATCTTTACATCGAACAACAAGGTACCAAACAGAAGGGTTAAAATAAGGTGAAAATAGAACAGCTGGTTTAAGTGGAGTGCCATCCAGTTGTCAAGTTGCTGAATGAGTGTTTGTCCACCGGCTGAAGACTTACTTTGTTTTGTTTTGTTGGACTTAACGGCAGCAGAAACAGGTTTGACCGGAGCCTTTTTCGAATTGTGACCAGGAGTTTTACGTGATGAAGCCATATTCTGAATATTTTTGTATAGCCTGTAAGCAAAAGTTTGTATGTTTGTTTTTACATTGGCAAGACTCACAAATATATAATAATTGGCAGTAAAGTTTGAGATTTGCGATGGTAAGTTATCTGTTTTGGTATTAAAGATAAAGGAATTAGCAATTGAATTCAAAGGAATCCATTAAAGCGTATTTCAACAATACAGCCCACCGCCGATTGGCATGGAAAAAACGTAACCGATTCTATCACAGATCACTTGAAAAATATATCACCTACATTATTCCGGCTGGTTCAGCCGTGCTTGAATTGGGTTGTGGTACCGGTGATCTGCTTGCAGCTGTTAAACCATCATATGGAGTAGGCATTGACTTTTCAGCAGAAATGCTCTCTGTTGCACGTGCCCGTTATCCCGATCTTTCTTTTGTTGAGGCAGATATTGAACGTATTTCACAGTCCGCGACCCGTATTCCACCTACGCAGAAATTTGATTATATTATTCTTTCAGATGTCATGCAGGTGCTTTGGGATGTGCAAATTGCCCTGCATAATTTGCGGGAATTCTGTCATCCCGGGACAAGGATCGTGATTACCAATTACAACTTTATCTGGGAGCCATTATTGAAATTTGGTGAGTTTATACGACTTAAACAACCTTCTCCCAATTCCAACTGGCTGTCTCATTTTGATATCTTTAACCTCCTTGAAATCGAGGGATTTTCGATTGTTACCAATTATCGTAAAATTCTCCTTCCAAAATATGTTCCGATACTCAATTGGATCTTTAACCGCTTACTGGTGAACCTTCCGCTGATCAACAGTCTCGGATTGATTAATTTCATCGTTGCCAGACCGGTTTCCCAGAATACCAGTGATTTTTCGGTTTCCATAATTGTTCCGGCCCGAAACGAAAAGGGAAATATAGAATCCGCCATTACAAGAACTCCTCAGTTCGGTAAATCGCTGGAATTCTTGTTTGTGGAAGGTCATTCTTCAGATGGCACATGGGACGAAATGTCCAGGGTTCAGAAGAAATATCCCGATAAAAACATCAAATTACTGCAGCAAACCGGTAAAGGAAAGGGTAATGCCGTAAGAGAGGGTTTTGATGCAGCCTCCGGTGACATTCTGATGATACTGGATGCCGATCTCACTACTCCGCCTGAAGAGTTGCCAAAATTTTACAATGTCCTGGCCACTGGCAGAGGGGAATTTGTGAATGGCTGCCGATTGGTTTATCCCATGGAAAAGGAAGCCATGCGATTTTTAAACATGATCGCCAATAAGTTTTTCGGTTGGTTCTTTTCCTTCCTGCTGAGTCAACGCTTGAAAGATACTCTTTGTGGTACAAAGGTATTGCTTAAATCCGATTACGAAAAAATTAAATCCAACCGGAAGTATTTCGGGGACTTTGATCCGTTTGGGGATTTTGATTTGTTGTTTGGAGCTTCAAAACTTAACCTCAAAATTACGGAAGTCATTGTAAGGTACAAGGAACGCACCTATGGTTCCACCCAGATCAGCCGTTTCAGGCACGGTTGGCTTTTATTGAAAATGAGCATGTTTGCTGCCGCCAAAATTAAATTCATATAATCTTTATTCCTGATGAATCACGATCCCCGACTTGACCATGAAATCGAGCATGGCAGATATCTATTATCCACCGGTGCCGGGGAGGTTTGGAACTGGGAATCTCCGGCCGGAAAAATTCGTTGGAAACGCAGGGTGGAAATGATATCATCCACCCTAAGAGATGAGGACAACGTTCTTGAATTGGGATGCGGTACAGGTTATTTCACCAGAGAACTTACCAAGTTGAATATCCGGATCACAGCCATTGATATTTCTCCTGATCTCCTGGAAGCGGCCAGGATAGCAATCAATTCCGAAAATGTCACCTTTCTGATTCAAAATGCTTATCAGATGGATTTTAGTGATAACCTGTTCAATGCAGTTGTGGGCAGTTCTGTTCTTCACCATCTCGAAATTGAAAAGGCCTTTTCTGAGATATTCAGGGTACTGAAACCCGGTGGTTTTATTGCCTTTACAGAACCCAATATGATGAATCCGCAAATCGCCCTGCAGAAAAACATCCCCTGGCTGAAGAGGAAATTGGGTGATTCACCTGATGAAACCGCCTTCTTCCGTTGGAAGATTAAGAAACAACTTCAAGGTATTGGTTTCACAAACATCACCGTTCAGCCATTTGATTTCCTGCATCCAGCCGTGCCGTCCAAACTCATTAAATCCGTATTAGCCATCGGCAACGTAGCAGAAAACACTCCCTTTTTAAAGGAAATTGCAGGCTCACTCTTTATCAAAGCCAATAAGTAAAGTATTTGTTTCATTAATTGCCGGAGAATAAAATAACGGAGACCGGCTCAAAAGAAAATCTAACTTTTGACACAGCCTCCGTTTATTATAGTTCTCCTTGTCGAAGATTCAGTATTTCAATCAACAACGGTTGAATCTCCCAAATGTGTTCCCAGAAATTGTTCCATAGCCCTGTAAAAATCAAACTGGTTTTCCTGGTTATAGAATCCATGCCCTTCATTGTCCTTCACCATGTATTCAACAGTTAATCCCATTTTGCGGAGTGAATCCACAATCTGGTTTGATTCATTGATATTCACCCTCGGATCGTTGGCACCCTGTGCCACAAAAAGCGGACAACGGATCCGGTCAACCAGGAATACCGGGGATACTTCAGCCAGCATCAGACTGTCTTTTACCGGATCGCCAACCATTTCATAAAACATCTGCCGTAATGGTTCCCAGTATGGCGGAATAGTCTTCATGAAAGTAAACATATTGGCTACACCCACATAATCAACCGCACAGGCATACAATTCAGGTGTCAGCGTAATACCGGCCAGTGTAGCATAGCCACCATAACTGCCGCCATAAATGGCGATACGTGTGGAATCGGCAATACCCTGACCAATCAGCCATTTGACACCGTCGGTAATGTCATTTTGCATGGTCCGTCCCCATTGTTTGAAGGAGGATTCCCAGAATTTCTTTCCATAACCGGTAGAACCCCTGAAATTCATTTGTAATACTGCATATCCCCTGTTGGCGAGGAACTGCACTTCAGGATTAAATCCCCAGCTGTCACGGGCCCACGGTCCTCCGTGCGGATTGACCACCACGGGAAGATTTTCCGCTTTTATGCCTTTGGGCAATGTGAGGTATCCATGAATAGTAAGACCGTCACGCGATTGATAAGTGACCGGTTTCATTTCAGCCATATCCTCTTCTTTTAGCCACGGTTTGAAATCAGCAAGTTTCTTAAATTCTCCTGCTTTCACATCATACAGGTAATAGCCGCCAAAATACCGGTCACTGGTTGCCACAACCAGTAATTTGGTTTCATCCTTGCTTTTGCGGGTGATCTGGAAAGTATAATCGGGTATCTGTTCTTTAATTTTACCTTCGATCTGCTCAATTTCCGTATCCAAAAAATGTTTTTGCATTTTATCTGTTTCATAGTAGGCAACTGTCAGCACTTTTCGAAGCTTTGAATAATCGAGGCCTACAACATCCGCCTCACTGTTCTCATAAATTACCTTTACCTCCCTGGCTGTTTTTGGATCAAACTCGACCACGGCAGTTTTGTCCCGTTCCAGATTCGATAAACAGTATAAGTTTTTATTGTCAAAAGTGAAGAGCATGGGAGATAACGTTTCCTTAAAGCTTGTGGTAATCACTGTGCTGAAAGCATCCTGCTCCGTTTCCCTGTACAGCAAGCTGGTATTCACGCCATCGGCAGTAATAGCCGCTCTGATTTTACCGTCATGGTCGGTGATCCATCCGGTAATATTGCCTGGATTTTCAGCCACCATCTTCAATTCACCTGATGCAGTGTTCAGCAAATAAACATCAAAGATCTGAGGATCACGCTGATTGTTTTGAATTAACAGCTCATCGGGACGTTCCTCCAGAATATCCACCACATCCGATCTTACCTTTTCAAAAGGAGTATGATCAATGAGACCACTGCCATCGGGTTTAACCGATAATACATGTGTATTCTCATCTCCACCCTGGTCCTTAATATAAATAATCCGATCGTCAGATTCCCAGAAAGCATCATAAATGCTCCGTTCGGTTTCATGCGTAATAGGAATTGCAGTTGTATCACCCAGCTTTTGCACAAAAACGTTCATTCGTCCCATGTGCGGGGCACGGTAAATGATCATTTCACCATTGGGAGAAATACGGAAGCCAGCTTTTTCCGGATCCTTAAAGAAATCTTCCATGGGTACAAGAGGTGCCCTGTTTTCTTTTGGTTTACAAGCGGTGAAGCTTACCAGAGCCAAGACAACTCCAATCAGTAACAAGTTTGTTTTCATAGGATTTGCAGTTTGGTACAGGATCAAATTTATGCAATTAATCGGGTAATTCACAACTATTTGCAGGTCATTTTTTACGGAATTCAGGAACACTGTATTTTATGACTGAAGAGGCTTTATAGAATGAAAGTATAGGTATATTTGATCATAATGCCTCTGTTGGCAACAGGATCGAGTTGGGGAGATACCCTGTCAAGCTCGATATTTCTACCTTCGTTATACACCAGATACAAATCATTTCCTTCTTTCGGATTATAACGCAAACGTATATTGGTGACCAAACCATGCACTATATTGCTGTACTGCACAAGCGAACTGATTGACAGCTTATTATTAAACATGATCAGGGTTTTAAGGCTGGCAATATGTCCCGTAAAAGTTTGTTCCCTCACCGGAAAACGGATTTTATCATATTCATAGGAAGGCTGGAGACTTAAGAATGCTCCCAGCTTGATCGTGGCCATTAACCGTATGGTAAACTGATTACCGTCATAATATTGTCCCAGGTTACTGATCACCTCGAAAGACATTGGTCTTGTATAAGGAGTATGTATATTCAGCGTGGCAAAGTTATATCCGTAATTTCCGGGAGCTACATAGGCTATCACATCATCCTGCGAAAGGTAAAAAGTATCGGTAAGATGATCATAAGCGTGGCTGAAATTGACCATAAATCCTGCTCCTGATTTCAGATCCAGTGTATAACCGGGACTCACAAGTGAGGATTGGGTGATATTGCTGCCAATGTCTTTCCATACCTGCGCGTTGAACTTTATAACATGTGTCGAAATTGCAGAGGTCTCTCCCGGTATCCAACCATATTTCAGCTTAGTACCTGCCATATAATAGTTCTTTCGAAATTCAAAACCAAGATCAGGTTCGTATTTTTCTCCTGCCCTGGTAAAGAAAAAATCATATCCAAGTCCCTTTTCATTCCTGCGCTGCCAGTCGAACCATATCCTGGAAGCATCAATGGAGATGGCCTCGTTTGTGTATTTCTCGTCAAAGGATTGGGCATATTTAAGATCCAGGTAATCCTGGCCAAACACCCTGATAATTCCGTCAAATCCGATAACCTCATTGTAGGTACCATCCATACCCAAACGTGATGTAAGGATACCACCGATATAACTGTTACTGTTAAAAACCTGTCTGCGGAAGCGAACTACGCCAAAGTTCTCTGAAGGAAGATCTGTGCCGTCGGATTCCATGGATTTGAAAGCCTGTGTCTGCATATTGAGAAATCCAATGTCCCAGGGACCCGCCCTGCCAACCAGTCTTACTCCTGCAATAATGGGAACTGCCCTGCCTTCATGCAGACCAATCTGTCTGCTGTAGAAAAGTGTGTTCATATCATCGAAAGCGAAGGAGAAATTGCTGGAACGCTCCTGGAAAAACATTCTTTTTTCAGGGAAGAAAAGGGAAAAACGAGTAAGATTGATCTGGGCATTGTCGGATTCCACCTGGGCAAAATCGGTGTTGATGGTCAGGTCGGCGGTAAGGTTGCTGGTAATCCCGTATTTAACATCCAAACCCACTGCCAGTTTGGGATCATTTTGCATTTCATAGGCATTTTCCCCTTCATTTAAGAGGGATTCCTGGTTAATTCCACCGGTAATGTAAGGGGCAATGTAAAAAGGCTTTTTACTGTGCACTCCATGCATTTCAATTTCATTTGCCTGGGAAGGTTTGACAAAACTCCAGAATCCCCAGTTACGCGGAATAGGTGGAAAAATATCGATCTCAAATTTTCGGGGTATGAACCGGAAGCATATGAGTCCCATCTTCACCTTGCCGTTCTTTTCCTCGAACCGGAGACTCGACAGCGGAATTTGCATCTCAGTATACCATCCCTGCTCGTCCCTTGTAGATTTTACATCCCAAAATGTATTCCAGGTTTCATTCCACGGAAAGGCATCTGTTCCATCACGGGAAATGGTAAGGTCCTGTCTGACGCCTGCTGCATTGGTCCTGAATCCTATACCGTTTTCATGATCATGGAAGGTATCGAATATAACAAAAAAAGCATCTTCCTGTGGACCAATATTATCCCGCATTCTTGAGGAAATATTGATTTTATCTGCTTCGCTGTCGAAAAAACGCCCTGCAATGTAAATGTATTCATTATCATGGCAGATAAATACTTCAGAACGTTCTGTGGGCTGATTACCAAAGGTAGGGATATGCATCAACAGCGGGAGCGGAGAAATCAGGTCCCAACAGGGATCATCTGTAAGCCCGTCGAAATTAAAAATTCCCTGCAACTCAGGAATATATACCGAATTCAGAATTGCTGAATCACTATCGTTCCCTGCGCCCGGCAATTCGTTGGCCGGTACACGGGAAAACATGCTGCCTTCAATTCCAAAAAGAATTACTGCATATAAGAAAATCAAGTATTTAATTCTCATTGCGTCCGGGTTGATACTTAAGTAGAAAAACCACCAGCACAAAAGCCCACCGGAATGGCAGGCTTTTATGGGTTTTCAATTAAATGTCAGTTTTATTTTGTTTTGGCAGTTGTACCATCGATCTTTTCCCATATCGCTGTTTTCACAATGGTACGGATTTCATCGGTCCTTTGAATTTGTTCCGTCATATCCATGATTTCACCGGCTTTTTTTCCTGCAATGACTTTTTCAAATATTGCGCCATAATCTACACCATTGATATCCTCAAACTTGGAAAATCCATCTACGGCAACCGCCTGGAAATCATTGTTCTCATTGGGCCAACGGGTCCAAATTCCCCATGAATTCCTGGTACCAAGTTTTTTTGATTCCTCATGCAATGGTTTATAACCTACATTTTCCATTTTAATGTAGTTGTTCACATCATCCGTTTTTATGGAGTTCAGGACAAGGTATTTGTCTGAACCGGCAGCTTCTATTCCTGTTTGCAAATAGTACATCTCTGAATAGGTCAGGCTTCTTGATGCAGTGGTTTTTTTCAGAAAGTCATCAGTTTTGTCACCCCATTCTTTTTTCAGTTCTTCGTCAGTTAACTGGCTTGCTGTTTTGCCAAAATTCTCATATATGGTAACGGTCACATAGTTATAAGGAGAACTTGAACCCGAATTCCATACGTACCAAAGGTCCCAGCCAAGGATCTTTCCTGATTCCACACGATTTTGATGCAATGTTTTCCACTGCTTCTCAACAGCCACATAATCGGCTCCACCGTTTTCAGGCACCTTCATATAATCCACCAGGGCTACAATCTGAGCCTGCATCGCTAAGGACGCCAGAAACAAAACAAATGTCAGAGATAGGTTTTTCATAAATTTTATTATTGATTTATATTTATGCGAATTTCGGATATTATTATCTTATTTATGGATGATATGAATCTAAATTGAATATAAATAAGGAGCTCCTCCTTTTTCAGGGCTTATCTGAAATGTCAGTTGATTTGCTTTCGGTTTCGGCAACGGTGTTGCCGGTGGTTTCGTCTTCTTCATCGTCCTCCATATCCGTGATGAACATGGTAGGACCAGGGCCCTCATGACGATAGTATACGGCCAGCACCACGCCAATAGATAATCCTACCAGATGGGATTCCCATGACATATCGGGACGATAGGGAAAAATACCCCATACCAGACTTCCGTATAAAAAGATCACCAGCAGGGAAATTGCCAGAAGGTTCAGGTTCCGGCGGACAATGCCACTGACAAACAAAAAGGAGGCAAAACTGTAAACCAGACCGCTGGCGCCGATGTGGTAGGACGGTCTGGCAATAAACCATACCAGAATGCCGGTTGCCAGGTAAGAGATCAGCAATACCCGCCAGGCTACTTTATGATAGAAATAAAAAATTGCCGTCAGCAGAAGGAAAAAAGGGAAAGAATTGTTGATCAGGTGATTAAAGTTGGCGTGAATAAAGGGAGAGGAAATGATTCCAATCAGGCCGTTTATTTTGCGGGGAAAGATACCATAATAATACAAATCAAGACCATCAGCGACTTCAACAATTTTCACAAGCCATATCAGGAAAATAATAATGGCTGGAGGAACCAGGCTCAGAATGAACCGTTTGTATTCGATGTTGGTTTCTTTGGGCAAGGGAAAAAAGACAGGGGACAAGGTACAAACAAATCCGGGCAGAAGTGTTGTAACCCTGGCCCTCGTCGCTTGTTCCTTGTCCCTGATGACTATTTGGTCTTAGGCCGCAGGTTACGCACCTGTTGTCCGGCCTGCCACATTTCCGATTCACGTAATTCCTTCAGCTCAATTTCCAAGAATTCCTTGTAGTTGGGCATTCCGGTTGATTCAAGAACACGCTTTGTTTCAGCACCGGATCTCACTTTATTGTAGAGATCATTGAATACCGGCAAAGTGGCTTCCTTGAATTTGGGTCTCCAGTCGAGTGCCCCACGCTGTGCCGTTGCACTGCAGTTTGAATACATCCAGTCCATTCCGTTCTCATCAACAAGTCGAATGAGACTTTGCGTAAGTTCTTCAACGGTTTCATTGAAAGCCTCACTGGGTGAATGACCATTCTGGCGCAATACCTGGTATTGTGCATCCATAATACCGGCCAGTGCACCCATAAGCACGCCGCGCTCGCCGGTAAGATCGCTGTATACTTCACTTTCAAAAGTTGTTGGGAAAAGGTACCCCGAGCCAATGGCAATACCAACAGCTATGGTACGTTCCGTAGCCCGTTTGGTATAATCCTGGAAAACAGCGTAACTGGAGTTGATACCGGCACCCGCCAGGAAATTTCGGCGCACACTGGTACCCGAGCCTTTGGGAGCTACCAGAATAACATCCACGTCGGCCGGAGGAACCACTCCGGTTTGTTCTTTGTAGGTAATGGAAAAGCCGTGCGAAAAATATAACGCATCACCCTTTTTGAGGCAGGGTTTAAGTTTGGGCCAGATCGCCCGCTGTGCCGCATCGGAAACCAGGTACTGTATTATGGTACCCTTGGTGGCAGCCTCTTCAATTGAAAATAAAGTTTTACCGGGCACCCAGCCATCTTTGACGGCTTTGTCCCAGTCGGCTTTGAATTCGGGAGCCTGCCCGATTATCACATTAATGCCGTTATCTTTCATGTTCAGCGCCTGAGCGGGCCCCTGAACACCATAACCGATCACTGCGACAACTTCGTTTTTCAGAACTTCCCGGGCTTTTTGCAGGGGAAATTCTTCACGGGTTACAACATCTTCGACTACTCCTCCAAAATTAATTTTTGCCATAATGTATTAAATATTAATTAATTAATGTTTCGCGTATTCCACTGTGTTTTCACCGGCTTCTTTCAGGTAGCTGGTAAACAGTTCTTTGCTGGATCGTGTTACAGCAATGCGTCCTGATCGTGTAAACTGTAAAAGGCCATAATTGTTCAGTTCATCAAATAAGGCCTGGGTTTCTTCCTTATGACCGGTGAGTTCGATCACGGTATACTCGGGTCGAACCTCGATAATGCGGGCATGGTGCATCCGGATGGTATCCTCTACCTTATTGCCCTCGAGCATCGTCTTGGTAGGAACCTTGTACAGGGCTATCTCCTGGTGAATCACTTCATCCTCGGTATGATAAAAAGCCCGGAGCACTTCTACCAGTTTCTCTATCTGGCCAACGACCTTTTCGACTTTTTGGGGAAAATCGTGCACCACAATAGTGAATTTGTGAATACCCGGAATGGCTGAACCCGAAACCGTCAGACTCTCGATATTTACCTGCCGTCTCGTAAATATAATGGTGATCCTGTTCAGTAAGCCGATATGATTTTCCGAAAAGGCCGAAATGGTATAGGTTTGTTTGCCGCTGCCATTACCGCTTATTTTGTTTTCTATTGCCATGTCCGTTATTTTTTTGGTTCAAGAATTATATCAGAGACCGATGCTCCGGTAGGTACCATCGGAAATACATTATCCTCTTTCTCAATGGATACTTCGAGCAGGTAAGGTCCGTTAAAATCAAGCATTTCCTGAATAGCGGAATCCAGCTGCGGCCGCTCAAGGACTTTTCTTCCCTTGATACCGAAGCCTTCACCTACTTTAATGAAATCAGGATTGAGCAGGTAGGTTTCGGAATACCGTTTTGTCAAAGAACAATTGCTGCCATTGGCGAACCATGCCCAGATACTTATTATTCAACAACACTATTTTAACTGCAGCCTGGGTCTGGTTGATCGTACCCAATTCCTGAATGGTCATCTGAAATCCGCCATCCCCCACAAAAAGAATTACCTGTTTATCGGGTGCTCCGATTTTTGCGCCATGAGCAGCCGGAAGTCCGAAACCCATGGTGCCCAAACCACCTGAAGTAACAAAACTGCGATTGTTTTTGAAGTTGAAATACCTTGAAGCGAACATTTGATGCTGACCTACATCGGTGACTGCAATGGCATCACCTTTGGTCTTTTCGTTGATGAGGTGAATTACCTCCCCCATGGTTAAGCCAGGCTTGGTGGGATGAAGATCCCGGTGAATAACTTTTTCATATTCGATTTTGTCATATTCCTTAAACCCATTCAGCCACTCCTGGTGGGAACGTTTTTCAATCAGCCGGGTCAGCAGCGGAAGTGTTTCTTTTACGTCACCATGCACTGCAACATCCACGTGAACAACCTTGTTTATCTCTGCCTTGTCTATTTCAAGGTGAATGATTTTGGCCTGTTTGGCATATTTTGAAACATCCCCTGTGACTCTGTCATCGAATCGCATACCAATGCCAATGAGCAGGTCACATTCGTTGGTTTTCACATTGGTGGAATAATTACCATGCATGCCAAGCATGCCAACATTAAGCGGATGTTCCTTGGGCAAGGCGCAGGCTCCGAGAATTGTCCATGCAACCGGTATACCTGATTTTTCAACAAACTGCAGGAATTCATGTTCAGCTCCGCCAAGAATAATTCCCTGACCTGCCAATACATAGGGTTTACTGGCCTTGTTGATAAGGGCAGCTGCCTCTTTCAGACTATCCAGACTGATTCTGGGTCTGGGAACATAGCTGCGCAATTTAATACATTTGTGATACTCGAAATCCAGTTCCCCAAACTGAGCATTCTTGGCGATGTCGATCAATACGGGTCCGGGACGGCCTGTTTGGGCAATGTAAAACGCCTGTGCCATAATTTCGGGTATTTCCTCTGCTTTGGTGATCAGGTAGTTCCACTTTGTTACCGGCATGGAAATGCCAATAACATCGGTCTCCTGGAAGGCATCTGTACCGAGAAGGCCCGCCGAAACCTGTCCCGTTATACAAACCAGGGGCGTTGAATCAATCTGCGCATCCGCAATGCCGGTGATCAGATTGGTAGCTCCCGGACCCGAAGTGGCCATGCAAACCCCTACCCTGCCGGTAACCCTGGCAAATCCCTGGGCTGCATGGATGGCGCCCTGTTCATGACGGGTAAGTATATGTTTTAACTGATCGGGATAATTCATCAGGGCATCATAAGCCGGCATAATTGCTCCGCCCGGATATCCGAAAATGGTATCAACTCCTTCGTGGATAAGGCTGAGCATAATGGCTTCCGCACCTGTAACCCTTATCTTGCCGGGAATTTCAATGGTTGATGTGTTATCTGGTTTTGTTTTCATCGTTCGCAAAATTGTAAAAAATTAATTCCTGTCTGATCTAAGTTATAATTGTAAAATCAACAGACTCATCTTACTTTACCTCCCTGATCGCTCCCCTGTCGGCTGAAGTAACCATACTGGCATATGCCTGTAAAGCTTTTGATATCTGTCTGTTGCGACTGGCAGGAGTAAAAGCCTTATTACCCCGTCCCGTCTCTTTTTGTTTACGTTTTTCAAGCTCCCCCTGTGGGAGCACCACATTGACCGATCTGTTGGGTATATTTATTTCAATGATATCACCGTCCTGCAAGAGTCCGATTTCTCCTCCGGCTGCCGCTTCGGGAGAGACATGCCCGATAGACAATCCCGAAGTGCCTCCTGAAAACCTGCCATCGGTGAAGAGTGCACAGCTTTTTCCAAGTCCTTTGGATTTGATATAGGAAGTCGGATAAAGCATTTCCTGCATTCCCGGACCGCCCTTGGGTCCTTCATAACGGATAACCACTACATCACCCGCCTTAACCCTTCCCTCGAGTATACCCTCACAGGCCTCATCCTGAGATTCAAAGATCCTGGCTGTTCCGCGGAAATTGTAAATGGAAGGATCCACACCTGCAGTTTTCACTACACAACCGTCCCGGGCAATATTGCCGTATAAAATGGCCAAACCTCCGTCTCTAAAGTAACAATGTGCCATATCGCGGATACAGCCATTTTCACGATCCAGGTCAGGTTCCTTAAACATAACACCCTGACTGCCCAGCTTCAGGTTTTTAATACCGGCAGGAGCACTTGCATAAATTTCCTTCGCCTCCGCGCCGGCAGTGGGGCGGGTGAGATCATACTGCTTAATGGCTTCCCCCAGTGTCAGCAGATCAACTCTGCCCACTGTGGTATCAATGAGCCCGGCATGTTCCAGTTCGCCCATGATAGCCAGGATTCCTCCGGCCCGGTTCACATCTTCAACATGATAATTCGAACTGGGTGCAACTTTGCACAATACAGGAATTCTGCGCGAAAGGTTGTCAATATCTTTCATGCTGAAATCTACTCCGGCTTCCTGGGCAATGGCCAAAAGATGCAAAACAGTATTCGTTGAACCTCCCATGGCGATGTCCAAAGCCATGGCATTCATAAAGGCAGGACGAGTGGCTATAGATCGGGGCAGAACGGATAGATCACCTTCTTCATAATACTTCTGCGTGATGGTAACAATTTGTCTTGCGGCCTTTTCAAACAGAACCCTGCGGTTCTTATGGGTGGCCACTATGGTTCCGTTACCGGGCAAAGCGAGTCCCAATGCCTCATTCAGACAATTCATGGAGTTTGCCGTGAACATCCCCGAGCAGGAGCCGCAGGTAGGGCAGGCCTCTTTTTCAATGACCGATAATTCCTCATTCGTGACACTATCATCGGCTGCCATAACCATGGCATCCACCAGGTCATATTTTTTAGAACCAACTGTTCCCGCCTCCATGGGCCCTCCGGATACAAAAACAGCCGGTATGTTTAGTCGCATGGCAGCCATCAGCATACCAGGCGTGATTTTATCACAGTTGCTGATACAAATCATTGCATCGGCCATATGCGCATTGCACATATATTCCACACTGTCGGCAATGAGGTCCCGGGAGGGAAGTGAATACAACATCCCTGCATGTCCCATGGCAATCCCGTCATCTATAGCGATGGTATTGAATTCAGCCGCATAACAGCCTTCATTTTCTATAATCGACTTAATTTCCTGTCCGATCATATGAAGATGGGTATGGCCCGGAACGAACTGGGTAAAGGAGTTAACAATGGCAATTATGGGCTTGCCTATCTGATCTTCTTTCATGCCGGTGGCGCGCCATAAACTGCGTGCACCAGCCATTCGGCGACCTTTTGTGGTGGTGTCACTTCTTAGTTCTATCTTCATGTTTTTGTCGATCAGGTTATTACTAAAAATGTCCTAAATTAAAAAAGCCATTCTCTGCTGTAAGAATGGCTCGTATTTACTTCGTATCATCGTAAACCATTCTCACCTCGGCTTGTTAAGCACCACGAGGACGAATAGATTCACGATAATGATGATATTTCTCATGTTTTTTAATTTGGACAAATATAGAGAATAAATTATGAATCCTCCAACTCTTTCAAAAAAATATAACGAAAATCTAAATATTTTCACATTTTTCTTAAATAATGTCTTGTAATACAATATTTTAAATCTTATAATTTATAATATCCATACATAAACTCCATCTCCGGTAACCTGTAGCGTACCCGGTCTTCTTCACTCAGACAGAATAAATAATTATCTTCCTTAATTACAAAACCTGCTTCAGATAGCCTTCTCAGGTAATCCTTTCCATACAACCTGTAATGGTCCTTTTGTCTGAAGTGCTTTTCACGTTCCGAAGGTTCGGTAATGGTATCATCTTCATAAGTAAGCTCCATTTTATAATCGGTGGGTACCTGCAGGATAGCAAAGCCACCTGCTTTCATCACCCGGTATATTTCCCGGATGGCTTTCCGGTCATCGGGAACATGCTCCAATACATGATTGCATATAACCACATCAAATTCATCATCGCCAAAGGGCATCTCCTGTACATCGAGTTTCACATCAGCCAGGGGTGAATCGAGATCAGCTGTCATGTATGACAGATTCTCCATTTTCCGGAAACTCTTATAAAAACATTGTTCTGGAGCCAGATGCAATACTTTCAAAGGTTTGAGAAAAAAATCAGTTCGATTCTTCAGATATAGCCATAGTAATCTGTGACGTTCAAGCGACATGCATTTCGGGCACAACGCATTTTCTCTCACCTTATTATAGCCGTAAGGCATGAACTTCCGGAAATGCCCCCCGCAAACCGGGCATTCCACCCTGTTACCCCTGTAGAACACTACGGCAAATTTCATGAAAACCAGGCTGATGCGTATCAACCAGGGGCGTGGTATGGTATTGACGATAAATGGAATGACCCTTTTCATGCTGCAATAAAGAATGTCAAAAATAGCCAAAAAAAAATCATACGCCCCGAAAACCACTTTTGTAGAAGGAATTCCGGATACAACTGCCAAAAAAATGTATATTTTCGCACTTTCAGAATTAATTAAATTTATTATGAGACCTTTTAAAGTATTGGGAATTCAGCAAATCGCCATAGGCAATGAATCCAAAGCAAGGCTTGAAAAATTCTGGGTCAATATCATGGGACTTGAGAAAACCGGCACCTTTAAAAGTGAACGTGAAAATGTCGATGAGGATATTCTGCGGATCGGCAAGGGACCTCTGGCCGTAGAAGTGGATATCATGCAACCCATGGATGAAGGTAAATCCCCGAGGGTTCATGATCCTAAACTGAATCATATTGGTTTATGGATCGATGACTTGCCTAAAGCAGTAGAATGGCTTACAAATCAAGGTGTCAGATTTACCCCTGGAGGAATTCGCAAAGGAGCATCGGGCTATGATGTCTGTTTTATCCATCCCAAAGGAAATGAAGAATTTCCCTTGTGCAGTGAAGGCGTATTGGTGGAATTGGTGCAAGCCCCTGAAGAAGTCAGGAAAGCTATGAATAATGAAGATTGAAGATGGAAGATGGAAGATGGAAGATGGAAGATGGAAGATTGAAGATGGAAGAATGAATATGAATCTTGAGTCTTGAATCTTGAATCTTGGATCTTGATTCTTGAATCTTGGTTCTTGGTTCTTGGTTCTTGGATCTTGGTTCTTGAATCTTGAATACTGATCGATGGGTAAGGCAGTACCCAGACCTCCGGTCTTGACTGTCTCAAAAAAAAACCGGGTAAGCTGATCATATCGCGCCGCTACAACCGCCTACCCTTGCTTCCTTCCGGACCTGGGGGGATTCAGCAGGAGCTGGCCGTATGAGACTTACCCGGCGGTGCAAAACTATGAACTTTTATTAAATTTACAAAAGATTGTGCCTGAATAACCCCGAAAGTTCAAAAACCCTATATTTGTTGTACAACTTTTAAACCTCAAAACCAATGGAAAAGAAAACCTCTCTTTGGCAGTTTACAATGACCTATGGTGCAATTTTGGGAATTGTATCCATTATTTTCTCCATGATCCTTTACATCACGGGATTTATGCCCTACAATCTTAAAAGAATAATTCTGACCGCCATTATTGGATTTACTATTATGATCATTTTTATCGTGGTGGGCACAAAAACATACCGTGATAAGGTACTTGGCGGTACGATCTCTTACGGAAAAGCACTGATTACCGGAATGTTGATAGTGGTTTTTTCCACCATCCTCGGTAGTTTTTACAACCTCATTTTTAACATGTTTATTGATCCGGAGTATACCAACAAAGTTTTCGAGGCTACTAAAAGCTGGATGTATGATTACATGAACAATATGGGCGTTCCGGATGGCCAGATTGAACAAGCCATCGACGGGATCGAAGAACAGCAGGCCAACTACACACCCCTGAAATCTTTTTTTCAGAGTCTGTATTTTTCTGTTATCGTGGGATTCGTTCTATCGCTGATTACCTCTGCATTTATTAAAAAGAATCCGAATCCGCTCGCTTCAGCATAACCTGTTCATCTGATGAAACCTGAAATTTCCGTTGTCATACCGCTTTACAACGAAGCCGAATCGCTTCCTGAATTAACTTCCTGGATCACCCGGGTGATGACGGAAAATCATTTCACCTATGAAATCATTTTGGTGGATGATGGCAGTAATGATGGTTCGTGGCAGGTGATTGAAAAAATTGCGCATGGCAACGAAAGTGTCAGAGGAATCAAGTTCCGTCGCAATTACGGAAAGTCAGCCGCATTGCATTGTGCATTTCAGGCTGTCAGGGGGAATGTGGTAATTACCATGGATGCGGACCTGCAGGACAGTCCGGATGAAATACCGGAGCTCTATGCCATGATCAGAGACCAGGGTTATGACCTTGTTTCAGGATGGAAAAAGAAGAGGTATGATAACAGATTGACCAAGAACGTTCCCAGCAGGCTTTTCAATTGGACCGCCAGGAAATTCAGCGGGATAAAAATACACGATTTTAACTGCGGATTGAAAGCTTACAGAATTGAAGTGGTTAAAGCCATTGAGGTATACGGTGAAATGCATCGATATATTCCTCTCATTGCCAAGAAAGCCGGCTTTCGGACTATTGGTGAAAAAATCGTACAACACCGCAAACGTCAGTACGGAAAAACGAAATTCGGTCTGGAACGGTTTATTAACGGGTATCTTGACTTGCTTTCCATCTCCTTTATCTCACGATTCGGCCGGCGACCCATGCATTTTTTCGGTACCCTGGGTACCCTGATGTTCCTGCTGGGTTTCTGCATGGCCCTATATGTCGGTATTGATAAACTCATTGCGGTTGCCCGGCATATTCCGGTTAAACTGGTGACACAAAGTCCGTATTTCTATATTGCCCTCACTGCCATGATCATGGGCACGCAACTCTTTATGGCAGGATTCCTGGGTGAACTGGTGTCACGTACATCGGCAGACAGGAATGAATATCATATTGAAAAAGAGATTTAGGAACTGGAAAAAGATCCCTGAGGGTGAATTTTTACGGCACATACCAACCAACGGGCAGCCTCGTGTATCTGTCCGTTTTTTTTTGAATTCCAATAAAACTTCGCGGGGCATCTGCCGATTCGATCAGGATTCTTTAGTGATATCGGGTTTTTCGCTTTCTTTTTGCTTCCAAATACAAATCTCATGATGGCAGCCTTCAGCATACCCAATCCATAACCGCTCAGCATGACCAGGGCAGCATAAACACTCATCATTCCAACCACAAGGCTCCGGTTTTGTACGGTTGCATCATAAAGAATAGCGATCATATAGGCCATCACTGATCCGGACCATAGCATAAAAATTCCTTTGGAGAATATACCTGCACCTAAACCTGCCAGAAGATAAAGGACAAATAGGGAGGGTAACATATGAACAGGTTTTAACGCATCACCGTGTCTCAGCTGTAAATCAATCCGCCCGCTTCCAAAGGAAAATACCTGCCTGAAGAATTTATAAAAGGTAGATCGTCTTTTGTGAAACACATAAGCTTCCTCAATAAGGCCAGTCCGATAACCCTTTTTATAAAGCCGTATGCTCAGATCAATGTCCTCAGATACCTTAAGACCACTGAATCCCCCCAGCGCATTGAATACGGATTTTCGGATCCCCATATTGAAACTACGGGGTTGATATTGTCCCACATGATTTTTTCTGCCTCTTATTCCCCCGGTGGTATAGAAGGAGGTCATGGCATAGCTGATGGCCTTTTGCTTGGTGCTGAAACTTACGATCAGCCCTGTCGGGTCCACCGTAAGCATCTAGCGGATCATGGGCCAGGTAGTCATTCACCACTTTAAAATAGTGCGGTGGAATTACACAATCCGAGTCAAAGAAAACAATGAAATCACCGCTGGCATTCTCCACACCCCAATTCCTTGATTCACTAATACCCAATCCCTTATGATAAAGATATTTTAATGCAAGCTTGCCCCCATGTTTTTGGGATACTTGCCTGACTGAATCATCTAAACTACCGTCAGCAAGGATCACTTCAAAATTGTTGCTTTCCTGGGCCTCCAGGCTTTTAAGCAGCTCTGTCACCTCATCAGGGCGAGAATAGGTTGGAACTACTATTGAAAAAAATGTCATTTCACCCGCGCATCATACGTTGCTCCCATGGAAGAATCGTCTCCTTTCAGGTATTTCATCAAGACCTGTTTGATAGCGTGAAAAATAATGATATGAATATCTTCAGTCACTTCCATATCATTAATCGGGGCATGGATCACAAGATCAGCAATATCCTTTATCTTACCACCTTTATATCCGCAAAAAGCCACGGTATAGGCTCCTTTTGAATGAGCGAACTCAAAGGCTTTCACTACATTGGCCGAATTGCCGCTGCCGGATATGCCAATAACAATATCGTCTTTATGTAAAAAAACCTTCAACTGTTCTATGAAAACCTCTTCATAGGTCAGGTCGTTTGAAATGGCCATCATGCCTGAAACATTATCATTCAGGCATTGTATCCTGAAACGCTTATCCAGTCCGTAGGAAATACCTTTCAGAAAGTCACCAGTAACATGGGATGCGGTAGCTCCGCTTCCACCATTGCCGAAAATAAAAATTGACTTCTCTTCCTCCCTGGCCTTCAGCAGCACTTTCACCAGAACGATAATGGCGTCCTGATCAATGTGGCTTAAGGTATCGGAAACACGTGCAAAATAATCGGTAAAATCAATATTCTTCATCAGCAAAATAAATTAGTTTTGATCCCTCCCGTTCAAAGGCAAAGTCAAATTTTACAAGTGGTTTAAGCTCATTCAACAGTTTTTGGTGGTTGGCCTTTTCGCAATAAAACAACATAAATCCACCTCCGCCGGCTCCCAATAATTTTCCGCCTGTGGCGCCTCCCCGGATACCTGCCTGATAAATTTCATCAATTTCGTTATTGGTAATCTGTGAAGCCAGTTTTTGCTTTAACATCCAATTTTCGTGCAATAGCTTTCCAAAATCATTCAGCTGTCCTTTATAAAGACAATTACGCAAGTCAGATACCAGCAATACCATTGATTTTAATATATTGAACTTCTCTTCACGAGAAGCATTTCTTTTTTGCTCCGTCAGAATATCGGATGCTTTTCGCTGATTACCCACATAGAACATCAGCAGATTACTCTGCAGCTCCTGGTAAACATCGTTTTTCAAGTATAGCGGCTCCACTCTTACATCACCGTTGGGATGAAAATGAATAATATTCAGTCCGCCAAATGCTGCTGCATACTGATCCTGTTTGCCAATAGGCTCTCCCAGAATATCAATTTCAATTTCACTGGCTTCGCGTGCCAGTTGTTCCTGTGTGACATATTTTCTTTTAATGGCATAGAGACAGTGCAGCAATCCGACAGTAAAGGAAGATGATGATCCCATGCCGGTTCCGGAAGGTATATCCGCAATGGAACTGATTTCGATACCACTGGTAACACCAACCTTTTTCAAGCTTTCACGAAGCAGAGGATGCTTGAGTTCCTCAATACTATTCACCGTTTCGGTTTCGGAATACTTCACCCTCAGCTGCCCCGGGAAGAAAAAGCGGTGTGAAGATATGTACATGTATTTGTCGATGCTTGTACTCAATACAGCTCCGGGATGGCGGGTATAAAAGGTCTCCATGTCAGAGCCTCCGCCAACAAAACTGATCCTGAATGGAGTTCGGGTAATTATCATGAAACCGATGAATTAATGATCAGGTCAGCGAATTTACTTTCTTTTTCTATTAATTGATATTCATCCAATTCTCTTTTTTCAACAAGGAGTTCTATTTCCTCCCTGGATTTGCTGCGCCAAAGATAGTAATCATCAATACGTTTCCTGAATTGTTCATGATTCAGGGTGGTGAAAATCTTCAGATGGGATTGACGACGCAATACTGCTGAGCTGAGAGCAACCACGCCCTCGACGATAATGATATCCGCGCGCTCAGGATTGTATTGTAGCGGAAGAGACTTTCTTTCAGGATGGTTCGCATAAGAGGAAAGAGTCAGGGTTTTGCCTGAGAAAAGATGCATGATATCTTTTTCCATGAACTTCAGCTGAAACCGGTCATATACCGTCATAGATTCCAATCGATCGCTTTCTGACAGAAGCCAATGATCAAGTCCAACCTGTAACACATTTTTACCCGCTTTTTCAAATGCAATACGCAGATACGACGCCAGGGTGCTTTTGCCTGTGCGGGCATTACCTCCGATCAATATAATCCAGGGCAATTTTCCGGAATAAGTTTTAAACAAATCCCAGATCTTACTAAAATCCTTTCGCAGGGTGTCGTCCAAAATAAAATCGACTGCTTCTGCCAGATCAGTGAACATATAATCCGGAAACAGTTTCGTCTTCTTTATGCCGTAACCTGTGCGAACACCGATAGTAACGCAGCCAACATTGATCCCAGCCTGAATATCGCGTTCTGAATCACCAATCATAAATGATTCATGGATATTGATGTTAAACTTCTCTATAGCCCTCCTGAACATACCTGTCTTGGGTTTCCGGCAATCACAGTCAATCTTGTAAATGGGATTTTCTTCCGGAAATCCTTTTTCCGGATGATGCGGACAAAAATAAATCGCATCGAGCCAGGCTCTTTGCTCACCCAGGATCGTCTCCATTTTTTTATGGATGGTATATACTTCTTCTTCCGTGCATAGATTCCTGGCTATAGCGCTCTGGTTGGTAACTACTACAGATAAATAACCTGCCTGGTTGATCTTCCTGACGGCATCGGGCGTAAAATCATACAATTCGAGTTCATCGGGTTTACTGATGTAACTGCGCTCCACATTCAACACCCCATCCCGATCCAGAAAAATAGCCTGTTGCTGATTTTCGTAGTTGCTGCGGCCAATCCTCCCGCTTTCCAGGTCATGCTTCACTTTTTCCAGCCTGTCGGGCGTACCCATGTCCTTTAAATATTCCGACGTGTGATAACCGTACATGTATACCTGATGGAAAATCCGGGGGAATATCTCCTTCCCGAAATCAGCTTTTTTATCTTTTTCTAGAAATGGTAAAATCTCCGGGGAAAGAACATAAACGCCGGCATTTACCAGGTTGTGATACCAGATTGCCCTGTCATGGGGTTTGGCGTGAAAGGCAACGATCCTGTCCTCCGCACTGGTTTCCACCAGATCGCTGTCATAGGGATGATCGTTGGGATGCAGGACCAGAGTGCACTGACTGTTTTTCGCACGGTGATAACGAAGGAGTCTTGACAAATCCATATTGATCATTACATCCCCGTATAACACCAGGAAATCGCTGGTGAGCCTGTCCTCGATGGCCTTTATTCCTCCAACAGTGCCCAGTGGCATTGATTCCTCAAAATAGGTGATCGTGGCGCCAAAACGTTTTCCGTCGCCGAAATATTGAAGGATGGGATCTTTCAAATAATTGACCAGGATGATGATGTCCTCAATACCATACTTAACCAGGAGATCTACCTGATGATGTAAAAGAGGTTTGTTCCCGATGGGTAGCATGGGTTTTGGAATTTCACGCGTAACCTCACCCAGGCGAATCCCCCTCCCCCCGGCCAGAATAACAGCTTTCATTTCGCAAATCCCCATTTTATAAGTTCAGCGGTGGTTCCCATATCCGTAAATTTTCCATTTTCAAAAATCTGATAACCGGCAGTAAGTCCGGTTTCAATGGCAGATTGTATGACATCACCAACAAATACTTCTCTGGCGGAACCATCCTGAAGAACAATTTGACCTTGGGGATTGATCCGGATCAGATTTTCAAGATATTCATTCATATACCTGGTAAAAGAAGGTTTCCAAAGAGCAATAAACCAACTGTATTTTAAATCCGGACGGTTCTGCTTGATTACAATTTCTTGAATTTTACCTTGTTCATTAAAACTGATCATATCTGATCTCTGTGATTGATCCGAAGGAACCAAACCCAGCAGAACATCGGCATCTCCTGCCAATAAGTTGTTCTTCATTTGATTAAACGCATCTTCGGGTTCAAAGAGGATATCAGGAAATCCAAGTGCCACAATTTTGTCCTTGATGAACGGGAAAGCCTGGTTGATTGTAAACGGCGCACCAAACGGCAGATTCATTATCAGATATCCCATGGGAATGCCAAAATCCGAGCCATCGCCAAAATATTCAGGGATGTCCCATTTGCCTTTGCTGATGATAAAAAAAACCTGCCGGATTCCGGCCCTTTTGTAATAACGTATCAAATGAGCTGCCAGAACTGTTACTTCTCCCGATGCAGTGATCAAAGGAAACACCTCTTTGCTGCAGGGAATCTTACCCAGTCTGCTGGCTACACCGCCAGCCGGAATCAGTCCAACGATTTCCATATTCAGGCAATTGATTACATGCCGGAAGCTGTAAAATATCTCCACCTCCGGCACGCGCTCAAAAATACCTTATATTTTTAAATGTCTGACATCATTCCTCTTTGAAAAATGATATTTCGACTATTGAATACACCCCGACGGGGTACCCCCACCCCGTCGGCGTGTTAATACGCCTTCACATGGATATTCTTGATAGCTCTGCCGGAAGGATCGTTCTGATTCCGGAAGGATTCATCCCAGGCAAGCGCTTCGGCAGTGCTGCACGCCACCGAAGGAACTGATGGCACACACGATGCGGCAGATTCAGAAGGAAAGTGCTCGCTAAAAATTGTCCGGTAATAATACTCTTCCTTATTGCGGGGCGTATTGACCGGGAAACGAAATTTTGCTGATGCCAGCATATCATCGGTAACCTCTCTGGAGGTCATTTCTTTCAAAGTATCTATCCAGCTATAACCCACACCATCGGAAAACTGTTCTTTCTGCCGCCATGCCACACTCTCGGGTAAATAATCCTCAAATGCCTTCCGCAAGATCCATTTTTCCATTTTTCCATTCTTTGCCATCTTATCCTCGGGATTCAGGCGCATGGCAACATCCATAAACTCTTTGTCGAGAAACGGAACACGTCCCTCCACACCCCATGCTGCCAATGATTTATTGGCCCGTAAACAGTCGTATAAATGCAACTTGCTAAGTTTACGGATGGTTTCTTCATGAAACTCCTTGGCATTGGGTGCTTTGTGAAAATACAGGTATCCTCCAAAAATTTCATCGGCACCTTCCCCTGAAAGCACCATTTTTACGCCCATTGATTTGATAACCCGGGCCATGAGGTACATGGGAGTCGATGCCCTGACAGTGGTGACATCATAGGTTTCCAGGAAATAGATCACATCGCGCAATGCATCGAGGCCCTCCTGCACTGTAAAATGTATTTCGTGGTGGATGGTTCCGATGTGTTCGGCCACTTTTTGCGCTGCTGCCAGATCGGGTGAGCCAATAAGTCCAACGGCAAAGGAATGCAGTTGCGGCCACCATGCTTCTTGTTCGTCATTGGTTTCAATTCGGTGTGCTGCATATTTCCGTGCTATGGCAGAAATTACGGAACTGTCAAGTCCACCAGACAGCAAAACGCCATAGGGAACATCGGACATCAATTGCCTGTGAACAGATTTTTCAAGCGCAGTGCGTAATTCAGCAATATCACTGGTATTGTTCTTCACGGCATCATAAGCGGTCCAATCACGAACATACCACTTTTTCAATTCACCTTCTTTGCTATAATAATAATGACCCGGGGGAAATGTTTCAATTTTTTTGCAAATTCCCTCGAGGGCTTTCAGTTCTGATGAAAAATAGAAGTTCCCAAAGGCATCCCATCCCATGTACAAAGGAATGATGCCGATATGATCGCGTGCTGCCAGATAGCAATCGTTAATTTCGTCGTACAGGACAAAAGCAAAAATCCCGTTCAGATCTTCCAGAAAATCCTTCCCTTTGTCCCGATACAAAGCAAGTATTACTTCACAATCAGATTGCGTCAAAAACTGGTACGTGTCTTTATAGCGCGCCCGTATGTCCTGATGATTGTATATTTCCCCGTTCACTCCCAGGATCAGTTTCCGGTCCTTGCTGTACAAGGGTTGCCCTCCCGATTGCGGGTCAACAATCGAAAGACGCTCGTGCGCAATAATGGCTTTTTCACCACAATATATTCCGGACCAATCAGGTCCGCGGTGTCTCACCTTTTTGGACATTTCCAACAGTTGCGGCCTGAGCTCCTGTGCATTAATCTTCAGATCAAATACGCCAACAATTCCACACATATTTCTTTTATTTAGATGATCAAACTTAACATTTGATAGTATATTGACAAATGAACTGTAAAATTATAACATAAAATTGAAATATTTTAGTTTTTTATTGTTTAAGGAGTATATATTTTACTAATATTTTAGTTTTGGTTTCAGTTTATGATTTTTTTTAATTATTTTATGAATATTTTTAACTTATACAAGGTATTGTTGATTGAAAAGTTAAATTCTTTTATACTTACCTGATTGGGATCATGGCATTCTGAAATCCGGACTGATTACGGATAAAAAAAACGTGAAGTTTGCACTCCACGTTTTTCCCTATTATTTCGGGTTGCCTGGGATGAGGTCTATTGGCACTTTAAATTGGTTCTTTGTGCTTTTGAGGCCTCCAGGAAAGGACCATACAATGAATTCTTAAAAGATTCACAGGCATTTGCTGTTTCCCCTTTTCCGGCCTGGGCCGCTCCCAGTTCGTAATAGAATTTTGCTTTGTCCTCAGGTTTCCCTGTTTCAAGAGACAATCCTTTTTGTGCATTTTCGGCCGCCAGGGCATATTTTTTCTGTTTGTTGTACACATTGGCGTATTGATAGTAGACACTTTTATCGGCGCCGTATTTCGAAGCTGAATTTAACAGGTTGATGGCATCAGGAAGCTTGTTGGCTTGATTTGCCTTACTACCGGCAATCCTGAAATAATCACGTGCTATCTTCCTGGCCTGCTCTATTTTAACAGTATCATTGGTAGGTTTCAGTTTCTCAATGTAAAGATCTATTGACTCCGTAAATTTGGGTGCATTATCTAATCCTTTATATATCAATGCCTTATTGTAAATTGATGGCATGTGATCTGGATTGATCATTAACACACTGTCGAATGCCTGAATGGCTTTTGCATTTTCTTTACTGGTAACATAATTGGAGGCCATGGTTGAATAGGCCTGAACCATAATCTTCTGCGTATTTTCCTTGGTTTTGGCATCTCCGTATTTTTCGGCTATTTCCAATGTTTTTTTGGATGCCTGGAGGGACTCATTAATTTTTTTATCAATGGTCAGCAAATCATATGCCTTTTGAAAATACAGATCCGGCAATACATTTATTGCCTTTGCCTTGATATCATTGGCAGAATCACCTATCTGCTCACAGATTTTGATACAATTCTCAAAGGTTTCAATTGCTCGTACATCATTGGCTTTCATCTGCTCGACACCCTGGTTAAATGCTGTGATGGCATCATTTTTTTCCTGTGCAATCAATCCATTACAAAGACCTGCAAATACAATTACGAATCCCGCAACCTTTTTAATATCAGCTAATTTCATACAATTTCAAATTAATGAGTTAACACATCGGTATTTGTCTTAAATCGTAAATATAAATATTTTCTTGAATTATAATTCAAAACTAAAACAGCTTAGTATACGATTTTGTTTGTTAGACCCCGACGGGGTAGCTCTACCCTATCGGTCTTTTTTTAACAGCGTAAGAACATATCTGTCAATCGGGAAGGTCAGTTCATCTTCCCGAAGTGTAGCAATATCTGCCCATCTGAAGGACTGACTCCCATTTATACGCGGTGGAAAATCAAATGCCTTCTCTGATATTTTAAAACGTGGTTTTTCCAAAAATCTTATCCGG
Organism: uncultured Bacteroidales bacterium; assembly: GCA_963800645.1. Taxonomy (GTDB): domain Bacteria; phylum Bacteroidota; class Bacteroidia; order Bacteroidales; family UBA10428; genus UBA5072. The sequence continues at coordinate 273,280 of CAWDBX010000008.1, read as the reverse complement.
TAGTATATACTGATCAGCTGGTGATCCTCAAAGAACAAGGCCCGCTGAAAAAAACCAGTGGTATAGAAATGTGCCACGATCTCCACCTCCTGCCCGAATTCTTCGCGTGCTTCCCGTTTCAGACATTCTTCCGGTCCCTCTCCAAAATGCAGACCACCTCCGGGAAACTTGGTCATTTCCCTATCCAGTACATACTCATCTGTGAGCAATACCTGTTCCTTTTCATTGAGTATTAAACCATATACTCTAATGTTAAAATGCTTTATTTCAGGTAATTCTATCATTAATCAATTTTCGAGTGAATGAACCTGATGATCCCATCCGCCTCATTGGGCAGGAACCATTGAATATCCTTGTTCTTACGAAACCAGGTAAGTTGCCTTCGGGCATACTGACGGGTATGTCCCTTGATGCGTTCAACTGCCTGTTCGAGCAAATATTTTCCATCAATGAAATCAAAAAGTTCCTTATACCCTACTGTATTCAATGCATTCAACTGTCGGAACTGAATCAACCCTTCCGCTTCCCGCAATAATCCCTGAACCATCATATTATCCACTCTGGTATTTATCCGATCATGAAGTTCCTGCCTGGGAATGTCCAGTCCAATTTTTACCATCGAGAAATTACGCTTCTTGGCCCTTCCGGTAAGAAAGGAGGAATAAGGCCTGCCCGTCATTTCTGAGATTTCAATGGCCTTCAGCAATCGTTTCGGATTGTTCAGATCGGCTTTCTCAAAATACCCGGGGTCCGCATCCCTGAGCCTGGACCGGATACCTTCCAATCCCACTGTCAGATATTCATTATGCAGCCTGATGCGGATCTCAGGATCGACGGTTGGAATATCATCAATACCCTTGCACACGGCATCGATATACATGCCACTGCCCCCAACCATTACGATCACGTCGTGCTTTATGAACAATTTGTCGAGCAATCCCATGGCATCAAGCTCGAACAGGCTTGCATTGTAATATTCGTGAATTGATTTGTGACCAATGAAGTGATGCTTCACTTTTGCCAGTTGTTCAGGAGAGGGTACTGCGGTTCCAATGACCATTTCACGGTATATCTGCCGCGAATCCGCACTGATAATTTCTGTGTTGAAATACCGGGCCAGCTGAATGGCGAGATCGGTTTTGCCAATTGCTGTCGGCCCCGCAACAATGATCAGGGTTTTTGCAGTCATGTTACCACTCCCCGTTTTAAGATCCTTTTTTTTCCTGATTTTGTTTTCTTAACAGGACCAGCATAAAAATGAGACCGATGAAAAAGAAAGTGGTAATGGCCAGAACCGAATACCGCATGTTACCGGTAAGGGCTTCAATAATCCCGAAGCTGAATGTTCCGCCGACTGTAGCTATCTTTTCCATTACATCATAAAAGCTAAAAAAGGAGGTATGATCGCGGGTTTCGGGAAGCATTTTCGAATAGGTGGAACGGGCCAGAGCCTGTGTGCCACCCATCACGACACCAACAAAACAGGCCACAATGATAAAGCCGGTAGCGTTACTGATAAAGAAGACGGCTATTATTACCAGAATCCAGATCACAATAGAAACAATCAGGGCTTTTATGTTTCCAATTCTTCCCGATATCCTGGCAAACAACCACGCTCCAAACATACCGATCAGCTGGATGAGCAGAATGGTAGGAATCAGTACATCATCACTAAGGCCAAGTTGCTTGGTCCCATAGGTTGCCGCCATGAACATTACTGTCAGCAACCCCATGGTCATGAAGAAGAATCCCAGGAGATAGATTTTCAGCTGGTTCATTTTCCGAACCTGTCCGAAAACACTGCGGAGTTCCAGATAACCATGCAGAATAGGATTTTCGCCTTTTGTCCGTTTGCCAAAAGTGTACTTGGGTAACCGCCGGAAGGTGATCTGCGAAAACCCGATCCACCAAAGAAACACCGTCAGGAAGGCCAGCCGGGGAGCAAAGGTATCATCCGTAATGCCGAAAACTCCCGGGAAGAGAACAAATATTAAGTTGAATATCAGTAGTATAACCCCTCCCAAATAACCCATGGAATACCCTCTGGCACTGATTTTATCCTGGTCTGCGGGTTCCGCAATTACCGGAAGAAACGAATTGTAAAAAACCAGGCTTCCGCCATATCCAATTGTAGCCAGGGTAAAGGCAATCAAACCCAGTTCAAAAGTATTCTTATTGAAAAAAAACAACATCCCGCACGAAATGGCACCGATCCATGTAAACACTTTCATGAATGCTTTTCGTCGACCTGTGAAATCCGCTATAGAAGAGAAAAAAGGTGACAACAGGGCAATACACAGATAGGAGATGGCAATCGACCAGGCATACAAGACCGTATTGATGGCTTCATAACCGAAGAAACTAACAGTAAAATTGTCTCCGTTTCGCGTTATGGCATTGTAATAGATGGGAAAAATAGTGGACCCGATGGTAAGCTGGTAAACCGAATTGGACCAGTCATACATCACCCATCCCCTGATTGTTCTTTTGTCACCTTTGGGAATAGGCCGGAATTGGGAAATATTTTTCAAATTGGCGCAGGCTTATTTTCAAAACTTATACTAAGATACAAAAACTAAGACAACTGAATTGTGGCATGTACTAAAAGTTCAAGGCTTTCTTTCAGCCCTGGGACTCCCTGATGAGGTTAAGTGCCGAACCAGCCCTGAACCAGCCTATCTGGTTCGCATTATAAGTATGACTGGCATAAATATCTTCGGATTTTCCGTCCGCGTGCCGTAATCTCACCACCAGCGGTTTGTCAGGTGCAAATGAATCCAAACCAAGAATATCAATCAGATCGCCTTCTAAAATTTTTTCATAATCGGCCTTGTTGGCAAAGGTAAGGGCCAGCATACCCTGTTTTTTAAGATTTGCCTCATGAATACGGGCAAATGAACGTACCAGGACCACCTTTACTCCCAGGTGCCTGGGTTCCATGGCAGCATGCTCACGTGATGAACCTTCGCCATAATTCTCATCACCCACCACAATGGTTCCAATGCCTTGCGATTTGTAGGATCTGGCAACTTTTGGCACCTCCTCATACTGGCCGGTTAAATGATTCATTACAGCATTGGTCTTGTCATTGAAGCTGTTGACAGCACCAATGAGCATGTTATTGGATATATTATCCAGATGACCACGGTACTTCAGCCAGGGACCAGCCATGGAAATATGATCGGTGGTGCATTTTCCCCTGGCCTTTATGAGCAACCGCAGACCGAGATAATCACCGCCGGCCCATGGTTCAAAAGGTTCCAGCAATTGCAGCCTTTCACTATTGCGGTTGACATTAACCTTAATATGACTACCGTCCTCTGCAGGAGCCTGATAACCGTTGTCCTTCACGTCAAATCCCATCGGGGGCATTTCCAGTCCCGTAGGTTCTTCGAGTTTCACCCTTTCTCCCTTTTTATTCACCAGTTCGTCCGTCAGCGGATTAAAAGTTAGTGATCCGGCAATGGTGTATGCCGTAACAATTTCCGGAGATGCCACAAAACCATGGGTATTGGGATTGCCATCGTTTCGTTTTGCGAAATTACGGTTAAAGGATGTCATAATGGAGTTTTTTTCCTGTTTGTCGGCACCATGTCTGGCCCATTGTCCAATACACGGTCCGCAAGCATTGGCAAGGACAGTACCTCCCAGTCTTTCGAAAACTTGCAGCAAACCATCCCGTTCCGCAGTATATCTTACCTGTTCGGAACCAGGGGTGATTGTAAATGCTGATTTTGCCACCAGATCTTTTGATAGTGCCTGTCTGGCAACGGAAGCAGCCCTTGTCAGATCTTCATAAGATGAATTGGTGCAGGAGCCGATTAGTCCCACCTCCAACTTTTCGGGCCATCCCTTTTCTTTTACCAGTCTGGCAAATTTTGAAACAGGTGTGGCCAGATCAGGGGTAAACGGACCATTGATATGGGGTTCCAGTTCCGACAGGTTAATCTCTATTACTTCATCAAAATACCTGGCGGGGTTGTGAACTACTTCTTCATCTGCCGTGAGGTGCATCCTGATTTTTCCTGCAAGCTCAGTCACCATGCCACGTCCGGTTCCTTTCAAATATTCTTCCATTTTACCGTCATATCCGAAAATCGATGTAGTGGCACCTATTTCGGCTCCCATGTTACAGATGGTTCCCTTGCCTGTACAGGAAATGGTTTCAGCCCCCTCGCCAAAATATTCGAGTATATATCCGGTTCCGCCCTTAACGGTGAGAATTCCTGCCACCTTCAGAATTACATCCTTGGCAGAGGCCCATCCGCTCAACCTTCCTGTAAGCTTAACACCGATTAACTTCGGAAACCGCATTTCCCAGGGAAGTCCGGCCATGACATCGCAGGCATCAGCTCCACCAACGCCAATGGCTATCATGCCCAATCCGCCTGCATTCACTGTATGCGAGTCGGTACCTATCATCATTCCACCTGGAAAAGCATAGTTTTCCAGGATTACCTGGTGGATAATACCGGCTCCGGGTTTCCAAAAACCAATGCCATATTTATCAGATACCGAAGCCAGAAAATTATACACTTCGCTGTTGCTGACCTGTGCGGTTTCCAGGTCTGCCTTAGCGCCTTCCCTGGCCAGGATAAGGTGATCACAATGTACCGTGGAGGGAACGGCTACTTTTTTCCGACCAGCCTGCATAAATTGAAGCAGCGCCATCTGGGCCGTTGCATCCTGCATGGCTACCCGGTCGGGAAGAAAATTCACATAATCATGCCCCCGTTTATACATTGCTTGAGGAATCCCCTCTTCAAGATGGGCATATAAGATCTTTTCGGTGAGGGTCAGGGGTTTGTTTAAAAATTTCCTTGCCGCTTCAATACGGCTGTCAAAAGTCTCATAAACCCGTTGAATCAGATCCAAATCAAATACCATGACTTATTAAATTTTAATTACACATGAATACACTCCCATTAAAACTGTAAACACAATTCCCGACAAATTGATCAAAGTGACGGTATGATCCTCAGTTTATCCATTATTAATGAATCTGTTACCGTTGAATCGGGAATTGAAAAAACCTGTGCGGCCGGACCAGTTAGCGTGATCACCGGACGTACACCAACCGTATCACCCGGACCAATGAATTCTTTCCGTACCATCAATTCCTTTAGCCGGTTGAAATAATTTCCGAAGAAAGGTTTTATCATGCCGTTGGAATCAAAGGTGTATTTATACCATTTGGGACGCGGCACAATGCTTGCCAGGTAAACACTTTCCCGGAGATCCAACATGGCAGGTGTTTTTTCGAAATAGAATCTGCCTGGCCTGGTTAATGCCGTATATTCCGGGGCCCCATTCTATAATATTCAGATATACTTCATACATCCGCTGTTTTGAAACCAGGTTTTTGTTTTCGATCATCCATACGATCAGTGCTTCCTCAATCTTACGTGCAAGAGTTTTGTTTCTGGTGAGAAAAACATTCTTGACCAGTTGCATAGAAATTGTACTTCCTCCCCTGGCGAAACGCTTTTCTTTTATATTGGTGACGATGGATTCCCTGAAAGCATTTGGATTAAATCCATTATGGTAAAAAAAACTGCCGTCTTCCGAGGTCATTACTGCTGCCCGCAAATAGGGGGAAATTTGTTCGAAGGGAACAAAATCAGGATTTTCCGGCACCTACCAAAAAAGCAGTAACCAATCTGCCACGTTCGTACACCTTGTGAATAAAGTCACCGTTTAACATTCTGTAATCATCCGCACCATAGGCAATAATTTTAAAATCCTCTTCACGAAGCTTCATATCGAAAAAGAGACTATCAGGATTATTTAAATTTACTGAAAAATCAAGAAAAAAATGAAGTTTACCTTCCGCTTTGAGACCAGTGAGACTGGTAAACATACCCTGCGGAAGAGAGGAGAAGAAATCTCCGGCAGCCCAGTTCACCGGCAACAGTCTTAATTTGATTTCAGGCTCCCCGTCCAGGTCTAATCTGAAATAAGGCAGGAGCCTTATTCTATTGAGATTGACCCGTGTAATGCTATCCACTTCCAATGAATGGGAACCCACATGTACCAGAAATGATGATCTGAAATGGTCAATCTTAATGTCGCTTGTGGATAGCCGCTCACCGTTTAATACAAATCCGGCAAAACTGAAAATACCTTCTGCATTTACCAAATGCCGGTTTCGATCGGACAGGTTTACCATAAAGGTCAGGGAGTCGAAATCCACGGATATGCCATATTTTTCCCGCAGCAAAGGGACCGGCAGAAGACTTGTGTCGGCATTGCTTAACTGAAATTCAATTACCGATGAGGATTTATCAAAACGGCCTTCCATAGGGATTTCCGTGCGATATTTATCCCCGGCCAGCACCATTTTTGCCGTCATCTTGCCATTGGCCATTGAAAATCCGTGCAAAGCTATTAAGGTTGGATTGCCGGTGGATGAAATTCTAACCTGTATACGGTTTATCCTGGTCTTTGCGGGTGCATAACTGAACAGCCTGCGAATATACTTGTTGGCCATATCAGACAGATCTTTATTCCTGACACGATTCAGCATCCCCCCATCATGATCAGCTTTGGCAATTGCCTTTTCAAAAGACTTCTTTTCAGCGCGATATCGAACCGAGATGGTCCTGCATTCAAATTCACGGATACGGATTTTCTTTAACAGCAGTGGCAGAATTCTGATCCTTACTGAAACCGAGTCCATAAAAAGTTCATTGTTGCCGCTGATGCTCTGAATATAAATTCCCTTGACAAAAACGGTATTCACGCCTTTAAAACCGGCCTCATCCCAGTGAGCAGTGTACTGGTGATTCTTAACCCGCGCATTTACGGCATGAATTGCTTTTTGCAGAATGAATCCCCTGATGGCAAAAGATCCTGCAAAAACCAGCAGGAAAATGGACAAAAATGTAAGTAAAAGCTTTTTGGTCAGAATTGGTCTTAGGTTCATTTCAGGATATTCATTATGCGAAAATAAACATTATTCATTCACCCGGTATGGTAATTGTTTTGAACGAATTGGTAAACTGAACTGAAACCTTGAAACAATACAGCCGTAAACGGAAATACATTTCAATGATAGAAGAGATTAAAATGGTAAAGCAATTTTTATCCATGAGAGCTATTTTTGTGCTGACCTTATTATTATTTATTTGTATTCCATCCCGTACCCAGACCACAGAAGATATTAGAAATAAAGAAGTTATTGCACTCAACAAGGTAAAGAATCAGATTAGCTGGGACTACAAATATTCCGGCGAGAAACCGGAAAAGACCGGTGTTAAAACTTCGGTGACGACCTATTCAGCAGGTGGCGACATATCGCAGGTAATCGCCCTAAATCCTAAGGGAGCGGTGTTGCATACCGAAAAATACAACTACGATTCCAGGGGCAATAAAACAGAATATACGCGTAATTCAGCTGAAAGTTCTTATCAGAAAAAATATGCTTACAATGAAAAAAATCAATTGACTGAGGAAAGCGGTTTCGATGGTGTAGAAAACTTCAGGAACTTATATAGCTATAACGCACAGGGTGAATTGATTGAAATAAGGTATATGAAGAAGACAGTCCTTCAGGAAAAAAGAGTCTTCGCAAAAAATAATACCACCACCACTGTATCTGTTTTTAATGCAGCAGGGTCATTGACTTCCAAATTATTACTAAAGTATGACGCCAGAGGTAATTTGGTAGAGGAGGTTGTATATGGTGTAAATCAAAGCGAGCTTGAAAAGAAAACCTATCATTATGATGATAAGAAAAACCTGAAAGAGGAGGCAAAATATAAGCTGGACAAGATAACTCTTAAAACATCCTATAATTATAATGCTTCCGGGGCCTTGATGGAAATATCCGAAGAAGCACCGGGTGTTGCAAAATTTGTAAAGAAGAGTTTAAGCTATAATGACAAAGGCAGTTTGCTGGAGATCAAATGGCGACGGAAAGGGACTGAAGAATTCAACCGCATAACCTATCAATATGATGAACGCGGACTCTGCACCTCCGCTGATACTTATTATCCGGCAACCAAATACAGGGTATTGACGAAGTATACCTATGAGTATTTTAATTAGTGTTTATTCTCCTATCTTTGCCCCTCATTTATTGCCCATTTCTACATGTTGCTTAAAATTCATCCCGAGACTCCCGGGCACAGGCAGGTGCAGAAAGCCGTTGAAATCCTGCAGAACGGCGGGGTCATTATTTTTCCAACTGACACGGTTTACGGACTGGGATGTGATGTTTTTCACCACAAGGCCGTTGAAAGGGTAGCCCGGCTAAAAGGCATCAATCTTGAAAAAGCTAATTTCTCATTTATATGTCATAATCTCAGTCAGTTAACCAATTATGCGAAGCATGTCAACAATGCAACTTTCAAACTGATGAAACAACACCTGCCTGGTCCTTATACCTTTATTCTTGAGGCCAGTAGCAATGTGCCGAGGATTTTTCGTAACCGTAAAAAAACTATCGGCATCAGGATTCCGGACAACAATATTATTCTTGAGATTGTGAGGGAATTGGGCAATGCCATATTAACTACTTCTATTCACGACGAAGATGAGGTGCTTGATTATACAACAGATCCCGAACTCATTTATGACCATTATAAGAATCTTGTTGATGCAGTAATTCACGGGGGTTACGGGAACAATACACCTTCAACCGTAATTAACTGTACAGGAGCGGTTCCGTTTATTGTTCGTCAGGGTATAGGTCAGGTTGACCTTTAAGCCCCGAAGGATCCTTTTTTAACTAATTTCCAATAAGCTCCCCTCTCTGAAACATCCCAGCAGGATATTTCAAAATATTTACACTCACTTTTCCATTTAACGGCCTGTTTTTTACTCACCGTTGAATCAAGGATAAGCAGATCCGGTTTCAACTTGTTGGTTAAGGATGCCAGATCGGGTTTTAGTTTTCCGGTAACGATAACCAGATCTGCTGGCAGAGCTTTTGCCCGCATCGCCTGCATAAAAATGATCATCCCGGATCAACACAATACGCTGACCTGCAAAATCCAGAAAGAGATTGTTACCCAACCATGGAGTTCTGCAATATATATTATCGAAGCCGGCACACCCGGCAATGGACTTTTCCTGACCGATCAGGACACTTTTGAAATCTGAAACCCCATGTTCGATCCAGAAATCCTGCAAAGCATACTGTACTTTAGGATCATGAACAGATAAGCCGACATCTCCGAAAAGAATCCCCTTTCTGCCTTCAATACAGCTGAGGATGGAGGTGCCCCTGACATTACCCACCAGAATAATCTGTTGATTCCTTGTTTCAAAGTAATGGGCTGCATTTAACAGCTGAAAAAACAAAAAAAGAATACAGGAAGCCCATAAAAAAATCTTTGCCTTGTGCATAAGAAACAGACCCATGAACAGTATCAAAAAAGTCAATAGCAGGGTTTGATGAGTGCTTATGAAAATATTTTCAATGAGCGCGTTGGGCAACATTTCAACAAAAGATACGGAATTGTAAAGAAAACCGAGTAAGACCGTCAGAATTTTCCCCACCGCCAGGGCAAGCGGAGGAAAGGATGAAACCAGCAGAAATAATGCAGCCAGACAAATAATCACAGACACCAAAGGCACTATATATAGATTTGTCAGCCAGAAATAAACCGGAAACTGATGAAAGTAAAAGATCGTGAGGGGTAAGGTGGATAACTGTGCGGCACAGGATACGGTAAACAGTTTCCAGGTCTTATCGGCCAGCATATTTTTGAATACCACGAACCGGTATATGACCGGCTGATAAATGATAATGCCCAGGACCGCAGAAAATGACAGCTGAAAACTGACATCAGCCAGTAAGGCAGGTGAAAAAGCCAGCAGAACAAAGGCTGAGGCAAACAGAATATTGTAGGTATTGATCTGTGCCTGTAACAATCTTCCGGCCATTACAAAACTTATCATTACGGAAGCCCTGGTCACGGAAGGGGACAATCCTGTAACTATGGCGAACAACCATATTCCCAGGATAATGATTGCCGTTTGCAGGACTTTACCGGAACGAAAGCGTTCCATAACACCCAACATATAGCCCAGTGCCAAAGCAATAATGGCCACATTAAAACCTGACAAAGCCATAACATGCATAATCCCAGCTTTGGAAAAAATCTGTTTGGTATGTGCTTCAAGATCGTTTCGGTACCCCAGGGTCAATGCCGCAAGGATACTGTAAAGCGTTTTGTTCAATCCGATTTTATGATAAGTTTGTAAGAGCTTTTCCTGCCAGTGATGAGCAATTAGGTTCCAGGATTTTCTTTCCTCCATCGCTGATAATTTCCATGCGTAAGATCTCAGGTAAGCCTGTTTATATACATTCCTGGCTGCCAGGTATTTGCTGTAATTGAACTCTCCCGGATTGCCGGGAGAAGGAACGTTGTTCATCCGGATTTTCGCCCATAACAAGTCTCCGGTCTTCAGACGCAGCGATGAGGAGTCTTTTTCAAAGTATATCATTACCTTGTATCGATCAGGTTTCCATTTTCCATTAACCATGCTGCCCTTTAGCCTTGTTATCGTTTTAACGCTTTTTCCCTTGACTTCGGGTGGATCAACGATCTGAAGCAGGCAAATCCGTTGCGCTTCGGGTATGCTGCATATCCTGTGGAAAGATTGATTACGGATCTCCATATTGAGTAGTCCCATTATGAAAAGAACCAATGCAGACAGCAGTCCGGTAAGCCAACCGGTATGGTAGCTTTTGTGCCGGTGCATTATCAAAAACAGCACAATCAGCAGTATTACTGAAAATGCGGTTAGTAGCATACAGGACGAGGGACAGGCTTTATTAAAAAGACCTGCGGTAACAATTCCTGCTGCAAAAAAGAAGAGAAGCCTGGCAAAAGGACTTTTTCTGAAAATTGGCAATAACTGCATGCAACCTGAAATTAATTGCAGACAAAAACTAACAGAAAAATACGCATTTTTTTCTCATTTAAAAACAATCAGCAGCAAGTTAATTTTCATTGTATCCATAAGGTTTTAAATGAATTTAATTCCTAAATTTGCGCCGGTCCTTAAATAGATGAATTGAAGTAAAACGTCTTAAAAGCATAAAATATGGTTGATCTTAAAACAAAGTATCTCGGGATTGAACTCAAGAACCCTGTAATTCTTGGTGCCAGCAATCTCGTAACTAAAATTGACAACATAGCAAGAGCTGAGCAAGCCGGTGTTGCGGCAGTGGTGTACAAATCACTTTTTGAAGAACAAATACAGCTTGAATCGGCTCAGCTTGATGATCAGCTGGAGGAGTATAATGAGCGGAATGCTGAAATGGTTAAGTTATTCCCTACCATCGAACATGCCGGACCAGAGGAGCATTTGCTTAACCTGAGGAAAGTTAAGGAAAGTGTTAAAATTCCGGTTATTGCCAGTCTGAATGCCATTTATACCGAGTCATGGGTAGAATATGCCCAGTTATTGGAGCAAACCGGCGTAGACGCACTTGAACTCAATTTCTTTTTTGTTCCCCGTGACACGAAAACCGACGGTCGTGATGTGAAGGAGCAGCAGATTGAAGTTCTTAAAGCGGTAAAATCGAAGGTTAAATTGCCCATCAGTGTCAAACTCAGTCCCTTTTATGCAAATCCTCTGAATGTTGTGGCACAAATGGATGAGGTGGGTGTTAATGGATTCGTATTGTTTAACAGGCTTTTTCAGCCAGATATTAATATTGATACGCAACAACATTTTTCACCTTTCAATCTGAGTAATCCCGAAGACCATAAGCTTGGACTGCGGTTTGCCGGCCTGTTATACGGAACCATTTCCGGTTCCATTTGCAGCAGTACCGGGATATATAGTGGCGCCGACGTGATCAAAATGATCCTGGCCGGTGCTGATTGTACACAAATAGTGAGCACCGTGTACAAAAACAAGGTAGAATATATCGCCACCATTCTGAAAGATCTGCAAAGCTGGATGGAATCAAAGAATTACAAAACACTGGCAGATTTCAGGGGAAAACTTTCCAATAAGAATACCAACGATCCCTTTGTTTACAAACGGGCGCAATATATTGATCTGTTGCTCAAATCAGATCAGATTATCAAGAAATATCCCATGACCTAAAACAAATAGAGACGGGTTTGAAATCCGTCTCTACCTGTTTTATTTTAGCAACTTGATTTTATAAGGTACGTCTACCTTACATTTTGAGATATCATTCAATTTCCCTTTTAACAATTTCTTTCTCAACGGATTTATCCGGTCGATAAACATTATTCCGTCCAGATGATCATACTCGTGCTGAATGACACGTGCTTTAAGTCCTTCATATTCCTCTTCAAAGTAATTCCAATTTTCATCATAATATTTAATCCTGACCTTGTTATGCCGGTTAACGTCTTCCCTGAGCTTCGGCAAGACTTAAGCAACCCTCATTCATGACCATGGTTTCCTCTCCAAGTAATTCAAGCTTAGGATTAAAGAAAGCCTTTTTGAAATCCTTGAGGTCCGGATCTTCCTCAGCGAGGGAAGTGGCATCCACCACGAAAATCCTGACTGATTTTCCGATCTGGGGTGCTGCAAGTCCCATGCCATCCGATTTATACATGGTGTCGAACATATCGGACACCAAAGATTTTAAGTTAGGATAATCTGCGTTGATTTCTTTAGCTACCTGACGGAGAATGGGGGAACCGTATACGACAATTGGGTAGATCATTGGTGGAAAAATGATGGTTGATGACTGGGTGTTGTTTGCTTTACTGTTTCACTTGTTGCTCCTGTATTCCAGATAAGACTGCAGAATGATGGTAGCACTTATGGCATCCAACAAGGCTTTGTTTTGCCTGTCCTTCTTTTTTACACCTCCTGAAATCATGGTCTGTAATGCTATTTTTGATGTAAACCGCTCGTCCATCAGGTAAACTTCTTTGCCGGGGAATGTTTTTTTCAGCAGCACGATAAATGGATCGATATATTTAACAGCTTCTGACGGAGAATTGTTCATTTGTTTGGGATAACCAACTACAAATGAGTCAACTGTCTCTTTTGCCGCATAGGATACCAGAAAAGGTATTACCCCAGATGATGGTATCGTGGTAAGGCTGTTGGCAATGATCTGTAAAGGATCTGTGGTGGCAATTCCAGTACGTTTCTGACCATAATCGAGGGCGACAATTCTTCCCATCTTTTATTTGCAAAGGTATAAAAAACAATAGAGACCCCTCCTTTTCGGTGAGGTCTCTAAAATATAAAACATGATATGCAATATGGCTATTTATTTTCCAGCGAATAATTCATGGCAGCCAGCCGCTTGTAACTGTTGAAACGCCACTGCGCATTCTCTTCAGCAGCTTTGAACAATACTGCGGCATCTTTTGGAAAGGCCTTTTTCAGGGAAGTATAGCGAACCTCGCTATTCAGGAAATCCTGGAATTTGCTCCAATCAGGATCTTTTGAATCCAATTCAAAAGGATTCTTGCCTTCCTTTTCCAGCAGCGGATTATACCGCCACAAATGCCAGTAACCGGCTTCTACGGCCAACTTCTGTTCCTCCTGAGATTTGTCCATGCCCAGTCGTAAACCATGGTTGATACAAGGGGCATAAGCGATGATCAAAGAGGGTCCGGGATAAGCTTCGGCTTCACGGATTGCTTTCAGATATTGATTTTGACTTGCCCCCATGGCTACCTGGGCCACATAAACATACCCATAAGTCATCGCCATGGCACCAAGATCTTTTTTTCTGACCCGTTTACCTGCGGCTGCAAATTTGGCCACAGCACCGATGGGTGTAGATTTGGAGGCCTGTCCCCCTGTATTGGAATATACTTCGGTATCCATGACCAATACATTAACGTTCTCACCTGATGCCAGAACATGATCCAAACCACCATAGCCGATATCATAAGCCCAGCCGTCACCGCCAAAGATCCATATTGATTTTTTAATGAGATATTGCTGCAGATCGAGAATTTCTTTGGCCACCGGATTCTTTTCCTTTTTCAATGCTTCCACAACCTTTAATGAAGTTGCTTTGGATGCGCGGGCATCGTTCACCGATTCGAGCCATTCCTTAAAGATCCCGATGGTCTGATCAGAGAAACCCGGATTTGATTCGATGGACTCTTTCATTTTCCGGCTGATCCTGGTTCTAAGTTTTTCAGCTCCCAGGGCAATTCCGAGTCCATATTCAGCATTATCCTCAAAAAGTGAATTAGCCCAGGCTGGACCTTTACCCTCTTTGTTGGTACAATAAGGCGTTGAAGGAGCTGAACCTCCGTAGATGGATGAACAACCCGTGGCATTGGCAACGATCATTCGGTCACCAAACAACTGGGTCACCAGCTTAATGTAAGGGGTTTCACCGCAACCACCGCATGCACCGGAAAATTCGAATAAAGGTTGTGCAAACTGGCTATTTTTAACTGATTTGTCGATTTCCACCAGATGATCCTTGTTGGTAACCTTCTCCGCCATATATTCCCAACGGGCAATTTCAGCATGCTGTGTATCGAGCATTTTCATTACCAGGGACTTTTCCTTTGAAGGACAGACGTCGGCACAAACACCGCAACCTGTGCAATCAAGCGGGCTGACCTGGATACGGTATTGCAAAGCTTCAAAACCTTTTCCCGATGCTTTTAGTGTAACCGTATCGGCAGGAGCACCTTTCATTTCCTTCTCATCGAGCAGGAAAGGCCTGATCGAAGCATGGGGACATACATAAGCGCACTGGTTGCACTGAATGCAGTTGGCGGATATCCATTCCGGAACATGCACTGCAATTCCGCGCTTCTCGTAAACTGTGGTTCCCGAGGGAAAGGTGCCGTCTTCGCGACCTGCAAAGGCACTCACTTTAAGATCATCACCTTTCATGCTGTTGATAGGTTCAACAACATTCTTAATGAAATCAGGAATACTACGGGTATCTTTTGTGGTTTTAATTTCAAGATTTGCCCAGGCGGCGGGTACTTCCACCTTAATAACATCACTGCCACGATTAATGGCGGCAATATTCATATTCACAATCTCTTCACCCTTACGGCCAAATGTTTTTATAATGGCCTTTTTCATCTGTGACATTGCATCTTCAAAAGGAATCACATTGGCAATCTTGAAGAAAGCTGATTGCATAATGGAATTGGTGCGGTTACCCAGACCAATCTCATCTGCAATTTTGGTGGCATTGATGATATAAAACTGAATATTATTTTCAGCAAGAGCCTTTTTGATATTATCCGGCAGCTTCTTTTTGGTTTCTTCAGCGTCCCATATACTGTTCAAAAGGAAAGTCCCTCCCTTTTTTATTCCTTTGAGCATGTCATATTTTTCAAGATAGGAAGGAACATGACAAGCAACAAAATCAGGTGTACTCACCAGGTAAGGAGAACGAATGGGTTTATCACCAAAACGGAGGTGAGAAACAGTAATACCACCTGATTTTTTTGAGTCATAGGCAAAATAAGCCTGTGCATATTTTTCTGTGGAATCACCGATGATCTTAATGGAATTCTTGTTGGCGCCAACGGTACCATCAGAACCCAAGCCATAAAATTTTGCTTCAAAGGTTCCTTTGTCTGAAATACTGAATTCAGGCTTGATTGGAAGGGACAAATGGGTTACATCATCGATAATGCCCAGGGTAAAGTGCAACTTGGGCTCCCTGGAGGCCATGTTTTCAAACACCGAAATGATCTGAACCGGCGTGGTATCTTTAGAACTGAGTCCGTAACGACCGCCAATGATCAACGGTGCACCGGGCTGTCCATAAAAAACTTCCTTCACGTCAAGATACAAAGGATCTCCGTTGGCACCAGGTTCTTTAGTCCTGTCGAGCACCGTGATTTTCTTTACAGATTTTGGAACTACCTTCAGCAAATGCTTTGCTGAAAACGGACGGTATAAATGTACCACCACGACGCCCACTTTTGAACCTTTGGCATTCAGGTAGTCAACCACATCGTGCGTGGTTTCGGTAACCGAACCCATGGCAATAACTATTTCCTCGGCATCAGGTGCGCCAAAGTAACGGAAAGGAGCATAATCCCGGCCCGAAAGTTTCGAAAGCTCCTTCATATAACCTTCTACCATTTCCGGCAACTTATCATAAAAAGGATTTGCAGCTTCCCTGCTCTGGAAATAAATGTCCGGATTCTGTGCAGTTCCGCGTGTCACCGGATGATCAGGGTTTAATGCCCTGTCCCTGAACTCCTGAAGAGCCTTATAATCCAATAGTTTGGCCAAATCTTCCATCTCCAGAACTTCAATTTTCTGAATCTCGGCCGATGTTCTGAAACCGTCAAAGAAATGAAGGAAAGGAACTCTCGATTTGATAGCAGTGAGGTGCGCCACTGCAGAAAGGTCCATAACTTCCTGCACACTGCTGGTTGCCAGCATGGCAAAACCTGTGTGCCGTGTACTCATCACATCACTGTGATCGCCAAATATAGAAAGGGCCTGTGCAGCAAGACTGCGTGCCGAAACATGAAATACGGCAGGAAGCAACTCACCGGCAATCTTGTACATATTGGGAATCATCAAGAGCAAACCCTGGGAGGCTGTAAATGTTGTTGCAAGCGAGCCGGCCTGGAGTGATCCATGGAGGGCACCTGCTGCACCAGCTTCAGATTGCATTTCGACTAACTTTACCTCTTCACCAAAGATATTCTTCTTTCCATTTGCAGCCCACTCATCAACATATTCCGCCATGGTTGAGGAAGGGGTAATGGGGTAAATAGCTGCAACTTCACTAAACATATAGGCTATATGAGCGGCAGCGTAGTTACCATCACAAGTTACAAAATTTTTCTTTGTGCTCATCTTAACTCGCTTGTTATTAGTATATTATAATATGATTTTTAAAATAAAGTACAAAAATACAATAAATCAGCATATTCGCTATTGTTTTCACACTAGCGCTGTTATTCATTTTCATTTTAAATAAGTCAGGTTGACTGCCTTATGTGTCTATTTACAATGAAAAATGCGGGGTTAATCCCCGCATTTCATTCACGATAAAAGTTTTATTCCCCGTTCATGGAAATCAGGAATTCTTCATTGGAATCGGTTTTTGCCAGTCGTTCACGCAGGAATTCCATGGCTTCGATCGAATTCATATCGGTGAGGTACTTTCTTAAAACCCAGATTTTATTCAGGAAGTTTTTATCCAGCAACAGGTCTTCACGGCGGGTACTTGATGCAGTAATATCAATGGAAGGATATACCCTGCGGTTGGAAAGTTTGCGGTCGAGTTGCAAGTTCCATATTGCCGGTGCCCTTGAATTCCTCAAATATCACATCATCCATTTTTGACCCGGTATCGGTGAGTGCAGTAGCAATAATGGTCAGTGAACCACCGTTTTCAATATTTCGGGCAGCACCAAAAAACCGTTTTGGTTTTTGAAGTGCATTGGAATCCACACCACCTGAAAGTACTTTTCCGGAAGCCGGTGCAATGGTATTGAATGCCCTTGCCAGACGGGTTATGGAATCCAGCAGAATCACCACATCATGTCCGCATTCAACCAGTCGTTTTGCTTTCTCGATAACGATATTGGCAACACGCACATGTCTTTCAGCAGGCTCATCAAAAGTAGAAGAAACAACTTCACCTTTTACATTGCGGGCCATTTCAGTAACTTCTTCCGGACGTTCATCAATCAGCAGAATGATCAGGTATACTTCGGGATTATTGGCAGCAATGGCATTGGCAATATCCTGCAGCAAGATTGTTTTACCTGTTTTTGGCTGGGCAACAATCAATCCCCGCTGACCTTTACCGATGGGGAAAACATATCCACCACGCGGACAGATAAATTTGTTTTTTCACCGTGCTTAATCAGTGTAAATTTCTCGTTCGGGAAAAGGGGTGTCAGGTAATCAAATGGTACCCGGTCACGAATATAATCAGGATTGCGTCCGTTAATCTCAATAACTTTGATCAACGGGAAATATTTTTCACCTTCCTTTGGAGGACGGATGGTACCAGTAACGGTATCGCCGGTCTTCAGGCCAAAAAGCTTAATCTGCGACTGAGAAACATATATATCATCAGGTGAATTCAGATAATTATAATCGGAAGAACGCAAGAAACCATATCCATCGGGCATGATTTCCAGAACTCCCTGGCAGGTAATAATTCCATCGAATTCTGTGGGTTTTTCCTGGGCCACTTTTCTTTCAAAAGGAACCCTTTGCTGGAGACTCATACCTCGGCATTTTTTCTGCCGGCTGAACGACCACCGTTTCTCTGTCCGGTTCAATATCAGTGATCAAATTTTCCTCCATCTCAACCTCAGGAGCGACTAATTCTTCAAATTCAGGATTTTTTACCGGCTTGTCATCATCGATCATCCCCTCTGTTTTATCCAGTAATTCCTCTTTGGGTTTCTGATTTTCCCTTTCATCGAATCTGACGAATTCTTTTCGCTTTCTAAATTCGCCGGTCTGTCTGTTACTGTCAAATGGCCTTTTAAAAAAACCGCCTTTCCCCCGTTCTTTTTGGGGATTAAAAGAAGGTGCATCCGACTTTGGTTCTCCCTATCGGGTATCAGGACGAACATCTAACTGTATATCGGAATACACATCTGATTTGCTGTCAAACCTGGCATCATTGCTGAGTTCGGGTCTGTCATTTTCACTGCGACGGGGCCGTCGTCCTCTCCTTTTGTGTTCGAAATTGAAGGGAGTGTCAGGTTTTTTTTCGGATTTCTTGCCTTCAGTCGCCAGGATAGCTTGCTGATCGAGGATCTTGTAAATCAGGTCCTGTTTTCTTAAAATATCAGCTTTTTTTACATTTAACTGCTTGGCAATTTCCTTGAGCTCAGGGAGAAGCTTTTTGTTAAGCTCTAAAATATCATACATAATTTATGGAAAGGTTTATAAAAAAGAATATCTGGTGGCATCAAACTAACTATTACGCATGCAGGGTAATACACATACCTGAAACAAACTATGGAATTAGGATCAATAAAAAGATGGAATATTTAAGGGAATTATGCTGCAATAATACGTAATTCATAACAAATACCAAAAGAAAAGATAATTTTTTTTTCCGTAACAAGTAATGGTAAAATTATGTAATTTTATTAAGCTTGTGTTGTGTGAAGGTTTGAGGCTGATTTGATTTACAATATACTCATTATCTAATGTATATAGCATCAAAGCAGTTTGTCCCATTTGCAGAACATTGTAATTATATGCTCCTATATCTGTTCCTACACCCTAGAACCAAAACATAATCCCTAATGTTATGAGACAATTAAAAATTGTCAAACAAGTAACAAACCGTGAAACCCCCTCGCTGGATAAATACTTGCATGAAATTGGCAAGGTTGAGCTTGTATCTTCGGAAGAAGAGGTAGAACTGGCACAAAGAATTAGAAATGGAGACGAAAAGGCGCTCAATAAGCTGATAAAAGCCAATCTCAGATTTGTTGTTTCGGTATCCAAACAATACCAGAATCAGGGATTGAGCCTTCCCGATCTGATCAATGAAGGAAATGTGGGATTGATTAAAGCCGCACAGCGGTTTGATGAAACCCGTGGATTCAAATTTATCTCCTATGCCGTATGGTGGATTCGCCAATCGATTCTTCAGGCACTTGCCGAACAGGCAAGGATTGTGCGTCTGCCCCTGAATAAAATAGGCTCCATTAACAAAATCAACAAAGCATTTTCTGATCTTGAGCAATTGTATGAACGGGAGCCCTCTGTTCAGGAAATTGCAGAACTATTAGAAATGGCGCCCGACGATGTTAAGGAAGCCATGAAAAGTGCGGGAAGGCATGTTTCCATGGATGCACCCATTAATGAAGATGAAGACAGCACTTTGTATGATGTTTTGCTCAGCAAGGACACTCCCAGTCCGGACAAAGGACTTTTAACCGACTCTCTCAGGAGGGAAATTGAGCGTGTATTATCCATACTCACTTACCGGGAAGCAAATATCCTCAGGCTTTATTTCGGTTTGAACACCAAATATCAATATACGCTGGAGGAAATCGGGCAGGAGTTCAATCTTACACGTGAACGGGTCAGACAAATCAAGGAAAAGGCTATCAAACGTCTGAAGAATGCCACCCGCTGCAAACTGCTCAAAGCCTATTTGGGTTAATTAGATTACCATACCGTTCAGAATTGTAGTGAAACAGGGGAAAGTTTTCTATTTTTGTGAATCACCATTCACATGAACCATGAGTCGATTCGTTGCACCTTCATTGCTTGCCGCTGATTTCACAAACCTTCAAAAGGATATAGAAATTGTAAATGCCAGTGAGGCCGACTGGTTTCATCTGGACATCATGGATGGCGTTTTTGTGCCCAATATTTCTTTTGGCCTGCCTGTGGTTAAAGCGGTTAAAAGACTGGCGAAAAAACCGCTCGATGTACATCTGATGATCATTGAACCCGAGAGATTTCTGGGCAAGTTTCGCGATGCAGGAGCCGATATTCTCACGGTCCATTTTGAAACATGCAGGCATTTGCACCGGACCCTGGAAGAGATCAAGGAGTTGGGCATGAAAGCCGGGGTATGTTTAAATCCTCATACCCCTGTTGAATTGTTGACCGAAATCATAACTTTTGTTGACATGGTATTGATTATGTCCGTGAACCCCGGATTCGGGGGACAGAAGATCATCCCCACTTCTCTTGAAAAGATCAGAAAAACAAGATCACTGGTTGAAACCTCGGGATCACAGGCACTGATTGAGGTTGATGGCGGAATAGACGTGAACAATGCCGCTTCACTGTATGAAGCCGGCACCAACATACTGGTGGCCGGTACCACAGTTTTTCAATCGGACGATCCGGCAGGAACGATCAGAATTCTAAAACATGCCGGATTGAAATGAGATAGTAATTGCCCGGAGGCGAGGAATTTTTCTGTTGATTTAGTAATTTTATCAGGTTAAAGTGAAAATTAATACCCAATCACATGAAAAAAATACTGGTTACTTTCCTGGCAATCCTCTTGCTGACTGGTTTTTCATCAGCTCAAAGTCAGCTTGAAAATCCCGGTTTTGAAGCATGGGATGATGTATTAATCGGTGGCGGGGACACCATCCGTGAACCTGTAGACTGGAGCTCATTGAAGACCTCAGATGATTCCCAGATGAGTTCATTTGCCCCTGTGGTTTGCAAAAGAAGCAGAGATGCACACAGTGGCAATTATTCCATTCAGCTCAACAACGTAATGTCCTTTTTTGTTGTTAACGGAGCGGCCACTAACGGACGTGTGCATCCGAACATCACTACAAGTCTGGCCTACATGTATACCGATACCGAGCACAGTGAATGGAACACGCCTTTTACGGCAAAACCTGACAGCATAGTGGGTTGGTATAAATATGCCCCGCAAGGCGATGACTCGCTGCAGGTTAAAGTTGCACTGCACCGCGGTTTCGGAAAACAACCTGATGCCGATTATACCGACAATTGGATTGGAATGGCCCTTTACAAATCTCCTGTTAATACAGGCAGCCAGTGGCACCGTTTTTCCACTCCCTTTGTCTATTTCGATGATGATGCGCCAGAATATATTCTGGTCATATTGAATTCAGGTAATGGTTTCCAGCCGGTTGCAGGCAGCACTGCCTATTTCGATGATCTTGAACTGATCTACAACTCACCCCAGAATTCCTTCAACGATCAGGAGGTATTTTCGGGTTATATTTATGCTCCTGACAATCGTTATCTCGTGATTGAGGGCATGAAGCAGCCCATTTTTCCTGCAGCCGAGATCCGGGATCTGACCGGAAAGCTGGTTTGGACCGGCAAAGTACATACCAATCGGATTGACATCTCGTCTGCCGGTCTGAAAAAGGGAATCTACCTGGTCACCCTGATTGGGAAAAGTGATGTTTATACACAAAAAATAATGCTGCATTGAATCCCCTCAGCCGGATACCATTTACACTACTGCTTATCACTGGCTTCCTGCTGCTCCTCTTCCCTGTCCTGGTTGTTCACGGGCAGCAGAAGTCAGTCTTCAAAGGTGTGGTTCTGGATGGCAGGGATAGCACCACACTGGTTGGAGCGAATATTAAGGTCAAAAAGGACTTTTCTACCGGGACGATATCGGACCAGGAAGGGCGGTTTAATCTCCAGCTCAATCCGGGAAACTATACCTTCATCATTTCCTTTATAGGCATGCAATCCGATACGGTGTCCATTTCTCTGGGACCGGGCGAAGTTGTTGAAAAACAATTTTCGCTTTTGCCTTTGTGGAAGGAACTGGGAGAGGTTGAAGTAAGGGTAAGCAAATTCGACAGGCCGATTGAGGACATAACCGTATCCATGGAGGTGCTGAAACCGGTATTGATTGAAAATAAGAATACCAGGAGCATTGAGGCAGCCCTTGATTATACTCCCGGACTGAATATTCTGGATAATGAGCCGCAGATACGCGGCGGCAGCGGATTCACCTTTGGAGTCGGCAGCAAGGTTGCTGTGCTGATTGATGATATGCCTATGATTTCCGGGGATGCCGGAAGACCTTACTGGGATCTTGTTCCGGTGGAGAATATTGAACATATCGAAGTAGTCAAGGGGGCATCCAGTGTCCTATCGGGTACATCAGCCCTCAGTGGTGCAATCCATATCATGACCGCCTCACCAAAATCGGAACCCGTAAACAAGTTTACGGCCTACACAGGAATATATTCAGCTCCCGCTGACCGATCACAAAAATGGTGGAATGATTATCCGTACATTAGCGGATTCAGCTTCCTGCATTCGAAGCGTTACGGTTCTGTTGACCTGGTAATCGGTGGAAATGCCGATTTGGATCATGGATATCTGGGCGCTCCGGTACCCGGGCCACTGGTAAACGACACCATCTCTGACTTCACGGATAAACAAATGCGAAGTCAGAAATACCGACTCAATTTTAATTTAAAGAAACATTCGAAAAAATACCAGGGCCTGAACTACGGGATTAACGGCAACTTTATGATGTACAGTGCCCCCATGACCCTGGCGTGGCTCGATGATTCAGCCGGATTTTACCGGGCATACCCGGGTGCAGTTTACCTGCAGGACCAGTTCATCTTTTACCTCGATCCCTTTCTGAATATTTATACCAGTGAAGGCATGAAACACAGCATCAAGGCCAGGGTGCTGCACAACAGCTCACACATGACCAACAACCAGTCGGTGAATAGTACCCTGATCTTCGGGGATTACCAGTTCAAGCGGACCTACGCTTTTATCAAAGGATTTGAGCTTATCGGGGGAATCTCGTGGACGCAATCGATGGTTACGGCCGATATGTACAGGGCTTCAGGTTCGGCTTTCAACAGTCAGTTCAACATTTCGGCCTATGCCCAGGCCGAGAACAAGATTAAGGACATTATTAATACTTCGGTGGGTGTCCGAGGTGAATATTATCAGCTGAATGATTCCATTACAGCATTGAAGCCCATCATCCGGGCAGGAATTAATTTTAAGCTTTATCCGGGTGCTTATCTGCGGATGTCCTACGGACAGGGATACCGGTTCCCAAGCATCACAGAACGTTATATCAAAACTTCAGCCGGAAGCTTTGCCGTATTCGATAATCCTTCGCTTCAACCCGAAAGCAGCTGGAACACCGAGTTTGGATTGAAGAAAATACTCAGGTTTAAAAACTATAACGGTTACCTGGATTTTGCCGGTTTTATTCAGGAATATAACAATACCATTGAATATCTGTTTGGATTCTGGGATCCCTCATTTGCTATTGCCGGCTTTAAGTTTCTGAACACAGGTAAAACAAGAGTACAGGGACTGGATATCTCCCTTACCGGTTCCACAAAGGTTGGACAAAAATCAGGGCTCAGGATAATGACAGGTTACAGTTATATTTTACCAAAAACACTCCAGCCCGAATATATCTTTGCCAAAGACTCCAGAAATATTGAATACAGCTATGATTCCACCAGCATTGATCCTTCGGAGAACATCTTAAAATACAGATTCCTGCATACCTTTAAAGCGGATATTGAATTTTACACAAAAGTTTTTTCAATAGGTTACAGTATCAAATATTTCAGTAAGATTGTGAACCTCGACAAGGCCATTGCTGATTTTGAACGGGCCACCATCAGCACGGGAGGTACCGTTCAGCCTATTCTTTATATGGATTATTTCAATAAGCATAATAACGGTAATGTGATCATGGACCTGAGGATAAGTGTAACTATTGCCGGGAAGCACAAGTTATCCCTCATCAGCAATAATTTCCTTAACCGGTGGTATTCTCTTCGACCGTTAAAAGCTGAGGAAATGAGGACGATTATGCTGCAATATGTGTTTAATTTTGGTGCGGGGAAAGGTAATTTGCAGCCGTAAAATATGCTAATTTGCCGGGGGGGGTGAAAGTGATAAAACTGTTACTATTTGGAGTTAATGATTCAATTAAAATCAACGATAAACTGTCCGGTATGTGGATTCAGTAAACAAGAGACTATGCCAACTGATGCGTGCCAGTTCTTCTATGAATGCACCAATTGTGGGATGGTATTAAAACCAAAAAAGGGAGATTGCTGTGTTTACTGCTCATATGGAACCGTAATGTGTCCATCAATGCAAGAAAATGGTAAATGTAATTGTTGCGAATAGGTTTAGTTATCTGTAATAAACATATCTTTTTATTTCCACTTTGACATTCTTCCTCCTCTTGCTCAGTCCTCAAACTCCAAACTGTTTTCTATTCCAAACCTTTGATCAGGGAGAATAACATTTTTGAGATCTCCTCAATTTTATATTTTATTAATATTTTAATTACCAATAAGTGTGCGTTTGAGTTTGAGTTTGAGTTTGAGTTTGGAGGGACAAAAACAGTTTGACGATCCTCCTCCTCTTGCTCAGTCCTCAAACTCCAAACTGTTTTTGTGGAGCTGCCGGGAGTCGAACCCGGGTCCAAACAAGCCGCCAATAAACTTTCTACATGCTTAGCCCGATGTTGGTTTTCGTATGCAGGCTGGCACCAGGCGGCCTACCTGCATCTTATCCCCTTTTTATCTCATCCGGTTTCAGGGGTGTTTACCGGACCAGCCTTACCTTTGATGTGTCCCTTGATCCACCGCCGTAAAGCAGGGTAATGGAGGAACAGCCCGTCCCGGCACCTTGTGTCGGGATTAAGCCTGTCTTGCAACAGGCAAGCCTGAATCTACTAAACTTCGATTAGGCAGCGAGCGCGTAATTAGCTTCGCCATTTAGTTGTTTGCACTGCAGTTTTACGGGATGCCATGCGGAGCCCGGCATGCTTACTTACCTGCTAACCTGCTGTCAAAGCCAGAACAGCCCCAAAGTAGTTGTGCAAGTCAGTATTCCGCCTTTACCAAAAGTAAAGGCGGATAACTCAAAGAACTTGGTGCAAAGTTACTTATTTATTGCGATATTTTTAGATCCCTATGCATTATAAGTTGAGGAAGCCGTATCCCCCCTCTTCCGGTCCAGTTGGTATGGAAGAATTCACCCCGT
The DNA here is from genome assembly GCA_963800645.1 of uncultured Bacteroidales bacterium. Lineage (GTDB taxonomy): Bacteria > Bacteroidota > Bacteroidia > Bacteroidales > UBA10428 > UBA5072. The sequence goes on along the minus strand of CAWDBX010000008.1, from coordinate 247,864 downwards.
GGCTTGTCGACACGTTCATAGGTGTGTGCGCCAAAATAGTCGCGCTGGGCCTGCAAAAGATTTGCCGGAAGTCTTGCCGATCTGTAACCGTCAAAATAGGCCAGTGCCGATGACAATGGCCGGAACCGGAATCCCCTGTTCCACAGCAGTTGCCACTACGCGGCGCCATCCTTCCTGCGCTTTCATCACTTGCTGGTAAAATAAGGATCAAGTAACAGGTTGTCCAATGCGGGATTACGGTCAAAAGCCTCTTTGATTTTACCCAGGAATGCCGAACGGATAATACAACCTCCGCGCCACATGAGGGCTATACCGCCATAGTTAAGTTTCCATTTGTATTCTGGCAGCTGCACCGCGCATCAGGGAATAACCCTGCGCATAGGATACAATTTTGGCAGCAAACAGGGCATTCCGGATATCCTCCATAAGGCTTTTCTATCACCCTTAAACGGCTGAACCGGTCCTGATAAGATTTTTGAGGCTTTTACACGTTCATCCTTACCGAGGATAAAGAACGTGCAAATACCGATTCACCAATGAGGGTCAGTGGAATTCCCAAATCCAGGGCCGCAATACCGGTCCATTTGCCCGTCCTTTTTGTCCGGCAGTATCCAGTATTTTTTCCACCAGGGGCTCGCCGTCTTCATCTTTAAATGCAAGTATATCTCGGGTAATCTCAATGAGGTAACTGTTCAGTTCTCCTTTATTCCATTCTGGAAAAGATCTCATGCATTTCATCATGGTTCAGGCCACATACATCTTTAATCAGGTGATAGGCTTCATTGATCAGCTGCATATCGCCATATTCAATGCCATTGTGCACCATTTTCACGAAATGTCCTGCACCGTCTTCCCCAACCCATTCGCAGCAAGGAATGCCGTCCTCAACTTTGGCGGAAATGGCTTGGAAAACGGCTTTACATGCGGCCAGGCTGCTGCTGATCCTCCGGGCATTATGGAAGGTCCGGTCAGTGCCCCTTCTTCGCCACCCGAAACCCCGGTTCCGATATACAAAAGACCTTTGCTTTCAACATATTTGGTGCGTCGGATGGTATCCGGGAAATGTGAATTTCCCCCATCAATGATAATATCACCTGGTTCAAGATGAGGCAATAGTTGTTCAATCAAATCGTCCACCGCCTTACCGGCTTTTACCAGCATCATCACTTTTCGCGGCCGCTTGAGCGATTGCACCAATTCCCGATGCTGTGCGATCCGATGAATTTTTTGCCCTTTCCTCTGCCTTGTATAAATTTATCAACTTTTTCCACCGAACGGTTATATACAGCTACGGTAAAACCTTTGCTTTCCATGTTCAGTACCAGGTTCTCACCCATTACTGCCAAGCCCAATAAGTCCAATATCTGCTTTAGTGATCCATTTATTAATTTTTAATTGATAATTAACACTATTTTTAAACCAATTTTTGGCATATCCGCTTTAGATCGGGATCTGCATTTTCAAGTATTAACGTATAAGCTCTGAATTCTCGCCGCGGGGGATATTCCCCACGCTGTTTTTCAAAAGTGGCAGGCGATTCCTTAATCGTGTCATCATCAGTCATATCATAGGTGTGCAGGATGGCCCTGGAAATCACCTCCTATGGCCAAGATTCATACAATCGATCTTAATTAACGGATTTACCGGATCAGGAACATCTTGAGGCACCCAGTCATTTATGCCCAGATCGAAAAACCGGCTAAGCTCCTGTACGATCATGGCAGTTCCTTTGGCTTTTCCATCGGCTGAATATCCTGCAATATGCGGAGTGGCCAGCGAGCTGACCTGCATAAGATCCAGGTCGAAATCCGGTTCATTTTCCCACACATCCAGTACCAGCCCCGCAATTTTGCCGGTGCGCAGAGCTTCCCTGAGGGCGTTGCCATCCGCCACCTCCCCGCGCGACGTATTCATGATCAGGGTACCCGGAAGGACCTTACCCAGCAACTCCCGGTTGATCATTTGACAGGTCTTGTATTCACCCGTGAAGCTCAATGGTACATGAAAGGTAATGATATCACATTCGCGGATGATCCCCTCGAGTGAAATAAATCCACAAACCCCTTCATTTTTTTCCCGGGGAGGATCACAAAGATAAACCCGCATTCCAAGCATTTCGGCCAGATGCACCACCCTGCGGCCAACATTTCCCACTCCAACAACTCCCAGTGTTCTTTCTTTCAGTGAAAAGCCGAACCTCGATGCCAGGTTCACCAATGCAGAAGCTATATACTGATTCACCGAGGAGGCATTACAACCGGGAGCATTTTTCCAGGTAATCCCATGTTTTTCACACCATTCAGTATCTATATGATCGTATCCGATGGTCGCAGTGCCAATGAACCGGATGTTCGTATCCTCAAGAAGCGCTTTATTGCAACGGGTGCGCGTCCTGGTAAAAAGCGCATCAGCATCTTTCAAATGCTCGCGGCTAATCAGATTTCCGGGTACGTACACGACATCGGCGAAAGGTTCGAGAACACCTTTCAAATAAGGGATTTTATCATCAGCAACAATTTTCATATTCAGATCCTGCCTAATATTTTATCCATGATCCAGTTGGTGTGCATGGCACTCTCGCTGTTAGGTGCTATCGGCCTGAGACCGAGAAGCTCTTCCACCATGTTTTTAATAAACCAGTACTGGATGTTCTCGGGATTCGACGGAAGATATTCAGTAATCCCTTCCTTGCTAATCAACCGAATCGGCGTAAAAGCAAAGGTTGAAAATTCAAGTGTGGCATTTGTACCGAAAATCCTGATGATATCGGTATTCTGGCTTTCGTCTGCCGTAAAACACCAGCTTCCAGTAAGCGGCAAGCCCGATTCGTAGACAATCTGGCCGTATACGAGGTCCTCTGCTGCATATAAGCCCCGCCGGTTGAATCTGCTGCCTGAAACCTCCCTGACCTTCCCAAAGAACCAGTCGAAAAGATCGATCTGATGACTTGCCAGGTCATAAAAATAACCGGCACCTGCAATTTCCGGTAATACCCTCCAGGGAAGGTCAGCAGTATTAAAATCTTCCATCCTGGGTGGAATATGAAAATCGACTTTGACATAAAGCAATTCACCCAGCAGACGGTCATCGAGTATTTTCTTTACCTGAATAAAGTATGGAAGAAATCTACGGTAATAGGCTACATAAATCGGTAACGAGGTGCGTATGGATGCACTGTGCATGTCAGTACATTCCTTATAGCTGGCAGCCATGGGTTTTTCAACGTAGGCAATTTTGCCGTGCTCCAGCGCACGTATGGCATATTCGGCGTGGCTCGATGGTGGAGTAGCTATGTAAACGGCGTTGACCCCGGGATCACTGATAAGTTCATCTGCGTGCGAATACCATTTGGGTATATGATGCCGCTTTGCATAATCTTTGGCCTTTTCTCCATCCCGGCGCATCACAGCAACAATCTTTGATCCGTTCACCTTGCCAAATGCCGGTCCGCTTTTCAGCTCCGTCACATTGCCGCATCCAATAATTCCCCAATTGACCTGATGCATCGTAAACGCGTTAAAAATTCAGGCACTAATATAAAATGAATAATTCATATATCATAATTGCACCGGAATGGTCTTTTTTAAACGACCGGGGCCATATAAAATCAAATTCCGGTCGGAACATAAATGTTCCACCCCGATGAACAACTGACGATTCCGGAAGAAGAAGTCAAATATTTTCCAATATCACCACCAGTACTGAAATGGAAAATCCAAGTACCGTGAATATACCGGCCAGTTTCCCTCCGTGTTCATACGATTCAGGGATCATCGAATTGGCAAGCATTACCAGGATGGCGCCACCTGCAAAAGCCTGAATAAATGACAGCCATTCGTCAGAAGCCCTGCTGAAAATGGAATAGCCTGCAACGGATGCCACTGCGCAAACCAAAGCAATGATTATCCATAAAAGGGCAATTCTACTCCGGCTCCACCCCCCTGCTTTCATTCCGGTAGTCCCTGCCAGGGCTTCCGGAAGATTGGAGATAAAAACTGCCACCAGCATGGCCATGCTTACCGTACCCCCTTCAAAAATGCTCAATCCGATGACGATGGACTCAGGAACCCCGTCGAGAATAATAGCCAGAACCATGGGAACCACCAGGCTGGCTTGTTTGGGGGCCTCAATTTTCGTATGGTTGCGTGCACCGAATTTATCTATCAGTTTATCGGTGAAAAAGAATGTAAAGGCACCGGCGAATAACCCTAATCCTGGAAATCCTGTTCCCCTGGCCAATTTAACAGCTTCATAGACCAGTTCATAGGATACAGCCGAAATAAGTGTCCCGGCCCCAAATGCCATGATGATTCCGAGGAGTCGTTTGCTTAATGAAAACCTGGAGGCTATCATACCCCCTATAATCAAAGAAGAAGTTGCCAGTGCACCCCATAGAAAAGCATTCCACATAGGCATTAAATTTAAGTTAACACTTATTATCTGAATACCCCGACTACCGATTCATTCCTGTCTGGAAAGAAGTAATCTGTGTAAATATATAGAGAAAAACTGAAAATGCATTCGAGGTCCGCTGGTGAACTCCATTTTCTAAATGTTCAGATTTTTATATCTTTTTATCCCGATTTATTCTTAATTTTATCCATCAGAAAGCATTCGTCGACCAGGAGAGAAGGGTCGGCAGAAAGGCCGACGGGACAAGCAGAATGACCCGATATGCCACATGATTATAAAATATAGATTATGAACACAACGGACAAACTAAAGAAACTACAGGATATCTTATCGGACATGAAAAAAGTAGTAGTGGCCTATTCCGGAGGAGTGGACAGTTCCTTCCTGCTGAAGGTTGCAGCAGACACACTGGGATCGGTTAATGTCAGAGCAGTGCTGGCCATATCTCCGACTTACCCTTCGCGGGAGTATGAAAAAGCTATGGAAACTGCCTCTGCTATTGGTATAGATGTTGATATCATCAGCACAAAGGAAACCGAAGATCCAAAGTTTAAAAACAATCCGGTAGACCGCTGCTACTTCTGTAAACATGAACTCTTCACCAAAATAGCCGGATATATTGATTCCGGTGATTTCATAAACATGATCGACGGATCCAACATGGATGATCTGTCGGATCACCGGCCCGGAAAAAAGGCCCTTCGTGAAAAACAGGTCCGAAGTCCATTACAGGAAGCCGGTTTGACCAAGAGCGAAATCAGGCAGCTTTCCCGGGAACTGGGATTAAAGACCTGGAATAAAGATGCCCTTGCGTGTTTGTCGTCCAGGTTTCCTTATGGAGAATCCATCGATCTTCAAAAACTGCAAATGGTGGATGAGGCTGAGAACTTCCTGTCAGATCTTGGCTTTACCAATATCAGGGCAAGACATGAAAAGAACACGCTGCGCATTGAAATAACGCCATCACAGATCCAACGATTCGCTGATGACAGTTTGCGGCTTGCCATCGTGTCGAGAATGAAAGAACTGGGGTATCATTATGTTTCCATTGATCTTGAAGGTTATCGACAAGGCAGTCTGAATGAATCTGTTAAAGCCACCAAACCCGATTGGCAATCGCTCAAACCGGTTCAACAGTAATACCGTGCAGACCACCCACATCTTTCTTCTTTTCCTCCATAACTCTTTGCAGACTTTTTTCGTATCAGGTATATGATCTGGAACAATATATCTGAGACGATTATGAAAAGAATCACCTTTTATTTTCTTTTTTGCTGCCTTTCACCGGCAGTGGTTTCCGGAACCGTTACCGAGCCGGTCAGGCAACTGATCAACGAGTTTCTTTCAACCGATTGGCCCACCGTTCTTTCCGCCAAGGAAAAAATCGAAAATATAGGTATGGAAGGAATTCCCGATGTAATTGCCATTATGAACGACTGCCGGGTGCATGAACTGCAGAACACAGGTGACCTAATTTTCCCCGGGGCTGAAAAGTACTTCGGTCATGGACAAATTATTGACTATGATATTGATGATGTATGCGTTCGTGCAGGATGGTTGCTGGAGGACCTCACTTTCCGGAATTTTGGTTTCACAGGAATTCATCTTCCCGAATACGAACTTACGGACTTTATTCGCAATAACTTCACGGAGTATTACAATAATCCAATTAACCATAAGCAGATAGAAGAATTATCGACGCCGGGAAAAAGAAAACTTATCCGAACACTCAGCATTGAAAGGGTCAAAACATGGTGGCAGACTGCTTCTACTGGATGGAACAGATTGGGTGCACTGGAAGAAGCCCTTAAAAGCCAGGACGAGAAATGCCAGGTAAAAGCCCTGTTTTATCTCCGCAACGGGAAATCAAGTTGTCCGGGACTGAATGAAACCTATTATAAGACACAGTTGGAAAGTACGGTCATGAAACTTTCCAGGGTAGAAACAGGCCGTGTTTCGGAGCATGCCAAACTGATCATGCTGGATAGTGATTTTGACTGGTTGTCGATTAAAACTGTTAAATAGTATATTCATTTTAAATTTTTATAGAACCTTACTTTACTTATTTTTGTAAGCAAATTATTTCAGTATATGAGGCAGATTGTAATAGTTGTATTCCTGCTGTTATTTGGTATCCACTGCACTTTTGCCCAGCAGAAAGAAATATTCCTGAAGCAGATCGAGTTTAAACTTGACAATATAAGTACTCAGGACTATGAGAATGAGTATTTTATGACGATCAAACTGAACAAAGGCACTTCCTACAAATTCAAAATAACCAACCATCGGGATAATTATGCAGGAAAAGCCGTTTTCGAATTGCTGGATGCTGACAATCTAATTCTTACCAATTCCGTGGGCGAGAAATACTTTGAAAGCCTTGGTTTTGTTTGCAATAAAACGGCCTTCTATGACATTCTGATCAAATTTAAGGATAAAAAACCAGGCTTTTCCGTCGTGGACATTTCCATGGTTCAATAAGACCTAAAAATCAAGAAACTCCTTTTTGATCCTTGCATCCAGGACTTCATCCTTGACGATGTAACATTCTGAATCGCAGACATCGCTTACCAGCAGAACTCTTGGTTTTGTACCGTCTACAGCATAAAGTGTGGCATCGACTTTTTTATATTCCGCCTTCACCGAGTATTTATTGTCTGCCTCAACATAGATATAATAAGGGCTTTCGTAAACCGTATCTACATATACAATCTGGTTGTCCTCCACATTCCCGGTGTAAACTACAATAGGGATTTCCGGGAACTCACCGTTAAGCGTTACATTGATTTCGATCCAGAGGTTTTCGGGTTTGTCGAGGTAGCAATCATCGCAATTTACATCGCCGGTAAAGAGCTTCTCCCCACATGAATCTGAAACAAGTAAAACCAGGATTAAAACAGCAAGCAATCGCATATACAAAATTTAAATTTATAACCATTGGAGGGATGGCATCTTAATATTCCCCCTGTTCCTGTTAAATAAAAATTCCAGGGAAACATTGAACCAGCCCCTGTCGATTTCCCTGAGCTGCAAATTCATATATTCATAAGAAACTTTGAGTCTCAAAAAGCCAGTTTCAAATATCCCCCCTATCCTTGGATTAAATACGAGTCTAACCGCAGGATTTTCGCCGGATCCCCGGTAACCTCCGAATGTCAGTACTTCACTGAACCCTGCAAATACTCCGGTTTTAAATGCAGTAATACCAGTCGGCAAATAAATGGCTTTCTCTGCGGACAATGAAATAAAATGACGTCTTTCCCAAAACTGGTAAAACTCTGTTTCGGTGGTCTGATCAAGAACCTGGATGGCTTTTAGTCTGAATCCATAACCAATGCCCGTCATCAGGTTATATTTCCGGTCACTCAACCCAAAAGAAAAACCCAGCCGCATATCATCACGATTGGATGCAAAGTGTGTTCCCACGGTAACCAGGTTGAAGAAGGGCCGAAGTAATACTTTTGCATTCTGATTCTTAAGCATTCTAACCAGGGAGTCACTCTTGTTCTCAAGTGCAAGCGTTAAAGGATTCAATGCGCCGCTTATTCGACTGTTCACATCGGCGCCATAGCCGATTAACAGTCTTGCTGCAGCATAATTATTCCTGGCGGTGGCCATTGACAAAGGCGTATAGCCCGACGATGTAGTGCTCTCCAGTAGAGCGCCGTTCACAATCAATAAATCCATAATATCGGTGTGTCCGGCCATGGTAGCATAGTGGAGGGCTGTCCATTTTTGATTGTCAAACGCATTAATATCGGTACCGGCTTCGAGGATGGAAATGACCATTTCATATCTTCCCAAAAACGACGCCAGCATGAGGGCATTTATGCCTTTTTCATTCTGTAAATCCACATCAGCATCATAATACAGCAGCATGTCCGGCATATAGAAACTATCCACCGCAATGGCATACATCAACGGAGTCACCTGATTATTGTCCGTTTGATTGATATTGGCCCCATTCCTCACCAAATACTCCGCGGTTTCGATATGGCCGTTCCGGATGGCTGAGATCAGGGCTGTATAACCATTTATGGGTTTTACACCAGGATCTGCCCCGTACCTCATCAACAGGTTTACCATAGCGGTATGGCCATTCTGAGCGGCATACATCAGGGGGGTTACTCCGGCATAAGTAGTGGCATTCACCCTCGCTCCCTTTTTGATCGATAATGTTGCCGTCACCGTATCGCCTTTATCGGCAGCAATGATCAACTGCTCATCCCAGCTACCCGATGAATCCGCAATGGCTTCCTGCCCTTGTGAACAAATCAGGCATACCGGCAAAAACAACATGGTTAAAAGAATTCTGATCCGGAGACACATGTTCAAATGCTATAGTTCTTTATCTGCATAATTAATGAAATTTTGGTATTTTTATAATGATTTTATATGTAATTTAATGAAAGTAGTAGAAAATCAGCTTATTGTTATCTTCGGCGCATCAGGTGACCTTACGAAACGCAAATTAATACCTGCTCTTTTTGAATTGTTCCGGCAACACCTCCTGCCTCCTCAGTACGCCATCCTCGGAATAGGCCGGACTGAAATGACCACCGAAAAGTTCCGTGAAAAAATGATGGCCGAACTTGACTCGAAATTCAATAACGGGAAGGACATGCAGCAGGAAATAGCCTCCTTTGCATTACTGCTGTATTATGTGGCAATTGAAACCTCTGATCCCGAAGCTTATTCAATCGTTAAAGAAAAAGTTTCAGCACTGGATCTGCAATATGGCACCAACGGGAATTGTATATTTTACCTGGCCACGCCTCCGGGCTTGTACGAGATAATCGCCAACGGGCTGCATCTTCATGGTCTGAACAGACATGAATCGGGCTGGCGGCGAATCATTGTTGAAAAACCATTCGGGGTAAATCTGAAATCGGCTCAAAAATTGAATCATCAATTGCTGGAGTGTTTCAACGAAGAACAGATATACCGGATCGATCACTATCTTGGGAAAGAGACTGTTCAAAATGTGATGGTTACCCGATTTTCCAACGGAATCTTCGAACCTTTGTGGAACCGCAATTATGTTCATCATATTGAAATTACTTCTGCTGAAAATATTGGTGTGGAAGGCCGCGGAGGTTATTATGATAAGTCCGGTGCCTTGCGCGATATGGTACAGAACCACCTGCTGCAGCTGGTCACTCTGGTGGCCATGGAACCGCCTACCCAGATCCATTCTCTTTCCATCCGGAATGAAACCCTTAAAGTGCTTCAGTCCTGCCGACCCATTGACGGCCGGGATATTGAAAAGAATGTGATCCGGGGCCAGTATACCGGCTCTACCATGCGAGGTACACGTTATAATGCCTACCGCGAAGAGCCAGGTGTTTCACCTGATTCCCGCACTGAAACCTATGTCGCTCTGAAATTATTTATTGACAACTGGCGCTGGGGTGGTGTTCCCTTTTATATCAGAACCGGAAAGTATCTCCCGACAAAGGTTACAGAACTGGTCATTCATTTTAAGCCGACGCCTCATCGATTGTTTTGTTTTGACGATAGCCGGTTTAATTCCGACAATCAAATGGTGATCAGGATCCAGCCGGATGAAGGTATTTTACTTAAATTCGGTATGAAAGTACCTGGTGCCGGTTTTAAAGTGCAGGATGTAAATATGGATTTTCATTATGCCGATCTGTCCCAGAAGAATATTCCTGAGGCCTATCAGCGTTTGCTGGTCGACTGCATGCAGGGCGATGCCACTTTATTTACCCGTGGAGATGCCATTGAACAGTCCTGGAGAATTGTTGATCCGATTTTGACCGCCTGGGAAAAAAATCCTGAGCTTCCCGTCTACGGATATCCTGCAGGAACCTGGGGACCTCAGCAGGCAGACAGCATCATTGATGAGCCTGAAATGACCTGGCGATATCCCTGCAAAAATCTTGCAGATGATGGTGTCTATTGTGAACTGTAAACAGACAAGTTTTTTGTATGATCCATTGTTTTCAGTCGGCAGATGCCTTGGTTGAAAAACTAAGTTTTGATTTTCTGGATTTTATCGAATTGGAAAATCCTCCGGGCAAGCGAATTCATATCGCCCTGTCAGGAGGCAATTCACCCCGGATATTTTTTGAGAAAATAGCGATAAATCAGTATAAGCGCGACAAACCGGTCCCCTGGAACAAAGTTCATTTTTTTTGGGCAGATGAAAGGTGTGTTCCACCGGAGCACAGGGATAGCAATTACGGGATGACCCGCAAAATTCTTCTGGAAAAGATAAACCTGGAAGATCAAAATGTCCATCGCATCATGGGGGAGAACGATCCTGAAAAGGAGGTCGTCCGTTACGCCCTTGAGATTCAATCACAGGTCGCTTCGAAGGATGGCATCCCGGTATTTGACTGGATCATCCTGGGCATTGGTGAGGACGGACATACCGCTTCCATTTTTCCAAACCGGTTTGATTTGCTGAACAGTGAACAAATCTGTGCTGCAGTTCAACATCCGGAAACCGGACAGTCGCGCGTTACGCTCACGGGAAGGACAATTTTACAGGCAAGAAGAATCACTTTTCTGGTCACCGGGGTATCAAAAAGTCAGGTGGTCCGGCAAATTTTAAACAACGAAGCGGAAGCATCACAATATCCTGCGGGCTATATATTTAACCATAGGAAAAGTACCGACTGGTATTTGGATGATGCGGCTGCTCAATATCTCAAATCTTCATCGCCGTGGTAAACATTAAAAGAGTCAGGAACCTGAAAAAGGGCCACCCTGCAAAAGGTCCTGTGTTATACTGGATGAGCAGGGATCAGCGTGTGCACGATAACTGGGCGCTGTCCTATGCCATTGAGGTAGCTGAAAATGAGGATCAGCAAGTGATGACAGTATTTAATCTCGTGGATAATTTTCTGGGCGCTACCTGGAGACAGTTTGACTTCCTTTTGAAAGGTTTAAAGAAAGTTGAATCGGATTTATCCGCACTGAACATTCCCTTTGTACTGTTAATCGGCAATCCGGTTGCCAATCTGCCGCAATTCATTCAACAACATCATATCAGCAGGTTGATCGTAGATTTTGATCCTTTAAGGATAAAACAGCAATGGCATCAGGCTGTAGCGGAATCAACAGATATTCCCGTTGATGAAGTGGATGCCCATAACATAGTTCCCTGTCAGCTGATTTCCGAAAAAGAGGAATTTGCCGCCTCCACCTTCAGGCCCAAAATCACAAGACTCCTGCCTGAATTTCTCGATGAGTATCCTCCATTGATCCGGCAACATAGAAGGTTTCACCAGCACCGTATTAATTGGGAGGCTATTCCTGTTGCCCTGAAAACCGATCACACCGTAAGGCCTATAGAATGGCTGACACCAGGTGAAAAAGGTGCAGCGGCCGTACTCGGCAAATTCCTGGATGGTCCCGTGAACGCTTATGCGCTTAAAAGGAACGATCCCAACGAAAAACACCTTTCAGGTTTATCTCCCTATCTGCATTTCGGACATATATCGGCTCAGCGGATCGCCCTGGAGGTTATCAGAAACCTGCCCCGTAATATTCATACCGATGCCTTTCTGGAAGAACTGATCGTTCGAAAGGAATTATCGGACAATTTTTGTTTTTTTAACCAGCATTACGATAGCATCGCGGCCTTCAGACCATGGGCCCGCAAAACACTGGATGATCACTGCAGCGATAAAAGGGAATATTTATATTCACCCGAGCAATTTGAACTGGCGCTTACGCACGATCACTTATGGAATGCAGCACAACAACAGATGGTTTACACCGGCACCATGCATGGTTATATGCGCATGTACTGGGCAAAAAAAATACTGGAATGGTCAGCAAGTCCCGAAGAAGCGCTGCAAACAGCCCTTAAACTGAATGACAGGTATCAGTTGGATGGTCGCGATCCCAACGGATATGTCGGATGTGCCTGGGCAATCGGAGGGGTGCATGACAGGGCATGGGGAGAGCGGGAAGTATACGGGAAAATCAGGTACATGAACAGGAAAGGATGTGAAAGAAAATTCGACGTTAACCTGTATATTTCAACCATTAATAAACTGGCCTGCCATCAAGCACAGAAATCCTTTCTACCGTAAAGTCTTTTTTATATTGTATCAGCAGGAAGTTACTATTCACATAGCCGCCGGTACTTTGTTTTAAAAAGCGATATTGCGTCAGCAACTGGTCTGCAGCAACCTGATCAAGGCATTGCTGAAAATTCCTTCCATATTGTTTAAGTGCAGAAAGAAAATAGAAGCCGATATCATATCCCAGCATACTGAAATTATATCCCTGTGGGCTGATTTCATAGGGTTCGTACCCGTAAACACTGCGCGATCTGGATAGGAACCTTTTGATGCCGGGATTACTGTAATCCGTATAAAAAGGTGTGATCAGATAAAGTTCCAGACTGTGGAAATAATTCAGGTCAATTGTTTTCCAGGTTTGCCACGAAGGCATCCCGAACAATTTAATGGCATACAGGGATGACATTGCATAAAGCTTTGATGCCAGGCGACTGACATCGGGTTCACTTTCTGAGAAAACAATGATCATATTGTCTTTATCCTTGCTCAATACCTTGCTGAGAACATTCATTAAACTGTCGTTTAATCTGAAATCCCTTAATTGCAAAGCATTTCCCGATAGATCTAAGGGTAAACCTTCAAGCAGATGTTTTTTGAACAGCCGGCTGTTGTTTACAGAAGCACTGTCATCACTGCGGATCAGAATAAACTGGCCCTTGTTAAACTGCTTCAGGTAGTTGGCCAAGGCAATACTCTCGGTTTGCCGGGTAGGAATTACCTGAAAAATACTGGAGTTCCCGGCAACAAGCTGATTACGGGTGGACAGGGGTGAAACCAGATTGATCTCCTGATATCTTGCCAGCCGGCCGGTAATGTTAACATCTTCCGAATACACAGGACCAATGATCAGATCAGGCTGCAACAGGGAAAGTTCTTTAACGATTTGCCTGATCTTTAAAGTATCACGTTCAGTATCTTTCACATGAAGGTTTACAGAAAAGCCGGTTCTTTTCAGTGAGTCCACCGCCAGCATAAATCCTTCGTAAAACTCGGCAAAATATCGACCTCTGATACCTTCCTGTTTTTGAAGCGGTACAAAAGTTCCTTCTTCAACAATGGTATCTGCAGGAAGCGCAGCTTCCTCCATACTGAATTCGGCAAAAAACGGAAGCATCAATGCCACATCGTAGGTAACCGATCCGTTGGAGACCTGACAGGGAACCGTAATGCCGGCAAGGGAATCAGCAATTGCTGTCAACTCAGGTCCGGGGGCTTTAACTTTGGGAATCTTCAATACCTGTCCGGTTTTTAAGCCTTCTCTCAGCACCGGATTTGCATCGATTATGTCCGAAACCTCCACACCATAGGATTTCGAAATAGAATACAGCGTATCCTTATCTTTTACAGTGTAATAGAAAAACAGATCACTGGCTCTGGCAGCCTGGGACAGGTCCAATAATTCCTTTTTCCGTGGTATCCAGATGGTCTGATCTGGTTTAATGCCCTCACGGGCCCAGGGATTATAGTGATATATTACTTCTTCGGAAACGTCATACTTTCTGGTAAGGGAATAGACAGTCTGTCCCCTTTTTACGGTATGCGCATAAAAATCCTCCCGATTTTCGGGATAAACGGCAGCCTGTTTGGGTTTTGAATCCGGAATCCGAAGGACCAGTCCTTCTTTGATATAAAGCGGATCAATTTCCGGATTTTCCTTACGGACTTCTTCCTGGGTCACTCCATAAGCCTTACAAATAGCATAAAACGTCTGTCCTTTTTGTACTGTATGAATGTAAAAGATCTTACCATTAACAATGGTCTTTTCCTGTGACCTTACTACCTCAACGGGCTGAAACTGCGGAAAAGCCGGGAGTGAAAACAGTATAAAAACCTGAATAACAGCAGAAAAGGCAACAAAATTCTTCAAGCAGTATAGTATTAAAACATAGGTCTCAAAAATAGTAAAGAATGGGGGAAAAACAAAACAGGTGATGCTCCATAAGTTTTAAACAACCGGCAGATCGGCGTGACAATCTGTCATTCATTCAATAATGGCTTGATTTTGGCAAAGTTTTAAAAAATAATGATGAAGGATGGGAAAACTTGTCAAGATAGCAGATACCGAGAATCCAAGGCTGAATCTCGTATCGCAGAATAACAACGCTTCATGGGAAGATGAAACTGTTGCCATGATCGATCCGTTTTCAAAAATAATCATCGGGGCATCCGGCAAGGTAAGTCCTTCGGTAGCTCAGATCATGGTCCGCAAAACCGATAGCAGGCGTCGAAGTGATTCCGGAGAGGGAGCCACTGGATCGGGATTCCTGGTATCGCCTGAAGGATTTATTGTCACCAACAGCCATGTGGTGAACAAATCCAGGGAAATTGAGGTAAATCTTCCGGATGGATCCTCCTATCAGGCAGAATCCATTGGGGAGGACCCTTCCACCGATATCGCCGTGATCAGGGTTTATGGTCATAGTTTTACCCATGCGGGATTTGGTGATTCAAAAAAACTGAAAGTAGGACAACTGGTGATCGCCATCGGCAATCCATTTGGTTTTCAGTTCACGGTCACCACTGGTGTTGTCAGTGCGCTTGGCCGGTCAATGTATAGTTACACCGGAAGGTTGATTGATGGTGTTATTCAAACTGATGCAGCACTGAATCCTGGCAATTCAGGTGGTCCGTTGATCAATTCCCGCGGAGAAGTCATTGGCATCAATACTGCCATTATTTCCTCGGCACAGGGTTTATGTTTTGCTGTGGGATCAAGCGTGGCAGAATATGTGGTGGGTAAACTCATCACCACAGGCAGGGTGAGAAGAGCCGCATTGGGAATTGCCGGTCAAACCATCATTCTTCCCAGAAGAGTTATTGATTACAATCGCCTGAGCCTGAACCGGGGAATTTTCATTCAGAAGGTCATTGCTGCCAGAAATATTGACAATACGGCCATAAAACCGGGAGATGTGATTGTAAAATTCAACCATATCGCCGTGGGATCGGTGGATGAATTGTATCTTCAACTGAACGAACAGGTGATTGGCAGGACTGTGGAAATGGATATTCTAAAAAAGGGAGTTAAAACCACCGTTCAGGTAGTTCTCGGTGAAGCCTGAAAAGTATGCCTTTAGAACAGGTCAATACACGTCATCATCAGCCGATTTAAACTGTCATTAGTGCAAGGCCAATAAGGTAAGGCGTGTTGTATTCCATTCCGGACTGCAGGTGTCCTATCATGCCTTAAAACAGGCAGGGGATTCAGCATATTTTCAGTCCCACTATACCGATGATGATCATGGAAGCAAAAAAGAGTCTCAGCAGGTTCACCGGATCCTGAAAAAAAAGGATACCGATGATAAGGGTGCCGGTAGCACCTATACCGGTCCATACAGCATAGGCCGTACCTATGGGGATATCTTTCTGTGCGTACCAGAGAAAGAGGCCGCTTAATCCCATGGAGACCACCGCAAAAATGATCCAAACCAGCTTATGACCGGTAGTTTGTGAGAGTTTAAATCCGAGCGGCCAGCCTATTTCAAATATTGCTGCAATAAACAGGTAAATCCAGCTCATATAAAGCAATTCAACATTAATCAGATTCAATCGCGGTTACCAATTCAGTCAGTATCCCGTCAATGGCCGATTCCACTCTTTTCCAATCGGGTATTAGCGGTGAACCGAAATGCTGATCATTGAAATCCACTACTCCGGAATCAATGGCTTTGGCAAATATTTCAACAGTTTTCAATTCTTCGTGAAAGTCAAAACCGATACGCTTATCATACATTTCAGCCAGCGATTCATAAATACCAACCATTTCCCGTGCATGTTTCAGGTAAGTGAGCCTGATGGTGCGGAAAAGCTCCGAATTGAGCGATACCCCGTTGCTGGCCAGATGGGTAAAGAATGTCCGGGCGATATCCGAGGCCATTTTGTACAAACCTTTTTCGCTTTCAGAACCAACATTCTGATGCTTATGATCATACCGGTTCGTCAGTTCAATCTGGCAGATCCGCGATTCTCTAACCAACCGATAGATTTCACCCAGTAAGCCCACTTCAATACCCCAGTCGGAAGGGAACTGCATCATGCGGGCCTGGCTGATATAGGTGGCAAATTCACCCGACAGTGGATACCGGAAATCGCCCATATAATCGAGGAATTCGGTGCTGCCGAACATATCCTTCAGGGTCCTTACCAGCGGAAAGTAAAACAATCGTGTTACCCTGCCATATAGTTTCTTGTCGTATCGGATATAATACCCTTTAGAAAACTGAAAACGAAGGTACATCAGGGGAAACAGCAGTCTTGTCAGAAAATCACGATCATAGGTTAATATATCGGCATCGTGGAATGCAACCGCAGATACCTCTCCTTTCCCGATGATATAGCCCAGGCATGTCCATACGGCACGTCCTTTACCGCGTATGCCAAGTGGCAGATGTTTTTCAATACGGTGAATGATAGCCGATACCTCGGGTTTATCATTCCAAACCAGAACTGCCCTGTCACCAAGCGGAGCCACTATATTCCGGGCATTGGTGAACTCCTCCCGGGTTGCCTGATCCAGGGATATGTATATTTTATTGACATACGCGGTATCCACAAGCACTTCGATAATATGATGCATGGCATCACTGGAAAGGTCACGATACAAGGCCGGAATTAAAACACCTACGGGTATTTTGGCCGAGGCTTTTAATACCTTGGCCTCCATGGTCTCGCAACTTTCGTGTTGAAGCAGGGAAAATGTCGGCACTTTATTGATATGAAAATCAGCCATGGCAGTATGAATTTCGGAAGATTAACTGCAAAATTCACTTTTTTGAAAATTCAATATAAAAATACTACTTTTATTCTTTAACGTGATCATTTGGTATTACTAAAACCCCATCCTATGAAATTTACAAAGATCCTACTGGCCGTCGCATTGGTGACAACCTGTCTTGTTGCCTGTAAGAATGCAGGAACAGCTCAAAAAGATGCCTCTTCCGAACTGAAAGGCTGGGAATTGGTATGGGCTGATGAATTTGAGTACACGGGTTTACCCGATACCAACTCCTGGGCATATGATGTTGGAGGCCATGGCTGGGGTAATCAGGAAAAACAATTCTATACTGCGGCCCGTTCAGAAAATGCGCGGGTGGAAAATGGCATGCTCATTATTGAGGCCAGAAAAGAACCCATGGACACCAATCAATATACTTCTGCCCGTCTGGTAACCCGCGGTAAAAATGAATGGCTCTATGGCCGCATTGAGACCAGGGCTAAACTCCCACGTGGTATCGGATCCTGGCCGGCGATATGGATGCTCGCAGCCGAACAAAGCTATGGAGACAGTTACTGGCCGCACAATGGCGAGATTGATATCATGGAGCATGTAGGCTTCAACCAGGGATTCATCCATGCATCCACACATACCCTGAAATATAACTGGCAGGCAGGTACCCAGCGCACAGATACCACTTATTCAGCAGATGTTTCGGACACGTTCCACAACTATATTCTGGAATGGTACCCTGAAAAGATCGAGGTATATATGGATGAAAAACTTTTATTTACTTCAACGAATGACAATACCGGATGGGAAGCCTGGCCATTCGACAAACCCTTTTATTTGATCCTGAATATAGCCGTGGGTGGCGCCTGGGGTGGACAGAAAGGCGTTGATGACAGCATCTGGCCGCAACGGATGGAAGTGGAGTACGTGAGGGTGTATAAACAGGTTGATTCAAAATAACAAATCAATCTTCAAAAAACTTAACTTCACCGGTTTCAATATCGTACAAGCCGCCTGCAATGGCTATTTCACCTTTTGTCTCCAGTTCGGTGAGGATAGTACTTTTTTTCCGTATCTCCTGAATGGTTAACTCCACATTGCGGGCGCTCACCTTGTTTATAAACCTGTTATCGCAGACAGGAAGACCGGAATTTAGTTTTTTCTCCATCTCGATGGCAGGTGTCAGTTTACGGAGAAGACCGGTAAAGTGTCCGATTTCCAGCGCATCACAGGCGCTGATCACCGCACCGCACTTGGTATGCCCTAACACCAGGACCAGTTTGGAATGTGCTATCTTACAGGCGTATTCAATGCTGCCCAGAATATCTTCATTCAGGATATTTCCGGCAATACGGATACTGAATATATCTCCCAGGCCCTGATCAAAAATAAGTTCGGCAGATGTCCTGGAATCAATACAACTCAGTACGGCAGCAAACGGGAACTGACCCTCTGAGGTGAGGTTGACTTGTTTGAGCAGGTTTCTGCTAAGCTTAAGGCTCTGAAGAAACCGCAGGTTCCCTTCCTTCAGGTAAGTCAACGCCATGTCCGGCGTCATGTTTTCCTGGCTCTCCTTGGTATGTGTCCACATATACTTTTGCTTTCAGGTATCATTCATCCGGGTCAGTATATGCTAGGCTTCATCATCATGCATGTGCTCGTAATCCTCAACGGTGAGGAATGAATACTTATAGCTCATGGGAATGATTGCGTTGTAGTCTTCAACCAATGCCCCCGACAGGCAGGCTTCGATGATCTTTCTTCCGGTCGAGGAAAGTTCGGGAGTCAGGTATTTCGGTAATTCTCTCCTGAAGAAATCATACAATATTCTGGCGCCGGCATCATAACCTTCAGTGCCTACCTCCGTTTGCCGATGAACCTGCAAAAACCTTGATGGAATCTTTGCCCCTTCAATAGACAGGTAATTCAATTCATAACCCAGCAAAGGACAACGCGCTTCGTTGTACTGATCTCTCCGCAGTTTTGCATTCCCCCTGCGGGTCAGATATTCACGCATTAACAGCTGGGGCTTGAATCCGACCTTCCAGACTCCGATATGCTGATTCGGAACAAGGGTGTATTTGGTACGAGGAGTTTGTATGATCTGTTCCAGGAGAAGGTTGGCATGGGTAACCATCTTCCCGGCTGCAAAAGGCCAGTATGAGCCAACTCCTTCGGATTCCATGCCCTCGCCATCGGAGATACTTGGATTTGCATGTCCCCGTGGGGAAACCAGTCGCCATAACCAGGCCAGTGCGGGGGGTAATACATGAAATAAACCCAGGATCCCGTAATTGGGATTTTCAAGCGAACACGGCGGAGTGCGTACGCCAAAACTTCTGATATCCACAGTTACCGGTCTGTTGACAATACCCGGGACAATATCCCTGGGCAGGATAACCCGGGGATTCGGACATCTTTTACCAGGTTTATCCTCGATATGATTCCAGATCAATGCCGTACCGCCCGGATGGCTTTGAATATTCAAAAAGAGCAGGGGCTTTTTGGGTTTAATGGTGATCTTTTCCAGAAATGGATCATCTCCATAATCGGTGATGCTATCGACCCTGATGAACCAGGCATTCTCGGCATCAAGTACGGTCAGTTTTCCGTTGTCGCGTTGAACCGAGGGATGACACAGGGCCATATCATCGGTTACCGGGTGAAAGGAGCAGAACAACGGCAGGTTGATCAGTCTCTTTTCTCCATTGATGATGTTTTCGCCAATCAGCACCTGTCCGTTTGGTTCCCTTACAATATTTTGCAGCATTTCACTTTTTCCGCCACCGCTTGCACCTTCGTGCATGAAGGTGGTGATATTATCATAAGGACTGACCACCTCCACAGTGGAGCAATGGGCAGTCACCCAGCCTTCTTTTTCCCCTTTCGTGAGTAAGGCCCCATACAAGCCCTTTTTTGCACTCGGGCCCGGGTAAAGATTGTATGCATAAATCTCATGAAGTTTCTCCGACCGTTTGTGCACCACTACCTGCCTGCCGTTGAAATGAGTATGCCGGAATGTGGGGGCCACATAAATCACAGAATCAATGGAAAAATACTCAGGAAGATCTTTTGCTGCAACAATACGCTGTAACATCGACAATCCCATGGCAAAAAAACCGGCATTTGAAGGGGCTATGGCAATTCCGCCTACACCAATTCTCTCCCCACCCGCAAAGTATAGAAATACGGCCAATTCCTGCTCCCTTAGCCACCGGAAAGTTTCCTCCCGGAGCAGTTCAAAATCGTAACCATATTTGTCCGCAAATTTTTGCTTATCGCTTGGAAGATCATCCGCTATAGCCATGGTGTCGGGATCGCGGCGACGCATGTATGGCTCAGTATAATTCACTGAAATTCCATTGGTTACCCTATGAACCAGGGCCTCGGTAAATTCACCCTTTCCAGGAATTTCGTAAACCACCTCATAACTTTCCTGATTCTCATCACCAGTTGCAGATTTTTCCAACTGATCAACGGTTTCATATATGGTTACCTGCTTACTGTGATTTAGCAGATCAACTACTTCCACAGGCAGTCCTATCTTTTTCCGGTTCAACAGTGACAAGAATTCTTTCATTATTCCTTTTTTTTATCCCACAAAGATAATTGGTAATTACTGATAACGAAGAAAATTCAGGTATTGATTTTGGTGATCTGATCAGGGTGTATGGCGGCGCTGATCAGGGCAACAGGGTGTTGGTAAAGCGGAAACGCTGACTTCGCGACCTGGAATACGCGTGGCATTCCGACCAAAAAAGTAAGGCTGGTAATGATTCTACCGGCAAAGGCCAGGATTCTTATTCAGTTTTTTTGATATCCCGAATTTGCCTGTATCTTTGCACCTGTTTTGGAGAGATGCCGGAGTGGTCTCCCAAAGGGATCCCCTTCGGGAGATCGGGGCAGTCTCGAAAACATTGAAATATTAATTTTGGAGAGATGCCGGAGTGGTCGATCGGGGCAGTCTCGAAAACTGTTGAACCCTTCGGGGTTCCGAGGGTTCGAATCCCTCTCTCTCCGCAAAAGAAAATAAATCCCGGGCGAAGCCGGGGATTTTACAAAAAGGCAGGACTCAAGCTCGCTTGAAGTCCTGCCTTTTTGTAAAATACCCCGACGCGAAGCGGCGGAGGGATTTATTTTCTTTTGCAAGGATCTCCCCCCGTGGATCACGAAGTAATCCCCGATTTATGAAAAACCGAACAACGTGCCCTAGGGCATCCCTTTGGGAAACACCGATTCTTGAATTTCGAAGATGTAAAATCCCCCCGATGCGAAGCAGCGGAGGGATTTATTTTCTTTTGCAAGGATCTCCCCCTGTGGATCACGAAGTAATCCCTAATTTATCAAACACCGAACATCGTGCCCAGGGCATCCCTTTGGGAAACACCGATTCTTGAATTTCGAAGATGTAAAATCCCCCCGATGCGAAGCAGCGGAGGGATTGATTTTCTTTTTGCAAGGATCTCCCCCTGCGGATCACGAAGTAATCCCTGATTTATGAAAAACCGAACAACGTGCCCTAGGGTATCTCTTTGGGAAACACCGATTCTTGAATTTCGAAGACTATAAAATCCCCCCGATGCGAAGCAGCGGAGGGGATTTATTTTCTTTTGCAAGGATCTCCCCCTGCGGATCACGAAGTAATCCCTAATTTATCAAACACCAAACATCGTGCCCAGGGTATCTCTTTGGGAAACACCGATTCTTGAATTTCGAAAGACTGTAAAATCCCCCCGATGCGAAGCAGCGGAGGGATTGATTTTCTTTTGCAAGGATCTCCCCCCGCGGATAACATACGACGCGAGTATCTATCCAAATCGCATAGATTGGCTACTTTCATATTCTCCTGCGCCGGATTCATCCCCACCTTTACCTGTCAATTCTCCGCTAAAGAATTTCATGAGCCGCCAAGTGATGCCCTGTACAGAAGATTAACCCAAAACTGCTGTCGGAAAAAGAAAGAAAACGTGCATAAGCCTTTTCATGGCCTCAGTTTATCAAATTATACGGATAAACAAATGATAGGAATGGATGTTATAAAATTAATGAAACGACTAATTTTTCTATTTATAACCTTGTTTTATGTATCCTTTTGCCTGGGGCAGAACTCATTTAAAGCCCTTATAAGGGATATCGAAACAAAGGAACCACTCATCGGGGCAACAGTCTTACTTCAGGGCACTTCCAACGGTGGTATCGCCGACCATGAAGGTTTGGTGCAAATCAGGAATATCCCGGATGGAAAATGGATCCTGATTTTTCGTTTTATAGGCTATGAAGAAAAGGCTGAACCGTTTGATTTTCCGATTAATCAACCGGAGCCTGTGGAGATTTTTCTTTCTGCCAGTGAAGAAGAGATGGAGGAAGTGATTGTAACAGCAACCCGTTCAAGCCGCACCATTGAAGATGTTCCAACAAGGATCGAAGCCATTTCAGGGGAAGAGCTCGAAGAAAAGGGGAATATGAAACCAGGCGACATCAGGATGATGCTGAACGAAAGCACGGGGATCCAGACACAACAGACCTCGGCCACCTCCTACAACTCAAGTATCCGGATTCAGGGTCTTGACGGGAAATATACCCAGATCTTGCGCGATGGATTTCCTTTGTATTCAGGATTTTCAGGGGGGTTGGGCCTGCTGCAGGTTGTTCCGCTCGATTTAAAACAGGTAGAGGTAATTAAGGGCGCATCGTCGACCCTTTATGGAGGAGGTGCCATTGCGGGTCTGGTGAACCTTGTTTCAAAATTGCCGGGAGAAAAAAGGGAATTGAGTTTTATGGTGAATGGCACTTCAGCCCTGGGATTGGACATAAGCGGATTTTATGCACAGAAATTTGAAAGAACCGGTACCAGCGTTTTTGCCTCGTATAATTCAGGAACACCTTACGATCCTGCTAAAATAGGACTTACCGCCATACCGCAGTTTAGCCGGGTAACTTTGAATCCGAAACTGTATGTGTACATCAATCCCAAAACCACATTGAATATTGGATTCAACAGTACTGTTGAATCCCGGATCGGAGGCGACATTCTGTATATTGAAGGCAGGGGTGACAGCACTCATTCTTACTTTGAGGAGAACACCACCAAGCGGTTCAGCACGCAGTTTGGATTTACCCGCCAGCTGAATGATAGTTCCCATCTGGAATTCAAAAATAGCTTTAGTTATTACGACAGGAAAATCGAAATTCCCGGTTTCATATTTTCAGGAACCCAGTCTTCTTCTTTCACCGAGGCCACTTACACGGTCAGTCGAAGAAATCATGAATGGATCATTGGACTGAATCTTTGGACAGATCAATTCAGGCAAGATAACACCGACACCTCACAGGCAGTTGATTACAGATATACAACGTTTGGGCCATTTATACAAAACACCTGGAATATTTCCGATAAATTGACCCTGGAAACAGGAGTACGGGGTGATTATCAGAATGAATACGGATTCTTCTTTCTCCCAAGGTTGTCTGCATTATTCAGGTTTAATCCGAAGTTGTCAGCCAGGCTTGGAGGTGGGCTGGGTTACAAACCTCCTACGGTATTTACCGAAGATGCTGAACGCCTCCAGTTCAGGAATGTACTGCCGATTGATGTTTCCAATACGAAGGCTGAACAATCCGTGGGAGGTAACCTGGACCTGAACTACCGAACAACCCTCAGCCACGAGACAATTTTTAGTGTCAACACCCTGTTCTTCTTTACACAAATATCAAAACCATTGATTCTTACCGAGCTGGAGAACGGGCAATATGAGTTCCTGCAACCGGGTGGTTCCATTGTTACCATGGGAATTGAAACCAACGTTAAACTTACTTACAATCATTTCAAATTGTTTGTTGGGTATACATTGGCTGATGTGCATCAATATTTAAACGGAGAATCCATTGTGTTTCCTCTGGTTTCAAAACACCGGCTTAACAATGTTTTAATGTTTGAGATTGAAGCTATACTTAAGATTGGACTGGAGGCCTATTACTACAGCAGCCAAAAACTAAATGACGGCAGTACGGGCAAATCTTACTGGCTTTGTGGAGTAATGGCTGAAAAACTATGGAAGCATTTTTCCCTGTTTATAAATTTTGAAAATCTTTTGGATACAAGGCAAACGAAATTTGATACGATTTATACCGGTTCTATTACCAATCCGGTTTTCAGGGATATTTATGCACCGGTTGATGGATTCGTTATCAATGGAGGAATTAAACTACGGTTGTAACCGGGCTAAACTGAAGGCAACTAACTTACTGCACCCTGGAAAATCTTACCGTTTATTCCCCACACTTACACTGTCGCTTGCTTCCGTACCACAGTATGCCTTTATCAACTCTCCGAAATCGATCACCGAAGTTTCACCATTCTCGGTAACTGTTGCCAGGTTATCGCAGGTTTCATTCCCGTAATCGATCAGAAAATCATAGGTTTCGTCCGGATCAACATAATGGATGGTTTCAATTCCCGAAACCGGTATCCAGGTATCGGGGCATTCGTAATTGTAGAACAAGGGCAAGGTGACCAGGTAATGATATTCATAGCCCTCCGTTTCACTGGTATAAACGTACTCTCCTTCAAGAACAGTGGAGCTTGAATTTTCCCATTTGTTGGAGAAATTCGAGGAGTAGGCATATTTTTCACCGCTATCAAGAATCACAGTCATGTCATCCTTTCCGGTAGAAGCGCCGGACCAGTAAAAATTAACCACCGGAGAATCAGCAGAATCATTTTTAATTCCGGAAGAATCATATTCAAAATAGGAATTCCCGTCGGAGGTGAAGCTGTATTCCGAATATCCGTTCATTTCCATACCATAGCTGTAATAGTGATCGTACAGTACCTTGGAATAATAATCGTCCCCTTCGTTTTTCCAGATGTAGGTAATTTTCCCCCTGATCAGGGAACCATATTCGTTGCAACCATCACCATAATCGTATACGGTAGTGTGCGTTCCGTCACCGTTGTCGAATTCTGTCACCGTTGCACAGGTCCAGTAATTCCAATATCCCGAGGTGTCACCGGGAATGCTGTCGGTGAAAACCGTATCGCCAAGTGCGGATTTCAGTTCAAACCTGTTGCTATGCAACTGGCTGGCTGCGATAACGGACAGAAAATTGCCCATGGGACCAAAATTCGCATTAACGGCATTCAATTTCGTTTTGAATTCCAGGTATCTTTCCACTACGTCGCTTTGCGTTAGTTCATCGGATTCATCATGCTTACAGGAAATAAGTACTGCAAAAGCAAATACTCCCAAAAGAACGGAAACTACGGTTTTGAACTTCATCATTATGGTTTTAAATGAATAATGTCACTCATTGGATACTTTAATATCAGGATGATTCTGAAGCGTAAATGGTTGCTTGTATCATGAAAAAAAACCCTACAATATAAGCATACTGTAGGGTTTTGATTTCCAATAATTTAATTTTTACTTTGAATGCTCCAGCCGGTTTTCAATCCAAAAACAAACCAGGTGAGGGCCAGTGTACCGGCAGCAAAAAGGGTGTCGCCAATTACCCGCATCCATTTGAAAGTGACCAGGTAGGGCTGCTGCATGAATTCAGCAGAACGGGCGTACCACAATCCTTCCTGCACGCTGGCAACCGTTTGTGCGAGGCCAATGGGCAGAACACTGATGAGCACCATGGCGGCCAGTCCAATATTTATGCTCCAGAAAGCAAATTTTATCCACCGGTCCAGCCAGACGGCTTCCCGGTTCATGTCGCGAAGGACAAAAAGCATAAGTCCGATACCCAGCATGCCGTATACTCCGAATAAAGCAGTATGTCCGTGAACCGGAGTGGTATTTAATCCCTGCATGTAATAAAGCGCTATCGGAGGATTAATGAGGAAACCGAAAATACCGGCACCCACGAGGTTCCAGAATGCAACCGCAATAAAGCAATAGATCGGCCACTTGTAGGTTTTTATCCATTCATTGCTGCGGCTTATTTTCAGGTTATCAAAGGCTTCAAATCCCATCAATACCAAAGGTACCACTTCAAGTGCGCTGAAGGTTGCGCCCAGGGCTAATACTGCGGTAGGAGTACCGGTAAAATACAAATGATGGAATGTTCCTAAAATTCCACCCGACAGGAATACGATGGTTGAAAACAAAACGGCCGTGGTGGCGGTGGCAGCTTTAATAATTTGTAACCTGACAAACAGAAATGCAACTATTACTGCAGCAAATACCTCGAAGAAGCCTTCCACCCAGAGGTGCACTACCCACCAGCGCCAGTATTCGGCCACTGCCAGGTTTGTCTGTCGTCCCCACATCAGTCCCGCTCCATAAAATGCAGCGATGGCAACGGTAGAAATTAAAAACAAGATCAGCAGGTTACGGCTTTCCGATCGCTGTTTGAGCGCCGGCCATATGGCCCGGCCCATCAACAACAGCCAGATCACCAATCCGACAAACAGGAACAACTGCCAGAATCTTCCCAGATCCACATACTCATAGCCCTGATGCCCGAACCAGAAGTTCTGGATCAGTCCGAGCTTTTGCATCACGCCCATCCATTGGCCCGCCAGGGAACCCAAAACAATAAATAAAAGTGCCCCAAACAGGAAGTTTACCCCCAGTCGTTGAAATTTTGGCTCAACTCCCGAAATGGCAGGTGCGTAATACAACCCGGTGGCCAGCCACGATGTGGCAATCCAGAATATGGCAATTTGGATGTGCCACGTTCGTGAAATGGAATATGGAAGCCATTCGGAGAGTGGCAGTCCGTAAAATGCCTGCCCTTCCACCCCATAGTGTGCTGTAATCACACCCATTACCACCTGCACCAGCAAAAGGGCAGTAACAATCCAGAAGTACTTTACTGTAGCTTTCTGGGAAGGGGTCTGTAAATCATTCTTTAAGGGGAAAACTACCGGCAAATGGTCTGCAGCTTCACCGCGCCGGCGGGCATAATACCACACCATCAAGCCAATACCGGCCAACAACATGATCACGCTAAAGCCGGTCCAAAGCAGCAGTGAACCTGTGGGCCTGTTGGCAACCAGCTCTTCCGAAGGCCAGTTGTTGGTGTAGGTAATTTCCTGACCGGGACGCTGGGTCACGCATGACCAGGAAGTCCAGAAAAAGAAGGCATTGAGCATTCGCGCACGCTCGGGATCCTTTAAAGCATTTTCAGGAATACTGTAAGCATCCCGCAAAGCTGCAAGCGAGGAATCATTCATGAACAGGCCGGTATAATACCTGCTGTTGGATTCAATGGCTTTTGCCCTTAGAATGGATACCGTGAGCGTTTTGGTATCGGCATCATAGGTATTTGTGCGCAAATCATTCTGCAGGCGCACTTTAAGGGCCGCCTGGAATTCCTCGGACAGTTCCTCAAAAGTAGTTCCGTCGGACAGCATGGCATAAGCTTCAAGCATATATACGGCCTCCTTGTGCAGCCAGTCAGCGCTCCAATCGGGCGCCAGGTAAGCACCGTGGCCCCATACGGTACCTATTTCCTGTCCGCCAAGCGATTGCCATACATTTTGTCCGTCCTTAATATCCTGTCCGGTAAAAAGCACGGTTCCATCGGAAGTCATTACCTTTTCAGGAACCGGTGGAGCCTGACGATAGATCTCGTATCCATAATACAGCAAAACGGCAAATGAGATGCCCATCACTGCTAAAAAGCCAATCCAGAGTTTTCGTGTTGTCATCATGTTGAATATTTATTGAATTATTGACTAAAGGCATTAGGAATTAAAGATACAAATATAGATTTATATTTTTATTAAATGACAAAAAGGTCGTTTAGTATTTTATGAAAAAAATCTGACCGTAAAAAATGACTTCAAAAATCAAGGCATTTTCATATGAAATTAAATAACTTTCATATGAAATTTATTTGGCTTTTTTATGAAGATTACATATATTTGTTTCGTAAATTCTCTGGTTAAAAGCCATAAGCATCTGATCCATGATATTCAATATTCAAAGGTTCTCAACACATGACGGAGCAGGTATCAGAACAATAATCTTCTACAAAGGATGCCCGCTTCGTTGCCAGTGGTGCAGCAATCCCGAAAGCCAGTCTCCGGAACCGAGTATCCTGTTTGATCAGAGAATTTGCAAAGGATTTGGAGATTGTCTGAAGAAAGATGGTAAGGCGATCACCCTGAATAATCATGGAATTCAAATCAACCGGTCAGCTATTGCCCATCCCGAAAAACTGAAGGAAACCTGCGTATCCCGGGCACTTACTGTTTCCGGAGAGAACAAAACCGTGGAGGAACTCCTGCAGGAAATTGAAAAGGACAGACCCTTTTATCAACGGAGCAAGGGAGGGGTGACTCTTTCCGGCGGAGAACCTCTTGCCCAGGGTTCGGAATTGATCGTCCTTTTGCAGGAGCTGAAAAAAAGGAATATCAATGTGTCCGTGGAAACTTCTCTCCATGTCCATTGGAAAAAGATTGAAAGATGTCTTGGCCTGGTGGATACCTTCCTGGTGGATCTGAAACATACCCACCGGGAGAAATTCAGATGGTATACCCAGGGAAATCTTGATCTGGTACTGGACAATCTCGGTAAAATCAACAGGAAGGCACAAAATATCATCATTCGTATCCCCGTGATACCCGATTTCAATCACACGGAAAATGAAATGAAGCAATATCATCGATTTTGTGGCCGCCCTCGATCAGATCCCGGAGATTCACTTTATCCCCTATCACACGCTGGGTTTGGAAAAGTATAAAATGCTCGGAATGGACTATGCTTTTGGTTCAAGAAGGGCGGTTGATCCATCGGAATTAAACGGCTATGCCGAATATGCGCATACAAAAGGATTTAAAACAAAGATTGGAGGTTGAAATGTTACAGACTGAGAAACAAAGTCCTGTTTCGGAAAGAATTTCGTTGCTAAGAGAAAAAGTATTAGGGATAAAACCATCTATATGCACTGAAAGGGCTAAATGCTATACAGAGGTTTACCGGGATCATGAAGATCAGCCGGTAATCCTCAAACGGGCTCTTGCCCTTGAGAAAACCCTGAAGGAAATGACCATTTATATCGATGAGGGTGAACTTATCGTGGGAAACCAGTCTTCGAACCACAGGGCGGCTCCCATCTTTCCGGAATATGCGGTGGACTGGCTTCCAAAAGAAATGGAAGAACTGGACAAGCGTCCCGGAGATGCCTTTTATATCACGGAAGAACATAAAAAAGAACTGCTTGAAATTTCCTCCTGGTGGAAAGGCAAGGTCCTGTATGATAAAGGCAGGGCCATGATGTCGCAGGAATTGCGTGACATACAGGATGCTGCCATAATAAAAGCCACGGGAAACCTTACTTCCGGGGATGCACATATCGCCGTTGATTTTTACAAAATTTTGTCCATTGGATTGGACGGGTATCTGAAAGAAATCAAACAGTACCATCAGCGTGTAAAAAGATACGAGCAGGAGGGTATGCGCAAAGATCATTTTTATACAGCACTTACCATCAGTCTTCGAGCCTTTCAGGCATTTATCCGGCGATATCAGCTAGCTGGCGGATTCGCATGCCCGTCAGGAAAATTCGCGGGAGCGAAAAAAGGAGCTTCAACTCATCAGCAGGAATTGTGAAAGGATTGCTGAACATGCACCTGAAAATTTCTACCAGGCTTTGCAACTTGTTTATTTTGTTCAGGTTGTACTACAGATCGAAAGCAATGGCCATTCTGTTTCCCTGGGAAGGATGGACCAGTATCTCTACCCTTTTTATAGAAAGGATATACAATCGGGAGACCTCACGGATGAGTTTGCCTCTGAATTACTTGAGAGTACCTGGATAAAACTTCTTTCCATCAATAAAATACGTCCCTGGGCCCATACCCGGTTTTCAGCAGGCGGACCCCTGTACCAGAATGTCACCATAGGAGGACAAACTGAAGAGGGGCAGGATGCGGTAAATGCGCTGAGCTTTCTGATTCTTCATTCCGTTGGTAAGATGAGACTTACGCAACCCAATCTTTCTGTCAGGTTTCATAAAAATATCAGTGAAGCATTCATGATGGAATGTATCAGGATTATTGAAATGGGATTTGGGATGCCTGCTTTTAACAATGATGAAATAGTGATACCAGAACTCATCAGGCTGGGCGTTGAAAAAACGATGCATACAACTACTCGGCCATAGGATGCATTGAGATCGCCGTTCCGGGGAAATGGGGATATCGCTGTACCGGGATGAGCTTCCTGAACATGATGCGTGTGTTTCTGGCATCGTTGTATGACGGACTGGATAAATACTCCGGCAAGACATTTTATAAAGGACTGGGAAACTTTATTGATTTCAAATCATTTGATGATGTTTTTAATGGCATGGCAGCATCAGATCAAATTTTATGCCCGGAAAGACCATTGAAATAGATACTGCTGTTGATACGGCCATCGAGGAGTATGTTCCCGATATCCTCTGTTCAGCCTTTGTGGACAATTGCATAAGCAAAGGTAAAACCATCAAAGAGGGAGGTTCAAAATATGATTTCGTGTCGGGTCTGCAGGTAGGTATTGCCAACCTGGGAAATTCGATGGCAGCCATTAAAAAGCTTGTTTTTGAAGAACAAAAGATTTCAAAAAAGCAGCTCCTTGAAGCCATAGAATCTGATTTCGCGGGAACGGAAGGAGAAAAGATCAGGCATATTCTGCTCCATTTTGCTCCCAAATACGGGAATGATGACGATTATGTGGACCTCCTGCTGAGAGATGCCTACATGGAGTTTATCAAAGAACTCGATCAATACCATACTACGCGCTATAATCGCGGACCCATCGGATGCAGATATTATGCCGGTACTTCCAGTATTTCGGCCAATGTACCCAACGGTTCGGTGGTGCCTGCTACACCCGACGGCAGAAAAGCTTACACCCCGGTGGCAGAAGGAAGTTCTCCGGCATCGGGAACAGATATTCTGGGCCCTACAGCAGTATTTAAGTCGGTATCCAAGCTGCCAACCAACAAAATCATGGGCGGAGTTTTGCTGAACCAGAAGCTTTCACCGGCTACCATTAAGCACGATACCGATAAAAGAAAGCTGATAGCCATGCTACAGAACTTTTTTTGCGGATCTGAAAGGATGGCACGTGCAATACAATATTGTTTCAAGGAGACACTCTTGCTGGCGGCCAAAAGAGAACCTGAAAAATATCGCGATCTTATTGTGCAGTGTAGCAGGTTATTGTGCCTTTTTTACTACCTTGTCACCTGATACGCAGGATGATATTATTGCACGAACCGAACAATCCCTGTAATCATTTGATAAAAACTTCTATGCGGTGTTGATATTGGAGGTACGAAACTCTCTACAGCCCTCATCCGTCAGGATGGTAGTATCATTGACAAATGTATTGACTGCGATCATGTTGACAAACCTGAAAGCAGCTCATTGAGCAAGTTACCGGCAATATTAAATAGACTGTCGAAAATAACAAGCTGCAGGAATCTGACCTGCTGGGAATCGGGATTGGCTGTGCCGGACATATCCGGTTCAGGGATGGCGTTATCATTACCACTTCCAACCTTAAAGGATATAAGGACTATCCCCTTCGTGATGCGGTTCAGGCAAATTTCAACATCCCGGTCATCCTTGATAATGATGCAAATGCCCAGGCATTTGGTGAATTCAAATTCGGTGCAGGTAAGGGATATGACAGCTATGGTTTTTTTAACCATCAGTACCGGCATTGGCGCAGGCATTATCATCAATAACAGGCTTTACAGGGGAATTACAGGTACAGCCGGAGAATTTGGACATACCATTGTTAACCCCGATAGTGAACTGAAATGTACCTGTGGCAACCGGGGTTGTCTGATGTCCTGTGCATGCGGAATGGCACTCCCCCATCTTTTTAAGCAAAAAATTGCCGCCGGAAGGAATGATCACCAGGCTTCGGATCTTCCGGCAAACTTCGATTACAGCAAGGTTGACGGAAAGCTCCTGAAACAGGGACTGGACATGGACGATCCGGTTTCGAAAGAAATTATCCTCGACAGTGGCACATATGTGGGCATCGGGATCTACAACATTTTCCAGGCATTGAATCCGCCTTGATCGTTCTGGGAGGTGGTCTGCTCAGCTGGGGAGATTTTTACCTGGAGCAGATCAAAAAGACTTTTTATGAATTATGCCCGTGACATGATTTTTGATCCTTTTGAAATATCGGTTTCACGAGATTGGATCCGATGTCGGGTGTTATCGGTGCTGCCTCTTTAGCTCTTGAATTATGCTGAATGAACGACAGAATAAAATTTTGAAATTACTGGGCCAGCACGATCTGACTTCTGTAAATGAACTTGACATCCATTTAAGAGTATCCTCAGTCACTATCCGGCAGGATCTCAATTTTCTGGAGTCGGAAGGACTTGTGAAACGGGTTCATGGCGGAGCTGTCTTGAAGATGCCGATGATATTTCAAACCGGCTTGGTTTTAACTATGATAAAAAGCTAAAATTGCCAGGAAAGCTTCCATGCTATGTTCATGACGGCGAAACTATTTTAATTGAATCGGGATCGACAATGCTTTATTGCCAGGGAACTTATGAAAAGGAAAAATGTGACGATCATCACCACTAATGTATTTATTGCCCGACAATTCCGTAAAAATGAACAGGCCAGGATTGTTTTGCTGGGTGGTATGTATCAGCATGGAAGCGAGAGTCTGGTTGGGAAAATTACAAAGGTCTGCATCGATCAGATCAACTTTGACAAAGCATTTATAGGTATTGACGGATATACAACCAAAACCGGATTTACGTTAAGGGATCTTTTCAGGGCTGAGATCTCCAGTTATATTATTAAAAAATCGAATGAGGTATTTATTGTTTCGGATTCAAGTAAATTCGGGAAAACTGAGCTCACCAACATTTGTTATCCGGTTGACATACAACACGTCGCAACGGACAACGGTCTGGATCAAAAATTTATCACCGAATTTGATCAGGCCGGCATTGATCTGATTCTTGCATGACCGGTTCTTCAGTTAAAAATTTTCTAACGTATTATTGTTTTATTTAGTATATTAGCATGCAATTATCTTTTATATTTGCCGTGATTTGAATTAATCCATTCTCCCATACATCTATGAATGACAGTCTGAGCTCTAACCATCAGCCTATTCCGGATTACCCACGTCATGATCTTATCAGAGATTTAATCAATGCTGAAAATCTCAGTTATATTCAGGCTATTTTAAATTCCAATGCGCATATCAGTGCTATTGTTAACCGGCATAAACAAATCGTACTCTCCAATGAACACCTGGTAAACATTGCGGGAATAAGTCTTTCCCGAATTATCGGGGAGCGTCCGGGAGAAATCCTGAACTGCATCCATACTGCCGATGGCAGCGCATGTACCTCTACGGTGAATTGTCAGTTTTGCGGAATAAATCGTACGATTCATGAGTCGCAGGTCCTGAATAAGCGGATCTCGAGTGATTGCAGAATTACTACCCTTATTCACGACCGAAGAATTTCCTATGATTTCAAGGTCACCTGTACCCCCTTCACCCTGCGTGATGAGCAGTATACACTGCTTAATCTGTTAGATATCAGCAGCGAAAAGAGAAATGAAATGCTTGAAAGGGTGTTTTTTCACGATATTCTGAACCGGCTTGGGGGATTAAGCGGAATTGTCCAGATTCTCAAAACGGAAAATAAGCAGGCTGAACTTGAAGAGTTTATTGATTTACTGGAAACCATAGGAGAATTGACGGTCGAAGATATTCAAACCCAACGGTTCCTAAAAGCAGCGGAAAATGCCAATCTTATCCTGAATATCAGGGACTATTCAGCTTTTGACATTGTAGAGTCTGTCCGCAAGCAAATGTCCTTCCATCCGGCCTTGAAATCAAAGAAATTCATTATCTGTTCGGAATGCATTGACTTCACCTTTAAAACCGACGGTGCCCTGTTAAAAAGAATTCTGCTGAATATGATCACGAATGCGGCAGAAGCGACCCTGGATCAGGGTACAATCAGTATTGTCTGCTCAAAGAAGCCGGGTCTTGCGGTATTCAGCGTTCAAAATGCGGGGATTATTCCCGAAGATCTTCAACTCCAGATATTTCAGCGGTCTTTTTCCACCAAAGGCTATGGAAGGGGACTTGGTACCTATAGCATGAAACTTTTTGGGGAAAATTACCTCAAAGGCAGGGTTTATTTCATCTCTGATGAAAAAGAAGGTACTGTTTTTACCATTGAATTACCAATCGAACAGTAAGATCTGATTAATTACACGTGGAAGTATCCACCTTACGCAAAAGGACTGTTTCAGTTTTACCCTACCTATGAAACTTTTTATATATTTGTTGGAATTTGACCTAAAATCCAATTTTTGGTATTGAGTTAGTATTCACTAAAACTGCAGGTCATGAGAATTCCAAAATCAGCTTACAATTGGCTCAGTGCAACCGGATTTATACTTAGTCTGAATTGCGTTTTACTGATGATCATTCTTTTTGTTATTTCTTTGACCGTCGGAGGAAGCAATGCCTACCTCGGCATATTCATTTATATTGTATTGCCGACAATTCTTGTACTGGGCCTGATCCTCATTCCGATCGGAATGTTGTTCGCCGTGCGGAGAAAGGAAAAAGTAGCTGATACTGGTTTGAAATGGCCGATATTGGATTTTAATCATCCTAAAACCCGCCGGTCTTTGACTATTGTCTCGGCTTTCACCCTTGTATTTGTATTGGTTTCCGCCATGGGCAGTTATCAGGCTTATCGCTATACGGAGTCAGTGGAATTTTGCGGTAAATTATGTCACCGGGTAATGGAACCTGAATATGTTACCTACCTCAATTCACCTCATGCCCGTGTGCGCTGTGTTGAATGTCACGTTGGCGAAGGAGCTTCGTGGTATGTGAAATCAAAGCTTGCTGGTTTGTATCAGGTATATTCAGTCATGTTCGACAAATATCCCCGGCCAATACCAACGCCTATCGAAGATTTAAGGCCTGCCAGGGAGACTTGTGAAAAATGTCACTGGCCTCAGAAGTTTTATGAAAAAAAATTGCGCAGCATCAGAGGTTTTTTATCCGATTCCTCAAACTCACAGTGGAATTATGCCATGCTGATGAAAATCGGACCTTCGTTCAGCGCCTTTGGACTTTCTGAGGGGATTCACTGGCATATCAATCCGGATGTTACCATTGAGTACATAGCCTCCACTGCTGATCGTGAGACAATTCCCTGGGTTAAATATACCAACAGTAAAACTGGTGATGTGCAAATATTCCAGGACACCGAAAATCTGCTGGATCAGGCAATACTGGATTCTCTCGAAACAAGATCAATGGATTGCATGGACTGTCATAACCGGCCATCCCATTCCTATAAATCAGCTGTTGTCTATATAGACAATGCCCTGATTTCGGGGAATGTACCGGAAGAGTTACCCTTCATTAAAAAGGCTTCCATGAGGGTTCTGGGCAATCAGTTTTCCACTACCGATTCTGCCCTTTTGGAAATCAGAAACAATATCACGGCCTATTATCAGGAAAAACACCCTGAAATTTTTAAAAATAATCACGACCAGATAGAAAAGGCCATCACGGGTATTCAGGATGAATTTCGAAAGAATACCTTTCCGGCAATGAAAGCGTCCAGCAGCAGTTATCTCAATCATATCGGTCATTGGGAATCCGATGGCTGTTTCAGGTGTCATTCCGGCCGGCACGTCAGTGAAAAAGGAATAACCATCTCTAAGGACTGCAACCTGTGCCATACCATTATCGCGCAGGGAACAACTGCTGATTTAAAGACCGTTTCCTACATGGATGCACTTGAGTTCAAACATCCCGTTGATATCGGAACAGCCTGGAAAGAAAGTAATTGCAGTGAATGCCATCGTCCCATGTAGTGGGATGAATTAAACGTATCAGCATTATCCCCTGATCGAGATCTCTTTCAATAATTCCATTTTATTAATGGATATGCTCTTTCCGTTCGCCTCGATGATCCCTTCATTCTCAAACTCCTTGAGTATCCTGATGGCACTGTCTTTTGACATTCCAGAAAACTCAGAGACGTCCAGTCGTGAAAGGGTCATATCGAAGTTGTTGCTGTTGTATATGGATTCTGCCAGGTAAATTAACACATCGGCTATACGGCCATGCATTTGCTTCTGCGTAAGGCTGACGAACCGTTCAAATGTGTTTGTGCTGCAGGTTCCGCAATAGCTCATAAAACGTTCTGCAAAATCAGGATTCAGACGGATCAGTTTTTTAAAATTAACCGTGTCGATAAAGCAGGCTGTGGACTCTTCCAATGCTGAAACAGAATAGTGATACCGCATATCCACGTAAATGCCGGTTCCGCCAAAAACTGACCAGGGTTTGAGTATCTCCAGGATCAGGTTGCGTTGATCATAGCCCTCAATAAACTCCTTAGCCAGGCCACTGGTGAGAAATACCAGGTTTGAAGCAGCCGTCCCCTGTTTAACTATGTTTTCACCTAACTTGAAATGAACTTCATACCGGTTGTCGTTTATAACCTTCATCTCTTCGTTTGTCAATCCTGCAAAAAGTCCAATACGATCATTGCATTTCTCACAATTTACGCAAGTCGCTGAGCGATGAAAATGAGTCATTGTTATCAGTATAAAAATTTAACAACCTGGAAGCAGGCAATGCTATCCACCAAAAGGCAAAAATATTACATTTTCACGATATATGTCGGTAAAAATATGACATATATCTGTTTATTCCATTTCAAATGTCGTCTTATTGAAACATTTACCTATTTGTTAATATGATACATTTACGGCATCTGAGAAATACTTCTCCGGTCATAGGTTTATAAACATTCCCGATAACATGAATATACTAAAAAAAAGACAAAGAAAATGGTTGTTCTTGCCTCTTATCCTGCTATTTGCAATAGCTTGCGAGAAAGTGGTCTTTGAACCAGTTGAAATTCCAAATGAAGACCTCAGTTTTGCAGTGGATATCCAGCCTATTCTTTCTAGTAATTGTGTTTCTTGCCATCCACCTACAAAAGGTCTTGATCTGAATCCCGGCACTGCTTATGAGGCTCTTGTTCCTGAGTATGCAGAACCTGCCGATTCTGTTGATCCTGCAGGATCAAAGCTCTATCTCAAACTTACCGGAGCCTCACACAATCCAAAGACCAGTGATGTGGATAAGCAATATATCCTCACCTGGATCGAACAGGGAGTCCCGGAATAATCCATATTTATTTTTTGTAATCAACCTAAAGCATACTATAATGATGAAGACACTGAAATCTTTTGTTTACCTGTTTATTTTGCTTTGTGCCTTCCAGGGCCCAATATCTGCTCAGGAAGACTCCGCCAAGGTAGATGACAATCGTCCGGTAAGAGCACCTTTCCAAACGAATATGCTCATTGATAACCAAACTGTGGTTTCTCCTTTTAAGGGATCGTTCAATTTGTTGGTTCAGCACAGATTCGGCAGCATGGAGGATGGCATTTCGGACCTTTTCGGTATTTTTGGTGGCCCCACCAACACCCGTCTGGGTCTTGAATACGGAATTACAGACCGGATTATGGTTGGTTTCGGAACAACTGCAGATTACAAACTTCAGGACTTTTCATGGAAGTATGCCATTTTGCAGCAAACACGTTCAAACTCGATGCCCATAAGTCTGAGTTATTACGGGAATATGGTCATCCAGGCCACAGATAAGGAAGATTTCGGTCCAGAGGAAAGCTATAAATTTATTCATCGTTTATCTTATTTTACCCAGTTTATCGTATCGCGCAAATTCAGCGAAGTTTTCTCCTTTCAGATTGCTCCTGAAATGGCCTATTACAATGGTATAAAAGATTCCCTGAATAATGTCAACCTGGGACTTTCGTTCGGCGGACGTGCCAAAGTATGGGGGAATAAAGCCATTATTGTGGAGTACGATCTTCCTTTGACCCAACACGATGCTTCTGATCAACATCAGGAACCCAATTTGGGCGTAGGATTTGAAATAGGCACAGCAACACATGCTTTTCAGGTTTTCGTTTCCAATTATCATGACATCGTCTATCAAAGAAACTTGACCTATAATAAGAATACTAAATTTCAGGTAGGCTTTAATATTACAGTTCGATTTTAGGTAACAAGGACTTTATGAGATTTTTTCATTGGAGAAGAGGCCCGGCAACCTTGTTTTTATTGATTCCCGTTAGTTTGCTGGTTGTATCGGGATTGGTTCAGGCTGCCCAGGAAGAGGCAGATACCACGGGATTCAAATCAGCATTCTTTGATCAGAATGAGAAATGCTTTCGTTGTCATGGCAGCACCAAGTACACTTACCATAATCCGGTCAGCGATAATGAAATCGCAGCCATGATGTGCGACAACAGAGTGATTCACAGGGATGAGTTTTATATCTCCAATCATAAGACTTTTGCCTGTGTCGATTGTCACGCTGCTGAGTATGATACATTCCCCCATCCCGGTGAACTCCGAATGGAAACTCCCTATAATTGTATTGACTGTCATGGATACGATGAAAATTATGCCATGTATCAGTTTGAGGAAATTGAAAAGGAGTTTCAGCAAAGCACACATTATAATACAGGTGGCGATGCCTTCACTTGTTGGAAGTGTCACAATCCGCATACTTACAAAATCAACATTAGAAACGCGCAAAATATCACTCAGGCCATTGCGTATGACAATCAATTCTGCCTGAACTGCCACTCCGATTTCGAACGGTTGCAATTACTAACCGACAAGGAAGAGATTGATCTGCTGCAAAAGCATGAATGGCTGCCAAACCAGGGATTGCATTTCAGTCAGGTGCGGTGCATCGAATGCCATGCGAGACCGAATGACAGTCTTATGGTGGCACACCTGATCATGCCCAAAGAAAAATCCGTTAAACGGTGTGTGGAATGCCACTCGCAGAATTCTCTGCTTATGAGTTCCCTATACAAATACCAGGCTAAAGAGAACAGAACCCAGGCAGGTTTCATGAATGCCGTTATCCTTAACAATGCCTTTGTTATTGGCGCAAACCGCAATATTCTGCTGAACCGGATCAGCATGATTGTATTTTTTGTGACAATGGGTTTGCTTTTAGTTCACCTGGTATTCAGAATTAAATCTAAACCAAAAGTTTAAAGGTATGGCAGAGAAGTATTATCATTATCCCTTATGGATACGTTTATGGCATGGATCAATGCATTGCTGTGTCTGATTTTGATTTTCAGTGGTCTCAGCATGCAGTTTTCAGAACCTGACCGCCCCCTGATCCCTTTTGACACAGCAGTTACTTTGCATAATGCAGCTGCAGTTTTACTGAGTTTTAATTATATTTTCTTTATAGTGGCCAACAGGTTTTCCGGGAACCGTAAGCATTATAAAATTTCTGACAAAAACTATATCGGCGAGCTGTTGGCACAATTCCGGTATTATTCTGTGGGTATATTTAAAGGTGAGAAAGCACCTTACCCGGTGAATGCAGAAAGGAAATTCAATCCGTTGCAGCAATTCTCCTATATCTTTATCATGTATGGCTGTCTGCCGCTGATCTTTGTTACCGGGTGGGCCATGTTATTTCCCGAAATCATTGTACAAAAAGTATTTGGCGTGAGCGGTCTTTTTTTGACCGACCTGGTGCATATCATTACTGGTTTTATAATTTCCCTCTTTCTGATCGTGCATGTGTACTTCTGCACCATGGGAATTAAGTTAACGTCCCTGTTTAAAGGAATGATCAACGGCTGGGTTGAAGTGCATTGACCGATTATTTACAAAATTACAGGATATGGCTGATAAAAATAATAAGGAATCCTCTCGCAGGAATTTTCTAAGGCTGGGAGTTGGACTTGGAGCTGCATCTGTAGCAGGTGCCATGTCAGTGAAGCTTTTAGGTGCCGATGAATTGCCCTCTGCCGGAAGCGGCGAGAAGGTAAAGGTACTGACAACTGACGGTAAGCTTATTGAGGTGGATGCCGAACAGGTCGGGCTGGCAAAGAAAAAAGAAGTTTTTATTTCCAGGGAAGCTGCCCGGGAAGGAATTCCAAACAGGAAGTTTGTGATGGTGATCGATCTGGCAAAGTGCAAGAATGCCAGAAAGTGCGTTGAAGCTTGCCAGGAAGGGCATCAACTGCCTAAAGAGCATGAATGGATAAAATTATATATGATGCAGGATAGTCCTGATGCAGCACCCTACTGGTTCCCAAAGCCGTGTTTCCACTGCGATAATCCGCTTTGTGCCAGTGTTTGTCCGGTTGGTGCCACCTATAAGCGATCCGACGGGATCGTACTGGTGGACTCGGAACGTTGCATCGGATGTAAATTCTGTATGACCGGTTGTCCTTACTCAGCAAGGGTATTTCATTGGAAAGATCCCGGAGTCAAGGCAGAGCCAGGCTCATCCTACTCACCCGAAGTGAATATTCCTCCAAAAGAAGGTACCGTTGGCAAGTGCGTCTTTTGTCCTGATAAATTGAGAAAGGGAGAATTGCCGCGGTGTGCTGAGGCCTGTCCGATGGGTGTTATTTATTTCGGTGATATTATTGAGGATGTGGTCACCAATGGCACCGAAACCGTACGTTTCAGCGAGCTCATTCGCGAACGTGCAGGATACCGTCATCTGGAACACCTGGGTACTGAACCCAGTGTCTATTATCTGCCACCTGTAGCACGTTTGTTTCCGGTTGACCGGGGATATGACGGGCTGGAGCCTGATATCAAGGAACGTTATAACAAAGCGCCCTACGTCACCAAAAAGGAGATTAAGCCATGAGTTCCTATACTACCGAAGGACTGCTGACGGAGTTTGCACCACAACTGGAGCGCCCGAGTAAAAAATGGTACGCCTGGGCAGGATTTTTCCTGCTCCTGTTTGCCTTTGGAATGTTTGGATTATACACGCAATTAACACAGGGACATATCGTTACCGGCATGCGTGACAATGTTGTGTGGGGTATTTATATTGTGAATTTTATCTTTTTTATGGGTATAAGTTATGCAGGCGCGCTGATCAGTGGCGTGATGCTTCTGTTTAAAACATCCTGGAGAAAACCCATTGTTCGCCTGAGTGAATTGCTAACGGTGGTATCCCTGATGATCGGGCCGGTTTTCATCCTGTTCTGTGTGGGTCGGTTTGAGAGGATCCCCTACCTCATCATACACCCGCGCATTCAATCACCCATCATGTGGGACGTGATTGCCATTTCCACGGACCTGATAGGATGTTTCATTTTTCTATACCTTTCATTTCTGGAGGACATGGCGCACCTGCGCGATAACGCAGCCGCTTTAAAATTACCCCCGTGGAGAACAAAGCTTTATACATTTCTGTCCATTGGCTATACCGGAACCCCTGTTCAGGCAAAATTGCTTAAATTCTCACGGAACGTGATGGCTGCCATGATCATCGCCATTGCCATCATTGTTTACTCAGTGCTTGCCTGGATCTTCGGCGTTACGCTGCAACCCGGCTGGCACAGCACCATATTCGGTCCGTATTTTGTAATTGCTGCCGTGTATTCAGGCACAGGTGTTTTAATATTGCTCATGTGGGTTTTCAGAAGAATATATCATCTGGAAAACTACATCAAGAAACAACATTTCATTAATGTGGGCGTGCTCCTTTTTATTGTGGGCGCTTTCTATGGCTATTTTACCTTCAGTGATTACCTTACCAAATGGTATGGTTCGGTCAGGATGGACAAGCTGTTGATCGATAAGTTGTTTCTGGAGTATTATTGGCTATTTATTTTTTCCAATTATGTTGGCGTATTGTTGCCCATGATCATTATTGCCTTCCCCCGTTTCCGGACGATTAACAATATCACTTTTGGTGCACTCATAACAATACTGGCCTTATGGGTCAACCGTTACCTGATTGTCGTGCCCACACTCGAAACTCCTTACCTTCCCATTCAGGACACCCGGATGGCATGGATAAAGTATTCGGGCACCTGGGTGGAATGGTCGCTTACGCTGGCAGGCATAGCTGTTTTTTGCCTGTTGTTTATGATTGCTTCTAAGCTTGTTCCGATTATTGCAGTGTCAGAAATGGTTGAACCGGATGAGCGCTTAAATGAAGAAGAGGTGGAAACAATTTTAAGCTAACTTCTGAACTTTATCGCATGAAAAGATTTTTACTAACCGGCATCCTAAAACGGACGATCCTTGTCCTTCTGGTTTCCCTTCCTGCTTTTACGTTTGCTCAGGAATCAACCGGTAAGGAAAGTCCGACCCTCGATTTCACCTATCTGAAAAAGAGTGACGGAAGCAAGCTGCTTACAGCAACCCTGACTATTTTCCGCAACAGGATTACCTATCCCATTATTGGCAGTGAAATCGACTTTTTGGTGGGCACAGATACGATAACGGCTGTAATTCCTACCAATTCTGATGGGAAAGCCTACCTCCTGGTGCAGCCGGGAGTTGTCCTTCCCGCAAATGATGAAGGATTTACACCATTAACAGTAAGGTTTGGAGGAAACGACACCCTTGAAAATACTGAATCATCCATTGCAGTAAAAGACGCCATGCTGAAAATGAGTCTTGATCTTGTTGATTCGGTTAAAACGGTTACTGTTTGGGCTTTTACTTCTGATGATCAAAACGATAGCATACCCCTCACAGGAGAATCAGTAAACGTATATGTCAGCCGGATGTTCAGCCCACTAAAGATCGGTGAAGGATCATTTGATGACCAGGGCCGCTTTATATTTGAATTTCCTGCCGACCTGCCCGGTGAATCGGATGGAACGGTGCATGTTTTTGCCCGGATCGAAGAAAATGAACAATTTGCCAATATTGAAGTTTCCCAGAACCATTTGTGGGGAATCCCTTCCGTACATGGTGTATCAGGATCTCATCGTGCATTATGGACCGAGATAGCGCCAATGTGGATGATCGTCACCCTTACCATACTGCTTTCAGGGGTTTGGGGACATTATATTTATGTAATCATTCAATTGATTTTAATAAAACGTGAATCAAAAAAATAAAGTTATAATTTTGGTATAAGATTTGTGAAACAATTAGAAAAATAGGAGGAATTATGAAATTTTTTCAGTTTAAAACCATTCTGACAAGCGCTATGATGCTTGTTTTAGCAGTTGCATTGATGTCCCTTTACAGTTCCCGGCAAACCCCCTGGGTAATTGATGCCAAATACAAAGCCATGAAGAACCCGGTGAAGGCCGATGCTGCATCCATTGCTGCGGGAAAGGATCTGTACAACAAGAATTGTGCCTCCTGTCATGGTAAAACAGGTTTGGGAGATGGCGTTAAAGCCAGAACGCTGGAGACTTTCCCCGGTGATTTCAGCAAGCCTGCTTACCAGAATCAGACGGATGGGGAGCTTTTTGGTAAGACCAAAGTGGGTCGTGATGAAATGCCCAAATACGATGGAAAGATTCCTGATGAGGACATCTGGCACATAACAAATTATTCCCGAACCTTTAAGAAGTAGTTTTTTTATAAGTCAAATTAATGAACTAACCTGCCATTTCTGGCAGGTTAGTTTTTTTTTGTCTCCTATCGTGAATAAACGTGTACACTGTTCTGTGCTGAGGGCAGATAGTTGATGCCAAACCAGCAGATCAGCAGAACTATAAAGGCGAGGCTCAATGTCCACAGGGGTGCTTTTGTCTTTTTGGGCTGAAATGTCCTGAAATGCATGTACACCAGATAAGACAGCCAGGTCAGAAATGCCCAGGTTTCTTTCGGATCCCAGGTCCAATAATGTCCCCATGCTTCCTTTGCCCATAATGCCCCAAACAGGAGCCCAAGGGTCAGGAAGGAAAAACCTATATATACCAGGTTATCAGCCAGATGAAGTGTATCCATTTCGAATTCTTTGAAAT
The DNA here is from genome assembly GCA_963800645.1 of uncultured Bacteroidales bacterium. Classification (GTDB taxonomy): domain Bacteria; phylum Bacteroidota; class Bacteroidia; order Bacteroidales; family UBA10428; genus UBA5072. The sequence goes on along the minus strand of CAWDBX010000008.1, from coordinate 203,865 downwards.
ACAACTCATACAATCCTTTAACAGCTACCAAAGAGGAGGCTGCCAGAAGTGCATAGGAAAATATATAAACAATAACATGCGGAACAAACCATGGACTTTGCAGTGCGGGCATCAAGGTCTTTTCATAGGTTTCCGGATGCAGATAGTTTATAAAAAGAAACAACGTAGCAAGCAGCAGTGCATAAGTAATAAACCATTTATACCCCCACCGCAAATAGGTAATAATTCCAATAAGTGGCAGGAATACCGAATACCACAAGCGGGTCTCACCCAGGGTACGCAGGGGTGGCCGTTCCAGTTTAATCCACAACAATGTCAGAAAGGATATCAGAACAGCCAGACCGGCTGCGATCAGAATATTTCCGGATATTTCAAGCGCTTTTCGCTTGCCGGAGAAATTCACCAGAATAACACCCAGTATCCAAAGAAAAGAGGCGGTCGCGGCAAAAAATGGAAAATTTGTCCAATTCATATCGTATTTTATTTATAAGTTATCCTACTATTCAATTCGCTCCGATCCAAAACAGTTATTTGTTGCTAATGCCCCTGCCCAACCAGAAAAGATAAACCGCACCACCCAGCAACAACAGAATTCCGGTATACACCACAGGCAGCCAGGGATCTCTTACAGCCTCTATGACACTGACTGTTGAATATTTGCCCATTTGCGTATCGTAACTGATCTGGTAAAGCTTCCAGCCTTTCATCCGGTAGGGCTTGTTTACCTCAAGCCTCACCGTATCAGCCATACCCCGGGTATCCTTTACCACCAGCAGGGATTCGAATTTCTTCGGTTCAGGCTCGGTCAGGAACAACAGTTTCGATCTTTTTAAATCGAGAAACCTCGGATCAAACATCAGACTTCCACTGGTTATCCAGCCTGAGGCTGTATCCCCTGTCAATCTGTTCTTTGTTTCAACAAACGCCACGGCCATACTTCCCGGTTTGTCTGCCGGTATATATCCACTGTCTGTTTTAATGGCGAAGGGCAGGTATTCCTTTACACTTATTTTCCAATCAATCAGCGTGGTTTCAAATCCACTGTGTATTAACGGCAACGTTTCCCCATGCTTTTGCAGGATCTCCCCCTTCGCTCCATCCGCTACTCCAATCTTGGGGTTGTATAATTCAATATTGAAATCGATCAGTTTCATGGAAAAAGGCATTTCGAATGCCTGATGATCTTGCCGTGTTCCGGTATTGATCATAATCTCCATTTTCAAAAAGCTCAATGGTAACACGTTTCAGATCACCCGATCCTAATCCCGCTGCTACCAGTGTAATCCATAAGCCCAAATGGTTCAACAAAAAGCCGAGATTTTTGACCTTAAACGGTATACCCCGCCGCAATACCACCAATCCCAAAGACAGGAGCAAATAAAATTGAATAAGGAAGAAAGGCCAGCTGCTTTTCATATGGCTCAAACCTGATAATTGAAGCCACCGGGTTTGATTCTCTCCCTGCTGCGGAATAAACCCGAGCAGGAGAACCAGCAGGGCGTATACCGAAATGGCGCTTACCGAACAGGGAACCGAGGAAAGCCACTTTATGACCGGCTTAAAACGATATTTAACATGTATAAAAATAAGAATGATCACCAGCGCCAATACCATGTAAATATTGTAAGGCATTTGCGGCGAACTCACTCCGCGGCCTTTAAGAAATATTTCGATGACAAAACCAAGCATCATGATTTCAATCGCCGCAACGAAACTCTCCGGATATCCCCAGGAAGCTTTATCAGCCGGCTTTTGCATTTTTTTGTCTGAAGATTTATTGTTTTGCATGTGGAAATAAGAAATTTTAAGACACGTAAATACTGTCATCAGTTTTGTTACCCTTCAAAAGCCCATAAAGTCCCTGAAAAAATATCTTTCACTTTTAATCTTCAATCTTCAATCTTCAATCTTCAATCTTCAATCTTCAATCTTCAATCTTCAATCTTCAATCTTCAATCTTCAATCTTTAATCTTTGTTTCCCGTCCCAACCAGAATAAATAAACCGCACCTGCAAGCATCAAAGCAATTCCGGTATAAACAACCTTTATCCAGGGATCATAAACAGCCTCGATGATACTTAGTTGTGATTCAGGTCCCATCATCTCCTCGTAGCCGATCTGGTAAAAGCTCCATCCCCTGGTTTTATAAGGTTTGTTCACTTCTATCGTCACCGTATCCACATCTCCGAGTCTCGTTTTCACCACCACTACCGATTCAAATCTTTTCGGTTCCGGACTCAGTAACCATAATCCCAGGTTTTTCTCAAGCAGAATGTATTCCGGAAGCATCACCGGACTGCCGCTGCAAAGCCAGTTGGAGACTGAATCTCCGGAGGTTATGTTTCTTACCTTTACCAGGACTGCCGTAGCAGCCATTGGCTCATTCGAAGGTATATATCCCTTGCCGGTTCTTTCGGCCGATGGAAGGATATCCAATATCGTAATGTTATAATTATCCAGTCTGTATTCCGAGCCCTCTTCAATTATCGGAAGTACCTCCCCCTTATGCTTTTCAGGTAAATTGCCCATGGTATCGGAAAGCATGATCTTTGGATTATACGTTTCCATTTTAAAATCCAACAGCTTCAGTGAAAAAGGCAGGTTGTAGATTTCATGACCCGATTTTACACCTTTATCCAAAAAGTCCCCATTTTCGAAAATACTGATCCTTAGCCGCTGTAAATCGCCCGAACCCATAGCCATAGCCATCAGTGTGAGCCATAACCCAAAATGGTTTAGCAGAAAGCCCAGGTTCTTACCTGTAAGCGGGTAAGCACGCCGCATAACCACCATCCCAAGCGAGATAAATAAGTATACTTCCACGAACAGGAAAGGCCAGGAATTCTTCATATGAGTCAGTCCCAACTGCTGCAACCACTGGGGCTGACCCTCAACTTCCTGCCTGATAAAACCCAGCAGTAAAACCAGAGCAGCATAGGATGTAATGGCACTAATGGCACAGGGAATAGAGGAAAGCCATTTTACAAATGTCGTCTTCCGGTAAAAAATATGCGCCAGTGCCAGCAAGGCGATGACCGCAAATAGTATGACAAGGTTGAGCGGACGATGCGGAACAGGAACCTGCTGCCGGCCCTGAAAAATTATTTCGACCATAAAACCCAGAACGATCAGGGTGGAGGCAATGATATAGCTCTCACGATAAGACCAGGGACCTGGCCGGAAATTCTTCCCGGTTTGTTTAACAGTGGCATTTTCTGGTTCTTTCATAGGCTTTCAGCAAAAGGTAAAGGTATTTAAATTGTTCCGGCAGAAAAAATGATTATGGTGAATGCCCATGTGCGGCAAACAATAAAAAAAACTGCCTGACAAATTGCAGGCAGTTAAATTAATATTATTTGAAGCACAGGACTAGTTCAGTATAGCCAGTGAATTGGTCAACAAGGCCTTTGAGTAATTGTAATTGTGAACACCCAGGCTGTATTCCCTCAGACACATCTGGAAATTGATAATGGCTCCCATTTGTGCATTGGTCAGGACAATTGCCGGTAAGGCGGCATTGTAATCTTTCTGGGCCTGGGACCATGATGATCCGGGACTTGGATTTTTGAAGATTCCGGTAGGATTATTTGCCACACCATCGGGATTATTGGCGGGATCATAAATATTTAAGTATCCGTCATATTTATTGGTAGTTAATGTCACCCATAGATTGGATTCCGGATCAGGATCCCTGTTCAATATATCAACCCCGTTAATATTCAATTCAGCGGCTAACTGATTGAGCAGCGTCTGGATTTCAGTTCTCTTATCGCCCCAGTGACTGGGATCTGATGAAGTCGACGTGAGGTTGGGGTGGCAGTCGGTACAGCCGTTAAAATTACCTTTGGCAGTAAATGTATGCCCTCCTGCCCTTCCATTCATAGGAGCCATATGGCAATCCGCACAGGTAGTCTGGCTGTTATGCTGTGAACTTGAATAAGATAAGGTTCCCTCGAATTCAATTCCACCCTCTCCGGCAAAAATAGCGCCAACAGTACCATAATGGGTATGCGTTCTGTAACCGGGTTTTAATACATTCACCCCGGATGGATTCACAGCGGCATAAAATGTGTCGGTTGGATTTGCAACCAGTTTGGCATAGTCAAGTACATTCTTGTCTGTAGCACTGTTCGTAAACGGACGCGGCTGGTGGCATTTGATACAAAGGTTTGAGCTGCCGTCGCCATCCACGGTAACATCAACGGTTTTGGCGCCGCCCCACATGGTGAGAGGAACAGGATCTACCGTGGTGAATGCCGGAATGTCCGATTCACTGTAGGTTGAATGAATGCTGCTGTGGCAGGTATTGCAGGCAATAGCACCATAGGCTGTAGATGCCGAGCATGTATAGTTATTTACATAGGAACCGCTCACCAGGGTAAATGTTGAAGGAACATTCCGTTCGACAACATCCTTAAAAGCCTCTGACTCATGGCACGGAGCACAGGAAGTACTTCCTGCTTCCTCAAAGAAGGTTTCACCATAACCATGTTTGGAAAACTCGTACTGTGCTGAAATTAAATCAACACTTTCCGGGTTATGGCACTGCTTACATGTTTCATTGGCATCTGCTCCGTCGGTACCATCCACGCCATCCTGTCCTGCAGGACCGGCTGGTCCCATGGGGCCTTCACAACTTGTAAATATCGCCGATCCCAGTAAAAACGATGTAGCGACAGAAAGTAAAAGTAATTTTCGCATATGACAGTTTTTAGTAAAAACTATTAGTTTGTTTGTATACTGCTAAAATATAATTTCTTTCTTTCTGCCAGGGCTTTCCAGCAATGGAATAAAACGGTATTACAATACTGTCTGCCGGAATATCGGAAGATATTTATATATATCGGAATCGACATTTGACGTTTTTAAAACAGACAAAAATCTTTTATTTATCGTTTTTTGAGGTGACAAATAACCTGAACTGTCTAAGGGAAGGGGATTTCGGGAGATTTTCTTTAAAAAATCACCAGAAAGATCATTTGTTAAGAAATGAATCCGTTGGTCGTTTCCTGTCCGCTATTTTCTGTTTCCTCCTTGCAAATATCCGGCTACTATTTACTATTTTTGGCATTATTAATTCATGGAAAGATGTTTTTTATTGGTGGCCTTAATTCTATATTACCTTATATAATTTACCTGTCCATCATTTGGGTGTTCCTGATTGTCAGTTTCTGCGGAAAAATTACGCAGGCAAAGCAATTGTTTACTCCTGTTACCTATTATTCAGATAATCATGCCTTACAGTATTATGACAGTAAGGTTTTTCATTTCTATAGTCACCCTACAGACATTCAAACACAGACAGCCGGGAAAGATCATACTATTTTCCCCTGGTCTGATTTTTATCCCGTTGCACTAAAGCATGAACCTGAAGGACACGATATGGAAGTGTTCTTTGAATTCCATTATTATTCCTTCTACGATTTTCGCGGTCCTCCTGCTGCGAAACTGTTTATCTGAAATCAACTTTTTTATTCATTTCTGTTCAAAGCGTAATGCTTTGACTTATTTATATTTATAGCTTTTTATTATGAAAAATTTAATAAGAATTATTCCTATTATAGCATTTACCGTTATGGTAGCTTGCGAAAAAGACAGTACAACAGATCCCTATACCGAAACTACCGTTTCAATGGGTGCCAACAGTGCTTCCGATGTTTATTACAGTCTCGCTGCAGGAGAGGTAAATACGGTTACCCGGACCGACTGGGACATTGCTTTTTCAACCCCTACACAAAGTGCCACTGTGCTGATCAATGAAGGCGCAGGAGTCGAACTTTACTGCGTAGGTGATTCAACAGATTGGGAATCGGTTGATGAGAACACGATTGCAACCCTGCTTCCCCGTTACAATGACAAAACCGGATGGACCATCGGTGCATTCAACCGCAATGCGGATCCAACGGACGTTTTCAATTTCGGATGGGGACATTACAATATGGCTGACCATAATGTATATGGGGACTCCATTTATGTTATAAAACTTTCCGATGGATCACTTAAAAAGCTCTTTTACCGGAAACGAATCGGTGGCACCGCCGTGCATAATCTTTCCTGGGCAAATCTCGATGGTACGGAAGCCGTGAATACAACTGTGGCCGCAACATCTTACGTGGGTACGAGGAATTTTATTCATTACTCTATTGTAAATCAGGAGATTGTTGAGGCCGAACCCCTGAAAGATGAATGGGATCTGCTCTTTACGCGTTACGTGATCCAAATCCCTGCCGGACCTGGCGTGATCATGAACTACCCGGTTATGGGCGTGCTCAGCAATGAGGGTGTAAAGGTGGCCAAAGTCACCGGTGTTCCTCCTGCAAGTGCGCTGGAAACAGATGCACCCGGGGGGTATTCCGAATTGGCCGATGCCATCGGGTATGACTGGAAAGTTTCAGATCCCGTTACCCATGAAATATCCCTGACCGACAGCACCAGTTATTTTATACAGTCGGTTGACGGTAAAAAGTATCAGTTGTATTTTACAAACTATGGTGGAAATTCAGCAGGAACCATTGATTTTAAGGTAAAAACTATTGAATAGGAAAGGATATTCCATTTCAGAATCGGTTTCATGCCGCCACCACTGTGGCATGAAACTGGTTTTATTATTAGTATCAGTATTTGCACTCGGGCCAGTTTCGGCACAACCTGTCATTGTGCAGTTAAAAGACAGGATCAGCGGAACACCGGTTGAATACGCCTATGTGATTGCCACTCCGCTGCAGGGTTCATCAGAGGAAAAACTGTTGACGGATGAACGCGGAGAAGCAGCATTGCAAACCGCATTGCCGGTAATTGTTTATGTTTCCTGCATCGGGTACCGGAATTTCACTGATACCCTTTTTGCCGGAAACAGCCATACGTTAAGCTTGTCACCTGAGTTCTATCAACTCGACCAGGTAGTGGTAACCGGTCAGTTCAGGCCGCAATCAGTAGACAAGTCGATTTACAAAATCGACGTCATTGATGCCAGGCAGATGCAGTTAAAGGGAGCCAATACCATGGGTGATCTGCTCAAAAATGAGCTTAGTTTTCAATACCGTTCCGAAGGGGTACTGGGCGATTTTATTCGCATTCGAGGACTTTCGGGGGAATATGTGAAGGTATTGATCGATGGAATACCGGTCACCGGACGTATTGCTGACCGTATTGATCTGGGCCAGCTCACACTAAACAATGTAGATCATATTGAAGTGATCGAAGGGCCAATGTCGGTGGTATATGGAAGCAATGCCCTTGCCGGAGCCATTAACATTATTACGGCAGACAATTCCGACAAAAAAATGGGCATTTCCGCTGATGCTTACTATGAGTCCGTGGGTACCTATAACCTGGGTGCAGCAATTTCTGCACAGGCAGGCCGGCATTCATTTACCGTTAGCGGATCGCGTAATTTTTTTTCAGGCTGGGGACCTGTGGATACCTCAAGGTATAAGACCTGGAAGCCTAAACTTCAGTATATGGCCGGACTGGGCTATCAATACAGCAAAAACAGATATAAAACCTCTTTTTATTCCGATTACCTGTTTGAGGAACTCCGTGATCCGGGCGCCCTCACCCTGGCCAATCTTTATGAAAAAGCGCTTGACGGATACCATTACACCACGCGCTGGAATAACCGGTTCACGATGATCAATACCTTCAATGATGATTTTGTGCTGAATCTTCAGGGAGGCTATTCCTTTTACCGGAAACAAAAGACCACCTACCTGAATGATTTGGTAAACCTGAAAAAGACCATTTCAGATAATCCGGAATTACATGATACCACCACTTTTCAGATGATCTCTGCCAGGGGATTCGTATCGAATATCCCGGGAAGGAAATTTGAATATCAGACAGGGTTCGATGTGAATTACGAATCAGCTTACGGCAAACGCACCGGAGGATATCGCGAAATTACAGATCTTTCGGGTTTTATGAATCTGGTTTATCGACCGTTACAAACCCTGAGCCTGCAACCCGGAATACGATTAATGTACAACTCAAATTACAAGGCACCTCTCATTTATGGCTTAAGCCTGAAATTTAACCGGGCTTCCTTTACGGCAAGGGCATCCTATGCGAAAGGATTCCGTGCACCGTCACTCAAGCAGTTATACCTGCAATTCATCGACAACAATCATGAAATACACGGGAACGAAAACCTGAAAGCAGAAACAGCAGACAATATCAGCCTGTCATTTGACTATAACCTTACCCGTAAAAGCCATGCGGTAAATCTTGAACTGAGTCTGTTCTATAACTCCATCCACAATGCCATTCAGCTGGCCATAAACACTAACCAGCCGGGTTGGGGCATGTATTTTAATGTGGAAGGGATGAATTATGTAACCAAAGGGATTGAAGCCAAGATCCGGTACAGGTTTTCTCCCGGTCTGACAGTGAATTCAGGGATCATCACCACCGGCAGGATAAGACTGGATTCAAAGAACAGTTTTGCCTATTCCACTGATTTTGTGACCTCGGTAAACTATCTCCTGATCAAGCCGGCAGTGCAGTTTGCTCTTTTTTACAAATACACGGATGAGTACCTTGAATTTGCAGGAAATTACAATACGGATGGACAGCTCAACGGCATTGCCCAGCAATCGATGGAAGGTTATCATAACCTTGATTTTACTATCAGCCGGAATTTTTTCAGCGACAGAGTGAGTGTGGTGACCGGAATTAAAAACCTTCTCAACGTGACCCTGGTGAATTCATTCGGATCGGTCAATATTCATGGCAGTGCTGATGGATCAGCCGTTGCGGGGTATGGACGTACTTTTTTTGTTAAGTTGGGGTATAGGTTTGAAAAGAAGTAAATAAACGAATATGTATCGATCCCTGTTTCATATCCTATTGTTGTCCGCTTTTGTCTTCTCTTGCTTCGAGGAAGATCAGGTTGTGCCTCCCTATGCAGGTGAAGTGACCACCATCACCGATTCGGTTCAGACACACCTGAGTTACTTTGATCTTGAAACAGGAAGAGTTATCGCATCTTACCGAAGCGATGCCTGGCAACTGGGATTTGAGTGTGGTCCCGATGGCTGGCATATTGCTACCAATTCCGGTTCAAACTGGTTTATTTATAACACAGGGCAGACATTGCCTGACCAGATCACCACCATGCCCGAAACCGTTGAAAACCTTTATGATGCTCAGGCAAATTTCCCCGAATCTACTGCTGTGGGAAATTGGGTCAGCTTTCAGGACGGTGATCCTGTTTACACGCGCAACATCTACCTGCTTGGATATTATTCCGGAGGTGGTTTTACCCATATCCGGCAACTGGCTTTTCTTGAAGTAAACGACAGCTCTTACAGGTTTTTCAGTAAAGAAACCGGACGAACCGATACCATTACCATCTCGAAAAGCGATACCGCAAATTATGTCTATTACTCCTTTAATCACCACAAACAGGTAAATCTTGAACCCGGTAAGACAAAGTATGATCTGGTATTCGGTTCTTATTACGACCAGGCCACCCTGTTTGGTCAAACGATTCCTTACCTGGTGGGAGGAGTATTGCTGAATACCTGGAACACGGAAGTTGTTCTTGATTCCATGGACAGTTATGCTACCATTGGTCAGGAAACAATTCCAGGATTAGATTTTACCTGTCAGCGGGATATTCCCGGTTACCGATGGAAGAATGTAACGGTTGATGTCACGGGTGGCGGATCCGCAAGCTATTTTGTGAAAACAAATTACAGTTATATATTTCATACCGCTCAGGATAATTTCTTCAAATTGAGATTCTTGAGTTATACCCTCGATGGGAGGTCAGGTTTTCCGCGGTTCGAGTACCGGAAATTATAGGGTAATTAACCAGTATGTCGCCCCTACGGGCTTTGGATATGTAATTGCCATTGTAATGATCTACCAGTATGCCGCCCCTATGGGGCTTTCAGATTAGGTGAAGAATACGGGCGACATTGGAGTAGCAATTCATCTACGAAGCACATTTGCAAGCCCTGTAGGGGCGACATTGTGGTAGAAAATCATCAATGAAATACATTTGCAAGCCCTGTAGGGGCGACATTATGGTAGAAAAGAGCTATTGTCCAGCGGGAATCGGAAAGTAGGAAGTCAGTATTTCCCCCGAAATAGTACCATATAACCCACACCCTGCTGCCAATTCATGTTCGATAAGGGCTTCCAGCTCTTCCTGTGCAATACCCCACCTGACCAGGTCGAAATACCGGTGCCCTTCCATGGCCAGTTCCAGTTTTCTTTCGAACATGATCGCCTGCATGGCTTCTTCTTCCGAGCTGAAAGTCGGGTACAGGCCAATATTGTAGTTGGCCACAGATCCGGGAACAGTATGATTTTCTGCCCTGGTACGAATCTGATTTACCAATTGGGTGGCTTTGCTAAGATCCTGTGTAGCTCCTGCCTGGGCATAACACTCCGCGGTCATTAACAACACATCGGCAAATCGCATCAGGGGTACATTCAGTCCACTGCCCGGGCCCCAGTAATCCTGTAATTCCGTGGGATCATTTTTACGATAAACATTTTTCATGGGCGAATAGGGACCAGAATAGGTCTGATCGCGGAACCAGGACTTACCCGGATGAAGTCCCCAATCGAGGTAGGGAATACCCCTTCGGCCAACTGTCCAGTCGAGTCGCGGATCCAGGGCTGTGACTGCGTCAGCTTCAAAGGCAGCATCGGGTTCCACGCCCATATCATTGTGCAAATCGGTATCATTATAGCTTCCATCGAGAAAAGGCAACCCTGCAGGGTCCACTTTAAAGGAATTGACCAGGGAAAATGTAGGTGAGAAGAAACCGCAACACCCTCCCGGAACATCACCGGCATCAACATAATACGGATCATCATAGGGATAGGCCAATATGTATCCGAAATTTCCATGCTTTCCTGATCCATCCAGTATACTTTGTTCCGCAAAAACCGATTCCGCATTGTTGTCAAAAGCTACATTAAAATTGTCATCAAAATTGGTCAGCAGACCATATTTATCCCCTTTACTGGTTTGACCATTTTCGATAATCTCCTCGAAAATGGTCAAAGCTTCGGTGTATTTGACTGCGTTGCTGCCGGCCTGAAAAAGTTTGGCTTTAGCCAGGAAGGCTTTTGCCGCCCAAAGATTAGCGCGGCCTTCTTCTCCGGCCTCCCAGGTCCCGGGCAGATTCCCGGCGGCAAATTCCAGATCATTTTCAATATCCTGCCATACGGCGTGATCAACAGGCGGTGTCTGATCCTTTGGCGTATTCTCATCATAAAAAGGAATCTCTGGTCCAAAAACCTTTGCCAGCTCGAAATAAAAAAAGCCCCTTAAGAATCGCAATTCGGCTTTTTTTATGGTCTTGAGCGTTTCATCCACCTCATCCGAAAGAACAGTCCTGTCAATGGAATCAATACTATTGTTACAATGATGGATACCCTCATAGCCTACCTCCCATTTCCGGATCAGGTCTTCGTTGACCGCCGTGACCTGAAAAATATCAAACTGGTAAGAATAACCTTCATCTCCTGCGCTCGACTCTAAACGGGCGTCACCACCGCTGACACTGCCAAACGCCATATTGTTGGGATCCACAAAGCTATACTCATGCGGCTGCAAATAGCCATAGGCTGTATTCACTAACTGCTCAATATCGGTTTTGTCCAGGTTTAGAGAAAAATCATCACCTTCCTCTTTCTTGCACGAAACCAACAAGCATAAAAGAATAACCACATAAATGGTTTTGAAATGTTTTGATTCCATGGGATTGCATTTTTAATGATTAATTTTTTCAATAACAAGATATCCGGTAAACAGTGGTTATTTATCTAAAAGCAGAAAGATAACCTTGAATAATAAATATACCGAAATTTATCAAAATATAAATAAAAATGCAAAACTGTATGATAAAATTCCCTTTTTGTATCAGAGTGAACGATAAGCACTTTCCATCATCAGAAAGAAGGATTGTGCCTCGGTGGATGTTCCTGACCTGTCGAAATTCGGTGAACCACACGCGCCCTGAACAATACCATATTCGTCGGTTTTTGCCCTGGCAGCGAGTCGCATGACATCTGCCTTTTCTTTATAGGAAATTTCAAGCCAGCCGGCCTTGATGCCGGTATATATGGCAAATGCCAGCATCTGTGATAGGTTGGTCTCTATAAAGGAGCCGGAATCGTCGATGATATCGTGAAACAGACCATCGGGGCGGATGTAAACCAGGCAGCCATCGATCACTTCCCTACCATAGGCAATCAATTTATTTCGCAATTCCTCACGGTTCTCCGGTAGTAAATTAATGATCTTTGCAATTCCCGCTGCAGTCCAGCCGTTGCCTCCTCCCCATAGCTTTTTCCGGGCATAATCATGCTTTTCATCATCCCAGATATGGTAATAGAGCTTTTTATCCGGATCCATTAAATACCTCCGGAAACCTTCAATTTGCCGCACAGCTTCATCATAATCCCCCATCAAGGCCAGAAAAGGAGGGGCCATAAAGGAAGCATCACTCCATACCTGTTTGGCGTAGGTCACATGATGCAGGATACCGTCAATGGTTTTGGGAGCCTTGGTTTTAAAATACGCATATTGGGCATCTGCTGCCTTCTTGTATTTTTCATCCCCCGTCTCCTTCCAGGCCAATAAAACAGCTTCTCCATTGGAACCGGGATCAGTAACACAGGGATCACTTCCCAGAACACCGAGCCGGCCTTCAGAAGTTTGCCGCACCAGGGCATCTTTGGCAAATAAAATGGCCAGGTCTTTGCGGCCGACGGCAATTAACGCCTGAGATGCAGTACCCTGTTCCCAGGCAGCACGCTGCATGCACAACATGGCTAACATGGCTTTCTCGACCAACGGATCGGACAATACATCCTGTCCGGCAGAACTATCTGCAAGCAAGTTTTTGCTCATTGGTTCACCCCCCAGCATACCGGTGGCTAAAACAGGCATGGCCAGGGAGGCAGCGGATATAAATCGTCTTCTTTTCATCATATTGGATTTTCAGGCTTTTAGCATACCAGATTATTCGTTTTTCAATCGTCTCTCCTTACTCATTACCCACTTTCATTTTTCATCTTTCATCTTTCATCTTCCATCTTTCATCTTCCATCTTTCATTTTTCACTTTTCACTTTTCATTTTTCATTTTTCATTATTCACTTTTCATTACTCCCCACCGGTTTCGCTCCCGCCACTGCATACCAGGTTACCACCACATAACAAATCAAAGGTAATACCATGGCCAGTGCCATACTTTTCCATTTATCAGCAATCAATCCCATGATCGGTGTGAAAACTGCACCACCGATGATAGCCATGACCATCAGTGAACCACCCAGTTTGGTGTTTTCGCCAAGTCCTTTGATCCCCAGGGCAAAAATAGTGGGAAACATGAGCGACATGAAGAAGCTGGTGAGAAAAATGGACCACACCCCTACCCATCCGGGGAAGACTACAGCCAGGAGCACCAGGGTGATGTTGATCGCTCCGTAGATTCCCATGAGCCGTGAGGGCTGAAGAAATTTCATCAGCAGGGTGGCCGAGAACCGTCCGATGGCAAAAGCACCAAGGGTGCCGGTCAACAGGTAACCTGCGAGCTTTTCATGTTCTCCAGTATAATCCTGGATATATTGGATGAAGAAGCTCCAGGTACCCACCTGGGCGCCCACATAGCAAAACTGTGCCAGTACGCCTTTGTAGAAATGAGGGTACTTAAGCAAATGGCCTACTTTCCCCTTGTTATTTTTAGCGAGGATGTCGTCGGGATGCGGTTCGGGAAATTTGGTGGCCAGGATGAACAATCCCCATAAAAACACGATACATCCCAATACAACATAGGGTACAATTACACGCAATGTTTCACTGTGCAGGTAAGCATCATAGGTCCCTGCCGCCTTCATCATGGTGATTTTTTCCGGACTGTGTTCAATTCCCGAGAGAATGAAGATGGTTCCGATACCTACCCCGCTAATGGCTCCCAGCGGATTAAAGGCCTGAGAAAAATTCAGTCGCCTTTCAGAGGATTCCGGATCACCCAGCGTGGCTATGAAAGGATTGGCACCCGTCTCAAGGAATGATGCCCCTGAAGCAATCACAAACAGGGCAAAAAGGAACATGCCGAATTTGCCGATGACAGCAGCCGGCCAGAACAAAATGGCGCCTGCACTGAATAACATCAATCCGGTTACCAGTCCCGCCTTATATCCGAACCTCCTCATCAAAAGCCCTGCTGGAATAGCAAGCAGGAAGTAACCCATGTAAAAGGCCGATTGGATCAATCCGGCCTGCAACCGGCTAAGCTCGAACGACTTCATGAACTGCTTGATGAGAATATCGTTCATATTGCTGGGGATACCCCAAAACAGAAAGAGGGCGGTCACAAGGATAAAAGGCAGAAGATATGCCCGGTTGAAAAGAGGTTTGGAATCTGGTGCTTTGCGGGAGGCGTTCATCATGGATATTCGGATTATGGTTTATTGCTGTTGTGGGGGTTGTGGGGGTTGTGGTTGTTGTGGTTGTTGTGGTTGTTGTGGGTTGAACCCTCACAACCCTCACAACCCTCACAACAACCACAACCTTTTCACAGTATCTGGTTGAATTCGAGTTTCTCCCCGTCAGGCCCCCTCACCGCAAAATACTTGCATCCACGCTTCCAGAAATCCAGGAATACCGGCTTCTCCTGTACCATTTCAAACCCGGCTGTTTTCAATTCCTGGAATGCTTCTTCCACATCGGCCACATCAAAGGCAATGTGGTCGATAGGTCCGTCCTTGCGTGCCCTGATCTCTTCCCTTTCTTTTTCAGTAACCTGATACAACTCTATAATCACACCTCTCTGTTCCATGAAGGCTACTAAAACCCGGCCATGTTCTTCATCCACATGAGTTGCCAGGATTCGGCTGAAACCAAGCTGCGTATAAAAATCGACCGATTTCTCCAGGTTGGTGACGGGAATGCCCAGGTGTTGAAGGCCTCGGAAATTGCTTTTTAAATAAACGGGGTCAGTATTCATAAAAATTCGATTTAGTCAGAATGAACTCTGCAATATAATAAAATAACACTTATATTCTGCTGCCGGACGCTGCAACAGTGCAACAAATTTATCCTGTTGCATTCATTTCCCTGCGGGCCTTGCAACAGGCATTTTTAACGATCCTCTGATTTTCTGAACGTTATTTCGAAAGATTATCCCAAACAGACTTCAGGGAATAAACCTGCAAGGAATTGATCCGGGCCTTTCCCGATTTCACATAGATCTTTAGCGCATTGTAATCTGCTTCGGGAAATACGAGGTCCGTCATGGCATAGGAGCCCTCATTAAAGAAGAATTCCACCGAGCTTTTGTCAATCAGCAATTCCAGGGTTACTTTTTGCAGACTTTTTTCGATTTCCAGCTTGTGTATTTTGGAGGCAAACGTTGGCTCAAAGTCGCTTTTCCCCGCCATGGTTCTGTCCATGTAAAGCTCTCCGGATGCGGACTTATATCCCAGAATTACTTTTTGGTCTTTTGCATTGGATATCTCGATGATCAGTTCATCTGAACTTTCAAGGGATACATCCATTTTTACTTTACTCACCGTGAGTTCCTCCCCGTCGAACTTCAGTTCTGTGCCAGCCGGACCCAGTTCCACTTTCTCATTGTTCATCAGCAAGGTTGCCAGCTGATCCAGCTCCTTCACGGGATTGCTTTTAAGAAGATATTCGTTATTCCTGAATAGCAGAGATAGTTCCCTGGGCACCGTCATGGCGCTTCTCCATGGATGGGTGGGCACAACCTGGGCATAGGCCCAGTTGCTCATCCATCCCAGGAAGATCTTTCTGGTGTCGACATTTGACCAGGTTACACCTGCATAATTATCCATTCCGTGATCAATCCATTTAACACTCGGCTCTTCCCATTTGAATGTGTGCCCGTCAAAGGAACCCACAAAATACTGGGTGCCTGATCCTCCGTTTGGTGCACCGGGATTAATACTGACAAACAAGACCCACTTTTTTGTTCCCGGATCATTTACCACAGGCAATTCGAATAAGTCAGGACATTCCCATACCCCCCCGTGAGCACCCAGGTTCTTGCCGAATTCACTCTCCAGCTTCCATTCCTTCAGATCTGCCGATGAATAGAAACGAATATGATCTCCTACGGCAAGGGTCATGATCCATTTACCGGTTTCCGGATTCCATGAAACCTTTGGATCGCGAAAATCCTTCAATCCGGGATTGGGCAAAACCGGATTGTTCCGGTATTTCACCCATGTTCTGCCTTTGTCCAGACTGTAAGCCATGCCCTGGTACTGGTAATCGATCCGGCCCTGGTCACCCAGTTTTTGATTATGATAAGTGTAAATGGCAATCATGGCTGGTTTCCCCGGTTCTCCCAAACCCGATGTATTGTTCAGATCCATCACTGCACTTCCTGAGAAAATATAGCCGAGACTGTCCGGATACAGGGCAATGGGCAGATGCTGCCAGTGAACCAGATCCGTACTTACAGCATGTCCCCAGTGCATAGGACCCCACACCGTGGAATCGGGATAATACTGATAGAACAAATGATATTCACCATCATAATACACCATGCCGTTCGGGTCGTTCATCCAGTTGCCGGCCGGTGAAAAATGAAATTGCGGCCGGTAAGGTTCCTGATAGGCTGGCGCGGAAGATTCAATTTTTTCAGCTTTTTGGGTCTTGCATGAAAATGCAAGACCCGCAATGCCAAATGCCAGTAAGAAGATTTGTAAAGGTTTCATACCATTCAGTTTAATCTTGGTTAGGACGAATATTTGTAAACGGTTCAATCCCCGGATCGTTTTTATCATGGCTGCCAGATTGAATTCAATTCGTGAACTTCAAGCTTTTTTATGAGGAATTTGCGCTTTGGACCTCGCTGATTGCTACTCCCAACGACTGATGCCGTCACCTGTCCTGTCTTTTTTCCATTAAACGCCGTGACATAATACAATTCACCATCGTTCACGAAGAACTCCAGGATGTTTTTATCTACAATGGCCTCAATCTTTAGGATATCCGTTCCGGGTACATAGATCACAGGAGTAGAAGCCGATGGAGGTGGAAAAGGTCCCGCCGGCGCTTCAGCTTTCTTACTCCCTTCGTCAGGTGCCGTAGTGGCAAAAACCCACTCATTGTCGTGCCGGAGCTCATAACCCAGTATATTCAGGGTTATGGGCGCATCGCCCCGCTCGAACTCGGCAACCACATGAATGGCATTGCCGGAGTTTATCTCGATTCCGGCACTTTCACCCGACTGGACTACCTTGTTCTCCAGAACCTGTGTGCTTTTGTGGAGTGAGCTGATCTCCTTTACGGGTGTTGCACACATCCTGTATCCATCGACTGTTCTTTTCAGTTTTAATTCCGTGGGAAACAGCTGGGCCTGGTTAAATGGCATGCCAGGGTGTGTAATATTCCGTCCCCACCCTATTTGTATCCTCCTGCCATCTGGAGTATCGTTAAAGGTCTGGGAAGCATAGAAATATCCCCCGCCATGCTCAAATTTAGTAAAATGCTGTTCAATGGTAAAAGTCTTTCCGTCAAAATCTCCAACAATATAGCGTCCATGGGCATCATACATAAGCCATTTGGAGTTACCCGGTTCTCCTTCAACAGGCAATTCGAATAATTCAGGACATTCGAAGAATCCGGGAATACCTGACTGATAGGTCCAGGTTTTCAGGTCGGGGGAAGTATAAATGGAATGTTCCCGGATGGAAATTTCATCACCCGAACTGAGCTTTTTGGGCATGCCGGAACTCCAAACCACCATTACCCAGTGTTTTCCGGGCTCATACCAGAATACCTTGGGATCACGGCCTTCATGTTTCAATATGGGATTCCCTTCATAATCGATAAAAGTACGTCCGTTATCATAGCTGACCTGCAGGCACTCACCCCGGCCTGTGCTGGTGTATACGGCAATTATGGGATCGATGCCATTCTTCCGGAAACCCGCAGTATTCAATGGATCCATTACCGCTGAACCTGAAAATGCGGCATCTCCCCTTCCGGTGGTATTTTCCTGGATCACCGGGAACAATGCTTCGTTCAATTGCTGCCAGTGAATAAGGTCTCTGCTTACTGCATGACCCCAGTGCATATTGCCCCAGGGCCAGCCATAAGGGTTGTGCTGAAAAAACAGGTGGTATTCTCCCCCGGCATAGATCAGGCCGTTGGGATCATTGATCCATCCGCGCTGGGCAGAAAAATGCACCTGTGGACGGTCACGTTCTTTATACAGGCTGTCCTGCCCCGGGAACACAGCATCGGCAAATATCAGGTCCAGTCCCCTGGTATCGAGGGGAGGCTGGTTTTCATTGGTTTCATTGCGGGCAGCCTGGCCCGGAAAACCCTGGGGCGCATTTTCAATTTCAAGGGTCAGGGTTTTGCCCTGATAGGCAGATACATCAAAAAAGGTCCAGTAGACAGGTTTTTCAGTGGCCAGGTTTATGGTAAACCGATCCAGAGGCTTCCCATCCAACCTGATAGTAGCCCTGATGGACCGGTCTGAAGCATTTACCGGTAAATTCAACTTCGTCTGTCCTTTTTTTATCTTATAATCGCGTTTTACCAGATTTTGTGCAGGAGTCTGACCGGCTACCTGGATAATGAGCGATAACGGAATGATGAAAGCGAAAATGCTTTTCAATAGTTTGCATTTTTTATAATTTTTCATAGGATACTGATTTAAATTAAATGGGTAATGCCTTTCTGGCTTCCCTGTCGGGATCATTCTTTGCTTCACAGATATCATCCAGGACCAGGGTTTCTCCGTTGGTTGCAGTGTATTTCGGCCAAACGGGAAGTTCACCTCCGTTTGGATCTCCGGTCTTCATGAACTGCAACAGGGAACCGGCCATTTTGACCGACAGGTTTCTTGGTCTGGCTCCTCCGCCTGTATGTGTTAACATCAGATCGGTGTTGTAAAACCAGAAACAAATATCTACACAGTGAAACGCCCGCATACGGTTGTCAAACAAGGGTGGCTGCCAACCAAACCACGCAACAAAAACAGGAGCACTTTGTTTTGATTTTGCATCCGCCAGAATTACTGTGTTCTGACGATTGGAACTCACCAAAGACCATATTTCAACAGGCTTTTTCTCAGGAAATGCTTTGGCATAGGCTTCTACCACTTCTTTGGCTTTTTCGCCAAATCCAGCGCCAAATCCGGCTCTTTCTTTAACTTTTTCCACTACCTCATCCAGGGTAATGTTCTCCAGAGCGGCATCTGTCCAACTGGGTGATTGTTCGTTGAAAGTGGAACATATGATCATGGGTATATCCGCAGCCTCAGGGGCAGGTTCCGGAAAGTATGGATGCTGGAGCAATATCGATCCGTCAACTACCGGACTGAAACCACGTCGTATACCTCTGGGTGCCTGACCCAGTTCATTGTTTAATTTTTCAGCCGCACTGGTGGCTATTGCATAATAATCCTTCCAGGGCATCTCCTGTAGTTTGTCAACCTGGGATGAAGACAGTCCTGCTTCTTTCAGCACATACTGTCCAAGTTTCTCCGAGTATTCCTTTTCTCCTGAGCGGATTGAAGCACCGCTCAGAACAACTGCTTTATGGAACATTCCTTTGGCTGAAGGCATGGCCGTTAGCGTACAAACCTTGGCACCCCCGCCCGATTGTCCCATAATGGTCACATTCCCGGGATCGCCTCCGAAATTGGCAATATTGTCGCGTACCCACTCCAGGGCAGCCACGATGTCGAGCATACCTGCATTGCCTGAAGCAGCAAACTTTTCTCCCCCCGCTCCAGCCAGATTCGTGAATCCCAGTGGTCCCAACCGGTGATTAATGGAGCAGAATACTATATCTCCGTACCTGGCCAGATTTTCACCATTGTAACCATCGTGCTCTATTCCATTGCCGTTGGTAAAGCCGCCCCCGTGTATCCAAAACATTACAGGCCGCTTTTTACCATCGTTGATGGCAGGTGTAAATACATTGATCCTCAGGCAATCTTCACTGACATCATCATAATTCCAATGATCCCTGAATGAGCCATATTTGTTTGCATAGCGGTTTTCCATATTCTGGGGTGCTGAATTGCCCCACCAAATAGCCGGATAAACTTCGGTCCACGGCTCGGGTTTCTGTGGCGGCATAAACCTGTTCTTTCCTGAAGTATCGGCACCGTATGGTATGCCCAGGAAATAATAGATATTTCTCAGCATATAACCCCTTACCTTCCCGTAAACAGTGTCTGTAACTGCAATATTATCACCTATATACAACTGCTGATCCTCTTCATCTTTCTTACCGGCTGGCGATGCACACGAGGATATAGATAAGACTGAGGACCCAAGGGTCAATCCTGCGGCACCGGCACCCACTGTCCGGAAAAATCTGCGTCTGTCTGTTTTCATGATAGTAATGGTTATTGGTTTATTTTTTTCTAAAAGTTAATGATTTCCGGTTACTTTTTCACGCCTTCGTTATACTAAAGGAGGCATGGCCATCAAACCGGATCAAAACATCGTGCCAGGTAGAAGAATGACCATCCGGAACAGGTGCTTTCATTCGTTGCATGCCGGCCAGTTTAGCAGGTAGCATTTTCATATTGGATTCTATAATAAACGGTTCTACTGAAGTTCCTGGATTTTTATCGATTTGAAAAGTACATTTCCCTGTTTGGCATATAACCACAGCTGATCTCCTGTCTGTTGCACAAACCGGTTTACAATGCATCTCCTGTCATCCACACAAACATCTATGATGTCGTCTTTCATGATGATGTCAACCGAAATTGCTTTTCCCAGGTTTTCGACAACAGCAATGCTCTTGTTGCCTAACTGGACGGTATTCAGGGTGGGAGAAAAGGATAACCTGCAACCATTTTGCGCATTTTCTCCTGCTCGGAGAAACAGCCCATATTCGTCATTATTCCCCAGTATCTCGATCTCAAGGTTAATTCTGCAATTGTAGGGTACTTCTTTAAAACCGGCCGATCCGATACCGTTTGGCGCGTTGATTTGCAGTTTTTCGGAATTCCCCGTGCATAAACTATCCTGTTTAAGAGGAAGAGAAAGATCATTCGAAGTTGCCGGTATCAGTTCGGGAGGGAATTTTGTGCCCAGAGTCCCGTCCTCCTCCTGAACAACTTCCCGCAATACCATATTGCCGCCAAACTTGCCCCGTCCGTTCAGATTGTTCATGTCCAACGAGGGGATCCAGGCTGCAGAAATTCTTCTGTTGTCCATAAATTCTGCCGTTTTGGGAACATTGGCAAATGGTTCTTTTAATGCCTGATCACGCGGATACTCCCACGGACCGAACGGATTCCTGGATTTCACGTAATAACCATCACCATGAATGCTATAGATAAGATAATACCATCCATTCCAAAAGAAATAATCAGCACATTCCGGAGTACTTCTTTGTCCGTCAAGCACCGGCTCCCTTAGCTCCCAGGTTTTCAAATCCTTAGAGAACAGGTGCGCCAGACATCCTCCGTATTGTTGAATCTCCGGATTTGTTTTATAGCTCGAAATGAACATATGATAACCCTCCCGGCCGGAAATGATCTTTGGATCACGGAACTGTGATGGCTGATATCCTTCGGGGGCGGTGAAAAAAGGATTGGGCTCTTGTTTTATAAATTTTATGCCATCCCTGCTGATGGCATAGCTTAACTGCTCCTGTTTTTTGCCATCCTGAAGAACACGCGTCGCATAATAGGCATAAAACAAAGAGTCTGCGTAAATTACCGATCCGGTGCAGATTGATTTTTCCCATTCCGCATCCAGACCTAATACAACCGGATAATGTTTCCAGTGAACAAGGTCAGTTGTAGTACTCACTGTCCACTGATGCGCCCCCAATCCGTTTAGCGCGGTGTGGTGACCTTTATCGATCAGCCAGTACAGGTAAAACACCCCATTGTGTGCAAAGGGGATGCAATCTCCCACAAAAAGATCTTCCTCAGCCGGCTTGAAGTATTGTATGTTGCCCGTAGTTTGTCGCTCAGGATCATAATGTAATGGAAACTGTGCTGAAATGCTCAGGCTTACCAGGGAAACAGCACAGACCAGTATATTTACTTTTCTCATATCGATAAGCAGTTACAAACTATTTTTAAGGGATCTCATAATCAACCAGGCTTCCGGCATCACGGAAGTTTGCCACATGCTGTCTTCCGACCATGGCACAGAGACAGGCTCCGAAAGCTGCCTCTTCAGCATGTGCCGGGATCAGTAACTTCATATTGAAAGCCGTTTCCACCACGTCCCGCAATATAGGATTCATTCTTATAGCGTTACCGGATCCGATCAGGTATTTAAATTCCCGGTTGGTAGCACCGGGCATCTCCCTGAAAAAATCAACCAGTTCCATGGATATCCCTTTCAGGAATCCCGCCATCAGGAATTCGGGTGTAAAATTTACCGGAGAAACCTGGCTTATAGTTCCCTTTCTGGCGGGGTCCCTTCGGCTTCCTTTAAACACGGGGTCCACCCGCAGGCATTCTTCGACATGAAGCACTGAACGGTTCAGGGAATTCAGCACACCAAAAAAATCAATTTCACGTGAACATTCAGGAGCAAACAATTCAATGGTCTGCTCAAAGAATGATTTAAGCAACACGAGAGATTTCCCACCATAGAGGGCCGCACCCACCAGCAGGTAACCTCCTCCGGGAAATGGACGTGTGTCGATAAACTCCGACTTCACAAACTCCGGGGCATAGACAGAAATCTGTGATCCGGTACCGATATTGATTAAAACGGAATTTTCCATCTGGCCAACAGAACCCATAAAACTTGCCTGATTATCGCCGATGGCCGAATATATGGGAATGTTCCCCTGAAAAAAACCGGCCAGCGTTCCGGACGGTTTAATTTCAGGTAAAATTTCAGCATCAATATCAGCCTTGCGCAAGGCGTCGTGATCAAAACCAAGCCTTGCAGAATCAAAAAAACCAAGACTGGCGGCGTTTGTCGGATCAATAAGGGGGAGTTTCCTCCCCGACAGTTTCATCACGACATAATCCATGATGGTACAGATCCTGTAAGCTTTTTCAGGAACCAGCCGGTTTTTCAGGTTATAAAAGTGGGTAACCAGTCCAAAACCACTGGATGCCTTATAACCAGTGACATCCGATAAAAACCCGGCATAGCTTAATCCCTCCTGAACAGGAAGATGGCCTCTTGTATCTTCCCAGGTATACAAGGGACTCAGTGCATTCCCCTGATCATCGGTATAAAGGATCCCATGCATCTGACCGGTAATACCTATTCCGCCAAATCGCGGATATCTGACGGAGAAGGTGCTGATGATGTCAGATACCAGGGCCATCAGTTTGTCAGGATCCTGTATCTTTTCCCATGAATGTGAAGTGGATACATGAGCATTATTCTTCAGTGTAACCGTTTCGAACTTCCGGTTTTCACTGTTGAAAACTCCTCCGCATACCGACGTGGTTCCGATATCAATTCCAAGGAAAGTCATGGCCGTAATGGATTGAATCTAAACAAAACACAAGCAAGGATCAGGAACCGGTTCAGTACGCAATTAATTTTCTTCATACCCTGTGTTTAATCTCTTACCATTTCATCGCAGAAAACAGTTTCTATGCATTTAATACTTCCTGATGAAAGAGTTGATAAATTTCGTCTTTAAAAATGGCCCTGTTGGATCGGAAGGCTTCTCTGCATCAGCCGGGAAAGGGAATAATGCCAAACCCGCTAAAACAATGAATAATTTCTCCATGATTGCAGCCATTTTTCATTTTATTCCCAGGTCCTTTTGTATTTGTTCAAGTGATTTTCCTTTTGTTTCAGGCATTAATTTCCAGGCAAACAACAACTGAAGGAACATCATCACGGCAAAAAACAAAAATGCTTTTCCGGGTCCTATGGTCAAGCTATTGGCAGCCACCGGAAATAGCCAGGATATTGCCGAAGCGCCAACCCAGTGCGTAAAACTCCCGAGAGATTGCCCTTTGGCCCTTACCGAATTGGGAAATATTTCCGAAATGAAAACCCAGATCACCGTACCCTGTGAAAGTGCAAAAAAGATCTGATTACCGATCAGGAACCAGAGCACCGATGAACCTTCAAATTGTTGCAACAGAAATGCCCTCGCAATCAATCCCAGGAAAATGGTCAGCCCCACAGAACCAAAAAGCATCAGGGTACGGCGACCATACCTGTCAATGATCGACATGGCAAGAATGGTGAATACCACATTGGTTGCGCCAATAATGATCGTTTGAAACAATGAGGTGCCTGTACCCAGGCCTGTCATTTCAAAAATCCTCGGGGCATAGTACATGATCGCGTTGATTCCCGACAACTGATTAAATGCAGCCAGTAATACGGCATACAGGATCGGGCGAAAGAATTTTCTGCTGAAAAGCCCCTCTGATACGGAATCAACTGTTGCATTAAAGGATTGAACAATGTCATGGATTTCCTTTTCGCTGTCGGTTCGTCCGCATAAAACCAGTACTTTTTGTGCTTCCTCCCTGCGGTTATGCTTAACAAGCCAACGGGGACTCTCAGGGATTAGCACAGACAGTCCCAGAAAAACAAAGGAGGGTATAGCCATGATACCGAGCATCCAGCGCCATGAATCGGGTCCTACAGAAGCCAGGAAATAATTGGAAACAAAAGCCAGTATAATTCCGACCACAACATTCAGCTGGAAAAGGGCTACCAATCGGCCTCGTGAAGATGCGGGAGAGATTTCGGCAATATACATGGGCCCAATCACAGAGGATGCCCCGATAGCCACTCCCCCGATAAATCGGAAAATGATGAGCAGCGGCCAGTTGGGCGTAAGTCCTGAGCCCAGTGAGGATAGTCCGAAAAGCAGGGCTATCAGGATTATTGTTTTTTTCTGGCCATATTTCTCCGAAGGCCAACCGGCAAAAATTGCACCCACTATGGATCCGATCAAAGCAATGGCCACGGTAAAACCATGCCACCAGTCGGTTAACTCAAACAATTTTTGAATGTCCCTTTCAGCGCCAGAAATTACTGCCGTATTCAGGCCAAACAGAAGCCCCCCCATTGCAGCGATAATGGAAAATCCCAGTACTTTTAGGTTTTTTTGCATAACAGGCATTTTACTTGTTAATAATCCAGAAATCAAGTTGTTTAAATCGCGCAACCTGATTAATTATCCTACATTGATTTCCATTCATTGACTACCAGTATTTTTAACAGAATATCTCCTCCCGTGCAGTTCACGCAAGTAGTGTAATTATCCAGGCTAAACCGTCAAAGCCCTGATATCCTCCATGGTGTATTCCGGTGTCGCCCCGGACCGGGTGGCAACATAAGCTCCGACAGCACAGGCCTCGGTGAGTGCCTGATCCATGCCTTTCTTTTCAAAATACGCAGCCAGAAATCCGGCCAGGAATGCATCACCGGAACCTACCGTATCCACGGTATCGACCTTAAAACCCGAATGTTCATAAAAAGCACCATCGTGCAATAACCAGGCGCCATCTTTGCCCCGCGTTACAATAAGGGTTTTTACATTGTAAATCTGCTGAAAAGAATGCATACGCCGGGAAAGATCTCCGGAAATATGGTACCAGTCAGTTATGGTAACAAGCTCACTGTCATTGAGCTTTACAATATCTGATTTTGCCAGCAAGGCTTTTACCGTCTCTTCCTTATCGAAAGGCGGGCGCAAATTGACGTCCATAATTTTCAGAGCATCGGATTGGAGCAAGGCAAACAGCGTTTCGCGGGTGGCTCTGTTCCGGGCTACCAGTGATCCATATACAAGAGCCCTGGAGTTTTTTAATTCACTCCATAATTCGTCATTCAGCATTATATTATCCCAGGCTACCGGTTCCACAATAACAAAGGTTGCATTGTTTTCCGCATCAAGCATAACCTTTGCCTCGCTGGTGGGCAGTTCCTGGTTGATCTGAACCAGCCGTGTATCGAGTCCGGTTCTCTTCAGAAAATCCAGCAATTCTCTTCCATCCGGGTCATTTCCTACACTGCTGGCCACAATCGATTTAATGCCAAACCTGTTTAAATGTAAGGCTACATTCATGGGGGCACCTCCGGGTCTTCGACCCGAAGGCAACGTATCCCATAAAATTTCTCCAAAGCATAATATCTGCTCCTTCGTTTCCATAATACAAGTTTTTAGCTATCCACACTATATTCCGTATCGTAACTTAATAGCGATGTACCTTGCAAGGTCATATCACTAAAATGAAAGAAGGAAGCAGCTGCTATTTATAAACACTCTTCATCTGATAAGCATCAAGTGATTTGAGCTCGGCATCCTGTCCCTGCGCACGCAATGATACTCCAAGACTCTCAGCCATACCCGGATATACCCTGGCAGCCACACACTGCTTTCCATTCACGAAAACCTCCACGACGCTTTTATCGATGAATATGCGCAGTTTGACCGTTTCGTTCTGGGCAATCATCACAGGTGCCGTTTCCGGGGCTCTTGATCGTACATCAGACAGGGTGGATGAATAGGATGTTTCCAGGGTTATCAGACTATAATTGATGTTTGGCATACGGGCTGCAGGATTGTATTCTCTGCCTTTATTGAAACCTCTTTCCCTAAAGAAGGCTATCCTTGTATATTCCTCCTTGTTTGGTGAACGTAAAACATTGATCTCCACCATGGGTGAAGTTTTCGGATCGATTTCAGCAACAATTTCCATGGCATTGCCCTTGATACCTTTTAATACAATCTCCTTGTTTGCAGGTAATTTCATGGCCCCCAGATGCTTTGCATCATAGCGAAGTGATTCAATATCACCTGCAGGTTCAATGCCCAATTCATCTTTCGAGATCAATGTCAGCCTGCGTGGTAAAGTCATAATCTGATTCCACCCTTCTGTAGGTTTAGCGGGATTCATGTTGAAGATAATAATAACTCCTCCCTTGCCATCGGGGGTAGCGGATGGAGCATGAACTCCTGCCGGACCCCAGGCTCCGAAATTAAATTTTCCGGCATAGGTGACATTAAACTTGTCATTTTTGGTATCATAGTCACCAAGCAAATATTGCCCGCCACTCATGTGACTGAAAAAAGGCAAAATGTAGCGGTCGCCAATGGGCCAGAAATAAGGACAGGCCCCATCGTCGCCCACAAGGGTGAAGCGGTCATCAGAAACAAATTCATGCATATAATCCCAATTCGCCAGATCGAGCGAACGGAATAAAAAGTTGGCTCTTACCGGTTTTCCGCCGGGACCAATGGGTGAACGTCCTGCAGATAGCGCATAATACACGCTGTCCTTCTTCCAGATGCACGGATCAAAAACACTGTATGGTAACGGAAAACCTGATTTGCTTTTTATGGGAATAACGGCCTGTCCGGTGACTTTTTCCCAATTCAGCAACAAAGGATCACTGGAAACAGCCACCATATTACCTACCGTAGTACCATGATACATGGCGATTACCCGGTCGTTTTCCACGAGTGTTGAGCCCGAAAAAACTGCCCGTTCGGGATTGGGATAAATGGCATAAGGCAGATCCTCCCAATGGATCAGATCTTTGCTTATCGCATGTCCCCAGTGCTGACGCGTATCTTCGGGAGGATAAGCCTGATAGAAAAGGTGCCAGTTGCCCTGCCAGAAGCATAATCCGTTAGGATCGTTTAAATTTCCCTCAGGATTTATGTAATGGTAAATCGGACGGTATTTATCCGCAGATAATTTACTTCGGGATTCATTCATGCGCTGCAGCAGGGGATTCGTTTTTAACTGTGCTTCCTGCTCCTGCAATGTATTGCCAAAGGTGTATTTGGGTACCTTTGAAGTATAATCGGGAGGGGTGGTCTGTCCGAAAATATTTATCTGACAGCCTGCAAGTCCTGTCACCAGAAATGCAATGGTCAGATAATGCCGAATGAAATGTTTTTTGTTTTTCATATGCCAGTAGTATAAAATGAATATCAATAGAGATGTTTACTCCTATTCATAAATGCTCTTCATCTGCCATGCGTCGAGCGATTTAAGTTCCGCATCCTGACCCTGTGCCTTGATGGAAACACCCAGGCTGTCATCACGGCCGGGGTAAACCCGTGCTGCTACGCATTGCTTTCCGTTCACAAATACCTCCACAACGCTTTTATCGATGAATATCCTCATCTTGACGGTTTCACCTGCATCCAGAACGAAGGGCGCTGTTTCGGGCGGACGGAATCTGGCATCAGGAAGTATGGATGAGCCAGAAGTTTCCAGCGAAATCAGGCTCGATTGAAATCTGGGGACCAGGGTTCTATACCGGGGATCGCCGGTTATTGCAGCCTGCAAATCGGCCGGTATAGCCGCGGACTGGGGACCGGCGACATAATTCAGCCCCTGGCTGAATCCCTTATCCTTGTAAAAGATGATCCTGGTGAATTCCTCCTTTTTTGGAGACCTCAGCACATTCAATTCCACCATCTGGGCATTCTTGGGATCTATTTCCACGAATATTTCCATGGCATTCCCCTGAATGGATTTCAGTACAATTTCCTGATTGGCGGGAAGTTTCATCGGGCCTGCATGTTTTGCATCATAACGGAGAGAGGTCAGGTCGCCCGCAGGTTCCTGTCCTAAAACATCCCTGGAGATCAATGTCAGTCTGCGTGGCAGGGTCATGATCTGGTTCCAGCCTTCAGCAGGTCTTCCGGGATTCATGTTGAAAATGATGATCAGTCCGCCTTTACCGTCAGGCGCCGCGGAAGGAGCATGGACACCTGATGGGCCAACCGATCCGTGATTGTATTTCCCGCCGGAGGTTACCACAAATTTATCCCGCTGCTTGTCATAATCACCCAGCAAATACTGTCCGCCACTCATGTGACTGAAGAAGTTGAGAATATACTGATCGCCTATCGGCCAGAAATACGGGCAGGCACCATCATCACCAATCAAAGTAAAACGGTCATTTTCAGCAAACTCATGCAGGTATTCCCATCTGACCAGGTCTCTGGAACGAAACAAAGAATTGGCCCTTACCGGTCGGTTTCCCGGCCCCGTAAAGGTTCTTCCGGCTGAAAGTGCATAATAGATGCTGTCCTTTTTCCAGATGGAGGGATCGAAAACACTGTAAGGAAGGGGGAAACCGGTATTGCCCATCAAAGGGATAACCGCCTGTCCGGTAAGTTTCTCCCAGTTTAACAACAGCGGATCAGAAGAAACCGCTACCATATTCCCCACCATGGTACCATGATAAATAGCGATTACACGATCCTCTTCCACCAATGCGGAACCTGAGAAAACAGCACGTTCCGGATTGGGATAGATGGCATAGGGAAGATCGCGCCAGTGGACCAGGTCTTTGCTGATGGCATGTCCCCAATGCTGGCGGGTATCTTCCGGGGGATAAGCCTGATAGAAAAGGTGCCAGTTACCTTGCCAGAAACATAACCCGTTGGGATCATTCAACGTACCTTCCGGGTTTACGTAATGATAGATCGGCCGAAATTTGTCGACAGAAAGTTTTTTTCGAGATTCATTCAGTCTCAACAACAAAGGATTCGTTTTGAGCTGGTCTTCCTGCTCCTGGTAAAGTTGTGCCAAAAGTATATTTTGGGACCTTGGAAGTGTAATCGGTTTTTTGTTCCTGACCAAAGGCAGAAAACCGGTTCCCTACAAAGAATAATAGAAAAACGCTGGTAAGCGTGCTATATTTTATTATTGCTTTCATCACACATCAGATAAATGAAGTTATACCGCCCGACGAACCATCGGACAAAAAAAGATCCAAAATAAAAAGCAAGGCCGGTATCTAATCCCTCATCGTTAATCCAACAGAGATACCGGCCTGCAACCCTAACTAACTCATGGTCCTAATTACCAATTTGCATTTTGTACGTACAATCCGTTCGTTAATGTGATCTGATTCTGTGGAATGGGAAGATATTCATCTCTTCCAAGAGTGAAATGAGCTGAGGCCAGATTCGGGATCCTGGTTTTCTCAATTTCAAAATAGGCATTGATCACCTCGGCTGCAATTCCCCAGCGAACCAGATCGAAGAAGTGCGGGCCTTCCATGGCAAACTCGACTCTTCTTTCCCAACGCATGGCCTGTCTGGCATAATCCTGTGTCCAGGTGCAGTTCACACCATCAATGTAGGGCTGTACATTATAATTGGCTACCGGATCCCCATTGCTGAATTTCAACATGGCGGTGCTGTTTGCGGCACGGTTCCGAACCTCGTTGATAACGGGAAGGGCTTCCGCTTCCCTTCCTAATTCGATGAGCGCTTCAGCCTTCATCAGCAATACATCATCGTATCGCAGTATGGTCCAGTTTGTTGAGCTACCGAAGAAGGGTCCCACCTTTTTAAAACAGGGACATTTGTAGTGAGCAATTTCCTTCATGGGTGTATACTGTCCATATACTTCCGGAACACGCTGCCAGCTTTTCTTGGCAATGAAAGTAGGATCGTATTTAAACGGATGGGTGGGAACACCGATCGTATGGTCGAGACGGGGATCCACACCATTGGTCCAAAAATCAATGGAATCCTTCATTACTGTGGCATTGTAGGTATCAAACAAAGGAAGTCCGGTGGCGGGATCCGTTCTGAATGCATTTACCAATTCCTGCGATGGAGCATGGAATGAGCAGCAGCCATAGGGTGCTGCCATGTTATAATTCAAGCTTGAAGCTTTATTGATCCTGCCATCGGTTGTACCATCGTTGACAGAATACTGTATGGCAAAAATGGATTCAGAATTGTTTTCTGATAAGGGATACAGGAAGTTATTGCCGAAATCACTCACCAGGCTATACTTTCCCGAACCGATCACATCATCGCACAAATCCACCACCTCATTAAGCCGGGCAGTATTGATGCTGATTACCTGGTTGTCTTCATCCTGCTCATAAGCCTCATAAAGTCTGACCTTTGCCAGGTATGCCCAGGCAGCCACCTGATTTGGCCTGCCAACCTGTAACTGTGCTGGTGGTAAATTATCTGCTGCAAACTGGAAATCAGCGGCAATCTTATCCCAAAGTTCAATATTGGTCAATTCGGAATTACCAACCAGCGCCCTGTCATTCTGTGAGATGGTTTCATCAATATAAGGGATATACTTGAATATTATTTTCATCAGGAAATGAAAATGTCCCCTGATAAAACGCATTTCTGCCATACGCTGGGTCTTATTCGGAAATTCCTCATCCGTTAAATTGTTCATTCTTTGCATGGCATCGTTTGCTCTGGCGATTCCCTGGTATACAGCCACCCAGATCTCGTCCAGCCTGCCCAGGTCAACGGTCACCAGATTGAATTTCTCGAGTTGGTCGTACTGGCCCTGATCGGACACACTACCACCGCCCTTTGTAAGCGTCGCCGCCTCTTACACTGCCCCATACCCACATATGGGTAAAGGGTACTGCCCACTCATCATTGCCCAGGGAGGCATAGGCTGCGGTGCACAATTGTTCCACCTTTTCGGGATTATTAAGCTGCTCGTCCGTCACCTTTCCTTTGGGTGTGAAATCAAGGAAGCTCTCGGAACAGGACATAACAAACGATGCTGCTATGACCAGTATTATAGATATGAACTGTTTCATGATCTTTTCTTTTTAAGGGTTAAAATGTTACATTAAGTCCAAGTGAAATATTCGTAGGTCTTGGATACCTGCTGCCCGGATCTTCCGGGTCAGGTGCTGTGAATGCCCCTTCACCAGTTTTCTTGTAAATGGTGAACAGGTTCTCACCCATGGCATATATCCTCAAATTCTGCAGTTTGATTTTCGAAATGATACTATTTGGAAGGGTATATCCAAGCTCCAGTGTGCGGAGTTTAAAATAATTGCCGCTTTCGACAAAATAACTGGAGAACCTGAGTTCATTGTTCCTGTTGACATTTGACAGCATCGGAATGGTAGCTCCGGTATTTTGGGGCGTCCAGGCTTCCAGCACCCGGCTGCCAAAGTTCATGCCATTGGTGGCAAAAAGGAAGTCAGTCTGGCCCTTGAGGCCATTATTGACCTTTTTGCCTCCTACACCCTGCATAAACAAGCTCAAATCAAATCCCCTGTAATTAAACTGGGCATTGATACCATATTCAAACTTGGGAAGTGATTTTCCAAGCCAATCCTGATCGAGCGGATCAATCTTGCCATCATTGTTCAGGTCTTTGTATTTTAGTCGTCCGACACCTTTCCCGGCTTGGGTAGCTGCGGCATCCACCTCAGCCTGTGTCTGGAAGATACCTTCAACCACGTATCCGAACATTTCTCTCGGAGAATGGCCCAGGATGGTCTTTTCAATATTACCGGGATATCCTCTTACCACAGAGGCCGGTATATAGGTTACTTCGTCGTGGAAAGCCCCAAGATTTGCTCCAAGACTGTATTTCAGATCACCTACATCACCACGGAAACCCAAAATAAATTCAAATCCCTTGTTTTCTACGGTGGCACCGTTAAACCACTGTCCTCCGCCTTCTCCCAGGGCGGCCACGAACGGAGGTTTAATCAGGATATCACTGGTTTCCCTCCAGAAGTAGTCGAATGAACCGTAGATCCTTTCGCTCAGGAATCCGAAGTCAACCCCGAAATTAAACTCTTCTGTCGTTTCCCATTTGAGCTTATCATTCGGCCGTTGCAACTGGGCATAGCCTGAAGGCAGCGTTCCGCCGTTGGCACCGGTAATATCATAGGCCGTACCAATGTTTCTCCGGGCAAGTGTAGTGCCATAATTGGTAGCCCAAAGTCCGAATCTTGATTCATCCCCGATCTCCTGGTTACCGACTTTACCCCATCCTCCTCTGAGTTTCAGGTTTGACACAACTGAAATATTTGAAAAGAATGCTTCCTTGTTGATTCTCCATCCCACAGACACCGAAGGGAAACCCCCATATCTGTTTTCTTCACCAAACCGGGAGGAACCGTCACGACGAAGGGTCACAGCCAGCAGATACCTGTCGGCATAGTTATAGTTCACTTTACCAAATAAGGAATACAATTGATTTCCAGTTGAGGTACCCCCGTTTGTCATGTTGCCTGTACCGGCACTCAGCCAGTAATAATCCAGATCTTCAATGGCAAACTGCTCCTTGTAGGCACTCAGGGTGATATACTGGTTCTGTATGGCCTCTGTACCAACGAGAATACTTGCTGTATGCTGGCCTTTCTTAATTTCATAGTTTAAGGTATTGGACCAGGTCCAGTTTAACCGGTGATCCTGAAAGACATTCATATAGTTCAGGGAACGACCGAGGAACCCGGTTTGAAAAGTGGGATACATGGCAAAGTTATACCCTTCAATATAGTCCACTCCGAAGTTGGATCGGAAAAGCAGATTCTTGATGGGTTTTATATCTATGTATACATTGCCGAAAGTCTTGAAGGTTTTATCGATATTGTCCCGGTACAACCACAACATGTGCAGGGGATTATTCCTGTCGGAAAATCCTGAGCCAATGGGACCTGACCAATTACCATCGGTTGTATATACCGGAAGGATTGGCTGTTCAAACCTGGCCAGGGTCATCATATCCGAACCACCTAAGTCGAACCGGTCCGGCGTGTTGCGTGTTTTCGAAAGCTGAAAGTTTTCGCCGACCACGACCTTGCCGTCGAGGAAATTGAAGGATGTATTGACACGGGCACTGAGTTTCTGGAAGCTCATGTACCGCATAATACCCTGGTTATCGCCATAACTTACGGCAAACAATCCCGATGACTTTTCATTTCCGTAGGATAAACTCAGGTCAACATTGTTAATTGAACCTGTACGAAATACTTCATCCTGCCAGTCGGTATTGGAACCGGGTGTTTTGTAGTCTTCGCTTCCCCCAACCCATTCAGTAGGAATCACTTCATCGAGGATGGCTACACCATCGCCGTCCACGTGCCAGTCATAGGTATAAATGGCCTGATGGGCAATGGGATCAGTTCCGTCATTGATACTGCCCTGCCACAATGCTGCGCCACGCTCATACACATCGCATACCGGCAATTTTTTCGTAAACAATTCCCAGGTATGGGAGGTGTTGATCTTCACCTGCATTTTATCCGTGCCTTTTTTGGTAGTGATGATCACCACACCGTTTGAAGCCCTTGCCCCGTATATGGAGGCAGCGGTGGCATCTTTCAGTACCTGGATCGATTCGATGGTATTGGGATCCATATCCTGAAACTGTCCCTGATTCAGGGTAGGTATTCCATCAATGATGAAAAGCGGGCTGGTGTTTCCAAGGGTATTCAGACCCCTGATCAGTACTTCCCTTTGTCCGCCATTAGGCCGGCCATCTGCGTCTACATAAAGACCCGGAATACGACCCTGCAAGGCAACCATGGTATTGGAACCGGAGGCATTTTCAATATCCTCGGTATTCACCACGGAAACCGCACCTGTGAGGTCAACCTTCCTCTGGGTGGCATATCCGGTCACAATGACCTGTTCCAATTCCGTCGCTTCTTCGGCCAGTTCTACATTAATGACCGGATCGGTACCCACGATCACCTGCTGTGACGTCATACCGATAAAGCTGAATACCAGTGTGGATCCCGGCGGTACGTTCAGCGAATAAGAACCATCCAGGCCCGTGCTCGTACCATTTGTTGTTCCCAACTGCAGCACGTTCACGCCAGGCAGTGTCTCATTCGTCGTTGCACTGGTTACAACTCCCCTCACGGTAATATTCTGCGCCAGGACGGTTCCTGAAAGCAGAAAGACTAATCCGGAGAGTAGCAGCAACCGCATAATCAACAGATCCTTAAAGTAGTTTGTTTTCATAATACTTAGGTTTAAATAGTTAATATGTGGTTATCATCCTTAGGAACTTTTGTTTGAGTGAAAGAGTCGGGGTTTCTTTAAAATGGTTCACATAGTTTTATCATAGATAAATTACATTTATTTTACATTTAAGCTACTTATCATTCAAATGTCATAATTAATTATATAATATGCAAGTTATTTTAATAAAAATTTAATTTTTTTTAGTAGAAAAAATTGATTCGTATTTAATATTTGATAAACAAGATATTACGCTTTTCTGCAACAAAATATTTTAAAATAGGCTTCGTAAAGCCTTGCTAATACACCGTAAAAATTCCAATTTGATTTTAATACAGGGAGTAATAATCAGAAGAATAATAGAATAGTTTTTGTTATCATTACGCTAACCTGTTGCGTTATTAATGTTATATATATAACATAAAATGTTAATGAATACTTAAACTACATGTTAAAGTATCCCCTGCGGAATTTTCGGGAAATATGCTATTTACAGCAAAGAAAGGAGGCTGTCTCAAATAGGGGAAGTGCCTTTACATCATCATCACTTCCTGGTCAGTTTCAGGTCTTTTTCTATTTGCTCCAGTGATTTGCCTTTTGTTTCGGGGATGAAAAAGATTATGAATAACAAAGCTGCCAGGCTGAAAAAGGCGAATATGCCGAAACTGGCTGTCCCGCCTAAATTACTGAGCATCCACGGAAAAAACTGTACCACGATCAGCGTAAAGATCCAGCTGACGGCGGTGGAAAATGACATGGCCACACCACGTATCCGGGTGGGATAGATCTCTGAGGTTACCACCCACATTACCGGCGCCAGTGAGGCTGCAAAAAAGGCAATATATGCCAGCAATGAAATGAGCACACCCAATCCGCCTGCATTAAAAGCAACGGAAAGGTATATAAGGGAAAGGGTCATTCCGGCTGCTCCCCAGGTTAACAGGGTTTTTCTGCCACTTTTGTCAACCAGTCTGACCGCTACAATGGTAAATACGAAATTTACGAAACCGACAATGATAGATTGTAGCAAGGCTACGTCACTACCCACGCCTGTTTTCTGGAAGATGGAAGGCGCATAGTTCACCACGGCATTAATCCCCGTAATTTGCTGAAAAGCAGCCAACAAAGTACCTAACAGCACCACATACCCCAGTCTTCCCTTGAAAAGGTCTTTAATATGTACCCCTGAATCGGCTTTTTCATCACTCCCCACTGCTTTGATAGCCTTCAGTTCAGCTTCAGCATAAGCCTTTCCGCCAAGCTTTTCAAGAATCCCCTTCGCCTTATCGCCTTTACCTACTTTTACCAGCCATCTTGGACTTTCCGGGAACGATATGTGCAGGAATATCAGGAAGAGTATACTGAATACCAGGGGAACCGCCAGCATATATCTCCAGCCATTGTCCAGTCCCACCAGCGCATAATCTATAAAATACGCCATCAGAATGCCGATGACTATGGCCAGCTGATTGTATGAAACAAGGGTACCGCGTTTTTCAGCCGGGGCAATCTCAGAAATATAGGTCGGGGACAATACCGCTGCAGAACCTACAGCCAGCCCGCCCAGCATGCGAGAGATCACAAAAATCAGGAATGAAGAAGTAAGGCTGCAACCGATGGCGGAGACCATGAATAGCACGGCGGTAATAATCATCATGTTGCGCCTCCCGTATTTATCGCTCAGACTCCCGGCAAAAAGGGAACCAACCAAACAACCAATGATGATCGAACTTACAGCTAAACCGAGAGCTATATCGTTCAAACCGTAAAAATCCTTCAGAAAAGGAATCGCACCTGAAATTCCGGCCATGTTTAATCCGAAAAGCAACCCGCTGTTCACCGATACAAAGGTTATCCAAAATAAAAATCGCTTGTTCATAAAATTTTGCTTTAAAGGTTTAGACAAAGGAACTTGATTCGCGAACGATCAGCTTTCCGGCCAGACTTATGGTTACGGCAGCCTGATTCAGATTCTGGAGCCGGTTAAACATCAGGTCGATACCAAACCGGCCAATATCCTGACAAGGCTGCCGGTAAGTCGTTAAAGGCACCTGCAGATTCTTGCTGTATTTCATGTCATCAAACCCCACCATCAGCAAATCTGAAGCAATCTTATGACCCGCAGTCGATAAAGTAGACATCAGCACAGCAGCAGTTGAGTCATTGGCACAGATGATGCCGGTTTTCTTTTTGAGGATGGGAATTTTCTTTACTTCTTCCAGATTATTGGGTTCTGCAACAAACAAATTCTCCTTGTTAAAAGATATTCCTGCATCGTACAGGGCAGAACGGCACCCGGCAATGCGCATATCCACCGTGTAGGCGGAATTCCTTCTGCAAAAGAAATGGATAATTTTACACCCGGCTTCCACCAGATGCTCGGCCATTAAATAGCCGGCCTGATAGTTGTCGATCCCTACAAGATCGAATTTACTGCGATTCGGGAATAAAAAGATATCCCTGTCCATCAGAATCACAGGTATGTTCTTTGAATCAAACATGTTGCATATTTTTTGATTCAGATCGTTTGCCCGGTCGGTCCGTTCAAGGGGAGAAAAGAATACGCCATCTACTTTTTTTTCAATGTAGGAATGACAAACCCGTAAGATGATTTCCTTTCGCACCTCAGCATTATTGGCCACAGTACCCTCCCAGAGGCAACGAAAGTCACGCTCCTTTTCCATTTGAACAAACTGGTCAATGATGATCCGGAAAATCTCAGTTTCTCCTGAACCAGGCAACAGCAACCCAAAGGTATATTGCTTCTTGTCCCGGCTATGGGTTACCATAGTTCCGAAACCTGCCTTTTTTTTAACCAATCCCTCGTTCTGAAGTGAATTATATACTTTGGCAATGGTGGGTCTGGAAACACCCATCTTCTCAGAGAGTTCCTTCTCAGATGGCAGTATACTGCCATAGAGTATTCTGCCTTCCAGAATGTCGGTTCTGATCTGTTCGAATATCTCTAAAAAGCTGTTTTTTCGGGTCATGTGAGATGGATTTGCTTTATTGTTTACATTGATGGTTAAATTTTATCAAATATCTAACAATTGTAATAAATTAAATGATGATTAGCAAATTTTATTATTACAATTTATGAATATATTTAAAGTATTGTATACATGCATTTTAATAACTCAGAATTATCTTAACCGCTATTGAAACAGAATTCAAATCCCATGAAATTTTAAATTTTGATTAGTATTATTAGCGATTATGTTTTATATTTGATAGACTTTAAAAGCATAATGTAAATTTAATGTAATATAAAGGTATAGCAGCAATGAAAAAACTGTTCATTTTCTCCGCCCACCTGGTGATATTGTGCCTTTTTATTTCGTGCAGACAGCCCGATATCCTGATCACAGATTTTGATGTGATCAGTTTTGGTGACTGGAAGGTGGAGGGCTCTGCTTTTGGTGACCATCCGGCCCGTGGAACCTTTCCCGCACATACACCGGCCGAAAATATTGTCGGACAACATCTTGCAAGTACTTTTCGCCGTGGAGACACCACCACCGGAAAGCTTACCTCCCCGCTTATTGACATTGAACGCAATTACATTAACTTCCTCATCGGCGGAGGCAAGTATCCTGACCAGGTTTGTGTGAACCTTAGGATCAACGGGAAAGTGGTACGCTCGGCAACCGGTCCCAATGACATGATTATCCGCACAAACCAGATGAATTGGGTTTCGTGGGATGTGTCTGAATGGAAAGGAAAACAGGCGGAGATCGAAATTACGGACCAGATAACCGGAAAACCTGATGCCTATATCAATGCAGATTATTTTTACCAGAGCAATATGGACCGGGCTAAATATACCTACCGGTACAACACCCGAAAAACGGTGAAGATCAATCAGCCTTATCTGAACATCCCTGTCAAACAGGGTGCCTATCCGCAAAAAATGACCATTTACATCGATGATAAACCAGTGATGGAATTCCTGGTCGAACTGGCTGAGGATGAACCCGATTTCTGGATGTTCCTGGATATGAGCGACTGGCTGGGTAAAAAAGCTGTTATCGGCATCGACCGGATCAACAAAACCTCCAGGGGACTGGCTTCCATCACAGCAGATTCCACTGTAAGAGGATTCGAAAACCTGTACCAGGAAGAACTACGTCCGCAATTTCATTTTACCTCCCGGCGCGGATGGCATAATGATCCTAACGGACTTTTGTTTTATGGTGGGGAGTATCATCTTTTTTATCAGCACAATCCGCTGGGCTGGCCCTGGGGCAACATGACCTGGGGACATGCCATCAGCAGTGATCTTGTGCATTGGTCTGAGATGAAACCTGCCCTTTATCCCGATAGTCTGGGCACCATGTTCTCGGGTTCCGGCGTGGTAGACTGGAATAATACGGCCGGATTGGAAAAGGGCCCGGAAAAAACCCTGGTAGTTTTTTATACAGCCGCAGGAAACACCTCCGAAATGTCCAAAAGCAAACCATTCACCCAGTGTATGGCTTACAGTCATGATAAAGGCCGCACCTGGATCAAATACAGCGATAATCCGGTTCTTGGTCATGTTGCAGCAGAAAACCGTGATCCCAAGGTGGTATGGCACAAAGCCTCCGGCCAATGGATTATGGCTTTGTTTCTTGATAAACACGAATTTGCGCTTTTCGCATCCCGCGATTTGAAAAGCTGGACAGAACTTCAAAGGATTACCATTGACCAGGGTGCAGAATGCCCCGACTTTTTTGAAATGCCCGTGGAAGGGAAACCGGGACAGACAAAATGGGTGCTGACGGCTGCCAACGGACGTTTCGTGGTGGGTGACTTTAACGGGAGCCGATTTACGCCTGAATCCGAATCGCTACCCGTCGGAATGGGGAAGCAACTATTATGCCGTGCAGACATACAGTGATTTGCAGGATGGAAGGAGGATACAGATCGGCTGGATGGCAGGGGCAGAATTCAAGGGAATGCCCTTTAACCAGCAAATGTCGTTCCCAAGGGAGCTTGTGCTCAAACCAGGTCATGATGGCTGGAAACTCTGTGGTATTCCTGCCCGCGAAATATCCTTGCTGCACGGTAAAAAGGAAGCCTGGTCGAACCATACCCTGAAACCAGGGGAAAACCTTTTGGAAAACTTAAGGGGAGATCTTTACCACATCATCGCTTCCTTCACGCTCCCGCAGATCAAACAAGGGGAATTCGGATTTACGCTGCATGGATTCGAAATCGTATACCATACAGCCAGTAATATGCTCACCACCTATCGTCCATCCGACAGAACGAAAAAGGAAGTGAAAATCCTTCCCAAAAAAGGCAGCATTACCATGGAGATTTTGCTCGACCGGGGTTCGGTCGAAATTTTTGTCAACGAAGGCGAAGTACCTTTTGCATTTGGTCATATTCCGGCCAAAAAGGACAGTTCGATATCGCTTTTTACACGCAACAGCAATGTGACCCTGAATAAAATGGAGGTATATGAGCTGAATCCGGTCTGGAAAAGATAATCCGTTCCTGATAGATAATTCATTTTCTTAATCATAATACATAATCCCTATGAAAAGCTTTTTTCTTTTATGCATCTGGGTAATATCCCTTGGTTTTGCAATTGGCCAGGACCAAAAAGTGATCAGCCGCCTCGAGATCATTGATATTAAAACCAAAGAGCGCACGGTGGTGAAGCAATTTGACCTGCGCATTGAAGCACCAAACTGGACACCTGACGGAAAGTTTCTGGTGTATAACAGCGGCGGACTCATCTACAAAATTTCCGTACAGGGAGGAGAACCTGAACTGATTAACACCGGCACCATTAACCGCTGCAACAACGATCATGTATTGTCATTTGATGGTAAATTACTGGCAATCAGTGCAAGAGGACCTGCCGGAAGTTCTCAGGTATTTGTACTGCCCATTACAGGCGGTGAGCCAACACTGGTCACGCAACAAGGACCCAGTTACCTGCACGGGATCACACCTGACAGCAAGCAGCTGGCCTATTGTGCCAACCGGAACGGCAATTACGATGTGTATGTAATCCCAACCGCCGGTGGTGATGAGGTAAGACTCACAGAGGCCGAAGGACTTGACGACGGTCCTGAGTATTCCCCCGATGGAAAATACATCTGGTTCAATTCCGTAAGAACAGGATTAATGCAGGCATGGCGAATGAAGGCTGACGGAAGTGAACAAACCCAGATGACCTTTGACGAAGCCAACACCTGGTTCCCCCATGTATCCCCCAATGGTAAACTGGTATCCATGATCGTTTACTACAAAGGCGATGTGGAACCCGGCGCCCATCCGCCCAATAAAAATGTGGAACTGCGTCTGATGCCTGCAAAAGGCGGTAAACCTGAAACGCTGGTAAAGCTTTTCGGAGGACAGGGTACCTTCAATGTTAACTCATGGTCACCTGACAGCAGGAAATTTGCCTTTGTCAGCTATGAACTGGTTCCATAACCGGGACCTTACATCGGAACGGACCCAATCACAGTGATTCATTTTGACATAATATTTTAAATATTCAAATCATGAAAATCATTACTATTCTATTGACCATGGGATTACTGATGAGTCCCAAAAGCAGTATCGGCATTTTTGAAAAATCCTCCGACGTGGGTAATTGCAAAAAAAGCGGAAGTGCAGCCTATGATTCCAAAAATAAGACGTACACCCTTACCGGGGCAGGTTTGAATATCTGGGGCAAGACTGATGAATTTCATTTTGCCTGGAAGAAAGTCACCGGTGATTTTACCCTGTCGGCCCGTACCGCATTTGAAGGCGCCGGTGTTGTAGCCCATCGTAAAATGGGGATCATGATCCGTGAAACCCTCGACGGTGATTCTCCCTATGCTGATGCTGTAGTGCATGGTGATGGTCTTACCTCCCTTCAATATCGTCTGTCCAAAGGAGACGTTACGAAAGAAATAAAAGCCGAAATAAAAGGAGCCGACCATCTTGTGCTGACACGCCAGGGGAACAAAATCATTATCAAAACCGGCGTTGGTGAATATCCTTCAAGCAACACGGCAGAAACAGAAATGACCCTCCCGGAAACCTGCTATGTGGGATTGTTCATCTGTTCACATGATGCAGACATCATCGAAAAAGGATATTTCAATGACGTCAAGCTGAAAAAGAAGTAGTTGCGTTTCCATGCGCTTTAAGCGGAGGTGGTTTAGTGGTATCAAACGCCGAAATAAACCACCTGTACCACCTTCCGGCATTCCCTTATTTGGTGACAGATCTGAATTCCTCTTTCAGGCTTTCAGCATCCCAGCCTGCATCGCGTTCGAGAGCCCTGTCCTGTATATCAGCTTCAATAAACTTTTCAAGCTCTGAGATCTTATCCCGTGCATGGTTTATGTATTGCTTACGGTCTCCCCGAAGCGATGCCAGGTGCTTAAGTGCCCGATTGTCGTGATTCCTGAAAATATTCATTGCCCGATAGGCCTGAAAAGACCTGCGGCCCAGCAGTTTCAATGCATCAACACCCATGTGCAGGGAGCTTTCCAGCGTTTCACGATAAACATGCAGCACACCTGAATCCATGAATTCATATGCATCCGTCCGGTCCTGTGCCCTGACCAGCACATGCAGATGCGGGAAGTGTTTCTTAACTGTTTCGACCAGCTCGAGACTTTTTTCCGGACTGTCGAGGGCAATGATGATCAACCGTGCATCGTCCGCACCAGCCGATTTAAGCAGGTCTTCGCGGGTAGCATCACCGTAATATACTTTCAAACCAAGTTTCCGAAGCAGGTCCACGCGGTCACTGTCGAT
Source organism: uncultured Bacteroidales bacterium (assembly GCA_963800645.1). Classification (GTDB taxonomy): domain Bacteria; phylum Bacteroidota; class Bacteroidia; order Bacteroidales; family UBA10428; genus UBA5072. The sequence goes on along the minus strand of CAWDBX010000008.1, from coordinate 161,439 downwards.
TTCAAGTACGGTGGTACCTATACCATTGGCCTTCAGGAACCGGCCCACAATATTGCCATAACGGCCAAATCCTGCGATGATCACGGGATTCTTCTCCTCAATCCGGTCAGGCTCGATCTTCTCGGCCAGTTCCTCGGTGCCCACGCGCGGCAGGATAAGCTTTTCATTGAGTAAGATCATCAGTGGCGTCAGGGCCATGGTGAGGGCAACAACCGCCATCATCATGCCCGTCAGATTCCCGTCCAGAATCTGCTGTTGCTGTGCAAATGACAGCAGCACAAAGGCAAATTCACCTACCTGGGAAAGGGATACCGCAAAAACCAGCCCCTGGTCGGTACCCATTTTGAAAAAACGGGCAAGGATATAAAGAACAACTGTTTTTATTACCATGATGGCAACAACCAGGGCCAGCACGAGAAGCGGACTTTCCAGGATCAGTCCGAAATTGATGGAAGCGCCGACTGCAATGAAAAACAGCCCCAACAACAAACCTTTGAAGGGTTCAATATCACTCTCAAGTTCATGTCGGAATTCACTGTTGGCAAGCACCACCCCACCCAGGAAAGTTCCGAGAGCAGGGCTCAGTCCTACCGAGTACATCAGCGCAGTGGTGCCTACAACCAACAGAAGTGCCGTGGCGGTGAACAATTCGCGAAGTCGTGTACCCGCCACATAACGAAGGAGTGGCCGTACCAGTGTTCTTCCTGCAATGATCACCACTGCCACAGAAGCAAATACCGCAAGTGTCTGGGCCCAACCCGGCAATGAATCAATCCATCCGGTTTCATGATGGGCTGTTGAACCTTGTCCACCACCATGCAGAGAAAGCAGTGGCAATAAGGCCAGGATGGGAATGATGGCCAGGTCCTGGAACAATAATACAGAAAACGAATTCTGCCCGGCCGAGGAGCGCATCAGACCTTTCTCATTCATGGTTTGAAGCACGATCGCAGTGGATGACATGGATAGGATCATCCCGATCGCCAGGGCAGTATTCCAGGGCAGTCCCAGCATTATTCCCGGTATGGCCAGCAATAATGATGTTCCCAGAACCTGCAGCCCGCCCATTCCAAGGATGGAGGTTCTCAGCCTCCAGAGGCGGGAAGGCTCCAGTTCGAGTCCCACCAGGAATAGCATCATGACCACACCAAACTCTGCCACATGCATAATGTCCTGCCCCTCCTGCCCGACAAAGCCAAATACGTAAGGTCCGATGAAGATACCCGCCATCAGGTATCCCAATACAGAACCCATGCCCAGTTTTTTTGCCAGGGGCACAATAAGTACTGCTGCAGCAAGATATACCAGGGCATGCGAAAAGAATTCAGGATTCATAATATCATTTGATTAGTTCATTCAGAAAGGTTGCATGGCTGATCTCCTCTCCTGGAAACTTGTCGGTAACAAGTCCTTCCAGGAGCGTCCGGTAGTCTTCGGCGGCATGTTCAATATCCCTCGCTGTTGCCCGGTGCGTACCGTGCATAACAAAAGGAGGACAGTAAATGATATTGCACAGCCGGGCGGTTTGATCAAAAGGGGCCAGGAACTGCCTGATGGTAAACCGGTTAAAACCTCCGGGCCTGTATGCTTCCTCACTTCCCCCTGTGCTTATGGCGTTGAACATTTTTTTCCCGGTAAGTGACTTTCCTTCCCTGCCATAGGCCCAGCCATGCTCCAGAACCAGGTCAATCCATTGTTTCAGGAGCGGTGGACAACTATACCAATAGAAGGGATGCTGAAGGACGATGATATCATGGCCCAGTAGCAAAGATTGCTCTTGTTTTATATCTATATCAAAATCAGGATAGAGCTCATACAGATCATGGAATGTAACGCCGGCTACCTGCAGCGCAGCATCCGCCAGCCGCCGCTGCACCGATGAGTTCTCATAACGGGGATGGGCAAAAAGGATCAGAATACTGGACATAAAATAATAGATATTTTTTCAGCATTAGAACAGGATTAAGGTACAAATGTTCTGCTTTTATACATAATTTGCTTATCTGGTTCTGATAAAATCCTGAGCTCATCATCACAAATACTTACAATTGACACATCCACTTTCCAAATAAAATATTGTGTAAAATAGAAAAAAGCCAGCCGGATAATTTGTTATCTGACTGGCCATTGTTAACACTGCGTTTGATCGCTATGCGGAAATTCTTTGCCTTATCTCCTCCCTCCTGAAGATCCATGGGTGCGTTCAACCGTTTCCTTACCCACAGAAGAAGAACTGCTCCTGCTTTTCACCTGATTGCTTCCGCTGGTGCTGCGTGACTGGGAAGGATTATTGGTTGCACGACCGGCTGAAGACCTTTTGGTTTCTGTCTTCACCGAGGAAGAAGAATTCACCCGGCTATCCGGTGCAGTAGCCTTTTTGTTCTCAGTGCGCACGGCAGAACTGGAGGTTGCCGACTCCGTTGAACGGGCTGTTCTGTTTGTTGTCGCACCAATGGTGCGGGGAGCAGATTTGGTATTGTTAACCCCTGAAGAACGCGACGAGGTCTCACGCCGCTGGTATTCCGATGTACCGCTGGTGCGTGCGGAAGTGCCCTTCATCTGTGAATTCCCCAGCGTACGTGTTGCTGTCCTTCCATTTGCTGAAGCAACCGTTCTGGTGTAAAGGTCCGAACCTGCCCTGCGGGTTTCGGGTCGTGAGTATGTTGATTTATAGTAGCCTGTATTAATCCGGTCGGAAACGTAAGGAGAATAGTTCCGTCTGCTGCTGTAGTAATTGTTATTCCAATAGTCATGGTGATGGTGGTAGTGAGTGTGCCTGTAATAACCGTAATAATGGGGATAGCAGTTGTAATGGTAACCATAGTAATAATGCCAGTAGTAAGGACGCCAGGGACTCCACCAGTGAGGGTAGTAACCCCAGTACCATGGAGAATGCCATACCACATAGGTGGGCAAAAAGATGAACCGCACCAGCGGCCAGGCAGCCACCTCATAGGTTGTCACCCGGTTTACCACCACGGTCTGTCCTTCCACATACCTGGTGTTACCCGTATAACCCGGATTGGGTGTTTCATTATTACCGTAGGCATCATAATTGGGTTCAACAATGTAGCTTTTACCATACAGGGCCTCATCACCGATCAGCTGGATACGAACCTGGTTATCGGCTTCACGTTCTACATAGAAGACGGCCACATCCTGGTTTTCACGGGCATTGATGGCCACCTGCAATACAATCATGTGAATATTCCTGTCAGTATTATCGATCACCCGTATATAGTCGATCCGGTTGTCTCCGTTCAGGTCAAGGTTATTGATCCTGGAATTCTCATCATTCAGGTTGCGTTCAAAGCCCTCGAGGGTTTCCGATTCCTGAAAGAGTTTCATTACGGCAAAGAGGTTCAGATTGTCTCCCGGCAAACCCAGGTAATCGTCATTATATTCCCGGGCATGTGTCACAGAAGAAGTCCCTATCAGCAAGGGAAACAGTAATATGTACACTAACTTTTTCATGGCTTTGTAAGTTTGTTATTGAACTATAATCAATTTCTATGCCAGGTTGACTATTTATAAATTACCAGGATAGTTCACCAAAAACAGCATTCAGATCATTTGGCATGTATACGTAATTCGAACAAGAAAGGGAAACAAAATTTTGTGTTTTTGTATGCCAATGTAAATAAAACACTAGATCTGTATTAGCTCAGCACTGGATGGTTATCGCTGTGCTATTGATGGATCCTGTTGATTGGGTCCAATGGTAACACCATACAAAATGATCAAAACAAGTTTCACGCACCTATCCTTCAAAATGCCCCCGCCCGGCGAAGCTTTCTCTTAACTCCGCCCATAGATCCTATTTTTAATATGGGCCTCTTTTTTTCTTCCGAAAATGCATCCATTGAATAAACCGGCCTGGATAAGGTAAGCTGAAAATGTCTAACTTTCATGATGCAATTTTTAAAACAACGAACATGGAAAAGAATACCCGTCGCGACTTTTTAATAAAATCGGCAGCAGCAGTCGTTGCTTTTACGATCATTCCGCGGCACGTGCTGGGAGGAAAAGGATTTACCGCACCCAGCGACCTGCTTACAAAAGCAATCATAGGAGTTGGAGGCATGGGCCGCAATCACATTCCCTATGGAGACACAAAATTACTGGCTATCTGTGACGTAGATAAAAACCACCTGGCAGATGTCCTGAAAATGACGGGTGGTGATGTGAAAACCTATGCCGATTACAGGGAAGTGTTGCAACGGCCCGATATTGATATTGTTCATATTGCCACACCACCCCACTGGCATGGCCTCATCTCAGCCGATGCTGCCAGGGCCGGAAAGGATGTCTGGTGCGAAAAACCTATGACACGCACCATCGGTGAAGGCATTAAAGTCATGAATGCCGTTCAGCAAAGCGGAAGTATATTCCGACTCAATACCTGGTTTCGTTTTGATGATGTTTTCTATGGATTCGGTACCACGGTAAAACCCATTAAAAAGCTGGTGGAAAGCAGGTTGCTGGGATGGCCATTGACGGTAACCATTAACAGAAACACCGGATTCGACTGGAAGTTTTACTGGACCGGCAAGATCGACCTTTCCCCGGTACCCGTTCCCAGTGAACTGGATTACGATATGTGGTTGGGACCTGCTCCTGTTAAACCCTACAATCCCCATCGTGTACATGGTACCTTCCGCGGGTACTGGGATTATGACGGTGGTGGACTGGGTGATATGGGACAGCATTACCTCGACCCGGTGCAATATATCCTTGAAAAGGACCATACAAGTCCGGTTACCATTGATATTGATGCTCCGCAGCAACATCCTGATGCAGCAAGCACCTGGCGCCGCATAGAGCTAACCTATGCCGATGGCTGCAAAATAATCCTCGATGGGGAGAACCGGGACAATAACGCTCCTTTTATGCAGGGCCCTCTGGGAAAATTGTATCCGCGCTTCCGTTCCGACATTCCCGAACTTGAACGGAAACTCGCCGCATTTCCAGATCCCCGGCCTCAACTGACCTCCTTCCCGGAGGCCGTATCTACCCGGAAGAAATTCGCCTTGAACGAACAAAACGGATTCCGTTCCTGCACACTGGTGAATCTGGCCATTGTTGCGGTCAGGCTTGGCCGTTCACTTAAGTTTGATCCGGATAAATTACGGTTTATTGATGATGAAGGCGCCAATCGCCTGATAGACCAGCCCATGAGAGCGCCCTGGATGATGTAATGTTCAATAACAGCCTAAAAAAAATACCATGACCAGAAATAAGCTTATTGTAGCCCTTGTATTGGTTTTATTCTCGGTTTCCGCCCAAAACCAGACAACACAGGATAAAGGAACTCTTGAGAACAGGATTGCAGATTTGCTGGCGCAAATGCCGGCCACTGATCAGACTTCCTTCAACCTGCTGATGAATACAATGGCAGGCCTTGGAGAGAACGGCCTTATGGAGATAGCCGGAATGCTTGCGCCTCCGGAAATGGCGAATGATGCAGCGGTGCGATTTGCCGTGGGCGGTTTTTCAAACTTTGTCATGGCCACCGGCCAGCAAGAAAACCGTCTCCTCTGTCAAAAAGCGTGGTGCCGTGCCCTGGAAACGGAAACGGACCGGGAAATCAAATCCTTTCTGATAGCACAGCTTCAGGTGGTTGGAGACAACCTGGCAATACCCTGCCTTGAAAAATATCTGCTTACGGATCAGCTCTGCGATCCGGCTGCCAGGGCCCTGGTGGCTATTCATACAGCCGAATCGGGACGTGCCTTGTACGAAGCGGTGGATAAGGTACAGGGCTCTTCACTGATTTCTGTTACAGAAGCACTGGGCGATATGCAATATACCGCAGCCGAAGCAAAAATTGCTGCACTGGCCGTTTCTCCCGATATGAAACTCAGAAAAGTCGCTCTTTATGCACTGGCCCGGCTGGGATTGCCTCAATCCGGGACACTTTTGTATGATGCCGCACTGAAGAGCGGAATGATCTACGAACCTTCACAGGCAACATCCTCTTATTTACTATGGATAAACCGTCTGATCCAAAATGGCAATAAAACATTGGCTGATAAGAGGTGTATTGACCTTCTCAAAAACTGTATGGCTGACAACCAGGTACAAACCCGTGCTGAGGCCCTGTCGATGCTGGTATCCTCTTCAGGTGAAAAAGCAACTTCTTATTTATACGAAGCCATGAAAAGCAATAATAAGCATTATCGGTTGACTGCCCTTGGTCTTGCCCAAAACCTGAAAGGTGAAAATCAAACCAGGGGATGGATGAAGAAAGCCGGTAAAATGAGTGGTCAACCCAAAGCCGAGGTAATCGACATGCTGGGCGAACGTGGTGACCCTGCTGCTCTTCCGTTCGTGCAGGAATCCTTGAAGGACAATGATGAATCCGTAAGACTGGCTGCCATAGAGGCTACGTCTAAACTTGGTAAAGATGCCGCCCTGCCCGGTTTGCTGGAGGTGATGAAAAAAGGAAATCCCGGGGAAGTCAAGGCTATTAAGACCCAACTATTATCTTTCAGCGGGAATGCTATGATCCCGGCAATAGTTACAGCACTCCCCGACATGCCTGCGAATGCTAAAATTGCGCTGATGGAGATTCTGGCCTCCCGTAAAAGTGTTGATCATGCAGGACTGGTGCTTCAGCAAACCAGTTCACCGGATACCGGTGTAAAACTTGCAGCACTTGTTGCACTTGCTGATCTGGTAACAGAAAAGGACCTGGAAGAATTGTTCAGCATCATGCCCCGGGTAGAATCTGCCGACGAGGCAATTGCCTTCCAATCATGCGTTGTTGCGGCGGTTAAGGATTTGCCAAGGGAAAAACAGGCTGCTGCAATCGTGGCCACACTGAACAAAACTCCCGGAACAGATAGCAGGTTGCTCTATGGAATACTGGCCGGTATTGGCAGCCGTGAGGCGTTACAGATTGTGGTCACCGATTTTAAGAACGGTAAACCGGATCTTCAGCAGGCAGCTTTTAAAGCCCTGGCCGGCTGGAGTGATCCCAATGCCCTGCCTGAACTATATGCCATAGGTATTCAAAAGGAATACTCCCAGTATCGCGAAGCTGCCCTGAAAGGCAGCCTCAAACTTATCAGCCAGGCGGATTACACCGACGACCAGCGGTTATTGCTGTTGCGAAAAACCATGGAATTGGCAGTCACACCTGTTGAAAAAAATCTGATCCTGAAAGAGACCGGCAAATGCAATACTTATACTGCCTTGCTGTTTACGGCAAAATATCTCGATGATCCTGACCTGCAGCAGGAGGCCGGAATTGCAGCAAGTAACATCGCCCTTGGCAACAAGTCGCTTTATGGTGACGAAGTTAAAACCAGCCTGAATAAAATCCTGAACCTGTTGAAAGGACCTGAAAGCGACTATCAGAAAGAAGCGATCAGGAAACACCTGGCAGCGCTGCCCGAAGGACCCGGATTTCTGCCACTTTTCAATGGCAAGGACCTTAACGGCTGGAAGGGATTGGTCGAAAATCCCCTCGTCAGGTCAAAGATGAAACCTGACGATTTGGCCAAAGCACAGGTCAAAGCAGATGAAATCATGCGAAATGGCTGGAAAGTTGAGGATGGTATACTGGTTTTCACGGGTAACGGAGAAAATCTGTGTACTACCAAATCTTATGGCGACTTCGAAATGATCGTCGATTGGAAAATTACTGAAAAAGGTGATGCTGGAATCTATCTGAGGGGTTCACCCCAGGTACAGATCTGGGATACCTCGAGGCGGGATGCGGGAGCTCAGGTGGGATCAGGCGGATTGTACAACAACCAGGTGCATGAACGAAATCCCTTGCAGGTAGCCGATAATCCCATAGGCGAATGGAACACTTTCAGGATCCTTATGATGGGAGAACGGGTAACGGTTCATTTAAATGGAATTCTGGTGGTGGATCATGTGATCATGGAAAACTACTGGGACCGGAGCCTACCTATTTTCCCGGTTGAACAGATCGAATTGCAGGCCCATGGCACCTGGGTAGGATATCGCGATATCTATATCAGGGAAATCCCCCGGCCTTAACCCTTTAAGGTTTCAAAACAGGAAAAAGCCGAAGGATAGGCTGAACTGTTCGATGGCCTGTCCATGTTCAAGGGCATACCGGTTTTCCTGGCCATGGCTCCGAAGTAAAATTCCGGAATCTCAGCATTAAGGATCTTACCAAGAAGTAGTCAGATTGCTTGTTACCGGGAAGTGACCATTGATTCTCCATTCAATAGTCGTAACATACTCTATTTCTTCTATTTAGTATTTTATTGGAATTTTTGTTTATTTTTTTTGCTAAATTATTAAACAAAATTAGAACACCGTTGTTAGTATATCATGAACGGCATATGCAGCCCGTTTCAAGTAAGGTTCTTTTAATGACTAAAGTGAAAAAATTAAACAATTACTAATAATTAAAATGGAGGATTGTAGTATGAAAAAATTAGTTGTTTTGGTAGCGGTTGCCATGTTTTATCTGGCAGGATATGCAGATTCCCCTTCTGCATCGTGGTATGTTTCTTCGGGGGAACCCAGAATAAGTTGTGAAAAAATAAATTTGGGAATATCCAATGCCCGTATCGTACTTGAGAATGGAGAAAAAATCACGGTTCCATTTGAGAAACTCAGTTCCTATTCATTGGACGGAAATGTCTACGAAAAAAAGATGGTATACCTTAATGGAAAACCTACCGGTAAGATGTCCTATATGAGGTTGATAAAATCACACAACGGTTACAATCTTTATGAAAGTAATGAATTCGTCTTTGAATCGGTTGACCCGTTGCAGTCTTATAAAAGATTCTATGTATACAAAGGTGATGATTTTCACCTGGCATTGAATGAAGAATCACTGCCATCCGTCTTTAATTTCTTTGGCGTGAAATGGTCGTACGTATAAACCGGTCATAGGACCTGAACATTTAAATCCTGCCTTCGTGCAGGATTTTTTTTTACATTTACTTCTTACTCGTAACTTCTTACTCTTCACCGACTGAATTATGCTAAAAGGAATACTCTTCGATATGGACGGTGTGCTGCTCGATTCGGAGGAATATATCACCCGGGCGGGTGTACTGATGTTTCAGGAAAAAGGTTTTACAGTAAAAGCTTCTGATTTTAAACCCTTTACCGGCATGGGGGAAAACCGTTTCCTGGGCGGAGTGGCAGAAAAATACGGCATCCCGTTCGACCTTGAAAAGGACAAAGCCCGGACCTACGCCATATACGGGAAAATTACTCGGGGTAAGCTTGAACCCCTTAAAGGCGTAAGAGCATTCATGGAACGTTGCAGGAGTAAACATCTTAAACTGGCCGTTGCAACCAGCGCCGATGAGGTAAAAATGCGGATCAACTTGAGAGAAACAGGATTAAAAGAAGAATTGTTTGATACCCTGGTTAACGGACTGGAAGTGGAACAAAAAAAACCTCATCCCGAAATTTATCTGCTGGCTGCTAAAAAACTAGGCCTGGATCCCGAAGAATGTCTGGTAGTGGAAGATGCCCTCAGCGGCATGAAAGCGGCCAAAGCGGCCGGATGCAAATGCCTGGCTGTCACCTCCAGCTTTTGCGCGGAGGAATTTGACCAGGCCGATTGGATAGTGAAGGATCTCAGCGAGGTCCCGGAAGAATGCATTTCCTGGTAATTCTTTCCTGGTTTGCATAATTGAAAACCTTTCTGTATTTTCAAACCAAAGATATTTCAGGCGGTTATGATTAGTAATTACCTGCTTACTGCCTTCAGGAATATAATAAAAACCCGGCAGTTTTCGCTGATCAATGTTTTGGGACTTTCCATTGGCATGACTGCCTGCCTGGTGATCCTTCATTATGTAAGTTTCGAAAGAAGCTACGACAAATTCCATAAAAACAGTGAGCGGATTTACCGTTTGCGATATGAACGCTACAGTGAGGACGGTGAATCGGTCAGGTTCGCATCCTGTTGTCCGCCTGTTGCACTGAGAATCAGAAAATTATTGCCTGAAGTTGAACTGGTGGCACGTATTTTTCGATACCCTGCATCGGTTTCCTGTTATGAAAAAAAGTTCATTGAAGAACGGTTGTTTTTCGCTGAGCCGGATTTTTTCAGACTGTTTAATTTCAAATTTCTGGAAGGCGATCCTGTTAAGGGCATCAGTGCTCCCTATACAGCATTCATATCCGTTTCCACTGCCAGGAAATACTTCGGTGAGGATAATCCTATCGGCAAATCCATTAAACTCGACAATAAAACCGAGTACCAGATCACCGGTGTATTTGAGGACATTCCAGGCAACTCGCACATCAAGTTCGATATTGTACTGCCCTGGGCAAATCTGCTGGATATTCTGGGAAGAGACTATGATGATTCCTGGGGAGATTCAGGTGCCTACACCTATATCCTTTTCAAAAAGGGCGTAAATATTGCTGAATTCCAAAAAAAACTCGACCGAATTGCCGATCAGGAGTTTGGTGAGGCCCTCCGGACCTATAAGCTGACCATGAATCTACCCTTACAGCCGCTTGCAGACATTCACCTGGCTTCGCATTATCAGCAGGAATTTGAGCCGAACGGTGATCTGACTGCTGTTAACCTGCTGCTGTCCATTGCATTTTTCATTTTAGGGATCGCATGGGTCAATTATATTAATCTGTCAACAGCACGTTCATTGACCCGTGCAAAAGAAGTCGGATTGCGGAAAGTAGCCGGTGCCTCCCGTGCTCAGCTCATCCTGCAGTTTTTTCTGGAGGTTTTTATCATAAACCTTTTGGCCATGGGACTGACGATCCTTTTGTTATTACTTATTCTGCCCGTCATGACTCCGGTGACCGGAACGCCGTCAACTTACAGCATCTGGGATCAAAACTGGCTTTGGCCCGCCTTCATGGTGTTTCTTTTTTCCGGAGTATTTCTTTCGGGTCTTTATCCGGTGGCCGTATTGTCCTCTTTCAGTCCCCTGCAGGTTTTAAAAGGCAAAACAGGAAATAATCCCAAGGGAATAAACCTGCGCAAGGTATTGGTGGTTTTTCAGTTCATGATGTCGATCTGCCTGATTACATGTACGCTGGCCATATTCATGCAGATATCTTATATGAAAAACCTGAACCTCGGATTCAACATCGATCAGGTTCTTGTGGTTCGTTCCCCCAGGGTAAGGGAAGCAACCTTTAACAGCAGTATGCTGACTTTTAAACAGGAACTTCTTAAAAATCCGGACATCGGCCTTATGAGTGTGGTCACAGAGGTTCCGGGGCGTCAGATATACTGGGACGCAGGTGGAATCCATCCTGTTGGTTCCGATGAGAGTAAAAACTATCAAATTGTGGGTATTGATTATGATTTTGTTAACCTGTTCAATACAAAATTACTGGCCGGCCGCAATTTCTCAAGGGATTTTCCATCCGATACCCTTGCACTGATCCTAAATGAAACAGCTGTTAAATGGATGGGGTTTCCGGATGCAGATTCAGCGATTGGCCGCCAGGTGAATTACTGGGACATTATTTATACGATCATTGGTGTCATGCAGGACTATCATCAACAATCCCCGAAAATGTCCTTTGAACCACATATCTACAGGTTGCTGCCTTATGGCCGGGGAGTTCGCGGTATGTTCGCTTTCAGCATTCAAACAAAGGATACCAAAGCCACCATTAGTAATATTCAGCATGCCTATAATCGCTTCTTCCCTGATAATCCCTTCGAGTATTTCTTTCTTGATGATTATTTCAATCAACAATATCGGGCAGATATGGTCATCGGGAGAGTTTTCGGCGTGTTTTCACTTCTGGCATTATTTGTAACCGTTCTGGGTGTTTATGGATTATTTTCATTCATGGTCCTTCAGCGCACAAAGGAGATCTGCATCAGAAACATCCTGGGTGCCGGAACACCCCGGATCCTGATTTTGTTTGGCCGCGACTTCCTGCTGCTAATATTGTCGGCATTTGTCATTGCGTTTGCGATTTGTTATGCCGGAATCGGTATCTGGTTGAATTCTTTTGCCGCCAAAATGCCTGTCTCCCTATGGTTGTTTGTTCTTCCCCTGGTATTGGTGCTGCTGGTTGCCGGATTTACCATCAGTTTCCAGGTATTAAAGGTCGCGATGACGAATCCTGCCGATAATTTAAGGTATGAATAAATCCAACAAAAGACGCTGATAAGATCAGTTTTCAGACCATTCGCCTTTTAACAGGGTCCCATTCTACACGCCGTCTTTCAACATAGGATTTATGCGCCATCAGGCAGGTAATTCCTTCCTCAAATGCCCGTTCGATATTGGCACTGGGGATTCCTCCGTACCGTATGCAGTTTAGCCATTCTCTGATATGGAGATGAACGATATCTACTTCGCGGCCATTCATGAAAGTTTTGTCAAGTCCCCGGTCAGCGTAATACTGTGCGGTGGCAGACGTCACCGCATCTACCTTGCCGATACCTGGTTTTATGTACAACATCGGCCCGGATTCAGGAATAATACCTTCCTCCTTTTGTTTATTAAATCGTGATGACTCATTGTCTGCGGTGATCTTCAAGGAGGCTCCCAGTTCCATGTAGGAATCGTTTCCCATAAAAACGCGGCCTCTGTTCCTGCTGCAGGCCAGGTTGCCGCTGTAAGTCAGGGTCAGTTCACGCTCGGGGTATTCAAAAACAGCATGGAGTACATCGGCCATTTCGCGGTTGTCTTTCCAGTAGTAGATCCCGCCGGAGGCGACGACTGATTTTGGAATACCAATCCGCAGCAACTGATTGACCGCGTCATACTCATGGGAGAACAATTGCCCGATCAAACCGGTATCGTAGTCAAAAAACTTGGTCCAGTTATAAAAGCGATCAAGGCTAAAAGGCACTTTGGGTTTTGAACCCAGCCACTGATCCCAGTCAATTGTTTTTTCATCACCGGGTTTCGGATTGCCATTTTTATCAAGATGCCGGATCCATGCTCCATCGGCAGAATTGCGGTTGGTGGTGGTCTCCACATGGGTGATCTTACCCAGTATTCCTTTCGCAATGATTTCGCGGGCCTGCTGGAAAATGACATTTTGGGGAATCTGATGTCCCAGTTGATAGACACATTTACTGTTTTTGACCGCCTGATAAAGGTCATTCAGTTCCGTCTCATCCAGGGCAACGCTTTTTTCACAATACACATGTTTTCCGGCTTTAACCGCTTCGGTGGAGATGGATGCATGATGATGGTCAGGTGTGGCAATGATCACTGCATCAATATTTTTGTCGTCCAGCATTTCCCTGTAACTCCGGTATCGCTGAACAGGCAGGTTTGCAGGTGCCCCACCCCCGGGCCGCAATGCGTTCCGGGCAATTTCCAGCCCCCTTTCGGCATGCAGGTCGAAAACATCGCAAATGCCGGTCAACGCTACCTGCAAGTCTTCCTGCCGGAGATAATTGTCAAGCGAATTATCTTTTTTCATGCTTTCTACCCGGGAAGGGTGAATATACCCCATTGCCTTTGCCAGATCCTGAGCCCTGCTTCCGAAACCGATCATGCCGATGCGAAGCAAGTTACTCCCGGTTTGTACAGGGCTTTGAAGAACCACGGGAGCATTCAAACGCTCCAAACCCAGTTCCTGAATAAGGCCGTTCTTCTTTTGCTGATCAAATGATCTTTTCTTCAGATAGGCTACTGCAAATGCTCCCAATATGGGTATACCCGCCAGAGTCTTTATGACGGCCCGGCGCGGGATTTTTTTATTCCTGGTTTCACCAGTGCCGGGTCTTTCTGCTTTACTGTCTTCAGTCATTTTGTATGGATCCAATTACTTTTTTCCGAAGTCGAATTTAAACATTCTCCGTTATAACAGGAATAACTTATGATTAATTATCAAAACCAGATGGCGTTTAACCGGTTTTCCTGTTACTGCAGACTTTTCAGCACCTGCTCAATACATTCCTTTCCTTTCAGGGCATTTGCAGGAAATGGATCGGTGCCGGAAAATACCAGCATCAACTTTGCAGGCTCAAGCACACTTTTGCGTTCATCAATATTTCCATTTGCATCAGTGATCCCTTGCAGATTCAATCCCAGATGTTTCGCCAGAAATCTATATACCGCAACCCTCTTCTCCCACCCGTAATCATGCAGGCCATCGGGGAAATGGGCATTTTCGACGTTTGGTTCCGCCCGGTAAAATGAATAAGTCCGTTTTATGAATGGATATTCTACAACAGGTTCATTTCTGGTCCAGTCATTCCCGTCAGAAACCAGCAACATGGGTTTTGGCGCCATCATGGCCGCTATCTCGGCATTGTTCGTAAAATGTTTCGTTCCCTGGTGAATGGGAAGTCCACTTTCGCAAGCGCATCCGCCAAAAAAATGACAGGACACCATCACTACCGGTACGCTGACGCTTACCCTTTCATCCAGTGCCGCCAGCAGGAAAGCCTGTGTGCCTCCTCCTGAAGCGCCTGTGATGGCAATTTTGGTATTATCCACATCCGGCAATGATTCAAGAAAATCCAGCGCCCGCATGCTGTTCCAGGTTTGCAGGGTCAGTGCCAGCGGAATGCCATGGCCTTTACGAATGAGGGCAGTATCGGGATTTTCAATAATGGCAGTGGTATCCAGTTGCCAGATAGCCTCTCCTCCCCAGGCAAACATACTGTAGCTGAAAACCACAGCGCCCATCCGTGCGAAAGTTGCACAACGTTTCTGCTGATCGGGACGGAATCGGCCCCAGGCACCGAGTGTATCGCCCTGGAAATGCCCGTGGGGACAAAGCACTGCCGGATGCTTCTGTGTGTTATCCAGGGGCCTGTAAAGGTTCCCAACCACGTAATATCCCGGAATGCTTTCGAAATACACATTCTCCACAGAATAGCCCTCATGCAACCGCTTTGACCGGATCACCGGATTTAATGGTGTACGCCGGGGCAGGGGCGATAAGTTCATGCCTTCCAGCATCGCAATTCTCAGCATCTGCCTGCGGGATTCCCATTCTTCCTTGGTGGAATACATCGATTCAAGTTTCCTGAGCTCTTCTTTGCCTTGTTGCTCCGTGTAAAATTCACCCTGCCGGAGACCTGGTTTCTGTCCGTTGGCAAAAAGGCAGAAAAGTGCAAAAAACAAAGTGCTGAAGCATGATTTCATGAACGTTTCATTTAGTCATATTGAATTCATTCCCGGAGCATCAATAAACATTTACGGTATGTCGGTTACCGGCAGGATGATTTTGCTGCCGTGCCCTGAATCATGGTAAATCCGGATCGTGGCCTTCTGAAAATCGCTTTCTACCGCTTCATAAATATTGACAAATTTCTGCGGATTACGATCAACCAACGGGAACCAGCTGCTCTGCACCTGCACCATAATGCGATGCCCTTTTTTGAAAGTGTGTGCCACATCCGCAATATTGAAACTGACATTCTCTATTTTACCAGGGACAAAGGGTTCGGGATTTTCGTAGCTGTTTCTGTAACGGCCCCTGAAGACTTCGCCATGCACCAGCATCTCATATCCTCCCATAGGATAGTGAAGAACAGGATCTTCCTCCGCATAAATATTCACGTCGTTGTAGGATAAACTGTCCGGGAAAACATCGATGAGTTTTACCACAAAATCTGCGTCGGTAGTTGAAATGGCTGTATAAAGAACAGCCTTAACCGTTCCGGTGACGCTCACATCTTCCGTCAGCACGTCAGTTTCATAGGCAAGTACATCGGGCCGGCGCGCTGCAAATCGCTGGTCGTCGGTCATATACGTACGGGTACGGTTAAAATGCACATCTTCCGTATACGGAACCGGCTTGGCCGGATCACTGATGTATTCGTCAAAACCAGCCCGGGCATCGGGCTGTTGCCAATCCAGTTTACCATTGGATTGAAAAAACAACGCTTGGTCCGATTTATTCGCCGGCGGCCACTCGCTGAAAAGTTTCCATTCATTTAAACCGGTCATGAATATCGTTGCTTCCGCCAAATAGGAAATATCCCCCTTGTTGAGCAGGAAATGGTTGAAAAAGGGTACCTCAATATGTTGCTGATACCAGGCGGACGTGTTACTTCCAAAGGTTATATTTCCCAGATGAGTGCCGTCCCCGGTTGCCCACTGGTTATGGTACCAGGGTCCCATCACAATTTTATTGAAGTCCTTGCCCGGATTGTTTTTCTCTGCTGCCTGGTAAGAATTCCATGCGCCCCAGTTATCTTCGGCGTCAAAATGACCTCCCACCCACAGCATGGCCGGTTTCAGCGTTGCAGTAGCCCGGCGGGCATCCCGTGCTTTCCACCAGTCATCATAGTCGGGATGGGCGTAAAGATCCTTCCAGAATTTTACACTGTCGCCCATAAGGATTGAAAAGTTTGGCAAGGGACCTGTTTCAAGATAGAACTTATAATTGTCGCGAACCGGAAATCCAATTGTCCTGGGACCTTCAGTCGTCGGATGGGGATGCGGCAATCCGAAACCGGAGCCCAGGGGTGAATAAAAGCTGAAGGCATCCATGAGAAAGAAGGCCCCGTTATGGTGAAAGTCATCCCCGATAAACCAGTTGGTGACAGGCGCCTGCGGACTCACGGCAATCAGGGCAGGATGATTACCGGCCGCTGCCATGGTAGAATAAAAACCGGGATAGGAGATTCCGAATACACCCACCCTGCCATTGTTGTGTGAGATATTCCTGAGCAACCATTCAATGGTATCGTAGGCATCACTTGCTTCATCGGTATCCCTGCTGCTTTTTTTATCGGGATTGTAAGGCCTGATATCCGCATATTCTCCTTCGCTCATCCATCGGCCACGTACATCCTGGATGACCATGATATAGCCTTCCCGCAGGTATTCCATCAGATAGGTATCCCAGAAGTTCCTGAACCTGCTTTCTCCATAGGGATCACTGGAGTACGGGGTTCTGGTCATCAATACCGGATGGTCCGCCGACGAATCCACGGGAATATAAATGCTGGTAAAAAGCTTAATTCCGTCCCGCATGGGGATCATGCGCTCGATCTTGGTAAAATGGTTTACCACCCAGATGCTGTCTGCATTTTGCGCAATGGTAATGGACATCATGCAGGTAAGAACGAAAAAGATAAGCAGTCTCTTCATATCCACAGGATTGAGTTTTAAATATACATAAAAATCTGATGGTGACAGTGTCTGCACCTGGTTTTCTTCTGACGGATATCTTCTGCCGGGGCGGATGAGGTCATGGGTGGCAGAAGCAAGGATTCAGGCAATAGATGGGCAGGAAGAACAGGCATAAACAAAAAAAGCCAGTCCGTCAAGCAGTTTGACGGACTGGCCATTTTATTTTGACAGGACGCGGTTAGAGCAGGTAATACAACGCTTATCTCCTGCCTGAAGAACTCCGCTGAGCCACTTCACGGGTCTTTTCACTATCAGAAGATCCACGTGACCGGGGTTTTGCTGCTGTGTTTCCGGTGGACTTACTTACCGTACTGTTGCTGACCCTGCCTGCTGAAGAAGACCTTGTTTCCGTTCTGACCGAAGCCTGTTTGGTTACCGGCTTCGCAGATGTTCTGCCGGCTGCAGTTTCAGATGGCTTGTGCGATGTTGAAGTGCTGACCCGACCCGTTGAAGAAGATCTGCTCTCCGTTCTGACAGACGATTGTTTGGTCACCGGCTTCGTATAGGTTCTGCCTGTAGTTGCTTCTGTTGATTTGTGGGCTGCAGAGGTGCTGACCCGGCCGGCTGAGGAAAGCCTCCTGGTATCTGATGATGCTGTTCCGGGATCCCGTTGGGTCAACGTTCTGGTACCGGATGCAACGGAGGTCCTTTTCATCTGAGAATTCCCCAAGGTACGCGCTTCGGTCCTGCTGCCGTTATTGGAAACCGTTCTGGCGTAAAGCTCAGATCCTGCCCTGCGAGTTTCGGGCCTCGAGTAGGTGTTCTTATAATATCCGGTGCTGATGTGGTTGGAAACATAAGGTGAGTAAGATCTCCTGCTGCTGTAGTAATGATTATGGTACTGGGGGGAATAGTAATGGTCGCAATAGCGGTAATGTCCATAATAGTGATGATTCCAGTGGGAATGATAGCCATAATAATAGTGCCAGTAATAAGGCCTCCAGGGACTCCACCAGTGCGGATAATAACCAAAATACCAGGGCGAATGCCATACTACATAGCCGGGCATGAAGATGAACCGGATCAAAGGCCATGCAGCAACCTCATACGTGGTAACCCTGTTTACAACAACCGGTTGTCCCTCAAACACCATGGTGTTGCCAGTATAACCCGGATTGGGTGTTTCCCCTGCATAATCACTGTAATTGGGTTCAACGATATAGTTCTTTCCGTACAGGGCCTCATCGCCGATAAGCTGGATCCGGACCTGATTATTGGATTCGCGTTCCACATAGAAGACAGCCACATCCTGGTTTTCGCGGGCACTGATGCCCACCTGCAATACGATCATATGAAGATTTCTTTCGGAATTATCAATTACCCGTATATAGTCGATCCGGTTGTCCCCGTTCAGATCAAGATTATTAATCCTTGTATTCTCATCATTCAGGCTTCGTTCGAAACCCTCAAGGGTTTCCGATTCCTGGAAGAGTTTCATCACTGCGAAAAGGTTCAGGTTATCACCTGGCAATCCCAAATAGGCGTCAGCATAATTCTGTGCATTTACCACAGAAGAAGTCGCCAGTATCAAGGGAAATACGAATATGTAAACTAGCTTTTTCATGACTTTGTGAGATTAGTTAGTAAACTATATTCAATTTTAATGCCAGAAAATAAAAGAACCCGTGGAAAGGACCTATCTTACTAATAATCTGTGTATTTATATTTCAACTTAAAAATAGCAGCAACGATTCGGTTCCTGTTAAAAACTTTGCTATATTTGTTTCAGCACAGCACAGCACAGTATAGTTGACTCATGGCAGACCTCCACATTCAGGACAATTACAGCTCTACCAAGGTGAAACACCTGACGGATGCGCTGTGCGATGCCATCAACCTGGGAACTTATAAGCCCGGGCAGGCACTGCCGTCGGTCAACCAGCTCAGCAGGCAGTATAACCTGTCACGTGACACGGTATTTAAAGCCTACCGCGAGCTCAAAAAGCGAGGGGTTGTGAATTCCACTCCTGCCAAGGGTTACCATGTGGCCGGTATGATGAACAAGGTGCTGCTGATGCTCGACATCTACAGTCCTTTTAAAGATACCCTGTACAACTCCTTTGTAAGCAGGCTTCCAAAGAACTTCAAAGTCGACCTGGTTTTTCATTTTTACAATGAACATCTTTTCGAAACGGTTATTGCTGACGGCATTGGCCGTTACAATTATTACGTGATCATGAATTTCAGCGATGAAGTATTGCACGATTCGCTCCGGAAGATCGACCCGGCAAAACTGCTGATCCTTGATCTCGGCGATTTTGAAAAAGACGATTTTGCCTTTGTTTGCCAGGACTTCGGAAAATCGGTATACGCCAGTCTGATGGAAAACATCACCCTGATCAGAAAATACAAGCGGTTTGTTCTTTGCCTGCCAGATGAATCGGAACATCCGAAAATACTGATGAAGTACTTTAAGAAATTTGCCAGGGACAATGACATGGAGGCCGCTGTGATAAAAAAACTGCAGAATGTCAAACTGGACAGGGATACTGCTTACCTGATCATTCAGCAGGAAGACCTCGTGGATATCATAAAACGCTGCCGGGTGGAGAAACTTGTCATCGGAAAGGACATTGGGCTCATTGCCTACAATGATACCCCCATGTATGAGATTATTGAGAATGGCATTACGGTGATCTCAACCGATTTTGCCGCCATGGGACAGCATGCGGCAACGTTTGTAATGACGAGGGAAAAGGTGCAGGAGATGATCCCGGCAAGGATGATGGTAAGGGGGTCTATGAATATGAATTATGAATTATGAATTATGAATTATGCCTGCCTGCCGGCAGGCAGGAATTAGGAATTAGAAAACCATAATCTTATAAAAATGAACAGATTGAAAAGTTCTTTGCCAAAAGTAGGCATCCGGCCGGCTATCGACGGACGACTCGGGGGTGTGCGCGAATCCCTGGAAGATCAAACCATGGGCATGGCCAAACGGGTTGCCGCCCTGCTCTCCGCCGAACTTCGTCATGCCGACGGAAGTCCGGTGGAATGTGTCATTGCCGATACCTGTATCGGAGGCGTAGCGGAAGCTGCACGGGCAGCAGAAAAATTCGAGAAGGAAGGCGTTGGTGTATCCGTCACTGTCACACCCTGCTGGTGTTACGGCAGCGAAACCATCGACATGCACCCCACGCTGCCAAAAGCCATATGGGGTTTCAACGGTACCGAACGGCCCGGTGCTGTTTATCTGGCCGCGGCACTGGCGGGACATAACCAGAAAGGACTGCCGGCTTTCAGCATTTATGGTCACGATGTGCAGGATTCCTCCGATACAAGTATCCCGGCTGATGTGAAAGAAAAGCTGCTGCGCTTTACCAAAGCAGGAATGGCAGTAGCCACTATGCGGGGCAAATCTTACCTCTCCATCGGATCGGTTTCCATGGGAATTGCCGGTTCCATTGTGGATGCCGATTTCTTTCAGACCTTTCTGGGCATGCGCAACGAATATGTTGACATGAGCGAAATTATCCGGCGGGTGAATGAAGGGATCTATGACCAGGAGGAATTCAAAAAGGCTATGGCATGGACCAGGGCCAACTGCAAGGAAGGAGCCGATCTTAATCCGGAGGCCCTGCAGCTGAGCCGTGCCCGCAAAGACGAGATATGGGAATATGTGGTGAAAATGACCCTGATCATGCGTGATTTGATGATCGGCAATCCAAAACTGGCTGCAGCTGGATTCGGAGAAGAAGCCCTGGGCCACAATGCTATTGTTTCGGGCTTCCAGGGACAGCGGCAATGGACCGACCACATGCCGAACGGTGATTTTGCAGAAGCCATCCTGAATTCATCATTCGACTGGAACGGAATCCGTCAGGCTTTTATAGTGGCCACCGAAAATGACTGCCTCAATGGTGTCGCCATGCTGTTCGGTCACCTGCTAACCAATACGGCACAGGTATTTGCCGATGTCAGAACTTACTGGAGCCCGGAGGCCGTAAAACGGGTGACCGGCAAAACTCTTACAGGTGTGGCCGCCAATGGCATGATCCACCTGATCAACTCGGGATCCGCCTCCCTCGACGGAAGCGGTCAGCAAACCCTCGACGGCAAACCGGCGATGAAACCCTACTGGGAAATCACCGAATCAGAAGTAAAAAAGTGTCTCGATGCCACTACCTGGTTCCCGGCCTCACAGGGTTACTTCAGGGGAGGTGGCTATTCCTCCAATTTTCTGACCAAAGGCGGAATGCCGGTCACCATGTCGCGCATCAACCTGGTGAAAGGCCTTGGTCCCGTTCTTCAGATTGCCGAGGGCTGGACCGCTGATCTGCCGGCCGACGTGCATAAACTGTTGAATGAACGCACCGACCAGACCTGGCCCACCACCTGGTTTGTTCCACGCCTGACCGGAAAAGGAGCATTCGGCGACGTATATTCGGTGATGTACAACTGGGGCGCCAACCATGGAGCCTTCAGCTACGGGCATATCGGTGCCGATCTGATCACCCTGGCCTCCATGCTGCGTATTCCGGTTTGCATGCATAATGTTGATGACAGGAATGTTTTCAGGCCCAGCGCCTGGGGGGCATTCGGCATGGATCCGGAAGGGGCCGATTACAGGGCTTGTGAGGTGTATGGGGGGCTTTATAAGTGAATAGTGAATAGTGATTAGTGAATAGTGATTAGTGATTAGTGATTAGTGATTAGTGATTAGTGATTAGTGAAAAAAACAATCACCAGCACAGATGGATCCTTATTGTAAACATAAACAACCAATGCCATGAAAAAACCGGTAAGTATAATATGTTCTATTCTTATGGTGACGGCAGCCATGCTGCAGGGCCAGGAAAAACCCACCCCGGCCTACACCGATTCCTATAACAAACTCATGCAACGAACACAATGGTGGCGAGAAGACCGTTTTGGGATGTTTATCCATTTTGGTGCCTATGCTGTAGCTGCCCGCGGTGAATGGGTCAAATCAAACGAGCAGCTTACCACCGAACAATACCAGAAATATGTGGACGCCTTCAATCCGGCGGATTTTGATGCCAGGGAATGGGCCAGGATCGCCAAAGCTGCCGGAATGAAATACGCAGTGCTCACGGCCAAGCACCACGACGGCTTCTGTATGTTCGACAGCAAACTCACCGATTACAAACTGGGTACGCAGTTCAAAGGACGGGACCTGGTCCGCGAATTCCTGGATGCTTTCCGGGCTGAAGGACTAAAGGTAGGATTGTATTACTCGCTCATCGACTGGCATCATCCCGATTATCCGAATGTGGGCAACCATCCGCAGCGTGATGACAAGGAATATGCCAAACGGACTTTCAACTGGGACAATTACCTGAAATACATGCATGGCCAGGTGGAAGAACTGGTAAGGGATTACGGAAAACTCGACATTATGTGGTTTGATTATTCGTTTGACGAATACAGCGGCGAAAAATGGAAAGCAAAGGAATTGGTGGAGATGGTTCACAAGTACCAGCCCGATATCATTCTTGATAACCGGCTCACGATCAATGAAGGAACGAAAACCGGCGGCCGCATGATCAGTGCCTATGGAGATTTTGAAACTCCCGAACAGGGAATTCCCGATGAACCGACTGCTTGATAAATACGGCAATCCCATTCCCTGGGAAACCTGCCTGACCCTCAACAACAACTGGGGTTACCATCAGTTCGACAATGACTGGAAATCGTCCCGAGCTGATTATTCATACCCTGGTGAACTGCGTAAGCAAAAACGGCAACCTGCTGTTGAATGTCGGACCCAATGCCCGCGGAAGGATCCCTGACGAAAGCGTCAGGATCTTAAAGGAAGTGGGAAAATGGATGGACCAAAACGGCGAAAGTATTTATGGTTGCGGGGCATCAACACTGGCAAAACCCGACTGGGGAAGGTATACCCAAAAAGGGAATACCCTGTACGCACACTGGATGCATCCCACGGTGGGCCATATCAATATTAAAGGGATCGGAGAAGCCGGGAAGGTTTACCTCCTCAGCAGCGGTGCTGAATTGCCCAGGGAAAAAGCCTGGTGGGGCAACAACGAACAGGGGAATTTCTTTGTGAACGTGAACAGTCCGACTTATATGACTTTTGAGCTGCCTGATCCGAATGACACAGTGATTGAGATACAATTAAAATAGTACCCGTGAGGAGACTCTGTATTATAACAGCATATTCCGTTTTGACACTGGTTCTAAGCCTGTCACTATCCTGTCATTCCAAGAAAAACACTAACCATACCATGGAAACGAACGATACCCTTCCCGGGACCTACGGATATGACCTGGCATTTCTTAAACGATACCAGGAGACAGTAGTCTTGTCCGACAGTACAGGCAAAGCCCAGGTGGTTATCCTGCCCGGATGGCAGGCAAGGGTAATGACGAGCACTGCCAACGGCAATGAAGGATTCAGTTTTGGCTGGATCAATTATCAACTCATTGAATCCCGCAAAAAGAATGAGCACATCAATGCCTTTGGGGGAGAAGAGCGGCTCTGGCTGGGACCGGAGGGTGGCCGGTTCTCGGTTTACTTTGCGCCGGGTGTGAAACAGCAATTCAGCAACTGGTATGTTCCCGCTGAACTGGATACCGTTGCCTTTGACCTGGTATCAAGGAGTCAGACCCGGGCCGGCTTTTCCAAACAATTCTGGCTGACCAACTATTCAGGAACGATATTGGAGGTGGGTATTGAACGTACTATAACCCTGCTCGATAAAAAATCCACAGCAGAAGCCCTCGGATTTGAAGTGCCGGACTCGTTAACCGGTGTAGCCTATCAATCCGACAACATCCTCATGAACAACGGAGAAAATGCCTGGACAAAAGAAACCGGCATGCTATCCGTCTGGATGCTCTCCATGCTGACACCCTCCCCCGGTGTCACCATCTTTATCCCATTCAGGGAGGGAGAAGCAACGGATGCGGATCCCGTGGTGAATGACGACTATTTCGGGAAAGTCCCTGCCAACCGGCTGATCATTGATAACGGGATCATTTATTTCAAGGCCGATGGAAAATACCGCAGCAAGATTGGCATTCCGCCCCGGCGGGCCATGAACTTTTCCGGAAGCTATGATGGCCAGAATAAAACCCTGACCTTGCTCTGGTGTGATCTGCCGTCGGAAAGTAGTGAATATGTCAATTCAACATGGGGAATCCAGCAAAATCCTTTTTCGGGTGATGCCATCAATGCTTACAACGATGGACCGGTGGAAGACGGAACACAGATGGGCCCCTTCTATGAACTGGAAAGCTCCTCCCCTGCCGCCGGTCTGAAACCCGGAGAAAAGCTGCTCCACCGGCAACGGATATTTCATTTCGAAGGAAATGAGGAAGGACTGAGCCTGATCACGGAGAAGATTTTTGGAATAAAACTGCGGGAGGTGAAGGGTAAGTTCGAATAGAGGGTTTTGAGCGGAAGGCAGGTTAGGGGCAACGGTTTGAATTTCCTCCGCACCTTATATTAAATATAGGTATGGATCCGATTAAGGTTTTATTCGCCGGAATAAAACCTCCGGGTGATGATTAATCAATATTTTGTCTTGTAAATCAGTGACTTCTAAATTCCAATTTTTAGAAATCTCATCAATTGGATTTGCACGAGTGGTAAATCTTTGTATTTTTATTGGAAGAAATCCAAAATGCCTGTTTGGACGGCGTTATAGGTTGCCTGTTCAGTCAAGATTTTTTCAACAGGTGCGGTTTTTTTAAAATATTAATTTTCAATTATTTGCCTTTTTATTATGGATAACTTCCTTTGGTTTTTAAGGAAAAAATGTGGCAATTCTATTGTTATTGTGGATTTTCTTTTTATATTCGTAAGAATATCTAGCTTTGAAACAAGTGTATTCTTGTCTTATAAAAACAACCCTATTTATTAACTAAGTGTTTACTAAAACTTTTAACCATGCAAATTCTTACCAATGTACGGCGCATCGCGCTGTTAATGCTGAGCATGGTACTTTCATTGAGCTTTTCGTTTGCTCAGGAAAGAACCATTACCGGGACGGTTTCTGCTGAAGGCGAGGGACCTGCACCGGGTGTAAACGTTCTCATCCAGGGGACGATGATCGGAACGATCACGGACCAGAATGGAGCGTACACAATCAAGGTTCCGACTGCGGAAACCGTGCTTGTGTTTTCTTATGTTGGTTATATCACGGAAGCGATTACCGTTGGTACACAGTCCGCTATTGATGTGGTTCTGGAACCCGACGTAGTCTCCCTTCAGGAAGTAGTGGTTACCGGTTACTCGACCCAGCGGAAGAGGGATATTACCGGTGCTATTGGTGTTGTTGAACCCACCAAACTTACCGCTATGCCTACAGGTAACGTGACCAACCAATTACAGGGACGTTCATCAGGTGTTACAGTAGTAGGTTCCGGTCAGCCCGGGGAAACATCAAAGGTTAGAATCAGGGGATTCAGTTCTTTTGAGAACAATGATCCTTTGTATGTCGTTGATGGTGTGCCGACTCAGGACATTTCTTCCATGAACCCGAATGACGTTGAATCACTCTCCGTGTTGAAAGATGCTGGTGCAGCTTCCATTTACGGATCACGTGCCTCCAATGGTGTTATCATCGTTACCACCAAAAAAGGTAGCAAGGGTATCAAAGTCAACTATGACATGTACATAGGTACACAGAATCCCGGTGACGGACCGACCTCGGAATTCCTCAACACCCAGGAGTATGCAAACCTTCAGTGGCTTGTTTACGACAATGACGGAACTGTTGAGAATCACCCGATCTACGGACCTTCCAGCAATGCTACACCTACATTACCCGACTGGGCTGCAGATACCGACTGGTACGATGTACTCACCGATCCTGCACAGATTCAGAATCATGACCTTACCTTATCAGGGGGTACTGACAAAGCAAGATATTTTGCAGGTTTCGGCTTTTTCAGCCAGGATGGTGTTATCATTCATACCGGTGCCAAAAGATATAGCGGCCGGTTCAATTCCGAATGGACTTTCCTGAACGACCGGGTAAAACTGGGTGAAAACCTCACCATGTCGTATCGCGAAAATCAGGGTGTTGCCAACCTCGGTGAAGGCAGCCCGATCCAGATGGGACCCTACAGGGCACAATCCATTGTACCTTATATCATCACTACTCCGATTGCCGGAACAGCCCATAATTTTGTTCCTGGTGAATGGGGCGGAACAGGGATTGCCCCCAGGTTGGGTAATAACTCCAACGTAGTGGCCAACCAGACCAGAGGGAAAGACAACCAGAACCACAACATCCGACTGATCGGAAGTGCTTATCTGGATATCATGCTTATAAAAGGATTGAACTTCAGATCCACCGTGGGCGGTACCTGGAATAATGGTTATGGTGTAAACTACACCCATGCTACTTATGAAAATTCAGAAAACACAGCAACCCCGAGTTTGAATGAAAGTGCATACTGGGGATCCGACTGGGTATGGACCAATGCCCTTACCTTCGACAAGGTTTTCGGACAACATAAGATACTGGCCGTTGCCGGTTATGAGGCAGTAAAATATGGTATAGGACGTAATGTTTCCGGTCAGCGTGCCGGCTACTTCTCCGATGCCGTTGATTACCGTACACTGAATAATGGTGCTACCACTGTAGCTGCAAATTCAGATGTTAATACACCCACCACCCTTGTCTCCATGTTCGCGAAAGCGGATTATGGTTTCATGGACAAATACCTGATCAGTGCTACCGTTCGTCGTGACGGTTCCTCCAGGTTTGGTGAGGATAATCGTTATGGTGTGTTCCCTTCATTTTCTGCAGCATGGCGCATCGGCGATGAGGCTTTCCTTGACGGACTTGCCTGGGTATCTGATTTGAAGATCAGGGGTTCTTATGGTACAATGGGTAACCAGCTTGCTGTTTCTCCCCAGAACCAGTTCTACCTGTTCGGTGGCGATCCCGGCAATTCATTCTATGACATTACCGGTGCCTACACCTCCTCCCTGCAGGGATTCCGCGCAGTACGCATTGGAAATCCCGATGCAAAATGGGAAACCAATATTACCACCAACATCGGTTTTGAGGCTGCCCTTTGGAATAATAAACTAAGTATGGTGTTCGACTGGTATACCAAGGAAACCAAAGACCTTCTGTTCAATCCTGAAATTCCAGGAACTGTTGGTAATGCAGACGTTCCCTACGTGAACATTGCCTCCATGATGAATAAAGGTTTTGATATTGAATTGGCATACAGGAATAACTGGGGCGATTTCGGATTTAATGGCAGTTTCGTATTTACTACCTATAATAATGAAATCACGAGCCTGGCCAAAGGTGTTACATTCTTTGACTATGGTGGTTCCAGGATCGGAGCATTCTCCAGGAACGAAGTAGGTCATCCGATGTCCTCTTTCTACGGCTATCAGGTGGCAGGTTTGTTCCAGAGCACACAGGAAGTTAACGATGCTGCCCGCCAGGACGGTGCCGCACCGGGATTCTTCAGGTTTGCCAACAACAACAGTGACACCATCATTGATCCGAGTGACAGGCAGTTCATTGGAGACCCCAATCCGAAATTCACTTACGGATTGAACCTGGCCTTCACCTATAAGAATTTTGACCTGAGCGCCTTCATCTATGGCTCCTATGGAAATGATATCTTTAACTGGAACAAGTGGTGGATTGATTTCTGGCCTTCTTTCCAGGGACAGAAAAGTCAGGATCTGCTTTATAACAGCTGGACACCTGACAACACAGGTGCATCAACACCCAAGGCTTCGAACATTTCCAATTTCTCTACCAACACACAATCCTGCAGCTATTATATTGAGGATGGTTCATTTCTCAGGTTGAAAACACTGCAGCTTGGCTACACACTCCCGGAAAGCTTACTGAGCAAGGCAAAAATCAAATCGCTCAGATTCTATGTGCAAGGTGTGAATCTTTTCACCCTTACCAAATACTCCGGACTTGATCCCGAACTTGGCGGTGACGACAGAGCTTTTGGCCAAGACCTTGGCAACTATCCGCTTGTTAAACAATTCATCTTCGGACTCAATCTTGGTTTATAATTAAAAATTGCATACTATGAATAAGAAACATACTTTATTGATCATAATTCTTGCTGCCTTCGTTATTGTCGGAGCGTGCAAGGAGGATTTTCTTAATGTACTTCCGAAGGGGAGTTTAGATCAGACTGTGGTGGCTACTGATGCAGGCGTTGACAAAATGCTGATCGGTGCCTATTCTATGCTTGACGGTGTATCCTCAAATTTTGGCTGGGAGTCAGCTTCTTCCAACTGGGTATTTGGAGATATCCGTGGTATGGTCGGTAACAAAGGAACGGATGCAGGTGACCAACCTGATATCAACCCCATTCAATCCTTTTCAGAAACCGCAACCAATCCTTACCTGAATATCAAATGGAGAGAGGTCTATGAGGCCATTGCCAGGTGTAATAGTGCTATCACGACTGCCAATCTGGCCGTTGCAAATGGCGCTTCTGGATCAAACCAAGGCTGATCTCTATATTAAACAGGCCAAGGCACTGCGCGGATGGTACCATTTTGAGGCCTGGAGGATGTGGGAACAGATTCCTTATGTTGACGAAACCGTTGATCCTTATACTGTAGCTAACGATGCAGATGTCAGGGATAAAATCATCGCCGACATGACCGAGGGTATCACTTTGCCCCTCGATATGGATCAGATAGGCCGGTTCAATAAAACTGTCTGCCAGGTACTCCTTGCAAAAGGATACATGCAGATGTACAATGACTATGACGCCGCTTTACCGCTGCTTCTGGATGCAAAAACCAATGGTAAAAAACCCAATGGCGAAGCTATCGGACTTGCAGCAACTTATGGTGAGGTTTTCGACATTGTAAACCGTAATGGTATCGAATCAGTCTATACCGTTCAGTATTCAGTAAATGATGGCTCCGGTGCACGTAACGGCGGCTGGGGTGAAGTATTGAACTTCCCCTACAAAGGCAGCGGCGGTTCTCCGGGTGGTTGCTGCGGATTTTTCCAGGCCACACAGGAATATGTGAATTCATTCAGGACTGTAAACGGTCTTCCGATGCTGGACAACAGCTACAATTCAGCTGGTGAGGCCCTTATTCGCGACAATGGTGTTACCGGTGGTAGCCCATGGGATCCTACAGTGAAATATGCCAAGAATCAAGGTTGTACTGCTTACGATCCTGCAGCTCCCTTTAAAGATTTAGGCTATGTATCACTTGTTGCTGACAACCTGGGTAATAATCCTTTGACCAGCCCGGCTTCCTGGGAACTGAAATGGACGGAAGACAATTCAAAAGCCGTTGACCCGCGTCTCGACTGGAGCGTTGGAAGAAGAGGAATACCTTATTGGGATTGGGGTGTACATACAGGTTCCGATTGGATTCGTGACCAGTCCTATGCCGGACCTTTCAGCCCGAAGAAACAGGTATACAAGAAATCACAGGAAGGTCAGTATACAGAAGTTGGTAACTGGACATCAGGCTGGACAGCCAATGGCTACCGCATGATCCGTTATGCCGACATTCTTTTGCTGTTGGCAGAATGCCAGATCGAAACCGGTGATCTTGATGGTGCCCAGGACAATATCAACCTCGTTCGCGCAAGAGCAGCCAATGCTGCCGGTTTTGTAAAGGAATCTGATGGTGTTACACCCGCAGCTACCTATGAAATCGAAGAGTATACTGTTCCTTTTGCAGACGTAACCGAAGCAAGGTTGGCACTCAGGATGGAAAGAAAACTGGAACTCGGTATGGAAGGCCACAGATGGTTCGACCTGAACCGTTGGGGCATTACCCAAACCGAACTGAACAGAGTTCTTACCTATGAGAAAACAACCCCATGGGGCGGCAGAACGATGTACGCAGGTGCCTCTGTTGGACCAGAAGATGTAACCTATCCGATACCTCAGCGTCAGATTGACCTGATGAACGGAACACTGGTTCAGAACAGATAAGACCCGAATAGTTTAGTTATTTTGTCAGTAGAGACGCAAGAATTTGCGTCTCTACTTTTTTTATATATTTACGGGATTGATCAAGACTACTGTAATAATACTGTTGAGTATGAGGAAATTTTTGTGGCTTTTAGTGGCCGTACTGTTTATCTCCTGTTCCAGAGTGCCGCGATTCAAATTATTAAGTTCTGCTCATACGGGCATCGATTTCAATAATACCATCGTGGAAACCGATAGTTTTAACGTAATGACCTATGAATACATCTATAACGGAGCCGGTGTGGGTATTGGTGACCTGAACAATGATGGCCTGCAGGACATTATTTTCGCAGGAAACCAGGTTTCCTCAAAGGTTTATTTGAACCAGGGCAGTTTCAAATTCAGGGACATCACAGCTAATTTTGCAGGACTGACCAATAACCAGTGGTACAGCAGTGTAACCCTGGTGGATATCAACAGTGACAACTGGCTGGATGTTTATCTTACTTCTACTACCAACAAAGATCCCCTGAAGCGTAAAAACAGATTGTGGATCAACCAGGGAGCCAAAAACGGCACAGATCCCACCTTTATGGAAATGGCTGAGAATTATGGAATTGCTGATACCAATCAGACCGTTAATGCGGCATTTTTTGATTATGACCGGGATGGCGATCTTGACCTGTATGTGTTGAACAATACCCTGAATCAAAGAATGAACACCTCCTATCGCAAGAAAGTAATCGACGGAAGTGCCGCCAATAATGACAGACTTTACCGCAACAATGGTGACGGCACCTTTAGTGATGTGACCATTGAGGCGGGTATTGTATATGAAGGATTCGGTTTGGGACTTGCACTGGGCGATGTTAACAAGGATGGATATCCCGATATCTATGTATCCAATGATTTCATGTCCAATGACTTATTGTATATCAATCAGGGTAATGGAACCTTTCGCAATGAAATCAGAAAATACCTGTCATACCAGACAAAATCCTCCATGGGGAATGATATGGCCGATGTGAATAATGACGGAAATCCTGATATTTTCACCCTTGATATGCTGCCTGAAAATTATTACAAAAAGAAACAAACCATTAACGGGTTCAGCTATTTCTTTTACATTAATGATGAAAAATACGATTATGAACACCAGTATCTGAGGAACATGCTCCATTTGCACAATGGCTTTATAAATGACGAGATGCTTCCATTACAGTGAAGTGGGTCAGATGATGGGCATCTATCAGTCCGAATGGAGTTGGTCGCCCTTGTTTGCCGATTACGACAATGACGGGGATAAAGACCTGATCATTGCCAATGGTTTTCCCAGAGATATGACCGATAAAGACTGGACCCTTTACAAAGCACAGGTGTTGGGATTTCTTGCCTCCGAACAAGAGGTCATTGACAAGGCACCAGTCATTAAAGTGCCCAATATGGCCTTTGAGAATACCGGTAATCTCCGTTTCATTCAAAAGACAAAAGAATGGCTGGGTATTCATCCGTCTTTTTCCTATGGAGCTGCGTTTGCCGATCTTGATAATGACGGCGACCTGGATTATGTGGTAAACAACATGAATGATGAAGCCTTTATTTGCAAAAACACTACGGTTGAAAAATCAAAGAAGAAAGCCAATTATATAAAAATCAGGTTAATTGGAAACAGGGGCGAATACCATGGCCCTGGGTGCAAAAATTGAATTGTGGAGCAAAGGCAAGTTACCAGTTTGCCGAAAACTTCCTCACCAGAGGATATGCCTCTTCCGTTGATCCGGTCATTCATTTTGGCCTTTCGGAGAATACTGCCATTGATTCCATCAGAGTAACATGGCCCGCCAGCGGCAATACATCAGTAGTTAAGAATATCACCGCCAATCAATCCATCGAAATTGATGAAAGTTCTTCCCGGCCAGGCGTTTGCAAATCCCTGGAAATCGACGATAAATAACGATCTGCTATTTGAAAGGCTTGAAAATGTGATCCCTTATACTCATGAGCAAACAGACTTCATTGATTTCTCTCTTTACCAGAGTATCATGCCACATAAATTCTCTCAGATCGGACCTTGTATGGCCAAAGGGGACATTGATAACGATGGTCTGGAAGATCTGATCATTGGCGCTACCAACACATTGCCCACTAAGGTCTTTTTAAGAAAAGGCAATGGATTTGAAGAAACCGGATTTGAAGGATTGACCACCCAAAAGGAATTTTCCGAATCAGATCTTGCCATACTGGATATTGACGGAGACGGTGACAAGGATATCATTGCCCTCGCAGGAGGTTATGAGAACAGGCAGGAAAGCGAATACCTGCATTATCTGTATGAAAACAGGAATGGTTCTTTCATCAGGACCTTACTTCCAGTTCCGCCATTCCCGGCTTCGGTTGTAAGACCCTGTGACTTTGATCATGATGGCAATATAGATTTGTTTATCGGTTCAAGGGTCAAACGAGGCATGTTCCCGCATGCCAACCCTTCCTGGCTTATTCATAACCATAAGGGCAAACTATCGGTAAATCCCGCTTCAGGTTTAGACCTTGGCATGGTTACCGATGCCCTATGGACGGATTACAACAAAGACGGATGGGAGGATCTGCTGGTGACCCGGGAATGGAATTCACTGGTAATGCTTAAGAATTTAAACGGGAAAGAACTCGTTCCCCAAAACATTGACGACCTGGAAGATCATCATGGATTTTGGTACTCTGTGATTGCCGGAGATTTTGACCAGGATGGAGATGATGACTATATGGCGGGTAATCTGGGCGAAAATCACCGGTTCACCGTAAGCGATCAATATCCTTTACAGCTATATTCCATCGACCTGGATATGGATGGCACTATTGATCCGCTGATATCAGCCTATTGGAGGGATCCGGAAGGCAAAATGAAAGAATATCCGGTCAATTACCTCGATGAACTCTGGTCTCAATCTACCTTCTTTCGCAAGATATTTACAGATTATACTACATTTAGCTATGCCGGTATTGAGGATATGCTGGATGAAAACATCCTTAAAAGACTGGAGTTTAAACTCAAGGTTAATACCACTTCAAGCTATGTGATATGGAATGATGCAGGGAATTTCAAATGGGAGAAATTACCGGTGCCTTTGCAGCTTTCGCCTGTCAGGAAAATGATCGTGCACGATTTAAATAACGACAGTTATCCTGATGTCGTGCTGTCGGGTAATGATTACACCTATGATGTCCCCACAGGATACTATGATGCAAACAAAGGGATTGTGCTGCTAAACAAAGGCAAGGGAAAGCCTTTTGAAGTACTCACACCTGCCCGGAGCGGGATGTTGCTGCAGGGTATGGTGGAGTCGTTGCTGTTTTTTGAAGGGGACACTTCGCTGGTAGTAGCAGGTGTAAACAGGGCAAAGATTGTAGTCTATAAAAAGAAAAAATGAAGATTTTATTCATTTTATTCTGTAGAGACGCAATATTTTGCGTCTCTGCTTTTTTTATATATTTACGGGATTGATAAGGTAAAACGAAAGTAATTATTGTTCAGCATGAAGAAACTATTGTGGTTTGTATTGGCCATATTTTGCATCTCCTGTTCCAGATCGCCGCGATTCCAGCTATTGAATTCCAGGCATACAGGCATTGATTTTTCCAACACCATCTTTGAAACCGACAGCTTTAATGTGATCACTTATGAATACATCTACAACGGCGCCGGAGTGGGTATTGGTGATCTGAACAACGATAACCTGCAGGATATTATTTTCGCAGGGAACCAGGTTTCTCCCAGGGTTTATTTAAATCAGGGCGATTTTGAGTTTAAAGATATCACTTCCAATTTTCCGGGACTTACCAATGATCAGTGGTACAGCAGTGTGACACTGGTGGATATCAACAATGACCGCTGGCTGGACATCTATCTTACATCAACGGCCGATAGTAATCCTCAGAAATGTAAAAACAGGCTATGGATCAACCAGGGACCTAAAAACGGGATGGATCCCACATTCACGGAAATGGCTGAAAATTACGGAATTGCCGATACCAATCAGACCGTCCATGCAGCATTCTTTGATTACGACAGGGATGGTGATCTGGATCTTTACATCATGAACAGTACAGTTACCAAAAGAATGAACGCACTCTACCGTGAGAAAATAACCGATGGAAGTGCTCTCAATAATGATAAGCTTTACCGGAATAATGGAAATGGTACTTTCAGTGACGTAACCGTTGAGGCAGGTATTGTATACGAAGGATTTGGGCTTGGCCTCGCTTTGGGTGATGTGAACAAGGATGGATATCCCGATATTTATGTCTCCAATGATTACCTGTCCAATGATCTGTTATACATCAATCAGCGTGACGGAACCTTCCGGAATGAAATCAGAAAATTCATGTCCTACCAGACCAAATCGTCGATGGGAAATGATATGGCTGATGTGAATAATGACGGGAATCCGGATATGTTCACCCTCGATATGATGCCCGAAAATTATTTTAAAAAGAAGCAGACGATCAATGGTTTCAGTTACATGTTCTATGTAAATGATGATAAATTTGGTTATGAACACCAGTATATCCGGAATATGTTCCACCTGCACAACGGATTTATACAGGATGAGATGCTTCCTTACAGCGAAATGGGCCAGATGATGGGCCTCTATCAGACCGAATGGAGCTGGTCACCCTTGTTTGCCGACTATGACAATGACGGTGACAAAGACCTTCTCGTTACCAATGGTTTTCCCAGGGACCTGACCGATAAGGACTGGACCCGTTACATGGCAGATGTTTTCGGTTTTCTTGCTTCCGAACAGAATGTCATTCAACAGGCCCCGGCATTAAAAGTAGCCAATATGGCCTTTGAAAATACGGGGGACCTCCGCTTCACCAAAAAGACTGACTGGTTGCCCCAGGTTCCTTCCTATTCCTATGGAGCCTCTTTTGCCGATCTTGATAACGATGGTGATCTTGACTATGTGGTGAATAATATCAACGATAAAGCTTTCATTTGCAGGAATAACACAGTTGAAAAATCAAAGAACAAGGCTCATTTCATCAGGATCAGGTTGGTTGGGAAAGAGGGCAATACCATGGCCCTGGGTGCAAAAATTGAATTATGGAGCCATGACCGGTACCAGTTTACAGAGCACTTTCTGTCAAGAGGATACGCCTCCTCCGTTGACCCTGTCGTTCACTTTGGCCTTTCGGGAGACGCCACCATTGATTCCATAAAAGTAACCTGGCCGGCAAGCGGCAATGTATCCGTTGTGAGGAATATAGAGGTAGATCAGGTGATTGAAATCAATGAATCCTCTTCAAAGCCTTCTGCGACAGGATTGGTGAAATCGTATGTCCGAAATGACCGGTTATTTGAGAAACGTGAAAATGTCCTCCCATATACCCATGAGCAAACAGATTTTATTGATTTCTTCCTGAACCAGAATATCATGCCTCATAAATTTTCACAGATCGGGCCTTGCATGGCCAAAGGGGACATTGATCAGGACGGACTTGATGATCTCATCGTTGGCGCCACCAACAGACAGCCTACCAGGGTCTTCTTAAGAAAGGGCAATGTATTTGAAGAAGCCCGATTTGAAGGATTGACAACCCAAAAAGGCTTTTCTGAATCGGATTTGGCCATACTGGATGTAGATGGTGACGGAGACAATGATGTTGTAGCCCTTGCCGGCGGATATGAAAATGAAAATGATAAGGAATATCAGCATGCTCTTTACGAAAACCGCAATGGCACTTACTTCAGGTCCGATCTCCCGGTCCTGCCTTCACCCGCTTCCGTGGTTCGACCGTGTGACTTTGATCATGACGGGGATCTGGATTTGTTCATCGGTTCGAGGGTAAAAAAAGGAATGTTTCCCCATGCAGGTTATTCCTGGCTTATCATCAACAAGAAAGGCCGTTATTCTGCCATGCCCTATTCACAATTGAACCTGGGAATGGTGACGGATGCCATTTGGACCGACTACGACAAAGATGGCTGGGAAGATCTGCTGGTTGCCAGGGAATGGAATTCACTGGTAATACTGAAAAACCTGAATGGAAAGGAACTGGTTACCCAAACCATCCCCGCCCTGGAGGATCATCATGGGATATGGTACTCCCTGGCTGCCGGGGATTTTGATCAGGATGGTGACGATGACTATATTGCCGGTAATCTGGGTGATAATCACCGGTTCAACGTCAGCAGTCAGTTTCCTTTACAGCTTTATGCCATTGATTTCGATCTCGACGGTAATATTGACCCGCTGACCACTGCATACTGGAAAGATCAGCAAGGGAAAATGCAGGAATATCCGGTCAATTACCTCGACGAACTCTGGGCACAATCCAACTTCTTCCAGAGGAAATTCAAGGATTATACCACGTTCAGCTATGCCAGTATTGGGGACATGCTGGATGAAAACATCCTGAAAAGACTGGATTTTAAATTGCACGTAAATACCACGTCAAGTTTCATACTTTGGAATGACAAGGGTTCGCTGCGTTGGGAAAAACTTCCTTTACCCTTGCAGGTGTCTCCCATAAAGAAAATGATTGTCCGCGATTTTAATGCCGACAATTCCCTTGATGTCCTGGTATCCGGTAATGATTACACCTATGATGTGTCTACCGGATATTATGATGCCAATAAAGGCCTGCTTTTGTTGAATCAGGGCAAGGGATCCTTTGAGGTGCTGACACCCTCTCAAAGTGGCATCCTGTTGCAGGGGATGGTAGAGTCCTTGCTGTATTTTGAAGGGGATACCTCACTGATCGTAGCAGGAATAAACAGGGCCCCGGTCAAAGTATTTAAACATTTGAATAACAGGTAATTAATCCGAAGTAACAGTCTTTATGGGTAGTATGGCATCGCAGGTACACATGACCCTGCTGATGATGGTCTGTTTCAGGTTCATTTCGATCAACCTGCCGGTTCTTTGATCAAGACATTTATTGCAGCCGGAAAACAGGCTAAGATCCCATGTGTCGGCAAAAACACGACCCTTATTTAAGCTTATGCCATATTCCAGAACCATTTCAAGGGATTGAATATCCGGCATTGAAAAATCACCATTTTCGAGTAATCTGTCCATTGCGCCGTTTCCGGGCCTTACGGGAATTACCGTACAACATTCCACACCCGCACTGAAAGCAAAGTCGATTGACTGTTCGGCCCAGTATATACCTTCGGACTCCGTTAGAAAAGGAGGCCGGAGCAGCACAAATGCCCTTGACAGGATTCCATGACGGGTAAGGTAGCTGACTGAATTGTTAAAATCTTCCAGCGTCATACGTTTGTTGAGTTTCCGGAGTACACCGGAATGCACGGTTTCCAATCCCATGGCCACCTGCAATTCCGGCTTCAGCATGTCCCTGAAAAACAGGCATTTTTCATTGATCAGCCTGGGATGGCTTTCCACAATGACTGTTTCAAAATTACTGACCAGTGAGGCAATTCTTGGATAATCTTCCACCGGGATGGCCTTTCCGTCAAAGAAACTACCGCTGTTGTAAAGCTTAAGATGCCTGGCATCAGGAAGATGATCCAGTGCCCATTCAATCTGATTCGGGATGGCGCCCGGGGGAACCGAACCATCGGTAGTGTTCTTCCACAGGTCACACATTAAACAATGATAGTGGCACTCCCGATTGGTCAGAAAGATAATGGCCGTATCTTCAATTTTCCCCTTGGCCGTGCGCTCCTTTTCAACAAGCCATGCATAGGGCTTCTGCGGATCAACAGTATTCTTCCTGCCGCGATTGGATACTATCCACCGGTCATTGATTCCGGGTCCGGGATCACTCATAGGTGGAAAGAAACTCCTTCCGGTATACGATTTCCCTGCCCGGAAAATGTTTGTTAAAGGCCTCCTGGGAGGCCGCACCATGCTGGAATCGCCTTTTCGGAAATACCGGCATATTCATGCCGGTAATAGCCCTGACCCCGTGTGATACGATCTGCCCCTTCAGATCATAAAGTTTCTGATGATCCCAATTGGTCATCTCGATATAAGGAATGCCTTCGGATATTTCGATCACATTGGGCAAAGTATAGGGACTGAATCCTTCAAAACCAAGCATGGCCGAGGGAGCAAAGGTTCGCATATATCCCCTGCTCAATCCACCCGAATAGGTTAATGAATGTTTGATGGAGTCAACGCCCCACCCTTCATGATAAAGCATCAGATTATTGAGGACACTGCGTATGGTAAGCTCCGGATTTTCTTCAATAGGATAATCCTTGAGATTCTCATCACCCCCTTCTCCGTCAATAATGAACTTCCATTCCGGATAACGCGACCGTATCCCTTGCAGAAGCGATAAGTTCATGGTTGCGGATTGAATATCCAGAGGTTTATAGTCTTCCACAATTTTCACCGTCTTTTTCCAGTCCAATGCCGAATAATCCACTTCAACGGGCTCAAGGAACATTTCCAGGTTCAGCGCTTCCAGAAATTTCCTGGCCTGAATTAAATCTTCCCCGTCACCGTCAATGCTGAGCGTAAAGGCTTTCAGCCTCGATGGACTCTGGCCAAGTTCTCTTAAGGCATGATAGGTCAGCAGAAATACTGATCCGCTGTCGATCCCGGCTGAGAAAGTCACCCCAATGGGACCTGTTTTGGCACGGAACCGGATCCATTTCCTGATTTCATCATATAATACCCCGATATATTGTTCTCCAATTCTGGCCGGATCATCCGGTGTGAACGTATTGCGACCGGGCTTGAAGAAACGCTCGTATACCGGATTTGGGTCGGGACAACCCAGCAATTCTATTTTGGTTATATAGTGTGCTGGCGCCATCCTGGTATAGGAGGGATGAAACTGGTCATCCAATCCTTCCTGTTTGAGATAGGCATAAAGTTCATCGATACGTTCCGCAATAACCAGGCTGGGGCCTGCCGCACGCTTGGCAATGAAGTAACGGATCGGCCGGCCAATGGATCTTGCCATACGGATTGTTTTTCCGTCAACGGAAACCAGTGAGAACTGCCCGTCAATCTTACGAACAGCTTCTGCATCACCCGTTTTGAGCAGACTGACCGCTTCTTCATGCGTCATATTATAGATAACATTCCTTTCAGGTTTGGTGAGGTCCACAACTCTTTCCACATACTGACTATTCATAGACATATAATTTTTAAGTTATTTTCAATTTTTCAATACTTATGCTGATGCTGTTACACTGCGACCAGGCTTAGTGCGATAATATGCCCGGAATATAACATGCATTATTTTTCCACAATTCCTTTCCCCTGCACCAGGTTAATATAGCGGTCAGCAGCAATGTTGCTGTAAACCTCCGTTTTCCCGTCCGACCATCGTATCTCCAGCTGATCAACCTGTTTTTGCTGACCAAGTCCGATATGTAACCGGGGATCATTGTTGGAAAGATAGCTTGTAGCCCACTGATTCACCATGACCTGCTTCCTGCCTCCCGCAGTAACCGTTACTTTGGCTCCAATGGCTGACACCGGTCCGTCTTTCCCGATGAGCGTCAATCCCAGCCAATGGTTGCTGTTCCCTCCGTCATTTCTCAGAAGCGCAGGCGTTGCCTGCAGGTCAACATGAGAAACAACTATATCCAGATCGCCGTCGTTATCGTAATCCCAGATGGCAGATCCTCTTCCGGAACGCCTGGTCGAGAAATAGGCACCTCTTTCCTGTCCGGTATTCTTAAAGTGTCCTTTCCCATCATTTTCCAGCAACAGGGGAACCTGCAGAATGAGTTCCTCGGCGGTTCCATTAGCCGCAAATATATCCAGGTCACCATCATTGTCATAATCGAGCAATGCGGCGCCCCAGCTGCCTTTTCCGGCCATCGGACCTGCAATGCCGCTCGTTTCGGTAATATCAACAAAAACCCCCTTCCCAATGTTCCGGTAAAGCGCCCCGTATTCCAGATCTGTCACCAGGATATCTATTAAACCGTCCCCATCTATATCCCCGATTGATCCGTGCATGGAACCTGTCGGATTACCCTTGCTGTTGGCAGCCACACCGCTTGCCACGCCAACTTCCTTATATATTCCTTCATCATTCCTGAACAGAAAATTCAGTTGATGGTCATTGGCCTGAAAAATGTCCATATCACCATCCTCATCGTAATCAAAAACCGTAAGACCCATGCATTTTGAATCGGGGTAAAAAAGGTTGTTTTTCCTGGTCACATCAACAAATTTTCCATCGGGCTGCTGTTCATACAACATGGATGCCTGGCCTTTATATTCCGACGGATGCGGCATTAATCCGGGTGTTGCAGCGGAAACATATGCCGGATCAAAGGCCAGAAAGTTGCCGACCATGGCATCCAGTCTTCCGTCACGATTGTAATCCCAAAAAGCCACCCCAATGCTCCACTTCGTAAAGCCATTGAGTTTATCGGGCCCCCTGAGGCCCAATGAGGTGGTAATATCGGTAAAAGTACCGTTCCCGTTATTGCGGTAAAACACGTTGGGACCATAATTCAACAGATACAGATCCTGATCACCATCTTTGTCATAATCGATGGCTCCGGCTGCCATGCTCCAGTGTGGATCATTGACTCCAGCCTTTTGAGATACCTCTGTAAAGGTACCGTTCCCGTTATTCTTATAAAGCTTGTCGCGGGTATCTTTGAATACTTTCCCCTCAGCATCTGAAATACCTTCCAGATAGGTGCCGTTCATCATATACAGATCCATGAGCCGGTCATTGTTGAAATCAAAAACGGTAATCCCCGATCCACTGCTTTCAAGTATATTTTCATAGGAATGATCCCCAAAGGTATATTTGAAGTCAATACCGGCCTGCCGGGTGATATCAGTAAAAACGACGTTTTTTTTCTGTGCTGACAACACAACCGGCAAGCATATCAGAAAAAAACAGCCAATGGAACCTGTTATCTTTTGCATGTATCAAATGCATTGGAAGTATTGAAACTACTTCGTTAAAAATTATTTTCTTTTAAAGCGTTTAAATAGTCCTCTGAGGTCACAACTCTTGTA
The DNA here is from genome assembly GCA_963800645.1 of uncultured Bacteroidales bacterium. GTDB lineage: Bacteria > Bacteroidota > Bacteroidia > Bacteroidales > UBA10428 > UBA5072. The sequence goes on along the minus strand of CAWDBX010000008.1, from coordinate 120,518 downwards.
TTATATTCCCGGTTGTACTGCTGAAGCTCAGGATCGGAAGGATAGGCGTCCTTAACGCCGGGAGGGTAGCTTTTCATGCCATGAAAAGGAAGTGGTAACACTGTATTGCCATGGGCAGTATTCAGATCTCCATCCTTCACCCATCCTACACTACGGATCAGGAAATCTCTTTTCCATCCCTTTTCCAATGGAGGCAAATCATTTGCATCAAACGACACCGTAGTTTCATCACCGGCATTCGAAATGATGTACTTGTTATCGGACTCGGTCAGCAAAGGCAATACATTGCCGTAACGTGTATAGTTGCCTGTCAGATCTCTCCATTTCGGATTCCTGTCGACTTTGGCATAATCAAACCAATGCGGCCCATAACGTCCGCCTTTTCTGTAACTCTGTGAAAAACCCCTGTAATGCAGATCCGCGGAGACAGGATTCATCACCGTGGAAACAACCGGAGCACTTGGGGTACATTCCGAAAAGAATATCTGGTCCCAGTATATCTCCATGTTAGTCCTGATCCTGACGCGATGATCCGAAGAAATAAATTTACCCGACAGATCAACAATGACTGTTTTGTCCTTTCCCATCGGAAAGCCTATGTTATCCATGATGGTCACCCATTCACCTTCCTTATTAAGAACCTGGAGGATCGGCGGGATAACCTTGACTTGGTCTGATTGGGACAATGCCATATTTATGCTGGCATCCGTAGGAAAGATCCAGCCACTCAAAAAGAGGAATAATTTCTTGTTTTTATCCTGCTTACCCGGATCAAGTATCAGATCCTGCATTTCTGTAATTCCCTGATATTTACCTGATCTAAATCCGGACAAATACCTGTCATCCTTTTCAGCAATATCGGAAAGCACATCGTTCCCCTGCGAATCTTTAGCCGAAACAGGCAGCCGCTTTTCCGGGACCTGGTATATCCGATAGTCAGGGAAAGGTGGCGGAGAGAACTGTTCTGCAACAAAAACATCAACCGAATCGGGATGATCCACGGCCACCAGCTGCAATTTGTCAAAGTAAATGGTTTCCCATAATTCTGAGGTCACCTGAATGGTAAAGAAACCCTTTTGGGGCTTTAGCTGCTCACCCGGTATTTTAATATAATCATCCGAGGCATCCGGAAAGGCATAAGCCGTTGTACCTCCCATAATTCCGAGCGGCATTCCGAGAGCACTTCTCCACAGGATATCCTTGACAAAAACATATTCATTTCCGTTCCAGGTATACAGAAACGGACAGGAGCCTTTCAGGGTCTGTTCTTCAATAAGCGACTGATCGGCACCCGGCAAAAACATGTTCTGAGGCACACCATTGGTCCAGGTAATGCGGATCACATCAACCTGTTTGCGGTTGCCAAGCCCAAAGTGTACATTTGGATCGGTCACAACCAGTGTCTGATAAAGTTCTCCGGCACGCATCTCCACCTTTGCCCCAATCCCAAAATGATTATTCTTGGCGCTTCCTGCTTTCAGGCCAACCAGTTTCATTTTGATGAAATGGTTGTTGTTCCCGCCATCATTCCGCAACAGGAAAATCCCGCCAGATACACCGGCAATCACAATATCCAGGTCACCGTCATCATTGTAATCAAATACAGCCACCTGCCTGCCCGATTTCAACTCCTCCGGCAGTAGGTTGGAAACATCGGTGAAATTGCTTTTCCCATCGTTATGAAAAAGGAATAAGCCCCGTCCGCCTGTTTCGGTCGATTCTCCGGCCACCAGCAAATCGAGAAACCCGTCATTGTCAAAATCAAGAAATGATGCATTACAGGCTTTAAGATGCTGCATGGCACCGAACATTTTAACAGTCTCTACCCGTTCAAATGAACCGTTGCGCATATTCCGGAATAAACCGTGATTTCCGCCCTTCCCCGAAGCTATGAACAGGTCCAGAAATCCATCATTATCATAATCAGCCACAGCAATCGCCGCTGATCCTCCCTCACTGGTTAAACCGCTCTGTGCTGTAATATCCTTAAAAAGGCCCTGTCTTTGATTGGAATACAAAACATTGCTGCCATTTTCATTCACTACGATCAGATCGATGTCTCCGTCTTCATCAAAATCGCCAAATGCAGCATCGCGACCAATCGCGATTCCCCCTGATAAACCCATTTTTGAAGCCTGTTCCACAAAGGTACCATCGGCATTATTCCTGTATAGCAGGTCTGCCTGAGTAGTTGCTTCAAAGATATCGAGGTCCCCGTCATGATCGGCGTCAAAGAAAAGGACTTTATTGCTCCTGGGTTTGTTGTTCAATTTGGCCTTCATGGTAACATCCTCAAATATTCCCTTGCCATTGTTCCTGTAAAGAATATCCGATTTTTCTCCTGCAATATGAAGGTCGAGAAATCCGTCATTGTCAAAATCAGCAAATGCTGCTGAATATTCAATGCCGGTATGCCTGATGCCGGCTTCCGCTGATACATTTTTATACCTCCCCATATCATTATTAAAAAGGTAATGCTGATAGGAAGAGGAAATAGGATCATAGCTGCCCGCGTATATATCTATATCTCCGTCGCCGTCATAATCGGCTGTTTCCAAGTGCGTCGTATTTTTGAATTGATCATGTTCGCCCGCTGCAAATTCCGGAACCACATCCAGTCCGGCATTTGCCGTGGCATTGGTATATTTGATCACCTCCAGCAGGGATCCATTCTCAAAGTCCCCGGCTGAAGACTGGTGGTCAAAGGTAATCAGGGGAAATCCGATCAACGCGCCTCCCGGACCTTTTAAATCTACAATACCTGCCTGGTAAGGAGAAGAAACTTTTAAATAGTTATGGAAAATGGTAAATTGGATGATGGCATTTTCCCGGTCCTTTTTCTTCAATAACCTGATGGTTTTGTCATAATACTCTACAGCCTCCCTGGGAAAGTCAGGAAACTGCTTCTGAACGATCTCCAGCTGCTCCAATGCCGAATCGAAATTCGCGTTCCGGATGTATATATCTGTCAGGTTAAGCCGCGGTACAATATTCCCGGGAGCCTTTTCCACCAGCATAAGCATATAGTTGGTAAGCTCCTGTTTGGAGGTTTCATCTGCCAGGGTAGCATAGATTTCTGTAAGGCCATACAGCACCCTGATATGATCGGGTGAAGCCTGCAGCGCTTCTTTTAATTGCTGTATGGCTTTATCCGGCTTGTCCTCCATCTTGTAAACAGTAGCCAGTATTAACCGGATATCCGGATCCCCGGGATCGATTTTGACACCTTTCAGCAATTGCTCTTCAGCCTCGGGATACCTGCCCAATCTCAAATAAGTCAATCCCAGGTTTGCATAGCCAAGTTTTTCCTCCGGAGCAAGCTCTATAAACCGGAGAAACTGCGCCTCGGCTTCCTCCAGTTTGAACTCCTCGAGATAGGCCAGCCCAAGCGTTTTGACCGTAATCAGATCGGTAGATTGTTGCTTATCTCCTCCAGTCTGTTTACAGCTCAAAAGAAAGATGGAGCAAAATCCAGCGAGAAACAAAAAATGCATTCTTTTCATGATCTCAAAATTAAACAATAAAACGGACTTATGCCGCGCTTAATGGGAACCAACCTCCGGAATCCCGTTTTTCACCATCATGGTGCCACAGGTCCCCACCCTGTTTCCTCTGGCATCAAACTGCACCAAACCGGTAACACCCTCATACCGTATTTTTGACAAGGACTGCTGAATGTTTTCACGATCCTGACTGCCTGAAATTCTGATGGCTTCAATAAGCACATTCATGCCATCAAAGGCATAAGCAGCCACCATGCCCGGAGATGTGCCATAAGTCTTCTGATAGGCCTGCCGGAAAATCTGACTTTTTGATGCCGATAACAGGGAAGGGACCAGGAGCATATTATCAAATTCGCGCAATTCCGCAGGGACAGTACATCTTCATTCAGAATGGATATGGAACCAAAAACAGGCTGTTTCATATTTTGTTGCCGCAGCAACCTGATTAATTTGAGTGAAATGGAAGGAGAGCAAAACAAAATGATCGCATGGGTCCCCGATTTATTGATCTGGTCAGCCAAAGCATTCAGATCTGTGCTGTAATCCTTCCAAAGAAATTGAACGGGTTCATTTTTACCTGCCTGCCGGAGTCTTTGTAAATAACTTTTCAATGCCATGTTTGAATCATAAGTCAGATCGGTAATGGTGGCAACCCTGTTCATCTTTCTTTTGTGGTATATTTCATCAATCCATGCATCAGCCTGTTGATTGTCAGTGGGCACACCGTTGTAAAACCAGGGGACAAAAGCCTGTGAAAGAGTTGGATCGGAAGACCATGTAGAAATGAAAACAACAGTTGATTTGGTAGCAGCCTGTTCCACCAGGTGCGCATTCCGACCGTCATGCGATCCCAGCAACGCCCATACATTCTCTTCAAAAATCAGATGGACGGCTTGTTTTGATCCCGTTCCCCATGGGCCCTCCATGGAACGCACCAAAAGTTGTAAGGCGTGTCCGTTGACACCTCCGTTTTCGTTGGCCCTCCTGACTGCCAGCTCCGCACCCTGCCTGGCTGCCAGACAGGCCTTATCCTGAATCAGCAGGCCTATTTTGACCGTTTCAGGTTGTTGGGCCGATAGCGAAAGAATCAGTGAGGATAGGAGGAATAGGAAGGTGAATTTAAAGCTCATATCGTGAATTATCAAGAAACCGGAAGGTTGAAAAACACCCTGGCAATGCCTGATGGCCGGAAGGGATGTATTCAAGAAGAATAGTGACTGAATAAGACAACACAATCCTGAAGGGGCTGAGTGATTCTAATGCTTCTACAATATCTGCCTTCCCACAGCCTGGGCAATTCTTTTCAGATCCTGCATTAATTGTGCAAACTCAGGCAGACTAAGAGACTGTTGTCCATCACAGAGGGCCTCTTCAGGTTTATAATGGACCTCCATAATAAGTCCATCGGCTCCGGCCGCCACGGCAGCCTTAGCCATGGCTGGCACCATCCAGTTTAATCCTGTGCCATGACTGGGATCGACAATCACCGGCAGATGACTGAGATGTTTTAGCATCGGCACAGCGCTCAGGTCGAGGGTATTCCGGGTGGAGGTTTCAAATGTCCGTATACCTCTTTCACACAAAACAACCTGTTCGTTACCCTGACTGAGAATATATTCTGCAGCCAGCAGGAATTCTTCAATGGTCGCCATCATACCCCGCTTCAACAAAACGGGTTTGCGGGTCATGCCCACTTCTTTCAACAGCGGATAATTGTGCATGTTACGTGATCCTACCTGGAGCATATCTGCATATTGGCAGACAACTTCGACCTGCCTCGTATCCATCACCTCTGTGACAACCGGCAGGCCTGTTCTGATGCTAACCTCACGCAGCATTTTTAATCCTTCTTCCCCAAGTCCCTGGAAGCTGTAAGGTGACGAGCGAGGCTTAAAAGCACCTCCCCGGAGTATCTTTGCGCGGTTTTTACTGACGGAAACTGCTGTTTCAGCTAATTGTTCCATGCTCTCCACCGCGCAGGGACCGGCAATAATGATTATTTCAGGTCCACCTATTACAATGTCCTTTACCTTTACCAGCGCGGGTTCCGGTTTTGTTTTGTTTACTGTCTTCATGGGGGCTAAGCAATCAATAATCTCCTGGTCGCTGTTGATTTTTGTTTCCATCATGAAAAGAATTCATTTAAAACAACTTACATCAAGAAATCTCACTGCAGTTCTCTTTTATAGGGAGGAGCAGGTGAAAATTCAAATTTACCATTTTTGATCTTGGCAAGATAGATGGGCCTTACATTGTTCCAGGTTGCATCAAATACCATTTTCCCGGATGCTCCTTCATATCCCTGAAATGTTTTAAGGTCTGTAAGGACATCACGGATCAGGACACGATTGAGCCCGGCTTTTTTTATGGATTCAATGATCAGGTTCATTCCATCATAAGCATGTATCGCAAAAACATCAGGATCCATCCCGAAGCGTTTCTTGTAATTCATTTTGAATGCCGTCATTTTCGGATCTTTTGAATCGGGATTGTACTGGCAGGTCGTCATAATACCATCAGCCAGCTTTCCGGCAATGCTCAGGAATTCAGGATTGACTATCCTGTCGGAACAATAAACAGGCTGATTCATGCCCATTTTGCGTATATCTTTCAGAATCAGGGCGGATTCCTTCGGATTTCCCCATACTATAATGGCATCCGGCTTCGTATCCTTTATTCTTTGCAGCTGCTCCGTAAATACCGTTTCCCCATCCTTGAAACGTTCTTCGATGATAATGGGATATCCCAACCGGGTGGCGGTTTTATTGAAATGAACGACCCCGACCCTTCCGTAGCGGTTATTAACCCTCATTACGGCAACTCTGGGATGGTTGTTCAGATTGTAAATGTAATTGGCGAGCGCATAGCAACTTTGCCGGTCATCGGGAATGACCCTGATCACCCAGGGAATATTGGTTTCTGTAAAGGTAGGATCGGGATCACCGGTACATACCATCGGAATTTCAAGCTTAAGTGTGGCCCGAATGGCTACGTGAGATACAATATCATCAATTGAACCCAACCAGGCCCACACTCCCTCATCGTCCATCTTGACAACCTCATTGGCTGCTGCACCCCAAAGCCCGACATCGTTATGCACCATCATTTTGTATGGAATACCCCTGTATCCTCCTTTTTTATTTGCTTCCTCAATGGCCAGCGTAGCTCCCTGGAGCATTTGTTTACCGTAATCCACAATGATGGATCCCTCAAGAGGTCCAAGAAAACCTATTCTGACCTCTTTCAGGTTGGCGGGTGGCGGAATTTCACGTCCTGCCCCATAAAACTGTATGGGTGTAAGAAAATGGTACTTGTAGGCCTGCTGGTATTTATCGTAGGCAACATAGGTCCTGGGAACATTACCATAGTTTTCTCCATACTGCTGCCCTGATACTATTGAAACGGCAAGGAGCAGCAGAACCAATGATGTCACAACTGGTTTTAAGGTTGATTTCATATCTTTTATATTTTGTTCATTTTTCATGCAGTCATTACCAGACTAATTGATCACTTCTCCCCGGCTTAAACCTTTGGAAGTAGCTACCCAGATTACATCGCCCTCAGCATCGGCGTTGATAACAAAACTGTGGGCAATGGAAGGAGATATTGAAATCTCTTTTTTCTCTTTTCCGGAAGAAATGATGGCCACGCCATTGCTGTTATTTTCATTTCGTTTATAGGTTACCCAGGTGGTACCGTCGGTGGTGCTTAATCCTTTGTCAGTACAGACATAAGCAACTCTTCCGTTTACCTGGACAAAGTTAATGAAATTGCTGGCCAGTCCGCTGTCATGATCAAAGTACCCTTTCCAGTTTTTGCCGTCATATCTGCAAAAGCCAAAATAGGAAGATACCCAGAGAATTCCGTTGGCATAGGCAGTGGCCGTTGTAATATCGTGAACGGGACCGTCATCGGGAAGAAGATCAATTTCCATAAATCCATCAGGATCAACATAATCCCTGAAATGTTTGGTCTCCTTATTGTATTCTATTATCCCTCCTCCCCAGGCTGCAATGTAGATTTTTCCTTCGCCTGCAGAAAGAGCATAGGTCCAGGGTTCATGCATCGGTGCATTCATTTCGGTAAATATCTCCCATTCCTTTGTATAGGTGTCATAGTGACCTGCACCGCCACCCGTGGCCATCCATACATCCTTTCCGTCACATATAACATTGTAAACGAGGTCGTTTGGCATACCGCTGTTTAGCTGGTTAAATGTTTCAAATTTACCTGAAGACCATCGGTTAAGTCCGCCCAGGGTTCCGATCCAAACATCACCCGTAACCGGACTGACATCCACAGACACAACACCATTATGTGCCAGTCCGTCTTTTGTGGTATAGGTTTTCCATTTACCGTTTTCATAAACCGCTAAACCATGATGAGTGCCTGCCAGCACACGATCACCATCGATCTTAACCGAGTATATTTTATCGGAAGGAAGGCCGTCTTTGGTGGTAAAATTCCGCCAGTTACCGTAAACAGGCATGCCATTGGCCTCTTTAATAGAGTTTGTGGCGGATGGACCGGCAACATACTGCTGCCGGATGCAGATGATTTTTCAGCCGGTTGTTTGCCGTTTTCAGATTGGCTTCCTCCCGGTCTTTTCACGAAGAATACTGCCACAACAACCAATGCCAGGATAGCCAGTGCTGCAATAGAATATTTAAGGATTTTTGATTTCATAGTGTTTCGGATAGGGATTTTATTTCATGTTAATGGTTTACTACAGAGGCTTCGCTTGCTTTCTCAATATTCTTTTCATATTCCGGTGATCGCAATGACTTAAGGTATTCTATCAGGTTGTTCAGATCAATTTTCGTAAGATCATTTAATGCGCCGTGACGTTCATCCTTGCCGTATATGGTCCAGATCTCCTCGAGTGTTGCTGCCCTGCCGTCGTGCAGATAGGGCGCTGATGCATAAATATTGTTCAAATGGGGGGTATCAAATAAGATGGAATCGTCGGTGGCTGCAAAAGTTCCCACATTTGCCGGTTGCAGATTCGTATAATAGGGAGCCGGATGGCAGGTAACACAACGGTTGTTGACAGGGATTTCTTTGCCGTAAATATCATGGGTACGCTCAAAAATAGCCTTGCCACTGAGCTGTGCCCGTGTTAATTCTCCGTTTGGATTATACTGAAGATTGGGCGGATAGGGATACCGGGTAATGATATAGGCTACCAGCGCATCCAGTTTATCATAACTAAATGGCTCCGTGCGGGTTAATACTGTTGAAAATCGCATACCATCCTGTTTGTAAACAGTCTGGTTCTTACCGTTCCATTTGAACGGAGGAGTATCTCCTATATCACGCAGCGATTGGGTATTCGTCATGTTGCGGCCCATATCCTTGGAAGCCATGTTATACACCAGTCCGTCTTCATGTACATCGGGATGGCAGGTATAGCATGCGTACTGGTTCTGGAAGGTGTCTCCTGCATTATTCAGTATTCTTCTTCCCTTCCGTGCAATGGTCACCCTTCGTGGTCCGCCCAGATCAATGGTTCCTTCCGTTTCCAGACTTAAAGTATTGATCACGGCTATCCGGTCTTCCAGATGCTCTGCCACATAAAGCTTTTTTCCGTCAGGTGATAAAGCCAGCCCTTTCGGATTGGCTCCCGTGGGAATCCGCTTAATCACATACCGGCTGCTGATCCCGAGATGATTGGCATAGTTCTTCAGCTCCTCGTCAGATGATTCAGCCAGCAAGGTACGTATGGCGTCAATGTCTATCACGGATACATAATCCGTGCCGGAACTGGAGATAAAGCCTCTTTTACCATCGGGAGTAATGGCAATATCGAATGGATCAGGGTAATAAGCGTTGGGTTCATCCAGCAGCAACTGTACTGTCCTGCCACCGGGCTTTAGTTCAATGATCCCAATTCCATGGGTCATCATCCATCCCCTGTCAACCTGAATGGTAGGGACATTATTTTTAGGACGTATCAGGGGGAAAATGGCCAGATCACCCGCCGGGGTGAATTCGACGTTTTCCATCATATAAGCCGACCTGATTCCCCTGCGTTCCAGTATCCTTTGATTCTTGTCATTAACCACAGTCATTTCACAGATCACCGTATCGTCATAGGGCCTGCCCATGGTTCTCCTGCTGGTGACAAACAATGAGCTTCCATCGGGAGTTGCCCGAATACCGGTAGGATTGTTCCCGGCTGTAAGCCTTTTTTCTTCCTCTTTGGAATGAAGGTTAATCACCGATAAATCAGAAGTATAGGAATTCACTGCATAAAGATATTTTTCATCACTGCTCAGTGCCAGTCCCGCCGGACCACCGCTTGTTTTCAGGGTATCTTCGACCTCAAATTCCGAAAGATCAATGACGGAAACATTATCCGACCATTGGTTGCTGACGTATGCCCTGCTTTCATCCTTATTCAGAATGACCGTGTGCGGCTGATCACCAACTTTGATGCTATGGATAACCTTCCGTCTTTCGGTATCCACCACCAGCAAGGCATCACCTTCCTCGGCAACTACGTATAATTTCTTGCCATCGTGTGAAACGGCCAGATTGAAAGGTGAATAATAATCCGCATTGATCATTTTTGCCAGGATTCCGCTTTTCTGGGTATATAAATGGCATCTGTAACAGGCAAGCGGGTGATCCTCCACGGCCGTTTTGTAATTCACGTGAGCCCTGGCCAGTTTATGTGCCCTGGGATACAACAGTGAAACAGCCAGTGTAAATACCGTCGCCGTGGCCAAAAGAATATAATGATTCCTTTTCATAATTATTCTAATTCAACTTCCTTTTCAGTGACTTCGGAAACATGTACGGGAATTAGTACCGGGTCCTTTTTTACCGACAGGGGTACATTGTTTTCCGGAGCCAGTTCGTGATCCTCGTGACAACCCACACATCCTCTTCTTTCATTAGGCCGTAACCATATCCAGGAGGAAGGTCCGTTTACCACCTTATTATCCTCATCCAGGGTCCGGATCCGGAAAGGGGTGTCGGCTATTGCCTTTAAATAAAACGAGCCGTCTTCCTCCACCGCAACGATCCCCATGGAGGAACTCAGTCCCAGCACTTCGATCTTCACGGCCTTTTTGTCGGTGGCCGGCTTTACAGGGAATCCCGGATCAAGAATATGGATATTCTGACAAAGCAATAGTCCGGTTTTTACACCCATGTCCACCTCACTCGGCAGTTTCTTGGGCCGGGTCCTTTCTTCAACCACCACCACATCCAGCACGTCATGGTCGGGGGAAGCATAAACCACCTGACCGAGTTCCTTATTCACCGGATCAAATTCGTAAAGAGCGTAACGGTCGTCATCCGATTTCCTGTAAGTCACCAGCAACTTTCCGGAAGGCTCCGGTACAACTGAGCGAAAAATGCCTTCGATTCCGGATGTCAGATTGGTGCGTGAATTCAATGGCCGGTTATAATGAATGGAAACGAGGTGCCCGGATTCGGGATTTGCACTGTCTGTTTCCACAAATATGATGCTTTCGTCAGCATTTTCCATTGCACGGCTTGATAATACCGTATGATCCAAACCCTGATAAAACATATCTGCTTTTGTTCCGTCGGGACGCATCACCATCAGCAACGGTTCATCCAACGCAGGATAAAGTTGTCTGCCGATGGTAAGTAAGCGGCCATCGTGCAAAGTACTGGAGGCAAAATAGCTGTATGGATTAAATGTGATCCGTTGCATGCTGGTCCCATCGAGATTACCGGTATATAGTGAAAATCCGGCATTTAAGGAATCATTTGCCAGGAATTTACTGTATGCCAGTCGGTCACCCGGAAGATATACAGGATCCGTGCAGTTGTCCTCCGATGCAGTGATCAGTCTGACACTGGAATTCCCAAGATCCATTTCCCAGATCTGCCATACATCCCCTTCTCTCAACTGCCCGGCAAACAGCATGTACTTTCCGTCATAAGAGATATCGGGTGAACAGGCTGAATAAAAAGCCTCGGAAAGTACCTCCGGTGATTTTCCGGGTTTATTTGTGCGGATAGCCACCAGACGGCCCCTGTGAACAAATCGCCAGGATGAACCCGAGACATAATCAGCATGTAGGTTTTCTTCGTCGCTTTGGGTGAGGATAATCATGCCGGCCGGGGATTTGCTTTCGCAGGACACCAGGAGAAAACCTGACAATCCAAAGGCTGCCAGACATGAGAGTAGAATAAAATAGTCTATTTTGCTTCATGCAGCAGATCAATTAGGTTCTGTAATGGTAAGGATCTGATTGGCTTTGGTATTTTCCAGGACCTGTGATTTGCCCGAAGGCCATTTTATCTCGATCTTCTCTGCCACTTCATTTTTTGCCAGGCCAAAATGCATCCGGGGATCATTCTGGGAAAGGTAGCCGACGGTACTTTTCTTCTGGGCTGTCTGGATTTTGCCCCCGGCTGTTACTTTAACCACTGCACCAATGCCATCGCGATTACTTGAAGTTCCTACCAGGTTCAGGATCAACCAGTTATTTTGATTTCCCTTGTTATTGCGCAGAAACATTCCGCGGTTGTTGAGATTTACAATATATACATCCAGATCTCCGTCATTGTCATAGTCTCCAATGCAGGTTCCGCGTCCGACGTATTCCTGATGGAAGTATTCACCCCGTTCCAATGAAATATCCGTGAACTTGCCATTCCCCAGGTTTTCAAAAAGCTGGTCTTCATGTCCGTACAAATGTTTCAGGGCGCCATTGGTTTTATAAATATCCATGTCCATGTCATTGTCATAATCAATAAAGCTCGATGACCAGCCCACAAACTGTGCAGCCTGGGAGGAGATGCCAACAGGATTGGCCTTATCAGAAAAAACTCCATTGCCAAGATTTTCATATAACGAACAGTAGGTATCATCAGAAACAAATATGTCCAACAGTCCGTCGCCGTTATAATCAGCGAAATCAACGGACATACTGACTGTGGCCTCACCACCCTGACTGAATGCGGTGCCCGACATAGTCCCGATATTGATGAACTTTTTACCTCCGTCGTTATGCCACAGGTAATTCAATGTATGATCGTTGGCCACATAAATGTCAACAAATCCATCGTTATCCACATCTGCCGCGCCTACACCCATAGCCCTGCCGTCCAAATCAGTGATTCCCATGACCTGAGTGACATCTTCAAAAGTGCCGTCGCCATTATTATGATACAATACATCAGGTTCGGCTTCGTAAGCCATGGGGGGAGGGAAACCGTCGGGAGCATAAAAATATTTGTAATCCGGATCGAATTCAAGATAATTCCCCACATAAAGATCCAGGTAGCTGTCATTATCGTAATCAAACCACACAGCGCCCACGCTGCAGGTAAAATCTCCTGCCACCCCGGCTTTTTCAGTCACATTGGTGAATGTTCCGTTTCCCTTATTCTTATAAAGTACATTATGGCCATAGTTGCACACGTACAGGTCGGGATATCCGTTGTTGTCAAAGTCCCCTGCCGTAACTCCCATGCTGTACCAGGGTCCGCCCACGCCGGCTTTTTTGGTCACATCCTCGAAAGTGCCGTCGCCCAGGTTACGATAGAGATGATTGCCCGGGAGCCGGGCAGGCTTTTCACTTTTGGTGAAACCTTCGAGCCAGGTACCACTGGTTACATAAATATCAATGTATCCATCCTGGTCATAATCCAGAAACGCCGTACCACCGCAGCTTGATTCCACGATGTTCAGCAGTTCAGTGCCACCGATCGAATGAACGAAATCCAGGCCGATTTCCTGCCCGATCTCCTGGAAGTAATCTTCATTTGCCGGCGGAAGCGAAGCGGAAGATCCCTTCTTTGATCCGGAGGAAGGTTTGGTACCTGATTGACAGCTGCAGAGGATTAGGAGGAAAAACAAGAGGCCTGCAAAAAATCGCCATTCATTTAACCTGGACGGAAGATTCACGGAATTACTCATTATTAAAAGGTTTTATCAGAGACATCGCAAATATAAAATTTTTTCCCAAAGAACAATCACTTGCAGGAACCAGGCGGGAATCCGGCATATTCCAAAATGCAGTCTTATATATATTTGAATATATTGAGGTTATAAGGCAGCAGGGTTGCGCGGGATGCGTAAATTCCGCTCTTTTTAAAGCTTTTTAATGATTTTTAATGATTTTTAACACAAGAAAAAAGCTGTTCTTGCGTTTCGCCTGAGGAATTTCGGCCGATTCAGCCAAAGACACTCTCCACAAATGAATCATATAACTCCCGGTATTCTTGGCTGTTATCTCCTGGTTCAAATAAATCGTACTTTCCTGCAACAGCCTGGAATGCTTCTTCCAGGTTGTTGTAAATACCCATGCCCGTCAGTGCCACCAGAGCAGCCCCCAATGCTGTAGTTTCCTTCATATCCAGGGCTTTTACCGGAATACCCAATACATCGGTCCGTATCTGGTTCCAAAGCGGATTTTTGGATCCTCCTCCAACGCAGATCAGATTTTCTGCGGTATAATTTCCGATCCTTTGGAGCTTTTCCAGTCCGTATCTTGCATAATACGACAGCGCTTCCAGTCCGGCACGATAAATATGAGCACGGTTGGTTTCGTGGTTGAAACTGCTGATACTACCTGCTTTCCCGGAAAATCCACCCGGGAACAGCTCAGGTATGAGTGTAACTCCTTCACTTCCTGCAGGAATTTCGGCGGCTTCCTTTATCATGATGGCATAGCGTGCATTATTGCCTGCCAGGTCAGGGTAAAACAACCGGCTGATCCATTCCATGACACCAGATGCCACCCATTGCACCCCCGGATTAACCAGCCCCTGCATGGCGTCCAATTCAATGGTCACACCCGAGTTCCTGGAAGGCATCTGCAATGCCTCTGCACGGGCCCTGACCATAAGGATCTCCCAGGTTCCGGAACTCAGCACCGGCTGATTGACCAAGGCTCCTGAGGCCAGAATGGCGAACTGGGTGTCATGCCCGGCTGCGATAACGGCAATACCGGATTGGATACCCAACGCCTCGGCGGCCCTGGCAGTAACCTTCCCGATGACAGTTCCCGGTTCGGTATAATTCGGAAAAACTGCAGATTGTAAGCCCAGAGGATTTAATATTTCTTGTGAAAAACTTCGTCTTTTTCAAATCGGTAAGCATGCTGGTACCGGCCATGGTAGTGTCGGTGATGAATTCGCCCGATAACCTGTATAGGATCAACGAAGGCATCAGCACATAGTAATCCATGTCCAGCAGCACATCCGGCCTGTTCTCCCTCAACCAGATCAGTTTATGAATGGTATTGAAGTGGTAGGACTGTAATCCGGTAGTCTGGTACAACCACTCAGGATCATAATATTTCCGGATGTTCTTTTCGATATTTTCAGTCCGGCTGCACTGCCAGGAAATGACCGGGTAGCAGAGTGTGCCGTTCTTTTTCATGGCAGCGCCGTCCACTCCGAATGTCGTAACGGTCACCGCAATGATTTCCGTATTTTCAACCGCCCCGCAGGTCATTTTGCTGCAGGCAGCCAGCTTGTTCCAGATGTCTTCGATGTCCCAGATCAGTCCGCCTGCAAGGAAGGGATCCGGCACGGTTTTATTTGGCAGGGATTGGGACGCCAGTATTTTACCGGCAGTATCTACCAGACAGGCCTTTACATTGGTTGCGCCGCAATCGAGTATGAGGATGGATTGTGTCATTTTTACCAGTGGTCGGTTCGGAAGGGCGCCAGGGGTAATCCTTCGGCGCTGAAAACATCCGGCATGGAGGTGTCATCGAAACAAAAACGAACAGCAACAGGAGCTTTCACGAGTTTTGAAGACAGTATCACCGAATTGCCTTCAATTTTAGCCACTGCTGGTTCAAACTTTTTATCTTCACCTGCAATCAGAAATTTTTCCGGGGATTTTCCGGTACATTTCAAGCTGGTCAATACATTGTCGAAGTGAACCCGAATTTTGTCCTTTTCAACCTGCATCGATTGATATGTCGGACTCTTGTATGCACCTGCATTTTGATGATAGGTTTCTGCCAGGGCATAATTGGCCAGACGTTTGCCAACTTCCAGCTTGTTGCGGGGGTGAATATCCCTGATATTGTCCACCAGATCTGACACGACAACCATACCGGTGTTCGGAATGGTTCTTGCTGCAATATCCTGTTGCTCGCGCAAATATTCCGAAGTACCTGTTTCACCGTAATCAAAGGGTGCGATCTGTACCTGGTAAAAGGGGAATTCCTTTTTAAAATCGCTACGCCAGTTTTCAATCAGCGTTTTCATCAACGAGGAATAGATTGTATAATTGCCGGCAGTTCGATTCACCCTGGTACCAGATAGCACCTGCAATTCCAAAGGGAACAACCGGGTAGATCATCGAATTGTAGAATGCGCCGGGAGTATCCGGGCCACCAGTCATATTGTTCCTTCTATTTTATTTTACTCAATTCCGGATCACTATCGATGCGGCTTTTTTCAATCCATACTTCAGCAGGCGTTCCGCCCCAGGCAGATACGATGATCCCCACCGGAACGTTCAGCTTTTGCTGCAATTCACGGGCAAAAAAATAGGCCACGGCACTGGTAGCGCGCATGGTTTCAGGAGAACATAACTGTCCAGGTTGCATGGCAGGTTTGCTGTGGATATTCGGCGCCGATCTTCTGCACATGAAAAATGCGGATGTCCGGATGAGTTGCCCTGGCAGCCTCTTCTTCCCCATTCAGGATCGTATGGTTAACACTCCATTCCATGTTCGATTGTCCGCTGCAAATCCATACTTCTCCCAGCATCACATTTTTCAGTTCAACCTGATGCTCCCGATGATCCTTATGGTATGTGGTCCACCTGCACCGATGGTTTTTATGGTAGTCTTCCAGGCTGACATATGGTCGGCTTTTACTTTCACCGTATCAGTGTTGTTCCAGCTGGTGATAATCTTCACCGTTGCTCCGGCTTCCGACCAGCCCCAGATTGCCACCTCAGCATTTTGCTGCAAGACCATGTTATCGGAAAACACCGAGGGTAAAATGATCCTTGCAGAAATGCCGGTGGTAAAAACAACAAGTGCCAACAGGGAAAAAACTATATTTTTTCATATAAAGAAGTTTATGGTTTTTTGGTCATGATTGAAATTCTACTGGTAAATATATTTATTTCTAGCATAATGTCGTCCCGATGGGGCGACCATTATGGTGCTATCACCACTGCCTGGTTTATATCCCCGGCTGTTGCCGGATACAGGATCTTTTCATTATCCCGCCTCCACCTCGATATAATACTCAAAATCATCCGGAATATCCTTTGCCGGAATATTCACCTCGAATACATGGGAGGCCATCCGTTTTAGGGCTGTCATGGAATATTCCCTTTCACCCAGGTTTCCGAAGTACAATTTCCCAGTCAGGCTTTCCTCCTCCGAAAGCACCCGGATGCGCAGGTAAAAATCCTCTCCCTGCTTTAAAACCGACTGCCGGGTTGCAGACATGATCCTTGTTTTACCCTTGTAATCCTTTGAAACAAATGCCTGAGCCGGAAGTTCTGCTTGCAAAACCGATTGGAGAAAGTCATCCCGTCCGGTAAGGTTTCCGTTTTTCCTGATGTTATGCATTTCGAGGTTGGCAATAGTTCCCAGTTCTCCGTTTGTGCTGACAAATGACAACAGAATGCGGTTCATGTCTTCCCACTCTTCCGCCAGCTGAATGCGTTTGGGCAAAGCTTCTGAAGTAGCAATTTTTAGCTTTTTCCTGTCATTGTTTTCCTTTCTGATCCTGTCAATAATGATATTGAGCTCAATCTGGGTGTGTGTGACCTCCAGTACTGCCTGGTTGAACCTGAAGTTATTCAGCCAGTAGTCAAACCGTTCCAGGTTACCTGCACCTGAAATACCACCCCGGAATGCCTCGAAATCCGGCAGAAAATCGTACCGTTTAATTCTTTCCTCCGTCTCCGCAATTTCCCTGTTTGACCATTAGTCCTCCCGGGTCCCTGAATCCAGTCGGATGCATTCAGTGGTGCATCTCCTTTGTATCCTTCGCGTGATTCCGTTCCTTTGCCGTCGAGATCAGTAAAGATCCTGATCAGGCGGGAATCGTTGATACCGAATTCTGATTTCACCCAGTCGGTATAAAAATCCTGCACAGGCAGATCGCGGTCCGGTCCGTCAGATCGTATTTATCGCACTCCCAGGCAGCCTTGGACAGGGCACTTATGGTGGGTCCAATGATTGCGGGTTCTCCAGTGAATTCCGAATAATCCGTCACAACCATATTTCCAAGAATCGAGGGCATCTTTCCGCACCCTCCCTGCCCACAGCTGGGCCGTCAGCAATGCCGGATCATCCTCCAGCCAGGGAATGGACCATTTCGGTCTCCCGCTGATGGTGCCGAATCCCTTGTCAACCGGAGTATATCCGAGTCCCCTGTTGATACAGCTGAACGGCATGTCCTCGGGTAAAATACGGTCAAACTCCGTTCTGTCTTTTGGTGGGCCAAGTACCCAGCCACAAGTGGCCAGTGTAAAAGGATTGCCCATCTCCTCCAGTACTTCCCGGGCCAGTTGCATATCACGCTCGGCTTTTGCCACCTCTTTGTCTTCCACATCGCTCCAGGTCCAGTTTTCCGGCGTCCATAACCAGTAGTAGTCGATCGGATAAGCTTTTTGAATACGGCTGAATATGCCCCGGTACATTTCTTTAACAGCATCCTCATTATTGGATTGTCATTCCATACCGGATCCGCAGGCTTTCCGGAATAATCAACGGCGTCTCGGTTCCCACGCAAATCTTCACCCCCAGGGCACGGGCAAAGGCAAAGGCCGATGAAAAAATCCTGCCCGACTCGTTGAATATCCTTATATTCTCTTCTTCACTGTGTGGCCAGGATGATATGTTTTTCATGTAGTCTGCCCCGAAGTTGTCTGCTTCAAACAATTGTGATGCCCCGGAAAGAAATTCAGAGGTTTTGGCCGGACTGTATCCCCAGGTGCTGTCACCGGTGTGGAAATGAAGCACAGGATAAGCGGTTTGTACGGTTCCGTCGGCATTCACTTCTTCCTTCCTGCCAATCCATACCAGTGGCTCGGCCTTTGGCCCCTCACCATTGAAATCGGTCCGCCAGGGGTAGGTATGCAACCCGATAAAATTCATTTTCAGCTTTGGCAATTGGGCGATAACAGCCTTATAATCATTCTCATTCCACCAGTCGGGTCCCTCGGGAAAATCATGAAACGGCAGTATGCCCCTGGTCGCAAACAAGGGTTTTTTCTGCAGATTAAGGTCGGGGAGGCGGAAAGGAATCTTTTCATCGGGAATAACATCACCATGCAGATAAAACCTGACACCCAACTGCTCGGCAAACTCATATGCCCCATAAAGGATGGCCTGGGAAGATCCTCCGTTGATCCTCAGTACTCTGCTGTTTATGCTCTGATAAGTTTTTAATCTGAATTCCTGATCCTCCAGCAGGATATCCAGGTCGAGAACGATGACCCTGCCCCTTGCTTTGCCTTTTAGTCCCTCCTGAATACCAGCCAGTACATCACACCGCTGGTAGACATATTTACGGATTTCTTTTGCTGCCAGCCATTCGGTTGGGCCGGCATTTTCAGGAAGAATGATCATTAACTCGGGTTTCCGTGAACAGGCTGTCATTAAAAGAATAAAAACAGCCATTACCAGAAAATTCTTTCTTTTCATGTAAAGTGGATGAAGTGTTTGTGCCAATTGATAACTCAAATATAAGCAAAAGATATTTTGCCCCCCTGGAAATGCCCAAATGGATGTTGGCCAGAATACTTGCTTTCTTCCAATGGGGTTTTATTGGATCTGGCGGATCCTCATCACTGTAAATGAATAGGGGGCAAGTACCTGGTTTATAGTATTCCCCTTGATGATCAATTCCTTCTCAACCGGACTGACCAGGGCAGGCTGTTCCAACGAATTAACCATTTGAAGATCATCACTTTTCAGTACGATGATTTTGCCTTTTGGATCGAGTTCCTGAGCGCCTTCCAACAACACATTGGCCGTTTTAATTCTATCGGTTGCATTCACCACTTTCAGGATAATGTCGTTTGACTGCCGATCAAAAGCCGCGGAGGCATAAAGCCCGTTCTGTCCGGTAAGCGGTTGGTTCTCCGACAGCATGGGCAACACCTGCGTCCCCTTGTTGGTCGAAAACATTTTCTGAACATAATAATTGGGCGTTCCAAACGATTGGAGGTTATCAAACCAGATCAGGTCGGGTGTCCACTGCCACCCTTCGACATGGGCAAATAACGGAGCATAGGAACACAGATGGACCACATCGGCATTCCGTTCCAGTCCGGTCATGAATGCGGCTTCTGCCAGGGCGCATTCCCAGTTATTCTGGTTATCGGGACTGGTGGTGTATTTACTTTGCGCAGCATATTCACCGGCAAATATCTTGTAGCTGTTGCGGTCATAATGATCATACCGGGAGGCATTCTGCAGAAACCATTCCGGATTCGCATAATAATGTTCATCCACGATCTCAGCCTTCAATTTTTCAATTCGGCAGCGCATATTCGAAGAACTTGCCATCGGGCGAAGGACCGGTTCCCGATACAATTTTTATTTCGGGATATTTCTCCTTGACAGCCTTGGCAAAAACTGCGTAACGTTCGATGTATTGCGGTCCCCACTGTTCATTGCCGACACCGATCATTTTCAGGTTGAAAGGCAGCCGGATGACCCATTTGCGGCACGTACTTTTCCCCATTCTGAATCAGCAGGTCCGTTGGCAAATTCAATCAGATCAAGCGCATCCTGAATGTACGGATCAAGTTGATCCATCGGAACCAATTCAGCGGTATTGAACTGGCAGGCCATGCCACAGTTCAGGATGGGCAAGCGGTTCAGCACCGATGTCCTCTGCCAGTTGAAAATACTCGAAAAATCCCAGGCCGAAACTTTGAAAATAATCGGGTGTCAGGCGATGCTTGAATTCAGTATTCCAGCGGTTCACGATCATCTGACGGTCTTCGATATCTCCGATGGTTTTTTTCCACTGGTAGCGGTTGGCCAGTTCACGTCCTTCAACGATGCATCCGCCGGGGAAACGCAGGAAGCCCGGTTTCAAATCTGCCAGCAGTTGCACCAGGTCTGCCCGCAACCCGCCCGGGCGATTCTTCCAGGTATCATCCGGAAAAAGTGAAATCATGTCAAGATCCAGAGACCATTTCCTTCAAACCAGATATTCAGTTTCGCTTTTGCATCAGTGGACGATGCGGTGATAGCTGCCGTATATTTCTTCCAGGTGGTTGATTCAGGGAACAGACTGGCCTGACCGATTATTTTACCACCCGCATCCACCAGTTCAAGCCGCATTTTCAGCGAACCACCTGGAAGCTGACGGGTCATTACCGAAAAATGATAGGACATGCCTTTCTTTACACCCATCCCGCGAAATCCTGCATTGGACAATCCAAAAGACTTGTCCTTTTCTCCGACGGATATCCTTAAAAACCGTGGATTGGCAGGATTGGTCTCCTGCTGGTTGAGGATCAAAACACCGGAAGTAGTATCGGGCTTCAGTATTTTCCACCCCATCAAAGGCTGGAAGAATTCGAATGAACGGTTTTTTACCATTTCAGCATATAAACCTCCATCGGCAGCCAGGTTGATATCTTCAAAAAAGATGCCCCACATGGTAGGCTGGATGTCGGCTTTGGGATGATTGACCGTGACAACAATGGGCGGAACAGGCTGCAATGATCCGTCGATCTCCATGGTTTCACCCCTTGTTAATGTCAAAGTCGTGCTCAGGGACCCATAAATAACTTTACAGGGATTTCCGGATTTACTAAAGATCTCCGCTGTCTTCAATCTTCCGTTTTCCCATTTCATAGAAATTTCGAAACCACCCCGGGCACACAGCCCGCTTACCGAACCTGTATCCCAGGCATCGGGAAGTGCGGGAAGCAACCGGATTTCCTTTTCGTTCGACTGTACCAGCATTTCGGCGAAAGCCGCAGCACCGCCAAAATTGCCATCGATCTGGAAAGGCGGGTGCGCATCAAAAAGGTTTGGATAGGTTCCGCCACCGCCGGTATAGTTGGTGCGCATGCCATCGGGGTCGACATATTTCAGCAGTTCCCGGATCATTTTATAGGCATGGTTGCCATCTCCCAGCCGGGCCCAGAGGTTGATGCGCCAACCTTTCGACCAGCCGGTGGTTTCGTCGCCTTTGATCTCGAGGGTTTTTCGGCAGGCATCGGCCAGTTCAGGCGTAGTATAGGGTGTGATCTGATGGCCCGGATAAAGTCCGAAGAGATGGGTTTGGTGACGGTGCTTGCGGTTCGGCATCTTCCCAGTCGTAATACCACTCCTGCAAATTGCCCTTTTTTCCGATCTGATAAGGATACAACCGGGCCAGAGCCTGTTCCATTTTCTCGCGCAAGTCGGCATCGGTATCCAGCATCTTTGAAGCTTCAACACATTGTTTCGAGACATGCCCGGATCATGGCCAGATCGCCGGTGCCGCCGTATAAGGTAGCTCCCTCGATAACCTATTGTGCGTGATATACATGTTTTCCGGCGAAGTCGAAGGCGAAGTGATCAGCTTTCCGTTCTTGTCTTCCACCAGCCAGTCCAGGCAAAACTCGGCGGCACCGCGCATCAGGGCATAGGCTTCATTTTTCAGCCATTCCTTATCCTGGGTAAACAGATAATGCTCCCACAGGTGGGTGCTCAGCCAGGCGCCGCCCATGTACCAGTTTGCCCACACCGGATCACCGTTGCCAAAATTGCCCACCGGATTGCTCATGGCCCAGATATCGGAATTGTGGCAGGCAGCCCAGCCACTTTCGATCGCCAAAGAAGGTTTTAGCCGTGATCTTTCCGGTTTCTGAAATATTTCTGATGAAGGTAAGCATGGGTTGGTGCATTTCGCTCAGGTTGGTGTTTTCAGCCAGCCAGTAGTTTTCTTCGGCATTGATATTGAGTGGTATAATTGCTGCTCCACGGCGGACGGATATAAGGATTCCAGATGCCCTGCAAATTGGCCGGAACGCCCGGTGTGCGCGAACTGCTGATGAGCAGGTACCGCCCATACTGGAAATAAAGGATCTCCAGGTTCTTATCTTCCATCCCTTCGGCATAACGTTTCAGCCTTTCGTCGGTGGCCAGGTCGGGGGCTGTGGTTTTTCCAAGGTTCAGACTAACCCGGTTAAAAAATTGATGGTAGTCGGCCAGATGTGACTTCTTCAGCAACTCATACGGTTTTTTAATGGCGTTATCCAATTGTTCCCTGGCAATGGCTTCCTGATCAACACCTTCGGTGGCAGGATTCTTATCAAATCCGGCAAAACTGGTAGCCAGTGAAACAAAAATCACCGCTTCGGTGGCCCCGCTCAGTCGGATGGTACTGTCGGTCATCTCGATGCTGCCATCGCTATTATTAATGGCAATCATCGATGAGAACCGGGTACCTCTTCCTTCTTCAAACACAACTGCATCGGAGGCATCGCCGAGATAATTTGGTTTTGCTGCGACCGGTGCATATCCGGTGGCATGAAGCCGGTTATCCGAAACTTTGATGTTGTGCCGCAGCAGACTCCCGAACCGGACGGAAAACTCCAGCGCACCTTTCTTATCACTGGTAAGGCGTATCACCATCACCTGATCGGGATAGGAGATGAAGTATTCGCGGGTGTAGTTTACCCCGTTCATTTCATAACGCACGTTTGAAACCGCATCGGCAATATTGAGCCCGCGGTAATAGCGCTGTGCATTGCCCTGCGTTTCGAAATCAATATACAGGGTACCCAGGGGCGCATACGACTCCGAAAATTTTCCCTGAAGCTTGCGCTGCAATTGGTCGGCCAGCCTGTAATCCTCGTTTTTGAGCGCTTCGCGGATGGCGGGCAGGTTTTTATAAGCCTCAGGATTCATATACGGGTTAACCGGTTCGCCCGACCAGAGGGTAGCATCATTCAGAAATATTTTATCCGATTGCACACCGCCAAAAATTGAAGCCCCTGTTTTTCCGTTTCCAAGGACGAGGCTTTCTTCAAAGAAATCGGCTGACTTGTTATACCATAAGATGCTTGGAGATTGACAGAATGCTGAAACACTAAGGAGTAATGCAGTCAGAATTAAGAAATTTTTCATAGTCGTCAGATATTTGTTACTTTCCTGGAATAATTACTTGACTTTCGATATCCGGTATAGTGCTGAACCATGCCGAGGAATTACAGGTACAAATTCAGCGGAGAAATTACCAAGAGTTTTATTGTTCCAGATATCTTTAATGGTACAAGGTACACTGATCCCCAACTGATCCAGTTGAACAGGTATACTAATAGAATCGGCAGGCATCGGACCTGAAGGATCCTGTGTAAATATCATAAATTTGGCGTTGCCTCCGAAAAACTCAGGCTTAACAGCCTCGAAATCAAGCCCGGCCTTAGCCTTAAACCGGGTATAGCCTTCCGGAAGATTATAAGTGATAATGGAATTTGCATACGTGCCTATTCCATTGGCATATTCCATACTATCAACCATCAGGGGATTATGGTTAATGTTTTTATGAACAAGAGGCTGTCCGCGACCTGATGTGGCACTTTCCCACTGAAGGCTCGTCAGTTCCAACCTGTCAATGTCACTGTATAATTCAGGTTCAATCCAGTCGACATGATGCCTGTTAAATAATTCACCATCCATGGAAGCCACCAGGTAAAGTTTCCTTGCCCCAGTGATATCCAGATCAAAATCAACGCTTTGCATTGGTTTATCACTGGTAATGTTGACACTTTTCCACAGTGCTTTGTTTTCAATTATCTTTTCCTGATCCTGGGCATTGAAGACGGCAAGAAATTTATCACCCGTTTTAGGATCATCGGCAACCCAGGCAATAAGATCATCCTGGCGGAAAAGTTGCCTGTTGTTCTTGCTGTATTTGTTTATATAAATCACTTCCTTGTTAGTCAATAATGAAAGAGTAAACTCATCGTTGCTTGGCAAATCGCCCCCGAACATGAGGGGTGAACGAAAAATAGCAAAAAGTGACATTAAGGAGATCTGCTCGTCCTTTGAAAGCTGGCACATTCGGTTGTCACCTCTTTCAGCCCTGATGCCTATTCTTCCCAAGGGAAGCATGTCGGCATCGGGGAAATGGCCATTACCTATATAGAAAGACCATCGGTTACATACTTCGAAATGCTCTTTGAGCTGTGGCCAGTTGTCCCAAAAATCGCCCACAATACGCCACATATTCGCATGGTTCATGATATGCCCGGCATTTTTTATTGGGGTTTCGCCAGGTGATGTGCTCAACACGATTTTACGCCCGCAGTTATCAATGGCTTTCCTGATCATTTCTATTTCTTGGATGTGATAAGGGACGGAGAGATCGTCGATTTTAATAAAATCGACGCCCCAGGAGGCATACAACTCAAATATCGAGTTATAGTATTCCTGGGCACCCTGTCTGTCTGCTAAAATAGTATACATGTCCTTAAGCCAGGGACACTGCTTTTCAGTACTGTAAATATCGCGGGCGGTGGCATTGCTTCCCAGGATGGGCGTATTTCTCTTTACTGCTTCTACGGGGACTCCACGCATAATATGAATGCCGAATTTTAATCCTTTACTATGGACATAATCAGCAAGCGGTTTAAAGCCCTTACCATTCGCAGCTGATGGAAACCGGGCCGTGCTTGGCAGGAATCGTCCGTATTCATCCATTACATAAATGGCATCCTTCTCATTGTATCCATGGGCTTTATCATTTTCCACAAACCAGCGGATATCAACGACGATATACTCCCAACCTGATTTCTTAAGGTATTGGGCCATATAATCGGCATTCGATTTGACCTCAGTTTCAGTTACAGTTGGCCCGTAGCAATCCCAGCTATTCCAACCCATAGGCGGGGTAGGTGCCCATTTAAGAAAATCAAGACTGTCGGGCGGTTCCACCGCATTTAATTCAATACAACAGATCCCTAGAAAAGCACTCAGCAGGAATGTATAGATGTTTCTCATGATTAATATTTTAAGTTTCAATCTGATTTTAAAACAGGAACAGGTTCCGGCACCTTGTTCAATAAGAACCCCCGGCCTACATCCGGGGGTTCGAGTCGCCAATTAACCTACTACTATTAACTATCACTAAAACTATGCTCATGACATTTCATCGTTTAATTGTCAATTCAAAGGCATTCAATCATTCCTGAAAAGTAAGTTTAAACCCAATCGCTTCCTTGCATGGTAAAGCTTTGGGTGTATTAATTATAAGCTTATCTGCCTGCCGCACCCATTTAATGCTTTCCGTGCTTCCAAGCAATTCAATTTTTGTGATTTTACCGGAAGGATATGCGTTCATTCCCAGCGCTCTAATCATTATCTTATTATCTGTCGGAACATCCAGACAAAAGGCATACAAGATTTTTCCCTTTGATAGGAATCGAATGTCATTTGCCGTATACTGAACAGGTTTATTGTCGGTAAATGAACCTGAAGGGGAAACAGTAGGACCCTCTTCAGCAATTTCCCAGGGGCGTGTATCGAAAATACCCTCTCCATTTATCTTTAACCAATCTCCAATACCCAGGAGCACACTAACCTGTTCCTGCGAAATTTCCCCATCGGGTTTAGGGCCGATATTGAGAAGGAGATTCCCATTTTTACTTACAATGTCAATCAATGCATCAATGATCTCATTCGGTGTTTTGTTTTCTTCCCCCTCGATCCATCCCCAGGATTTCTTTCCAATGGAGGTATCCGTTTGCCAGGGGAATTTGCGGGTTGCTTTGCTGCTTCCCCGTTCAATATCGTATACCGCTACATTATCCGGGTATGCATTATTCTTATAATTGATCACCACCCCCTTGTTCCATTGCAGTCCACGGTTGTAATAATACGTTGCAAAGGTTTTCCGGTAGGGTTCCATGGCCGGCTGCTCAATCCACCAGTCGAACCAGAACAACTGAGGCTGATATTTGTCCACCAGTTCACAGTTCCTAAGCAACCAGTCATTCATGAACTCTATGTCCGGTTGCTCTTTCTCACCACGTGCTGGTCCATAGAAATCAGTATATTCAGGATCATTCACGTCTGAATTGATCTTTCTTCCGTTGTTCATAAAAAACCAGTGTTCGATCCGGTGCGAGGAAACTCCGAAAATCATTCCCTGTTTTTTCACAGCAACCGCAAGTTCCCCGATAATATCACGTTTCGGTCCCATGTTTAAAGCATTCCATTTGCTAAGTCTTGTATTGTACATGGCAAATCCATCGTGGTGTTCAGCTACCGGCACAATGTATCTGGCTCCTGATTTTTTAAAAATATCGGCCCATTGATCTGCGTTAAATTTCTCAGCCTTAAACAGGGGGATAAAATCTTTATACCCGAATTTATCAGGCGTCCCATAGATCTTAATATGGTGTTGATAATAATTCAATCCCCATACGGTTGAGTCAAGGTACATCCACCGGGGATACCATTCGCTTCCAAAACCCGGTACGGAATAAACCCCCCAATGGATGAAAATGCCGAACTTGGCATCTTTGAACCATTCGGGACACTGGTAGTTCGATAAGGATTCCCAGGTGGGCTGATAGAGCTGTTGTGATCGGGCGCTGGAATAAATGCCAGCAAATAAAAAGACGGAAAGAAATGTTTTTAACAGGGTTTTCATGAATTATGAATGATGAATTATGAATGATGAATTATGAATGATGAATGATGCCTGCCTGCCGGCAGGCAGGAATGAGCAATTGGACTTTGCAGCTCCTGAATCTTGCGTCTCATCCGGGCAACTTGAAGATCCTTTCAATCAGCTGCCATTTTTCGTCGGCGGTGGCCTCCGCGGAGGACCTCTGAAACCTCGAAACAAAGGCCTCCCACTCCTTTTGACGGGGCTTTTGGGCCAGTTCCGTCATGGCCTTTTCATGGTCAAAATCAGGAACGGTGTCCATGATCATGAAAAGCCGTGTCCCGGCCAGATAGATCTCCATATCAATAATACCTGCTTCCCGGATGCCAAGCATGATCTCCGGCCAAAGGTTTTCCCTGGCGTGAACCTTTTTATAAGCGGCTATTAGCTCCGGATCATTACGCAGTTCGAGGGTTTTACAAAACCTTTTGAACTCAGGATGACTGCTCTTTTCTTTGTATTCCATAGGACAATTATTTAATATTTCACTTTGATCCGGATGGCGCCGGATATGTCCCTTTCCGATGCCACCATGGCATATCCTCCACCACTGCCCGAGGTAATGGCCCCGGGATAATTGGGCAAATACCTGGTTTCCATTTCCCGCATAACCCCATCTGGTACCGTAAAGGGTAGCATTTTTCTCCAGGCAAGGAATGACCGGGTCATGGCTTTCCCCAATCCACGAACATCCATCTTCAGGATACTTTCCCAGCATTGGTCACCCGATTCACCGAGCTCTTTCACGAAGGACTTTTCCAGGTGCTTTACCTGCAAGGGATCATACCCCTCTGGACGCGGATCAAGCGGTATAAGATAAAGCACCTGGGAAAGCCAGTCACATATACCTTTATCGATGCATGATTCAATACGGGTGGGCCAATAGCTTCCATTGTAATAAAGCCTTTTAATGCCCGGGACCATCAAACCGATCTGATCCTGGGACCCGGAAACATATTTTGTACCCGGAGGATTTTCTGCTCCAAATAACAATTGTGCATTCCGGATGGGGTCACCTTCCGGAATTTTGCCATTCCAGAGTTCCTGGGCCACCTTGCGCGAACTGGTGGCCATTCCCGATCGGTCATTGAAATCGAGGGTTGGCCAAATTTGTGCCACCACAACAGAACCGGGATGTATTTCTGAAACCCAGGGCTGATCCATCCACCCGCCGGCAATGCAAACCCGGTAGGGAAAACGCATTTCCCGTTTTGAGGCAGAACTGGAACGTGCCGGTAATCCGGGTTCAGGTATTCTTTCAAGTACAACATACTCCACACCAAGATCCCTGCAAAGCTCGACGCTTTTCAGGAGTATCTCCATCCTCATTCACCACAAAAATATCGGGCTTCAGCCTGCGCATATCAGGTTCAAAATCGAGCATTCCCCTGCCAGCGGCAATCATGGCTTCCTTTACATACTTCACCGAACCAACAATGTATTTTCGTTCCTCCTGCGTGAAGTAAGGTGCTTTTCCCTTTAATTCCAACAGGTTCGGGTCCTGACCCACAACAACATAAAGTCTGCCATAGGTTGCTGCTGTCTTAAAAAATGCAATATGTCCCCCATGCAAGAGATCAAAGCTGCCACTGACCATTACTGTTTTCTCTTTCATCTCCAAGAAATTTAATGGGTGTGCCTGTCCGGCCGATCGGCTTTTGCTTTATTCTTCTTATCCTTTACCATCTGTTCCCTGATCCAGGCATAGGTACTGGTAAGTCCGTCCTTCAGTGAAATGGAAGGTTCCCATCCAAGATATTTCCTAATTAAGGTATTGTCGCTGTTTCGTCCCCGAACCCCTTTGGGAGCAACAGGATCATAACGTCGAATAAGCCTGCAACCTGCAATGTCTTCCACAATATCCACCAGTTGGTTGATCGAGACCATTTCACTGCTGCCCAGATTGATCGGCTCATCAATATCGCTGTACATAATGTCGATAATTCCCTTTATGCAATCATCGATATACATAAAGCTCCGGGTTTGATGCCCATCTCCCCAGATAATGATTTCATCCTTTCCATATAATTCCTTGTCAATCACTTTTCTGCAAATCGCAGCAGGTGCTTTTTCCCTGCCTCCGTCATAGGTGCCAAAAGGACCATAAACGTTGTGAAAACGCGCAACCCGGGTGATCAGCCCGTAGTCTTCGGAAAAATGACGGCACATCCGCTCGCTGAATAGCTTTTCCCAGCCATAACCATCCTCAGCCATGGCGGGATAAGCATCAGCCTCCTTTAGTCCCGGATTTTCAGGATCGGTCTGTTTTTCACGCATTATAAACACAGGCAGACGAAGCATAGAAAAAACGCTCGATGCCGCAATCTCTCGAAGCCATCAGCATGTGGGTATTGATAAGAACACTGAGCATGCATTCCGCCTTGTGGGTTTCGATGAATCCCATGCCGCCCATGTCGGCGGCCAGGTTGAACACTTCATGATAACCGTTGACAGCCTGATAACAATTTTCTCTGCTGTTTAAGTCAAGGACCAGATTGTCTGCCTGTTTCGAAACCTGATACCACTGGGTCAGGGGTTTCTTGTCCACTGCTCTTACCTGATACCCTCTGTTTTCCAGGGCAACCACAAGATGTCCGGCAATAAAGCCCCCGGCTCCGGTTACTACTGCTTTTTTCATGATAGATAAATTATTTGACGATTTTTTAGGTTCGACTTCTTTTCATTACAGAGGTATTCCATTGAAAGTCTTCTTCAATGAGGACCTCTGCGACTGTTGCCCCTGAAGCACCCTGGATTTCATTGATGAGCAGATTGGCGGCGATTCTTCCCATCTTCCGGGGATCCTGGTTGATAATGGACAAGGTTGGACTGAACAACTGGGCCGTCTCGCTGAACCCGTACCCGATGATTCCGATATCATCGGGAATCTTCAATCCGGCCCTCCTGATCGCTTTGTAAGCTCCCAGAGCCACGCGGTCATTCACCGCCAGAATAATTTCAGGAAGGTTCCCGGTGGAATAAAGCTGTTCAAAAGCCCTGTAACCGTCTTCAATTTCATATCCGCCTTCAATGATCCATTCATCGCTGCACTGCAATTCCATTGTTTACAAGAGCTTCCTTATACCCATTACACCTGTCTGCACCGATACTGATATTGGAATAACCCGAAAAATGGGCTATTTTACTGTATCCGGCGGTTGTCAACTGGTTAATGGCATCCGTGGTACCGGATTTATCATTAAAAGCCACATAACTGAACCCGATCCCTTTCATCGCCCGGTCAAAAAACACCAGCGGAATGTTCATCCTTCCGGCATATTC
The DNA here is from genome assembly GCA_963800645.1 of uncultured Bacteroidales bacterium. GTDB lineage: Bacteria > Bacteroidota > Bacteroidia > Bacteroidales > UBA10428 > UBA5072. The sequence goes on along the minus strand of CAWDBX010000008.1, from coordinate 90,123 downwards.
AAAGATCTCGGTATTGGTGGTAAACTGTGAAACACAGACCAGGAGCCCGTCCACACGCATGCCAATCAGGTTCCGGATGTTGCGGTATTCATTCTCTTCTTTTTCGCGTGAAACCGTGAGGATGATATGATAATTGCGTTCAGTGGCCGCATCAATGATACTATCGGTCAGATAGGAGAAAAAACTGTTTTCCAGGTCGGGCACTACAATACCCAGAGTAAAGGTCTTCCGGAGGGTTAATTGTTTGGCGATCAGGTTAGGTGAATAGCCCATCTCCTCCACCGCCTTTCTGACTTTCCCCTTCATTTCCGAAGAAATATCAGGATGATCCCGAAGTGCCTTGGAGATTGTAATTCTCGATACATTTAGCCTGTCGGCTATATCCTGTTGCGTGACGGGTTCTTTTTTCATATTGACTTACCCGGTTACTTTCGCGGTAACTTTTTTGTAAATATATACCTTTTACAAAAACCAACAACTCCTGATGGTATTATTTTTGATTTTTTTCCCGAAACCCGCTTCAGCACAGGTTAGAATATTGATAAAACATCCTTAACTTTCCTAGCAAAACAGTACCCCATGAAGAATATTCATTCAATTGTATTGATAATCATTGTATTATCCGAAGCTTCCCTGATGGCGCAGACCGGAATGCCAGCCCAAAAGCTCAAAAGATCCGACTGCTACTTTGGCGTTCATTTTGATCTCCACGCCAGTGAAGACATTGATGATGCCGGAAAAACACTGACCTATGCCATGATCGATACTTTTTTATCCCGCGTGCGGCCCGATTTTGTTCAAATCGATTGCAAAGGACATCCCGGTATTTCAAGCTACCCGACTAAAGTCGGCTTTCATGTAAAAGGATTTGAAAAAGACCCGCTGAGACTTTGGCGGGAGGTTACAGAGAAAAATAAGGTCGGGCTATTCATGCATTTTTCAGGTGTATGGGATGGGAAAGTGGTGCAACAACATCCGGATTGGGCTGTCATTAAAGCGAACGGAGAACGCAGCACCCAAAAAGTTTCCTTTTTCAGTCCCTACCTTGAAACCTACATGATCCCCCAGTTGAAGGAGCTAAGCAATGACTACCAGGTGGATGGCGCCTGGATTGACGGCGAATGCTGGGCCGTTGAACCCGATTATGGTGGGGCATCGCTGCAACGCTTCACCAAAGAAACCGGCATAACCGCAATCCCGCGAAGCACATCCGATCAGTATTATCCTGAATTTTTGGAATATACCCGAAGTCTCTTCCGCGAACACATGAAGAAATATGTGAATGCCATCCATCAATTTAATCCTGATTTTCAGATTACAAGCAATTGGGCCTATTCTTCCATGATGCCGGAGAAGGTCAGCATTCCGGTTGATTTCTTATCAGGCGATGTTACTCCGCAGAATGGTGTATTCCGCTCTGCCTTCGAAGCACGTTGCCTTGCACCTCAGGGAAAACCATGGGATTTGATGGCATGGGGATTCTCATGGAATGGCGGGACTATGCCCATGAGTATTAAATCAGCAGTGCAGCTTAAACAGGAAGCCGCAGAAATTATTGCCATGGGGGGAGGCGTCCAGTTTTACTTCCAGCAGAACCGTGATCTGTCCATTAAGCCCTGGCTGGCTTATATGCTTGAAGATATTGCTGCCTTCTGCCGGGAGCGGCAACCTTATTGCCACAAAGCCTCTCCGGTTCCACAAATTGCATTGTTGTACCCGGCACAATCGTATCAAAAGAGTGCACCTGTCGCCTATTCCCGTTCACTGGGAATGTTGCAGGGAACGCTGAATGCCTTACTCGACGGTCAGCAGGCTGTTGAGATCATCATGGAACACAATCTCACAGGCCGCATGGATCAGTATCCGTTGATCATTGTTCCGGAATGCGATTATCTTGAACCTTCCTTTATCGATGAACTCAGGGCGTACGTGAAAAAAGGGGGAAGTCTGCTGGTCATTGGTGTCGAAACCGCCGGACTTTTCAGTACAGAGCTGGGCCTCACGTCTTCGGTAAAAAGTTCCGGTTCAGAGGCTTTTATTGCTGCATCCGGCAAAATCGGCTCCATCAGGTCAGATCTTCTTGTTGTTGAACTTGCGGAAGGCGGCAAACCTCTTTCCCGATTTTATCAGGGCAGCGATTTCAATGATCCGGATACAACCATTGCTGCATCCATAAATTCCTTCGGTAAAGGGCAAGTGGCAGGCATTTACTTCAATGCAGGCACTGCCTATACCGAATACAAAACACCGGTCATACGGGATTTTCTGGATGAAATCATCCGGGAGCTCTTTCCGGCAAAACTGGTTGAAGTAACGGGTTCACACCTGGTTCATGTGGCTGTAAACACAGTGAAAGGAAAGATGGTGGTAAACCTGATCAATGTAGCCGGGGAACATACCAACCAAAGTGCCCTCGGGTATGACGAGGTTCCGCCACTCCAAAACCTCTCTGTGACCATCCGGACCCCGGAAAGACCCTCCGGGATTTTCCTGCAACCCGGTGGAAAAGAACTGGAATTCTCCTGGGCCGATGGCCTGTCTACCTTACTGATTGCTGAACTGCCATTGCATATTATTCTGGAAGTAATTCCTTGAATCCGGCTGGTTACACGTGGTGAAATACCTCTGGCAAACGCTTTTCAACCGGCGAATGGTCAGGATTCACCTCCATGATATCTGCCATGTAATCCCACCATTTTCGCACAACCGGGTTGTTCGGCAGCTGATCGGCCGTATTGTCATCCTCTAGTTTCTGAACCGCAAAGAGGGTAAGGGTTTCCTCGTCCAGAAAGATGGAATAATCAAATACGCCAGCCCTGGTAAGTTCACCGGACAGTTCCGGCCAGATCTCATCGTGACGCTTTTTATATTCTTTCTCAAAACCAGGTTTCAGTTTCATTTTAAATGCCAGTCGTTTCATAACTCATTGGATTTAATTTAGATTGAAAACCATCACTTTACGAATTACAGGATGTCAGGCCTACTCTTCTCCTGACATCGGGATTATTGTGATCATCGGGACTGCCCGACCATAAGGTCTTTTCGTTGAGCTGAAGACGTTCTTTGTTTACATCGCCAAAGACCATGGCTCCCGGGAACCCATTCCCCAACGGCAGGGCTTTGAGCCATTCGGGATCATTTTCCCCGCCACTGTTAACATCTGCAACCATAACGCTGGCGGGCTGATCATACCCTAATTTTTACAACCACTTAAAGCTTTTTCAGTTCTGTACCCGCCCACAAATTACTGACCGATAATTCAACTGCTTTATTCAAATCTTCCCTGGCCTGATTGGTCTTTTCAAGCCCTTTATAGCCCAAACCTCTTAAAGTATAGGCCTGCGATATCCTGGTATTTTCAGCTTCCCTTTCACCAAATGATGCAAAGAAATCATCCTGGTTATCCGTGCCGCTATTGATTATTTTATCTCCACTTTCAACCAGGGTATTAAAAATTTCATCGGCTTTTGCTTTATTCTTTAATTCCATAAAACAAAGTCCCTGATAATAACTCATTATTCCAGGCCTTCCGGAAGTTTCGGCTTGTGTTGCCAGCGAATAAAAGTCCCTGGCTTTATCCTCCATTTTTAATGCTTCGTATGCCTGACCAATAAAATAATTCACCTGAATATCCCTGTTTCCCGATCTGGCGCTGCCGGCTTCCTCATCCGGCACCTGTGCCAGCAGAAAATGGTCGAGTGCCTTTTGATATTCCTTATCGGCCATATACTTTATTCCCAATGACAACTGTGCATCAATAATTACTTCGCGCACCCTTGAATTTCCCTCGCGATAACTAAAAACCTTATCTTTTAATAGTTCAACTGATCTTTCAGGTTTTCCTGCCAGGGTAAAAACTGTTATTTGACGAACAAAGGCATCATCACGCTTATTTACCACTTCCTCATTTCCTTCAAAAAGCCTCACCCTGTCATCAATTGGGCTGTTGTTCAATGCATAAAGATTATCCAGTTCGGTAAATAAAATAGCATCGCTATGATCTAGCGAAATGGCCTTTTCATAGTAAGAGATGGCTTTTTGAAAATCATTGTAAATGTAATACTGTCCCCATCCTAAATTCCGCCAGGCCATGGCCAACCCGGGTTCATTCTTTATTGCCTTTTCCCAATATTCAATGGCTTTATAGGGCTGTTTGTCATATAAAATATTTCCAAGGTAATAGTATGCTTTTCCGTCGGTTGGGTTATCGGCAATAGCCGCATTTAAGATGTTGACCGTTTCAAGCCGATAGGGGAAGCAATATTCTTCAGACAGACTCTGGGCTGTTTTAAAATATTGTCTTGCCTGAACCTTGTTGCCAAGCCGGTCCTGGATGTAACCCAAATAATATTGAATAATCGGGTTTTCACCCTTGTACCGTAACAAAACATTTTCCGCTTCAGCAAGCATTCCTTCGTTTAAATACCCCACCGCTAACTCAAGATAATTCTGATCAAAATCTCGCATCTTTTTTGTCAGTGACATCAATGCGCTGTCGGCTAACGGACCATTGCCGGATTCCTTTGCAATCAAATAGGCTTCATTACCAGTTCTGAAATTAAGAGGATCGGTTTTAAGAATATTTCCGAGAGTCTCCGATGCTCCTTGATAATCACCTGTTCTCCGCTGAATGGATGCTTTCAATCCGATGGCCTGGTTATTCTTCATATTGGTTGAAAGTGACTCATTTATTTGATGAAGCGCCTTTACGAAATCTCCCTTTATGCAGGAAATCCCGGCCAATTCGAAATAGGCTGCGGAATGATAAGCATAGTCCCAGGTCGCACGGTACAAGGTATCAATAGCTTCATCGTAAAGACCCAATGCCTTGAGTGTTAATCCTTGCAGGTAAAAAGCTTCACAGCTGGACGGCCGGGTATAGTCTTTGGTGAGCCGTTTTACAGCCGTCGAAAAAAAGCTTCTTGCCTTTGGATAATCCCCATTTTTAAGATATTGATTCCCCATGGCAATATTCGTTCTGATGTCGGAGGGATCTCGTTTAAGCGCTTCTTCATAATACTCCGCAGAAGACTTATAAAATTGTTCCTGTCGGCTTCCGGTCAGGTAAAGTTCCTCTATTGTAGGAATATCTTTTGGAAGTGGAGGCCTGTCAACAACTTCCGGAAGTTTTTCGGTTCGCTTTTTCTCAACTGGCTGATAGGAGATCAGCACTTTGTTGGTTTCGGCATCGGTCATTTCCGTATAGAGGTCATTGAAATCATAGCTGCCTTCAATCTTAACCAATTCAGTAAAGGCTTTTTCCGGAGAAATACTTAAATTCTTCTGAAAAATGACGTTTTCACCATTCTTCAGGATAATGCGTGCCTTCACAACTTTTTGTGTTGAATGATAGCCAAGGAAAACCTGATTATCTTCCCGCTGTTCGAGATTAACGGCAGCGTCAAGATTGGCATTTTTAAAGCCTTCAATATCTTTTACCGGATACCAGTATTGCTTCCAGGTTTTAACTTCGTAAGGTCTGATCCAGGTGTAATCGGGCTGATTATCAGAAAAAGCACCGACCATTATTTCCACATACGGTCCGCTGGTCTCAGTCAATCTTCCTTCAGTAGCCTGACCTCTTATCCCTGAACCCCACTCCCAAAGCTTGGCTCCTTTAACAATATTGTGATCTCCAATATGCACGGTTCCGCTGTTCTTTCCGTGATCGTATCCTCCCATAAAATCCTCCTGCAAATCCCAGGCAAAAAAGGAGGCAGATTGTTTTACGTTCTTCCACCAGCTAATGTCAACCCCTTCCGTGAAATCCTGGCCTATGTATTCATCCGTAGAAATGGGCCAGTGTGTAAAATCGGTTTTCGAATGGTAGGTGGCAAACTCCACACTTGGCGGGAAGATCGTCTGGTAGTTGTCATTGGTATGAGTTGCAACATTGGCCCAGTAAAGAAATGTATGCGTGTAGGGAGTAGGATTGTAAATCGACAGTTCCGCTTCGAAGTAAGATCTGCCCGGACGAACGGTTACTCCTACTGTCCATCGCATCCGATGCCTGGGTTCAGTTTCCCCGATAAAGATGGTTTTGCTGCCATCCTCATTTTCAGCCAGGTGATAATCCATCGGAAGCATGGTGGATGCCCGGTGATGATGTAAAACGCACCATTCAATTCCTCCCGAAACCCAGGCTCCCAACATGCCAATATTCGAGGGTTTTACTTCATTGTTCTTGTAGATGAAATTGTAATTATTTGATTTATCGGTCGCATAATATAGCTTCCCTCCTATTTCCGGGGTAATACCCAATTTGATATATTCATTTTCGAGGGTTAAGAATTTCCATGCCTGATATACCTTTTTATTGGAAATAATATCATTTTGGGCATACGGGTAAACAACACGCCGGGCCCCCTGAAAACTTCCGCCTGTAAAAAATATAGGCGCTTTTTCTGCCGGTTCAACTTTGTAGGTTGGTAAGGTCACTGATTCTTCCCACATTTTTACTTCGTTCTGCGCCAAAGAAGACAAAGTAAATCCGGTCGTTAACAGAATGATAAGTAAATATTTAGTTGATCTCATATTTATTTTGATTATTAAATATTTTTGATTTGACTGTTTGCGAGTATTATGGCTGCAAAGGATCGATCTCCTTTTCAAACTCAAGCCTGACGATGATATCTGTTTTATTGGTGTTTGCCCCTATCTTAACAGATAGTCCTTTTTCATTTTGTTTGACTTTGAGGGCTTCACCGGTCAAACATTTATAAGTGACAAGCTTATTCGCGATGGGAGGAATCAGGATGGTGCCTGCGCTTGTCTTTATCAGATGCAGGTATACCATATTCCCTTTAAAGGTACTTCCGTATACACTATCTACCGGTTGAAAAGGTCCCCCCTGTGTTTCGTAAATGCTTTCGCCGTATTTGCTGAGCCACTGCCCGATCTCTTTCAGTCGTGCCACATGTGTTTCCGGGATCAGCCCTTCCTTATCAGGTCCGACATTCAGTAACACATTGCCGTTGCGACAAACCACGTTAACCAGCATATTGATGGCTCTTTCAAACGACATTAAGTTCTGTTTCGTCGAAAATCCCCAGCTTACTTCATTCAGGTTCAAACATTTTTCCCACGGTTCGGCACGAATGGCACCTTTCACTTCTCCTCCGCCTTCATCGCTCAGGAAGTCTCCCTTCCAGCCCATTCGCAAACTCATGATCAGATTGGGCTGAAGACCGCGTGCCATTCTGATAATGTCGAGTGGTTGCCAGAGCCAGGCACCCTCTTTATCTGCACCTTTGTGGGACAACCAGCCGCCATCAAACCAGAGTACATCTATCTGCCCATAGTTACTCAGGAGTTCCCTGACCTGGCTATGACACTGATCACTCATTTGCAGGGCATTGTCGAACTTGCCGCGGGGATCAAAATAGCCTTCAAATCTCCAATCCATGGGCGAATAATAAATACCAGTTTTAATTCCGGCTTTTCTGCAGGCAACCGTATATTCCGAAATGAAATCTCTTTTGGCCACGGATTGCATACTTGTGAAATTGTTAAAACTTGAACGGCTGTCCCACAAACAAAATCCATCGTGATGGCGGGCAGTTAGCACCATGTATTTCATACCGGCTGCCCTGGCAATTTCAGCCCATTCATTGGCATTGAATTTTTGAGGATTAAATTCATCGGCATATCTGGCATATTCAGCGGCCGGTACTTTGTCATTGAACATATGCCATTCCCCTTTTGCCGGGATGGCATACAAACCCCAATGAATGAACATCCCGAACTTGGCATTTTGCCACCATTTCATGTCCGTTTCTGTTAATCTCAGGTCCTCACCTTCGCCAAAACAATTCAGATCCCATTCGTCAAACCAGCGCAATACCGGCTTTTTATCAGAATCGAAAAAGACGGGCAGAAATACATAGCGACCGTCGATGGGATTCTCCGGTCTCCAACGGTCAGCAACAAAAACAAAGGCATCGCGCTTCCCCTGAACGGGAATAACATAAGTACTCTGGGAATGAAAAGTCAGATCGGAATAGTCACCCACGCAGGGATTTCCAAGTTCCTTCCATGGCCCCCAGATTGATTCAGACACGGCACATCGGGCTGCATTTGGCGCCCAGCCTGTACAACCAGAGGTAATCATATAATATTTCCCATTGTGTTTGAAAACAGCAGGAGCTTCATTGTGTCCGGCCGGAAAAACCCTGGTGTATTTCCCGGTAAAGGAAGTATAATCCTCCGTGAGTTCAGAGATGTGCATGGTAAGGTTCTCTTCCGAGGCATGTATGTGATAGGCTTTCCCGTCATCATCCACGAACAGTGTCATGTCGCGCGACATTTGTCCTTTCTCAAAATCGCGCCGCACTAACATACCCTCCTTGATGGCATTCAGCCATTCCGGACTCCATTCCTTCAGTTCTTTTTCCTGAATAGTCTGTTTCTTTTGCGCTTCACTCATATCCACAGGCCAGGCCTGTATGTCGGCACGGGAAGCTTTGATGAATGTAAAAGGTCCTGTGGCATGATCGCTTAAGGCCATACCGGTTTGAGCTGCAGAATAGCCCTGCCCTTTAAGTTCCAGGTGAAACCACATCACAAATTTTCCGGTCTTGCCGTTGAAAATGACTTTCGGGCGTTCAATAACGCATCCCTCGGTGATCGGACTGTTTAAATCGTCTTTTGCCACGTGCAAGGCAATTCCTTCGTCCGCCCAGTTATACAAATCATCCGATGAATAACAATGCACCCCTACCATGGCCTTGTTGCCTTCTTCACCGGCAATTTTATGCTCACCATACCAATAGTATTTCCCGTTGTGGAACAGAAAACCACCGCCATGGGCATTGATCAGGTTCCCGTTTGTGTCTTTCCACACCTGCCCGGGTTTAAAGGTTGATGAGACTTCAGCTTTGCTCACATTAAATCCGGTCAATACAGCCAGGATAAAGATTATCCATACTTTTGATTTCATTTTAGCGATATATTTAATTGGTATTCTATAGTTTATAGTTTTACTACCTGACTGATACCTATTAATGGCATAAACTGATTAAGAAAAAAACTAAAATGGTTCTCCTCATTTACGGAACATTAGTTTTCGAGACTTATCTATTTCGAATCTTCGGTTTATAAATCTAAATTACAGTTTTGAATGGTAACTCCTGTCAAATTTTGGTATTTAGGAGAAGTAAAAATCATTACTGCATGAAAGCGGGATGATGGTGATCGCCGGAAAAGAAATAAATTTTGTTTTATTCAATATTAAAGACAGCTATTTGACGCATCACAGCAGGTTCCGCAACTGTCCCTGATACCGTAAACCTAAGGGTTGTAGCTGTTACAGGTTCAAAATGATCGATCCGCTTATGACCAACCGTTTGTCCCTTAACGATTACTTTCCATTTCCCATCCAGTTCTGCTTCAATGATATAGTTTGAAATTTTCTGTCCATCGCGCAGGTCCTCCATGAGAACAACATGATCAAAAGTTTGTGGTCCGTTGAATTTTATGACTTGCTCCGGATCAGGTAAATCAGATTGTGCTATCGGATTACTGAACCGGCGGGTGATCTCATTCCCCATTTCTTTAGCCGCAACAACGAGGTCTTCCGGAATTAATCCGCGCCGGTCAGGCGTCAGGTTCACGATCAGGCCCGATCCGCGCCCGATGGTCTCGTAATAAGCCTGCATGATTCTCTCCATGGGTTGGGCCTTGCGAGGTCCCGTCCACATCCATCCCCCGGTGCTGAATCCAACCGTGGTACAGGCCAGTTGGGGCCGGTAGAATTTTCCCAGGGGTTCTCCGGTATTGTTGTGGTCCCATTTATAAGTTGTACTAACAGTGTAGTTTGTACCATCCAGTGTGTTCAGCGCATTCCATAAGGGGTAACATGCCCGGCCTTCCTCGGTGCCCACATGTTCAATATCCGGTCCCAGCAAAAGGCAATTCGGTTGAATCTCATGAGCAAATTGGGTCAGCGTTGTATAAAACTCCCTGAACTTTCCACCAAGCGGTACAGAATCAATTACATCCGAACGGCCAAAATGATCATCCCAGAAAAAGACAAGTTCACCATAATTGGTCATCAGTTCCTTGATTTGCTCTTTCTCTTTGTTCAGTGCTTTTTCATATAACGCCGGATCATTTAATTTATCAATCCTTGCCGTATTTCCTCCTTGATATCCGGCATAATCGGTCTCCCAATGCGAATCTATCCAGGGAGCGGAGTACAAACCAACTTTTAAGCCATGCTTGCGGCATGCATCCGTAAACTCACGTACAATATCACCTTCACCGTTTTTATAGGGACTCGACTTCACACTGTAATCGGTAGTCTTTGTCGGCCAAAGGCAAAAGCCCTGTTCGTGCCTTGCCGTGAGTACCACATAGGTAGCGCCCATAGCCTTGGCAGCCAACACCCATTGCTCGGCATTCAGTTCAGTAGGATTAAACGCTGATGCCGGAGTGCTCCCGGGCGGAACATCATGAGGGGCATAGGTATCAATGCTGTAATGAATAAATACGCCAAGTTCGAGATCTTGGAAGGCAAGCTGAGGGGCCGTGGGTCGGGCGAAAAAGATAGGTTGCGACATACATAATGTGCAGGAAACGTGCAGGACTATTGCAATGAGCAATGATGTCTTATATGTCATTTGAATATTTTTAATGTTAGATCAGTAATTCCAATCGTCATGGTTTTACATGAGGACAATCCCGGAATCAATGCGAAAATCGCTGCATCACCGGAAAAAGTAAGTTTACCACCAGGGCGGTCAGTCATGAAGTATTGCAGAAGGAATAGTAATTACTTCATGACCTGACGACCCGGTGGTAGAAATTAACTTATGAACAATACTTTAACCTGAAGATTCAGTCCTCACTCAAAATTATTTTTCACTTCCGAGATTTGGATTCAGGTCGACCTCAGTAGCCGGTATGGGCATTAAATAATCATCATGCGTAGGTGCATGGTTCAGGGTCATTTCACTGGCATGACGGTTTGCAGTTACCTCTTCCACCATTTCAAGGCGGGTAAGATCAAACCATCTGGAATTTGGTTCGCCACCGGCAAATTCCCATCCTCTTTCGGCTACCACTGCATCAATGAATTCGGGTGCAGTAAGACTTCCATCGGCGATGGCTGTCAACCCTGCCCGTTCATGCACCCTGTTCAGGCAAGTATAAGCAAGGGCATCGGGACCGCCTGACCGGGCTTTTGCTTCAGCATAGGTTAATAATACCTCTGCATAACGAATAACCTGCATAGTTCTTGATGACCACCAGTTCATCATTTGCCTCAGCTTCCTGGTACTTTTTGTAATAGGGGTGCTTCATATCGGTCAAAGGGTCATCCCAGTTTAAAGGACTCCCGTTTTTCATAATCACCGTTTGGAAAGTGGCATCTTTACGGGCACCTGCGGGGAAGTCATTGAAAAAAGTAATTTCAGCAAAATAATCACACCAGCCTCCTTCTTCAACCGGACGTTCCGGTTTTGGTGAACTCATATTGCCGTTTTCCCAAGTCCAGCTGGCCAGGTTTTTATAATAGTAAACACCAAAAACCACCTCCTTGTTGCTGTAATTATTTGCCCAGGACCATAGGTCAGAAAAATTTTCCTGCAAAGCATAGCCATATAAATCTTCATCGTCAATCACTTCCTTTGCTTTTGCGGCGGCCAGTGCATATTTATCGGTTTGTTTAAGAGGCCAGCCTGCCATGGTAAGATATACGCTTGCCAGCAACGATTTTGCTGATCCCTGGTTGGCATAAAAACCAGGTCGGTCTAAAGGATACTTCTGAACCTCGGGAAGCATGGTTTCTGCTGTTTGCAGATCACTGACTATTAATGCATAAATATCAGCGATCGGGCTTTTGGGCATGCCCAGCATATCTTCCATTAACTCAGAGGTGCACAAAGGAACCTCACCGAATATCCTCACCAGGTTGAAATAGCTGTATGCGCGAACAAAATCAGCCTGTGCAATGCATGAATCGATAACCGCCTGACTTGCAGTATTCAGTGAAGCATTGTTAAGAATGGTATTGCAGCACGAATGGCATGGTATAAATATTTCCAGTTCGTCGGGAGGCGCTCATTGTTGTTGCTGACTGCGAAAATATCAATTTCCCGGAAGGGTTGTTTATTTGCTCCGGGTTGGGAGGTCAGGTCATCTCCGCCCATAAATGAGGCCAGACGGGCAGCTTCATTAAAAAAACCCCCAAGATCACGATACATGGTAGTTACAGCCTCCGGTAAACTTCCCGTGTTATTAAGGAAGACTGTGGACTTATCTTTCCACGAACTTCTTCATCCAGGAAATCCTTGCCGCAGGAAAATAATCCCAGGATGAGCAAGACATATATGATGAAATACTTTTTCATAGTTTCTGTTTTAAAAATTTATACTTAAAAGCTGTTCTTTGATGATTACCGGTCTTTAAAAAGTCATTTGTACACCGAACGTTATGGTCCTTGCGGAGGGATAGGCGCCAAGATCAATTCCGGAGTTAATATCACCCGTGGATGTTGAAGCTTCCGGATCAAATCCTTTATATTTTGTAAATGTAAAAAGGTTCTGTGCGCTAAGCGTCAGCTTAAGATCCATAAATTTCATCAGATCTTCGGGCAAATTGTATCCAATGCTCAGGTTCTTGATCCGTACAAATGATCCATCCTGCAACCATTTTGAACTTTCCAGAAATTCCTTGCTGGTGGCACTGGTTATTTTAGGCCACATATTGCTTTGATTTTCAGCAGTCCAGGGTGTTACATCAGCACTGGTAATGGCCGTGGCATCTCCAGTTTGTGCACATGCTGCATAGTAGGTAGTATTCATGACTTTGTTGCCATGAACAGCCAGTAAGAACAGATTGAATTCAAAATCCTTAAAATTAATGGTATTATCCAAACCCCAGCTGAATTTAGGATTTGCCTGACCGATGATCATTCTGTCATCATAATCAATCTTTGTATTTCCATCGAGATTTCTGTAATTATTATCTCCTACATTCAAACCCAAACCGTTAGCTTCTGCAGCATCAGCTTCCTGATAAATCCCGTCAAACTGAAGACCATAAAAGGTACCCAGCGGTTCACCAACAATTACCCGGGTAACAGGTTTTGTCATAAGACCACCACCATAGATGGCCCCATCAATATAATCCTGACCTGGAGCTAATTCAACCACTTTATTTTTGTAGGTCGAAATGTTGAAACTGACCTGCCAGTCAAAATCCTTTCTATCCATGGGTACTGCGGTAATGATGGCCTCGAATCCCTTGTTCTCAACCTTTCCAATGTTATCCATATACGATCCGCCGCCGGCATAAGCGGGAATGCTAACCGCCAAAAGCAGGTCTTTGGTTTTCTTCATAAAGTAATCCGCTGAAATACTTAACCGGTTGTTAAAGAAACCCATGTCAATTCCAATATCCGTCTGACTGGTGGTTTCCCATTTTAAATTGGGATTGGCGGGATCGGTGATCCAGGAAGCCAATTGACCAACCGATGTGCCAAAAGAATAATATCCGCTCTACATACTCTGAACTGTAGCGTACGGACCTACAGCCTGGCTTCCGTTACGCCCCAGCTTCCGCGCAGCTTAAGATTATCAAAAATATTCAGGTTTTTAATGAATTCCTCTTCTGACAAGCGCCAGCCAATTGCTGCGGAGGAAGTAACCCCACTTGTTATTCGGGAATTTCGAAGAACCGTCTGCACGATAGGTAAAGGTCAGCAGGTATTTATTGGCCAGAGTATAGGCAACCCTTCCAACGTAAGACCGAAGTGTGGCCTGAGTATAGCTTGAAGAGATAGCTGCACCGGCGCTTACTCCTAAATTGTCATACTCGGTGGTGAGATAAGCCAGATCAGATCCATTGGCACTGGAGTAGTCCGATGTAAATTTTGATTCTTCAAAAACAGCCAAAGCGGTCAGATCATGAATGCCACAGCTTTTATGGAAAGTCAGCACGTTGCTTATCTGCCAGTTCATAGATGATGTATTGTTCTCATAGGGACTGGATGTACTCCATAGGTCAGAGGTGGATCCTTTACCCTGATACATAGTTGCATCTAAACCTGCCGTGAAATCATAAGTCAGCCAATCGGTAATTTTATAATTCAGCTTTGAATTGATAAGCGCTGAATTGGAAAAGATATCCATCGTTACTGTTTTCGAGAATCATAACGGGATTCCAGGAAGTTACCGCACCGTAAGGATCTCTCTTATTCCATTCTCCATTTTCGTCATACACCGAAATCACTGGTGAGAACTGAGCGGATGTCCAAACCGTACTCCCCTTCGATCCCATATCGGTGGTATTTAATGCATCAGTCCTGGAAATGAACAAATTTACCCCAATAGATAATTTGTCATTTACTTTAGTATCAAGGTTAGCCCGAATCGCATACTTTTTATAATCTGTTTTCAGCAGAACACCCGTTTGATCAATATAATTGCCTGAAATGAAATAGCTTGTCCTTGTGGTAGTTCCGCTTAAGGAGAGTTGGTACTTCTTTTTAATCCCATTCTGTAATATCTCATCCTGCCAGTCTGTCCCGCCGGTACGGCGGTATTCATCAATTTGTGCAGCCGAAAAAGTATTGCGCTTGTATTGATTATACAACTCAGCAAAAGGTGCAGCTTCCAGTATGTCATACTGGTATGATAGCTGAGAAACACCGGTAAAAGCGGTAAATTCAAGGCGGGTTTTTCGGTATTACCTTTTTTTGTGGTAATCATCACCACGCCGTTAGCTCCCCTTGAACCATAAATAGCGGTTGCAGAAGCATCTTTTAATACCTTCAATGGATTCTATATCATTGGGATTAACATCCTGAATGGAGGTGGTGGCCAATTGAATTCCATCAACCACATATAAAGGGTCATTGTTTCCATTGATCGAATTGGAACCGCGGATACGGATTTTAACTGCACCTCCGGGAGCACCTGACTGGGTGGCTATCGAAACACCGGCTGCCCTTCCCTGTATGGCAGAAGAGAAGTTGTTCACCGGCATCTGGGAATAATCCTCTGCACTGATAGAGGCGACAAACCGGTAAGATCGCTCTTTTTCACGGTTCCATAACCTACCACTACCACTTCCTCCAGTCTGGTAACATCGGGGGAGAGTTTTATATCCAGTGTGCTTTGCCCTGCAACGGTCACTCTCTCACTGAGGTATCCAATATAGGAAAAAATCAGTACTGCATCTTGATTGGGAACATTGATGCTGAATTTGCCGTTGACATCCGTAGTTGTCCCATTGTTAGTGCCTTCAATCAGGATATTCACCCCGGGCAAGGATTCGCCCGTTGAAGCATCGGAAACAATTCCCGATATTTTTTGCTCCTGGAGGTCATTTGCCCTGGTAATTACTACCAGGTTGTCGTCAAATATCCTGTAGGTAATGTCGTCTGACGCAAAGATCATCGACAAAACCGTAGCCACATCGGCATCCTTCATATTCAGTTCGACCTCGCGCGATACATCAATAAGATCCGAGCGATACAGAAACTTATAAGTACTGTTTGATTCAATCTCGGTAAGCAAATCCTTAATAGAGGCATTCTTCGATTCATAGGTAAACCTCTGAGAATAGATACTTGCCGATATGTTGATCAGACATGCGAACAACATCAGGAATGTCAGCCTCATGATTAAAAGGATTTTTTTAGTTAAGTAATTTTTTTTCATAAATTTGTATGTTTTTAGTTAAGACCACAATCCGGATTCCCTATCAAAGCGAAGTTTCCGGAAATTGATTAAAAACGTATGGGTCGGAAAATGCGGGAACATTTTCCGACTCTTTTTTTAAAACATATTCATCTCATAGGCAGTTTGTTTTAATGGTTAGGGGTTAATTAGAATATCCTGCAATGGGGTTTGACATGAACTGGCTTATGGAGTATTTTTTTCTTTCATGTCCTTTATTGGTTTATCGGAAATATAAATATCCTTGTCAATAATTTTATAATAAAACGGAGAGGCAAACTGAAGGGCTTCAAGTACCTGTTCAATTATGATGTCATCGAACCTTCCTGAAAAAGGGTATTGCTTGATTTCCTCATTCATAAAATGAATGGTAACACCAAAACGTCTTTCAAGCTTCACAGCAAGGTCCTGAAAAGATTCATCTTCAAAATACAACCGGTTGTTCTTCCAGGCAATATCATGCTCAGGATTAACTTTGTCATTCAAAATAATCTGTGATTTTGGTGATTTGATCGGCGTGACAGATTTGCCGGCATTGCGATTGATATCGATCAGATTCTCAGCATTTAATTCAGAGTCTTTATAATAGATTACCCTCTGGTTGGGCTTTAATGTCAACAGATTTTCCCTTTTGTTACCGCTGGTTAATTTTTCGAGTACTACTTTGCCTTCGATCAACGTAGTCTCCACCGTTTTTTCACCCGGATAAGATTTTACATTGAAGGTGGTTCCCAGGGCTCTGATTTTGATGTCGGCAGTATTCACCACAAAAGGTTTCAAATGGTTTTTGGTAACCTCAAAATAACCTTCTCCTTCCAGGTAGACATCCCTTGAATTCCTGTTGAAATCATTATTATAATTAAGCTTGCTCTCGGCATTCAGCCACACCCTGGTTCCGTCGGGCAGAATTACCTGTGCTTTGGATCCTCTCGGGGCAACCACCTCGCAAACAAATGCAGGTGCATTTTTACCATGGCGATCTGACAGCATCAAATAGGAAAGGCCTGCAACAATGATCAAAATAGCAGCTATTCTGATAAACCATTCAGCAGTTCGTCGCAGCGGTATTCGTTTCCTGACAGGTGTTCTTTTCTGTGCTATTTCCTTAAAACGATCAAAAGCCGTACCGGCATTGAATTCTTTACCCGAAGCCATTATTTCCATGGCATTCCATATGGATTCAGCCTGTCTGAAAGTTTTCATGTTCTCCTGATCCTTACCAAGCCACGAGATTAATCGCTGCTTTTCTTCCAGACAGGCTTCCCCATTTAAAACTTTAACCACTAATTCAAGGATTTCAGTTTCCATAATTATCCTTTGTTATAGTTAAGACGACAAAGTGACCTGTAGCAGTAAAAGCCATATTGATTTTTTTTTATTTTTTTAAAACAGTATAATAATTGCCGGGGAATATCAGCCCATCATAATTTTCAACAACAACAGAAGCAGGGAAAGGTATTTTTTCAGGGATACCCGTAGCTTCTCAAGGGCAATGGATATTTGACGCTGAACCGTGTTGATCGTAACACCTAACTTATCAGCAATATCCTGATTTTTATATCCATCATAACGGCTCAACATAAATATCTTGCGGCATTGTTCGGGAAGTAAATCAATCGCATCTGTAAGGTTTTTTTCAAGTTCACCGGCGATCAGCTGGGCATCACCCGATTCCTGGGAGAATATATACAGGTCCTCGGCATCCCTGAGCAAATTGGAAAAATACTCATTAAATTTGTTAACTACCTGGAGATGCTTCAGGTGGTCGAGACATCGATTTCTGACGGAGGTGAACAAATAGGCCTTCAGTGAAGCAGTAATCGTAAATCGTCCCTGCTGTTCCCATAAGGTCATAAATACATCCTGCACCACTTCCTCAGCAATCTCATTGGTTCGGGTAAATCGTCTTGCATATACACAAAGTGAAACGTAATATTCTGTATAAAGCTGCTGAAATGCCCGAAGATCGCCCTGATCTATTTTTATAACAAGCTCTTTTTCTGTCATTAACGCAGTTTTGCAGGAGACTTCTTATACATTTGATTTCTAAATGTTGCCTGTAATATTATGAATTATTTTAATCTGATCGAACTGTTTCACCAAATCGGCAGTATCTGGAACGGAAGGTTTTTGATTTGCATCTACACCAATGGAAAGCAGGGAGGGTATGACAGCAGGAATATTTCCTATTAGAAATTGTCGTAAAGTTTATACTTTTAGGGAAAATCCATTCACGCGGATGACACAACTGATCATTAAAAGGTTATTAACCCGGTAAATCCTCCACCTATGCCCGGAAAATACAACAAGCGCTTCCTGATCATCACCTCCCTGGTCACCGCCATGGGCGGATACCTGTTTGGTTTTGACTTTGCCGTGATCACCGGCGGATTACCTTTCCTCCGGGAACAATTCGGACTGGACGCTTTCCAGGAAGGATTTACTACCGGGTCCCTGGCGCTGGGATGTATTGCAGGATGCCTGGTAGCAGGGCGGATCGCCGACCAGTACGGACGTAAACCCGGATTGTCTGCGGCCGCCATCATATTCTTTCTCTCCTCGCTTTCCATGGCGCTTGCACCTTCCCTTTCCTGGTTTATCACCTCCCGTTTTCTGGCAGGCATTGGCGTGGGTATGGCCTCCATGCTTTCCCCCATGTTCATTGCCGAGATCGCTCCTGCGGAGATGCGCGGACGATTGGTGGCCATCAACCAGCTTACCATTGTACTGGGACAGGTAATAACCCATTTCGCGAATTTTCAGCTGCGCGATATGGGTCCCGAAGCCTGGCGCTGGATGTTCGGACTGGGAGCCCTGCCATCCTTCCTGTTTTTGACAGGAACCTTCTTCCTTCCGGAAAGCCCCCGTTATCTCCTGCGCAAAGGAAAAGAAAATGAATCACGAAAGGTGCTTGCAAGGATCGGTGACCGTTCCTTTGTTGAATCTTCAGTGACAGCCATCCGGAGCACCATGGACAAAGAAGCTGCCTCGCACATCCGGGGTGTTTTTACCAAAGCCGTCATGCCCGTGCTTTTTATCGGCATTGGCCTGGCTGTATTTCAGCAATTCTGTGGCATCAATGTGGTTTTTAATTACACCACCAATATTTTCAGGAGCATTGGTGCCAGCTCTGCCGAACAACTGCTTCAGGCGGTGTATATCAGCCTGGCCAACCTGGTGTTCACGCTCGTGGCCATGGCACTGGTAGACAAATGGGGGCGGCGGCCGTTGATGCTTGCCGGTGCAGGCGGACTGGCCATCCTGTATGTGATCATCGGATACCTGTTGTTCAGCAAAAGCAGCAGCGGACTGTCTGTATTTATTCTGGCAGCCATCGGCATGTATGCCATGTCGCTGGCTCCCCTTACCTGGGTCCTGATATCGGAGATCTTCCCCAACAACATCCGGGGAGCGGCTATTTCAGTGGCAGTCATCGCGCTCTGGGCAGCCTATTTCATTCTGGTGTTTACCTTCCCGGTTATCGAAAAGCATTTCGGCGATGCAGCCGCCTTCTGGGGATATGCCGTGATCTGTGTGGCGGGATTCCTGTTTATTTATTTCAGGCTGCCGGAAACAAAGGGGAAATCGCTGGAAGAGATCGAAGGGGAATTCTTAAATCATGGGGATTAAAACTCGCTGCTTCACCTCACCCTGAGGTCTTCTGCACCTCACCCTGATCCCTCTCCTTGAGTAGAGGGGAAGAGTCTTCTACACCTCACCCTTATCCCTCTCCTCAAGGAGAGGGAAAGAGCGTAAATTGAATCTTTTATTGTAATTTTATTACATGACTGATTTTAAAAATAACAATACACTTCACCAGGGAGCCAAAAGCAGGATTTTCACCCATGCAAAAGCCCTCAGAAATTCAATGACAGAAGCGGAAAATGTGTTGTGGAATCAATTGCGAAACAGTCGATTAAACGGGTATAAATTCAGAAGACAACATCCAATAAAAAGGTTTATCGCTGATTTCTATTGCCATGAAGCCAAACTGGTCATTGAAATTGACGGAGAGATTCACCATGAACCCCGGAATAAGGAACATGACGATGGAAGAACCTATGAACTGCAGGAATCAGATATCCGCGTCATTCGTTTTACAAACCAGGAAATTCTGAATTCCATGAGTATGGTTTTAAACAATATACATATTGCCATCCAGCAATCTCTTTCTCTACACAAATGATCTTGGTTCCCTTCTTCCCCTCTCCTTGAGGAGAGGGGGCAGGGGGTGAGGTGCAGAAGACCTCACCCATATCCCTCTCCTCAAGGAGAGGGAAAGAGCGTAAATTGAATCTTTTATTGTAATTTTATTACATGACTGATTTTAAAAATAACAATACACTTCACCAGGGAGCCAAAAGCAGGATTTTCACCCATGCAAAAGCCCTCAGAAATTCAATGACAGAAGCGGAAAATGTGTTGTGGAATCAATTGCGAAACAGTCGATTAAACGGGTATAAATTCAGAAGACAACATCCAATAAAAAGGTTTATCGCTGATTTCTATTGCCATGAAGCCAAACTGGTCATTGAAATTGACGGAGAGATTCACCATGAACCCCGGAATAAGGAACATGACGATGGAAGAACCTATGAACTGCAGGAATCAGATATCCGCGTCATTCGTTTTACAAACCAGGAAATTCTAAATTCCATGAGTATGGTTTTAAACAATATACATATTGCCATCCAGCAATCTCTTTCTCTACACAAATGATCTTGGTTCCCTTCTTCCCCTCTCCTTGAGGAGAGGGGGCAGGGGGTGAGGTGCAGAAGACCTCACCCTGATCCCTCTCCTCAAGGAGAGGGAAAGGGAGTGAGGTGCCGGACCTGGTAAAAACAATTTGATTTAATGATTATTTATTTATTCAAAATCGATATCCATTTATCATGAAAACATTATTGACATCCTTGCTGATCTTAGTGCTGTCGTTAGCCTGCACAACACCTAAACAAAGAAATACCCTCGACCTTTCCGGCGAATGGGCATTCAGTGCCGATCCCGAAAGCAAAGGCATCACTGAAAAATGGTTTGCGGGCGCGCTGCCTGAAACCATTCATCTTCCAGGATCCATGACAGAAAACGGAAAGGGTGATGACATTACCGTGAACACTCCCTGGACCGGCGGCATTGTCGACAGCTCCTGGTTTCATGATCCCGGTATGGAAAAATACCGGCAACCCGGCAACGTGAAGGTACCCTTTTGGCTTCAACCCGATAAGTATTATGCAGGCATGGCCTGGTATCAGAAAAAAGTTAAAATTCCGGCCTCCTGGAAGGGAAAAAACATACAGCTTTTTCTGGAACGCTGCCATTGGGAGACTAAGGTATGGGTGAACGAACAGGAGGCCGGGATGCAGAATTCGCTGGGCACGCCACATATCTATGATTTGTCGGCCTGGCTTACACCGGGCACGCACACCCTCACCATATGTGTGGATAACCGGATCAAGGATATAGATGTCGGGATGAATTCACATAGCATCAGCGATCATACCCAATCAAACTGGAACGGGATCACCGGCCGGCTTGAACTGCAGTCGCGTTCAAAGATTTTCATAACCAACGCCGGTCTCTTTATCCCGATTTAAAACATGATCAGGTGAAAATAAAACTTGATGTGCAGAATGCAACAGGTTCCGATGGTTCCGTAAAGATCTCCGTCACCGGGAGGTCCCTGAACCGGGAAGACAGGATTATTGACGGATTGTCAGTTGATCATCCTGTTGTCCAGGGTTCAAACAAAATTGAAATCACCTGTCCCATGGGCGAAGATCCTCTGTTGTGGGATGAATTTGAACCCAACCTGTACCGGATGAATATTGAGATTTCGGACGCAGGAGGCCCGGCAGATACCAGGGAGATTGTTTTCGGCATGCGTGAATTTGGTATCCGCGGCACACAGTTCACCATCAACGGGCGTCCGCTTTTCCTCGGGGAACCCTGAATGCGCCATTTTCCCGAAAACCGGCTACCCTCCCACCGATACTGCATCGTGGATGCGGATATTCAGGATTGCCCGTGCACATGGACTCAACCATCTGCGGTTCCACTCATGGTGCCCGCCGAGGCCGCTTTCACGGCGGCAGATATACCGGGTTTTATCTGCATGTGGAGTGTTCTTCCTGGGCCAACCAGGGTTCAGCCATAGGCGACGGGAAGCCGGTTGACCAGTATCTTTATGACGAAAGCGAACGCATGGTGAACGCCTACGGAAACCATCCCTCCTTCTGTATGATGCTGTATGGCAATGAACCGGCCGGTGATAAGCAGAATGACTGGCTCACCGGCTTTGTTACCCATTGGAAAAACAAGGACCCGCGAAGGCTGTATTCAAGCGGAGCCGGGTGGCCGAATTTACCGGTAACCGATTTTAACAGTACCCCCTACCCGCGCATCCAGGGATGGGGCGAGGGACTTAACAGCATCATTAATGCACTGCCTCCGGCAACGGACTTTGACTGGACCACCCGGTTGAGCGGAGCTGCCAAACCCGTTGTAAGTCACGAGATCGGCCAGTGGTGCGTGTATCCCGATTTCAAGGAGATCCTACATACACCGGCGTCCTGAAGGCCAGAAATTTCGAGATATTTCAGGAATCGCTTCGCGAACATCACATGGAACAGTTGGCGGACAGCTTCCTTCTGGCATCTGGAAAACTCCAGACACTTTGTTATAAGGCGGATATTGAGGCAGCATTGCGCACACCAGGCTTTGCGGGCTTCCAGTTGCTTGATCTCCATGACTTTCCCGGACAGGGCACTGCCCTGGTAGGCGTGTTAAATCCCTTCTGGGACAGCAAAGGTTATGTAACCCCGGGGAATACAGCCGGTTTTGCAATGCCACCGTACCTCTCCTCCGTCTTCCTAAAATGGTTTACCGGTCAGATGAAACGCTGAAAGCCATGGCTGAAATTGCCCACTTCGGACCTGTTGAATTATTGGATATTATACCGGTATGGAAGATAACCGATTCAAAAGGACAGGTGCGTTTTACAGGAGAACTGGCATCTACTGACGTACCCTTCGGCAACGGAAAAAAACTGGGTGAGATCGTTCAGCCGCTGAACAGGGTAAGTGCTCCTGAGAAACTAACCCTGTCTTTACAGGTGGCAGGTTTTGAAAACAGCTGGGACATCTGGGTATATCCTGCCCGGCTTCCTGAAACGGATGCGACCATTCTGGTAACCCCGAAACTTGATGCCCGGGCACTGGACGTGCTTAATCGTGGCGGCAAGGTACTGCTTACGCCGGCAAAGGGTTCTGTAAAATCCGAAAAAGGAGGCGATATTGCCGTGGGCTTTTCCAGCATTTTCTGGAATACTGCATGGACCGGGAAACAGGCTCCGCATACTCTGGGTATTCTTTGTAATCCCTCCCACCCTGCCCTGGCAGCCTTCCCCACAGAATATCACAGCAACTGGCAATGGTGGGATGCCATGAGCCATTCCAATGCTATGGTGCTTTCTGATCTCCCGCCCGGACTTCATCCCATCGTCCGGATCATCGACGACTGGTTCACCAACAGGCCTCTGGGACTGATCTTTGAGGCCATTTCAGGGAACGGAAAGATCATGGTATGCGGAGTGGATCTGTTGACCGGTTCGGAAAAAAGACCCGAGGCGCAGCAGCTTCTGTACAGCCTTCAACGTTACATGGCAGGAAACAGGTTTAATCCTTCCACACGGGTGGAGGTGGAAAAGATTGAGGCATTATTTAAATAAACTTGTTGCCGGCACGAATTACTCCCTAAGCAGGAAAACCTCCTCGATGGGCAGTTTAAATACGCTGGAAATGTCATAAGCCAGTTTCAGGGAAGGATTGTATTTGCCCTTTTCCAGGAAAACAATCGTCTCACGTCTTACCCCAACCTGCTGGGCAAGTTCAAGCTGTGACAAATTGAACCGGGCCCGCAATTCTTTGATCCGGTTATTCATACCTGGGTCCGATATATTTTACGCCCATCCAGCATAAAAAGAAGACAAGTGCCATACCCATAATTCCTGCTCCGATCAGGCTGTGAGTTTCCAATTCGGTTTTATCACTTAAATACATGATGAGTAGCCACATGTAGATCGAAATGTAAAACGACAGGGAGGAGGCTTTGGTCTTCGTGCGTTTTGAAAGCTCATCCTCTGCAGGCTCCTTTCTAAGCTTACTCCTGAGTCGCGAGACTCCCAGAAAAATAGCAAAACCTACAACAATCAATGCAGCTGCCATCATCAGGATCTCCTGGACACCGCCGCTGAGCTTTGATTTTACAGCCCATACAACCAGAAAGAGGAAGAAAACCAAAGCAATAACGAAAATAAGGATTGTCTTTTTCATAAGATTTAACGTTTAGTTATACAATTCTAACATAAAGTTAGAAATATATAACATATTATGCAAATTTTTATCGAAGTTTTTTACGGGATGGTGTGATTTTCATTTTAGCTTTTCTTGCCATACAATGGCCTGTGCGGGTTGCAGCGGATTTTCGCCTGACAGGATTTCCGCGCCGGTGGTAACCGGAACGAGGAAGGGGTTGTCGGAGTAATTCACGGTCACAAAAAATCCGTCTCGCCATTCCGTGTAAACACCCTTCGGCAGGTCCTCAATGGCAACACCGGCCCGTTCATACACTTTACGAACAAGCAGACGTTCAAGCTGGCCATCATGGGAAGCCACTCCGATAAAGGTAACCGATCCCCTGCCCAGGCGTCGGGTGATTGCCGCCGCTTTACCAGCATAATACTGATCGGCATAGGTGGCAATTACTTCGGTTTGTTGATGGGGCGACAATACTTCACCCCAGGCATTCCAGGAGAAATTCATTCCGCCGGCTGTTATTGTCCCGGTAACTTCAGGGATCAGCATATCAAAGAAATCGATGTCTGCACCGATGAGTGACCGGATCGGATCCGCCCATCCGGCCTCGAAGAAATGACCGTTCTTATCTTTTTGTCCGGTCCGGCAGGTCAATACCAAATGTCCGCCGTTTTCAGCATAGGTTTTCCATTTTTGCACCAGCATACTGTCAACCAGCTGATAAGCGGGTGCTACCAGAAAAGGATAAGCTGCAAAATCATCATTTTCTGAAATAAAATCCAGAGGCGCACCGGTCGATTTTATAGCAGCAGTATAATTGTTCCGGTGTTTCCAGGTATTCCACAGGGTGGTTTGTTTCTGAATGTCAAGGTCCCACATCACTTCGTGGCTCCACAACAGTGCAGTTTTCCGTTTGGCGATATACGCCGGCATGATGGCAGCAGGATCATAGGCTGCACGTAGAAGTTTCATTTCCTGAATGGCCTGTACGAATTCATTGCCTCCCTGTGAAAGGGTCACGCCGTCTGTGCCCACAATACCTTCGTGGTACATCTCGCTTCCACGCAGCGGATGCCTGTACCGGTAGGTACAAAGGAATGAACAACCTCCCCCGAATGCCTGCATGATCCACATGTGTACCGTACCCGGCAGAAGCTGCGGATTCACCGCAGCCCAGTTTACCTGGCCCGGCTGAAGTTCCATTAATCCGGTCACGCCGGTGATGGGACGGTAATAGTCGCAGGCTTCATAAATGCGGTACGGAATGCCGGTCCTGAAATTATTGCCGCCCAGTTCATTCCGTCCGCTCACCGGGTACATGGTAAAGGTAGGAAAGTCGAGATGGTCTGACATTCGTGGATCCGATGCCGTGCTGGCATTGATGTAATTTGTGGTGATCCATTG
The DNA here is from genome assembly GCA_963800645.1 of uncultured Bacteroidales bacterium. GTDB lineage: Bacteria > Bacteroidota > Bacteroidia > Bacteroidales > UBA10428 > UBA5072. The sequence continues at coordinate 64,724 of CAWDBX010000008.1, read as the reverse complement.
TATGGGAAGTATATGCTGCCGGAGGATATCCGCCTGCCGGTTCAGAAAACCGGCGGTTACTTCCGCAGTAAACCTTTGAAAATCAAGCAGTGCGTGCGGACTAAGCTTATCTTCTTCATTCATTGATGCGTTGGGGATCAATACCTGCTCAAAACTGTCATACCTGGTGCTCCAGAAACTTCCAACCCAAGCTTCATTCAGATGATGGATGGTGCTGTATTTATTCTTTAACCATTGCTGAAAAGCCAACCTTGCGGATGGGCTATAGTCGGGATTGGCCAGGGGCTCATTGTCCAGCTGCCATCCCCATATGCGGGGATCGTTGCCATATCGTACTCCCATGGCTTTTACGATCCTGTCGGTTAATGCCAGGTAGGTAGGATTTGTAAGCGAGGCATTTGCACGAATTCCATGTTCCCGGCGGCGGCCATCGGCACCTACCAGGTAAACCTCCGGGTACTTCTCACCCATCCAGGCCGGAGGGCACAGCGACGGCGTGCACAATATGACTTTCAGTCCCGCTTTTGCCGCCAGGTCGATCGCTTCGTCGAGCCAGGCAAAATCAAAGGTTCCCTCCGAAGGTTCAAGTAACGCCCATGAGAATTCTGCAAAATGGGTGAACTCGAACCCGAACCCGGCTATGTTATTTAAATCGCGTTCCCATTGTCCGTGCGGCCATTGTTCGGGATAATAAAACACACCGATCTTCATGAGGTCGGCTTTGGGAAAAAATGATTGCGGCAAAACCGGTAAGTCACTATGGAAAGCGGATGGATTGCTTTTTTGAGTCAATGCAGGCAGTGCGGAGGCAAAAAGCCAGATTGCCGCCAAAACGGTAAGGGAGCCAGGGATATACCGATGTTTCATCATACAGGATCTGTTTTTGTAAATCTTTTGATCAGGCAATGCCTCCGCCGTCTACAACAATATGGGTGCCGGTAATCCATGAGGACATGCTGCTGGCAAGGAACAGGACCGTATTGGCAACATCCTCTGTACTCCCGATCCTTTCAAGGGGTCTGCCGGTGGCACAGCTTTTTTTATAATCCTCGTCGTAATTTCCGCCCAATTGCTCGCACTCACTCTGAAGCATCGGTGTATCAATATCTCCGGGGCACACGGTGTTCACCCGGATGTTATATTTCCCGAAATCAATGGCCATGGCCCGGGTCATATTCAGGGTACCTCCCTTCATGGCACAATAGGCAACTGCATTCTCCCCTCCTTTCAGCGACCATCCCGACCCTGTGTTAATGATGCTGCCGCCACCGTTTTTGATCATAACAGGTACGGCAAATTTGGTCAGCAGGTACTGTCCTTTCAATGAAATGTCAAGGGCCAGGTCCCATTCATCGGGTTCAAGTTCCACTGCATTTTTCCGGATGGCCACTCCTGCATTATTGAATAAGATATCAATCCTGCCAAAGTTTTCCACGGTGGCCTCGATCGCTTGCCGGCACTCATCGGCCTGCCGCACATCACACCGGATAAACATGGCCTTTGATCCCATGTCGCTCAGGGCTTTAGCCGCATCCCGGCCATTTACCTCGTTGATATCAAGAATTACCACTGCTGCGCCAAATTCAGCGAGTTTCGCAGCAGTGCCGAATCCGATCCCGGAAGCTCCGCCTGAAATAACGGACACCTTGCCCTCGAGGGATAATAACCTGTGTGCACTTTCAGATACATTCATGGCTAAAACATTGTATTTGCTGTGAAAGATTGATCATCGACAATAGGGATTTAAAGATAATATCAAATTGAAGGAACCGATGCCATTGCCTACCGCAATTTAACCGCCTGATGTATTTCGCAAATATGGTCGGGAGTTGTTCCGCAGCACCCCCCGATAATATTGGCGCCGGCCTCAATAATTTCATTTACCCGTTTGGCCATATCAGCAGGCGATTCCGGAAAGATAGTTTCGCCATCGGCATATACCGGCAAACCGGCATTGGCATGTATTAATATGGGTATGGCAGCATCAGTCTTCCTGATTTCTTTGACAATGTCAATCATGTCGGCCATCCCGTTACCGCAATTTGCACCAATGATTGATACTCCGGCTTTTGTGAGTGTTTCAGTCATTTCTGCAGGTGATATTCCCATCATGGTGCGGTATTCACCTGTGAGGATCTTATCAAAGGTCATGGTGCAGATCACTTCACAGGAAGTATTGTCAAGGGCAGCTTTCACTGCAATCCCGGCCTCCTCCAGATCAGTCATGGTTTCAATAACAATGGCATCTGCCCCGCCGGCTTCGAGCGCCATAGCCTGCTCCTTAAAGCTCTCATAAAGTTCATCTGCCGTAACATCTTCCATGATGAGCAGTTTCCCGGTCGGGCCCACTGATCCCAATACAAAACGGTCAGGTCCGGCAGCTCTGCGGCTGATTTCAGCAGCAATCCTGTTCAGTTCATACACTTTATCCCCGAGTCCGTATCCGGCCAGTTTAAACCGCGATCCCCCGAAACTGTTGGTTTCGATCATATCGGCACCTGCCTCGACATAGCGTCGGGCAATGTCAAAAACGTCATCGGGCCGCTGAATATTCCAAAGCTCCGGACATTCACCCGGTTTCAACCCTTTGCGATGCAGAAAAGTGCCCCAGGCTCCGTCGGAAACCAGGATCCTGCCTTTCTGCAATTCCTGAATTATTTTGCGCATGATGGCAAGTTTTTAGCTAAATTTCTTTTATCCATTCTTTAATGACCTCAAGCGATGGAATGGTCATTTCTGATTTTACTTTATAACTGACCATCACGACGGCCGGCCCTTTCCTTATTCCGAATGAGGCCAGCTGCTCTTTTTCGGTAACCACGGTAACCAGGGTTGATTTACCCAGTTCGGTAACTGCCCGCTTTACTTTTTTACTGATTTCCCTGCATTCCTGTTCGGATTCACCCAGGATAAGAATTTCACCTCGCTTTGATTTTATTTTCAGCCTGAGCTTCTCATTGATCCGCTTCTGGATGGCTTCAATCAACTGGTTTTGGGGTGGAATCTGGGAAACAAAGGTAATCTTGCCATCGATACAAATGGTGGGGATATTCTTTATCATCAGCGACGACATAAAAGTAACCGCCTCCATCTTTTTAATGGGATGTTCGCGCCATTCCACTACTCCTTCAAAGTAAGGAGCGACCCGTTTTACAGCCTCGACCATATACTGACAGGGCGCACAGGATTCTGAATCGAGTGTAACAATATCGACGATTACCTTGTCCGATTGCCCGTAATCTTTCATATTAAGGATATCCAGCACATTTTCACCCTTATCAAGCTTTCGGGCAACATCCTGGAGATATTGGCTAAAAACCAGCTCCGATATGGCTTTGATATTCTCCACCGGGGTTGTCATGGGTAAATCGCACCCGGGAGCCAGAATAAAACCCTTCTTACCTCCCAAATCGAGACAGGCAAGTGCATCGCGCCTGGCATCATCCGGACCACCCATCAATAATACTACGGTAAGCTTAAGATTTCCGCCAAAGCTGATCTTCTTTGACAGGGCGATTTCCCTGACAAAGTCGAGCGGAATGTTTTCGTCGATCGAGATATTGTCGGGCCGGCAATCACACATCACTTCGATGTTTTGCTGCGCATGTCCGCAAACAAAGAATGAGCTGTATTTATTTTTGTTTCTTATAAAGTCGAAAATTCTCCTGGCATAAGGACTGACAAATGTTTCAAAGGAAAGCGGATCAATCTGGCTCGTCATGGGATCAACCACCGCTATCACGTCACAACCGGCTTCCAGCAAAAATTCCGAATGTCTGATTCCCACCCGGGTGCAAAAATCCATGACTTTATTCACGTAGTCTGGATCTTCAAACATGCTCAGGAAGATTTCTGTTCCCAACAAATGCAATGCCAGGGTAAATGGTCCGGTGATCAAACCATACAAGGCTATTTCAGGGTATTTACCGCGCAGCAGGGAGACTGCTTCGAGTTCAACGGGAAACCGGCCATCTGTTTTCTCAGGCAGGTGCAACGAGTCCAATTCAATTCCTTCGGCCAGCGGATGTGATACCACTGCAGGTGGATTTTCCTTGCTCCACAACAGTTGACAGCCCAGTATCTCGGCTTCGATCTGAAGATCAAAGACAACAGGTATGCCATCGGGCTTGTACAGATCTATAGCTTTGCTGACACCTTTCACGATGTTTTTTGAGGATTTCAGGTATGCCTCGGCATCCACCCCAATTAAACTGCCACCGTGAACCCCGACAAATGGGACCCAGGGTATCCGCTCCGTTTCCTCCAGTTTGAAGGTTTTTTCCAGAAGGGACAATCCGTTCATTAAAAGATCATTTAGTTGGCAAATCTTGCGTTCAGGAATTCTACCACACCCTGCGGATCGGGGGAATAATGATCAGCACCTATTTTGCTGCAAAAATCGTTGTTCACAGGCGCTCCGCCAATGGTAACCAGCGTTTCGGGAACTGCCTCCCTGATCTCCCTGGTAATATTCTGCATGTTCACCATGGTGGTGGTCAGTAATGCCGAAAGACCGACCACTGCGCCCGGATTTTCCCTGAGCGCTTGAATGAATTTTGCGGCACTCACATCGGTTCCCAAATCAACCACTTTGTAACCGTTTCCTTCTACCATCATGCCTACCAGGTTTTTACCAATATCATGCAAATCTCCCATCACGGTGCCAATAATAAATGTACCCTTTTGCTTCGCCGCTCCTGACAAAAAATGAGGTTTAAGATGAAGCATGGCCGTACTCATGGCTTTGGCAGACATCAATACCTGCGGAACGAATATCCTGTTTTCACGGAATTTTACTCCTACACGCTCCATTCCGGGCATCATGCCGTATGATAATATGTCCTGCGGATTTACACCCTCCCGAAGGGCACGGCGGGTTATTTCGTCAGCTCCTTCCTGTCCTTTCATCTGGGGCGGATAGGGTGATGCCATGTTGATCTTGCCAAATTCAATGCATTCCGCCAGTTTAATTAATAATTCATTCATGGTATACGGTTTTGAAAGATTGATATCAAAAATACCGGCTTCGAAAATGTAAAAAAATAGTATTTTCTTTGATAAAGATGTAAAATATTACTTTTTTTACTTTTCCTAAAAGTCTGTCCATGATCACCAGGAAGCGTTACTTTAAACTTCCGTCCTTCATCATCACGGAACAACAGCTCAATCCGCTTACCAAAGATTTGTATTTATGTGAGTTAGCAGAGGTGAATTTGCAAAGAGACACGCTTTGGTCGGAACAAATGAAACTGGAACACCACATGCTGGTCTATTGTACCAAAGGAGGCGGTATTATTCAAATTTCAAATGACCTGGTGCCTTTCCGTCAAAACCAGTATTGCATTATTCCGCAGGGATTTGCATTTAAAATACAAGCCAATGGAACTGAACTTTCTTCCTTTTTAACCTGTAAATTCAATGGCGAAAAAAGCATGATCATGGAAAAGGATTTTACCGTGGTGCGGGATCTGATTCCGTCGGGAAACAATCTGGTAGCCAACAGGATCATGCTGTTTGATGAGCTATTTAACAACCTCACCAAGGGATTTTATAACGCCAATTATCCCTATATCAATCTTTGCTTCGGCCACCTGCTGGCTACATTTATTTACGCCAGCAGAACGAGCGACGACATCATGGAGGAATTAAATCCGGGGATCAGCCGGTCGATCAGTTACATGGAACAGCATCTGAACAGAAAACTCAGTCTTCATGAAATTGCCGATGAAGCAGGATACTCCCCGTCATACCTTACTACACTCTTCCACAAGAAAACCGGGTATAGTCCGTTAAGCTATTTCTCGCACCTGAAAATCAGTAAAGCATGCGAATATCTCGACCTGAGCAAAATGAAGATCAAAGAAATCTCTTTCATGATGGGCTATTCAGATCCCTATTATTTTTCTAAGGACTTTCAGAAAAAGATGGGGATCTCCCCCCGAAAGTACCGCAACCGGATTATCTGATGAACACAAACCAGTCTGGACCAAAACCTTACTTTCCCAACAGCAAAACATATTCCGAAGGAGCTTGGGGTCGGACCGAGATAAAATGCAGATTAACAGAATTATAAATGCAAAAATGATCGATATTATGCCCTTAATCATATGTTTTAGGGTATGAAAAGCTGTGTATAAGGAATTTCACCTTCTGCTAATTCATATCCTTCATCCACCATTCTGGTTCTTCTTCCGATAGCTTTTATATTTATTTGTTTCCGGATACTCTCAACATAATCCCTGCTGCCCACTGCAATGGCCTCAGTCCATTTTCAGTCTCTTTCCAGTTTGTTCACCGACACTGCTTATTTGATTTTTTCTTTTTGAATTTCCTGCAATTCACTTAACTCAACATTGAGTAATTTTGATAAGCTGGAATAATAAATTATTTGTTGTCTTTTTCTTATTACAATTTTGTAATGCTTTTTTGCTTCAAACAACCATTGCATCCAAAATACCCTGTCTTTTTGAAATTTAAGTAAAAAATCCTTCTTGTGGCACCGATGTGTGATATGCCAAATATTGCCCCGAAGATAATATCTGTTTGCCCTCGGAATAGTATTAACAATTAAATGAGTAACTAGATTTTCTTAAAACACACTTTTGGGTATCAAAAAGATGCCATTAAGACCTTTATTTAAAGCAAAAATAGGGTTTAAGTATTGTTGACAACTATATAGCTCGGTCCGACCCCTTACGATCAAGATTTTGATACAGGAATTGACCTAGTCTAACTACTAAAACTCTTATGGCGTATGACCGCATGTTATGCACAGGATATTATTAATCCATCGCCAGCCAAACGTTACATTCAATATTCAAACTTTTTGACAATTCGTACCAATCTATCTAGGTGAGGTGGTAAAAATCATTTGAATATCCTCATGATCAATTTGATAAGAAGTGTTATAATGGTTCCAAGAATAAATATAACAAGTATCAAACCGTCAACATGATGTGTAAGCGCTTTGAATCCGCATTTTGTTTGTCCACTATACGAAGGGTCGGAGATACCCTTGAATATCATGGCCAAAGCCTTGGAAGAAGGTAAAATCATAGGAAGACCTGTTTTGCAGTCAAACATGTAGGCCCCGGGTTTATCAGCCCCAATTACTTTTGCTGCTTCCAAATCTTGCGCGCATATTTGGGGACCAGATACGCATTTATTATTTATAAAAATAACAGCCAAATCTAAAACTAATATAGAAGCACACACAACAGTTGCAATGTGTAAAATGCGATGAAAACTACTCATTTAATTTCCTCCTTTCACTTATTCTAACTTGTAATAGGCTGAAATAATGAAAATCTATCACTCATTAGTTTTAGTAATAATTAAAATTTAAGAAACCACAAGAAAACCATTTATAAAGATTACATGATTTTAAGTCTTTAAATAAGACTATATAAATATAAAGAAAACCGATCATAATAAATAATTTACAGTACATTAAATTCTATCAACTGAACATAAGAATCATGAGTAAAGAAAATACTATTTGATCGAAAACGGAATCTTCACCGTTTCCGATTTGTACTTGATCTCGAGTATGTATGAACCTGACTTGAAGGCTCTGCCGTCTTGTCGGGACAAGGTGCTGCCCAGCTGAGTCTGTCGTGGGGCTCCGCCTATGACGGAATATGCGTTACAGTTTGTACCCCTGATGGCGGCGTGGCGAAAGGGCCCAGTAACGACGATCTCAAGTTCTCGATTCGTATTCGGGTCGAGTTCAACTATGTAAGAGATCTCTGTCACTCCTGCATTGAACGTCGGAGGTTGAGGAAGTGGTTCGGGGATCTTGCAGATTTGGCCTCCCGATCCGTCCTCCACCCTCTGTGCGGTGCCGAACACCACATGCTTGACACCTGCAGCCTCTAACTTGGCCGTAAGGTCGCCTTCTGATTGGCTGCACGCGCACATAAGAGCCATCAAGCAGGTGAGCAATAGTTGATTACAGAACAAATTAACACCTACTCTTAAATGAAAGATGTTTGTATAACTAACTAAGAGACTGCAAAATTGCAGTCTCTTACTCGTTAGATTTTTAATTTTCATTGTTATTAGAATATTGACTTTTGGAAGTAGAGAGATCCAATCCTTCAAATCCAATAAAAGATACAAAAAAAGTAGACACGAAGTCAAGTGAATTTTGACCAATCGGAATAGATAATACTGAATAAGAGAATACAATAAAAAAGCTAGGTGCCTTTTAACACTCTGCCAATTTTGATCTTGGGGTCGGACCGAGATAAAATGCAGATTAACAGAGTTATAAATGCAAAAATGATCGATATTATGCCCTTAATCATATGTTTTAGGGTATGAAAAGCTGTGTATAAGGAATTTCACCTTCTGCTAATTCATATCCTTTATCCACCATTCTGGTTCTTCTTCCGATAGCTTTTATATTTATTTGTTTCCGGATACTCTCAACATAATCCTTGCTGCCCACTGCAATGGCCTCAGTCCATTTGCCGTCTCTTTCCAGTTTGTTCACCGACACTGCTTATTTGATTTTTTCTTTTTGAATTTCCTGCAATTCACTTAACTCAACATTGAGTAATTTTGATAAGCTGGAATAATAAATTATTTGTTGTCTTTTCCTTATTACAATTTTGTAATGCTTTTTTGCTTCAAATAACCATTGCATCCAAAATACCCTGTCTTTTTGAAATTTAAGTAAAAAATCCTTCTTGTGGCACCGATGTGTGATATGCCAAATATTGCCCCGAAGATAATATCTGTTTGCCCTCGGAATAGTATTAACAATTAAATGAGTAACTAGATTTTCTTAAAAAACACTTTTGGGTATCAAAAAGATGCCATTAAGATCTTTATTTAAAGCAAAAACAGGGTTTAAGTATTGTGTGACAACTATAAAGCTCGGTCCGACCCCTAGCGAATCTCAGTATATTCAAAGGGAATTTTTGACATCCTTGACATTTCACGACCTACCTCAAGCATATCTTCATCATCTTCTTCGTAATGCCAGCGAATAACTATTTGTTTACCCAGAGAATGAAGCTGTCCCAGTTTCTTGCAAAAATCAAGTATAAACTTGGCGGATGTTGAATTGAAATAATCAAATCTAAAATTGAATTCAAATGGGGTATTACTTTGTGAATTATTCCTGGTTAAAAATGTTTCCAGCTCTTGCACCCATTCCAGGATCGGTTTATAAAATACACTTGCATTCTCAGGTCTTGACTCTCCTGAGATTTCAAACCTGGAGGTTTTTGGGTCATACAACACTTTAGGCGAATTAGAGGTAGATTCTATAATTAGTTCTTTCATATAATTGACTTTATAATAATTGGTCAAAGGGAACAGTTATTTTTAATTCAAATACCGATAATTGCTCGTTTACTGTAGTAAAATTGTAATTGATTCTACTGTTTGACTTCAGGGCTATGGTGATGATCCCTAATCCTGCCCCGTCTTCAATGATAACATCTTCTTTATTGATTTGGTTATCATACATCTTAAGCAAGCCTTCCTTGTTCAGGTTACCTACAATATTTAATTTTTCTTTTAGTAGGCTTACATCGTCATTTGTAATTAGATTACCTGCTGTAATTAAATATTCTTCAGCTCCTTTTTCAAGTACAATGTAAGGGTGAATCTTAGTGTCCGGATCTGCTGCATTATGTCTTAGAATATTTTCAATACATTCGACCATAATGTTATAAACACGCTTTTTAAGTACCTTCTTAATGTTGTGCCCCTCTAAATCTTTTTTCACCTTCTGCAGAAGTATTTCTGTAGTTTTAAATTCAATGGGCCCTTTATAATTTAGTATGGTCTGATTCTTTGTCATTAAATAAATGATAAGTAGTATTATACCAAATAAAAATACAATATTTAACAGATACTGCTTAAGCTTTGCTGCTTATTTTTTACCGAACAGGAAATTATTAATAGCTTTATATATAATAAATATTTTGATTTATAACGTCAGCATCTTAAATCAATTTATAGATTAAAATATACGTGAATAAATATTTGGATTGAAGTACGGTTATCAAATTAACTGATAACAATCATGAATGAAAATATATTAAAAGCACTTATTCAATTATTTGCCCTAGTAATAGATATTGATAATTCAGGAATGCTGCCAACAAAGGAACGAAGATTTGTTGAATCCTTTCTTGGCAATTTGCTTAATAAAGATTTGATTCAAAAATATTTGAGCCTTTTCGATGATTTTTTAAAGCTATATGCTGACAATACTGCCGATATTTCGGCAAAGAAGAAGAGAAAGCTGGTGATGTTGGATGCCATGAAGGTTATGGCAATATGTGAACAAATTAACCAGGAGTTGGAACAAAAGCAGAAAACATTTGTGCTTCTGAAATTACTGGAATTTATTTCGTTGGGGGAGAAAATTTCTGAAAAAGAGCTGGATTTTGTATTATCTGTTGCAACAGCTTTTAATATTGATGAAACCGAATACCAAAATTGTAGAAATTTTGTTTTTAACACAATTGAAACCCTTCCTGAGAAACAACATATTCTATATATTAATTCTGACAAAAGCAATCCAAAAGATGGAACGCTGCATAAATATCTGGGTAACATTACAGGAAGCATTATCTTTTTACACATTAAAAGCACCAATACATTTGCCTTCCGGTATATTGGAAATCAAGACATCTATTTAAACGGGCAGAATATTACACCAAAACAGGTGTATACATTTGAAACAGGCTCATCACTTAGGAGCGCAACAATGAATACACTCTATTATACCGATGTTGTAAAGGTATTTATGAATTTACCAGAGGAGATTAGCACCTCATTAATTGCCCGCGATATAGAGTTCAGGTTTAAGAACAGTGAGAATGGTGTCAGAATACGCGATCTTGCTATTGATTCAGGACAACTTGTTGGAATAATGGGTGCAAGTGGTTCAGGTAAATCTACCCTTCTAAACATATTAAATGGAAATTTAAAACCTCAAACCGGTCAGGTGTTTATAAATGGATATGATTTGTACGATGAAAACAATAAAGGGAAAAGCAGCATAATTGGTTATGTACCTCAGGATGACATTTTATTCGAAGAATTAACGGTATACCAGAATCTTCATTTTAACGCGCAACTATGCCTGAATAATTATTCTGAGGAAAAAAGAAAAGAACTTGTAGAGAAAACGCTCTTTGATCTCGATTTATTTGAGATAAAAGATTTACTTGTTGGTAGTATATTAAACAAATATATCAGCGGAGGACAGCGAAAGAGACTAAATATAGCCCTTGAATTAATTCGTGAACCCTCAGTGCTGTTTGTCGACGAGCCAACATCAGGACTGTCTTCTGTCGACTCTGAAATGGTTATGAACCTTTTAAAGGAACAAACTCAAAAAGGGAAGATCGTAATCGTTAATATTCATCAGCCATCTTCAGATATTTTTAAGATGTTTGACCGGATGCTCTTCCTGGATAAGGGAGGGTATTTAATATACTCCGGCAATCCTATTGATGCTATAAAATACTTTAAGTCAAAGAGTAATTACATAAATGCGGAGGTAGAACAGTGTTTCGAATGCGGCAATGTAAATCCCGAACAACTATTACAAATTATTGAGTCGAGAATCGTAAATGAATATGGTAAGTTAACAAGAACAAGAAAAATCAGCCCAAAAGAGTGGTTTGATAGTTTTCACGAAACACAGGGAAAGAATGCTGGAAGTATTGATAGGAAACAAAGTCCCCATCAAAATTTTCAAAGAACGCCAAAAAAGTTTAAGCAATTTCAGATTTTTCTTCATCGTGATTTACTTACCAAAATTGCAAATAGACAATACCTCCTGATAAGTTTTTTAGAAGCCCCGATCTTGGCTGTCTTATTAGGGTATTTCACAAAATATATAAGTGGAAAGGCTGGTAATTCTAATGCATATATTTTTATGGAGAATACTAACCTTCCGGCTTTTATTTTTATGGCAGTTGTAGTGGCTCTGTTTTTTGGGCTGTCAATTTCTGCGGAAGAAATAATTAAAGACAGAAAGCACCTAAAACGTGAATCTTTTTTAGGATTAAGCAGAAATAGCTATTTACACTCGAAAATTAGTCTGCTGTTTCTCATATCGGCAATTCAAATGATCACCTTTGTATTGATAAGTAATTTTATCCTTGAAATCAGAGGAATGACATTTCATTACTGGTTAATTCTTTTCTCCACTTCCTGTTTTGCCAATATGCTGGGTTTAAATATCTCTTCTGCACTTAATTCTGTTATAACTATTTACATATTAATACCTTTTATATTGGTGCCTGAATTATTGTTCAGTGGTATTATTGTGCATTATGACAAGTTACATAAAAGCATTACCACACCGGTATATGTTCCTGTCATTGGAGACTTAATGACTTCACGCTGGGCATTTGAGGCTCTGATGGTTCACCAATTTAAATCAAACGAGTTCCAGAAGCATTTTTTTGATATTGAAAAAGATATAAGCACTGCCAGCTATAACAAAGACTATTTAATTGTGGAACTGCAGAACCGGATAACTTTTTGCGTTAGAAATATAGGAAATGTTGAACATGAGCAGGAGATTATGGAGAACCTGAGATTATTAAATTATGAGATCGATCAACTGACACGTAAGACAGGAGTTCCTTTTGCAGGCCTTGCAAGATTAAATATGAAGACAGTTAGTGTGGAATTATTGCAGGAAACAAATGAGTATCTCATGCAATTGAACGAAATGTTCATGAAGAACAGATTAAATGCCTCGCAAAGAAATGATGAAAAATACGACGAACTTGTTCGTTCCTCAGGCGGCAAGGATGAATTTATCGAATTTAAGCAGAAGTATTTTAACAGAGCAATAAGCGATTTGGTAACAAACAGAGATGGTATTAAAAAAATAATCCAGGTAGAGGATAAATTAATACAACTAAAAGACCCTATCTATAAAAATCCTGATTCGAATTATGGCCGCGCTCATTTCTACGCTTCATATAAGCAATTGGGGAGCCTGGAAATATATACCTACTGGTTTAACCTGTTTTTTATCTGGCTAACAACATTGTTTTTATATGCAGCACTAAAGTGGAATCTATTGAGGAAGCTATTAAACAGTTATAATCTCTAGCATTATGCGGAAAGAAAGAAAACCTAAATTTCAAGGGTTAAGAATATACCTCACGTCGACCATTTTGTATTTTTTTCTGGTATTGCCCTTTATTAGCTTCCTGGTGTTACAAAACCTTCCTAATACACTAAAAGAAAACTTAGCATCCGGTAAAATCAAAATCGATCAGGCAGATAAAATTGTTGCCACAGAAGATTCAATTCTGACATATGCAACGGATACTTTGGTTGGGGTGGCATTACCAACCCATGAACAAATCAATGAACGTGTTGATTCTGTTATTGCCCAGGCAGAAGGGGATTTATCTAAGCTCCCTGAAGACGATGCTCCTGTAGAAAATAATCCGAGACTTAATAGGTTCTTTTTCTTGTTTTTCAGGTTTCTTGTAATTGCCTATCTAATAGGTTTTTTGTTTAACCTGCCCTTTAAGTTGTATTTAAAACGCAAAAGAAAGCAGAAAGTAATACAGAAACGTCATGAGGTGTTTTGCAAAAAATTAATATTATATACACCTCATATCAATTGTTTAATATTGCTTTTGCCCCACCTGGTAAGTCATGTATATGCCATAACCACTGTTCTGTCTTCAGATGCTTTTACTGAAGAGGTAGAAAGAAATATTTTCCAGAACTTTCTTTTTGTATCGGCAGTAGCAGCATTGTTAACACTTCTGTTTGTTTATTTCTGGCAAAAGAACAGGGTGCATTTAAAATATCTGGAATTCTTCTATTCAGAAGAAGAACTTAGAAAACGCATCTTTCGGTCTAAAAGTGGTAGCATAGGGAAACAATTGTGGTTTGCCAGTGTAATAACCACATTCTTTCCACTGGCCATTGTTGTTTTATACTTTGTATTGAGCCTTACTTCGGTAAAGGATTTGCAATTGAAGGAGTTGACACCAGCGCAAAGGGAGGTTTTGCTAGGCAATTGGAATGATTCTATTGATTTAATATGGAAGCAAAACGACAAGCAAAATTTTGAAGGTTTTTATTATGTAAATGCCATAGATAGCATTGTTATGTTCGTTGGAATAGGAACAGGAATTTTCATTTCCCTCTTTTATCTATTTCTGATTGTTAAATGGACCACGCGCAGTATTGTTATTCCGGTAAACGAACTGCTGGGTAATATAAAAAAGATACGGAAGGATGGGATTTCAGATTATACCATCGTAAGAACCAATGATGAAGTTGGAGAGCTTACAGAGGGATTCAACGTAATGATTCATAAAATAAAAGACTATATCTCCAGTATTTCGGATATGAATAAGGATTTAGAGAAAAAGGTTGTTGAAAGGACCAAAGAAATTGCCGAACAAAAAGAAGAAATTGAAGCACAGAAAGAAGAAATAGAAACCCAGTTGGAAATGGTAATTAATCAAAAGAATACAATTGAAGTCCAACAATACCATATACTGGACAGTATATATTATGCAAAGAGAATTCAAACTGCGTTATTTCCACCCGAAGCTGTACTTTCGAATACCCTTTCAGAGCAATTTATCTTATATCATCCACGGGATATTGTCAGTGGAGACTTTTGCTGGCATGCTGAAAAAGACAATAAAGTGTATGTAGCAGTTGCCGATTGTACCGGTCATGGAGTTCCGGGTGCCTTTTTGAGCATATTGGGGATTTCATACCTGAATGAAATAGTTAACAAAACAAATTCTCAAAACACCAGTGAAATACTCGGGAAGCTGCGTGAATCTCTGATTTCTTCTCTTCATCAGAAAGGTGAAGAGGGTGAAGCACAGGATGGTATGGAAGTAGCCCTTTGTATATTGGATTTAAATAAGAAAACCTTACAATTTTCAGGTGCCAACAGGCCTCTTTATCTTGTAAGAAAAGTAAAGAATAAGCGGGAAAAAACTGAAAAAAATGATACCCAAAGGGCGTATCATTAACAGCGGAGACTTTCAGATGATAATATACAAACCTGATACTATGCCTATTGGAATATATGGCGACACCGTGCAGTCTTTTACGAAAAATGATATCTCACTACTTGCCGGAGATTCAATATATCTCTTTACGGACGGTTACGTTGATCAAATGGGCGGGCCCGATCGAAAAACATTCAGGGTAAAATATTTCAGAGAGTTATTATTCAAGATTCAGGAGAAAAGCATGAATGAACAAGCGAATATTCTTGCACAGAAAATAAAGGAATGGCGGAGAGATATAAATCAGACTGATGATATTCTTGTTCTTGGAATGAAGATATAATCAGATAAGGATCTGGACCAATTTGATTTTGGGGTCGGACCGAAATAAAATGCAATGATCTTGGGGTCGGACCGAATAAAATGCAGATTAACAGAATTATAAATGCAAAAATGATCGATATTATGCCCTTAATCATATGTTTTAGGGTATGAAAAGCTGTGTATAAGGATTTTCACCTTCTGCTAATTCATATCCTTCATCCACCATTCTGGTTCTTCTTCCGATAGCTTTTATATTTAGTTGTTTCCGGATACTCTCCACAAAATCCTTGCTGCCCACTGCAATGGCCTCAGTCCATTTGCCGTCTCTTTCCAGTTTGTTCATCGACAATGCTTCTTTGATTTTTTCTTTTTGAATTTCCTGCAATTCACTTAACTCAACATTGAGTAATTTTGATAAGCTGGAATAATCAATTATTTGTTTTCTTTTCCTTATTACTATTTTGTAACGCTTTTTTGCTTCAAATAACCATTGCATCCAAAATACCCTGTCTTTTTGAAATTTAAGTAAAAAATCCTTCTTGTGGCACCGATGTGTGATATGCCAAATACTGCCCCGAAGATAATATCTGTTTGCCCTCGGCATTGTATTAACAATTAAATGAGTAACTAGATTTTCTTAAAACACACTTTTGGGTATCAAAAAGATGCCATTAAGACCTTTATTTAAAGCAAAAACAGGGTTTAAGTATTGTGTGACAACTATATAGCTCGGTCCGACCCCTAGCGATAAAAAAACCGTCAAATATATTTGGTTAATAAAATTAACTACTTTATATTTGTACCAATTTAAAATCATTAACAACTTAAGATATGAATGAACATCATTTTACACCCGAAGAAAGTCTCTTATTAATTTCTAAGACAATTGAAGAGACTAAAAAAAGACTTCAGGAGAATGGCCACATAATTATTTTGTGGGGCAGTTTGACTTTTATTGTATTTTTTAGCCAGTATGTTTTTGAACTATTGGGATTACACAAGAAATTTGATATAGTTTGGACCTGTGTTTTATTTCCACTTGGGGCTATCTATACATTTATTTACACCAGGAGAAAAATAAAAAAGAATAATATTCCAAAAACTGTCTTAGGCATTACAATAGAAGCAATGGGATGGGTGGTTGGTATGAATCTTATGATATTAGCTTCAATTTTTAGCGATCATCTTGGTAAAGCCCTAGCCCCCATTATTTTAATTTTACTTGCTATGTTTATAATCGTGATTGGGATATCCATCAAATTTAAACCGATAACAATTGGAGGTATTTTATTGAATTTAATAGGGTTCGGTACTTTCTTGGTTCATCCTAAATATTATGGATTCTGCTTGATGTTGGGAGCAGTGGTCGGATTAATTATACCGGGGATTATGCTGAATAAAGCTAAAAAAAAGGAATATGTTTAACGATTTAGACCCAATATTGCATTCACAGCTTCGGTTGTCTATTGTTTCTATACTAATGACCGTGGAAGAGGCTAATTTCAGCTTTTTAAAAGACTCTACCAAAGCCGCTGCCGGTAATATAAGCATCCAGATTAGCAAATTGCAGGAGGCCGGCTATATTAAAGTGGAAAAAACGTTTAAAAACAATTACCCGAACACCATTTTGTCAATAACCGACAAAGGCAGAAAAGCATTTGAAGAATATGTAAAAAACCTTCAAAAATACATTTATCCCAAAGAGTAATTTTTTTTACCCCTTTTTAGTTAATATTATTAACTAGTTAAATATTTTAAACATGAAAAACGCAGTAATTATCTTAGTGCTTTCCCTGCTGATACAAGTTGGTTACGCTCAGAACAGCACGCAAAAGACTGACGGGCAGATTCCGAAATATACCTTTAAGGACGAGGGGACTGTATTAGAGTTCTATCGCCAATACAGTTCGTTTACTGATCCGGGAGAATATGAATATTTGTATAAAAACCTTCCAGATTCTCTCCCGGAGCTTTGCAGTTTAATCAGATCCCAGTTTATTCATCCCTATGCAGAATTGCCGGAATACCGTGATTTATTTCCCAAAGAAAGATGGGATGAGCAACTAAAGTACCCGACAGTTAAATCGGTTTTGGAAGGTCTAATGGCATATGACTCCCGGGGTTTTGTTAAGGACCGGAAACCAGAACACCGGTTGGTGCTGGGATGCCGGGATTATTCACTCTTGCTTGCGTCGGTACTGAAATACCGCGGTATTCCTGCCAGGCTTCGTACCGGACATGCCACTTATTTAATACCCGAGTTTCATGCGAGTCACGTGATCTGCGAAGTTTGGAATGAAGATGAAAAGCGTTGGATGCTTGTAGATCCAAGCGTAGGTATGGTTGATTTCAGCAGGGAAAAATTCGACTTTAGCTATGATGCATGGTTAAAAATGCAAAAAGGGGAAATAGATCCTAATTTATTCGGAAGTCCTGGTAAAGGCGCCGGAATGATGTCGATAGCAGTAAAAGTCAGTCACGATTTGGCATCGATATTGGGAGCCGAACATACAGTTTATCAATATGCGCCTATAATGGATTTTGCTTTTGAAAACAAAAGTCAATTGCCGGCAGAACAAACTGAAATCCTGAACAAAATCAGCGAATTAATGAAATCGCTCGATGCTGAAAATCTTTCGAAATTACAGGAAATTTATAATACCACTCCTCAAATTCAAATGACAAAAACAGATGAGATCCATACTAAATCACCGGAAAATAATATCAGAGCTGATCATACTTCAATTAAAAAACCGGAAATTGAATTTGCCTGTATACCCGGAGGTACCTTTATGATGGGAAGCCCTGTTACCGAGCAGGGAAGACAGAATGATGAAGTACAGCACGAAGTTACACTGAGCGCTTTTAAAATGAGTAAATATTGCATAACCTTTGCTCAATATGATGTATTTTGTGAAGCAACAGGCAGGAAAAAACCTTGGGGCTTTAAACGTGGAAATATGCCGGTATCACAAATAACTTGGTACGATGCCAAGGCATTTGCCGAGTGGATGGGTTGCAGGCTGCCAACCGAGGCTGAATGGGAATATGCTGCCCGTGCAAATACTACTACTCCTTTTTATACCGGTGATAGCCTTACATTAGATCAGGCTTATTTTAATAACAAATCAGGAAGGGAAGCCATGCCCGTTGGAAATTTTCCGCCCAATGCCTTTGGATTATACGATATGCATGGTAATATGGGTGAATGGTGCAGTGATTGGTATGGTGAGTATAACATTGATGAAAAAATGAATCCAAAAGGACCAGAAACAGGCAAAATCAAAGTTATTCGTGGTGGAGGTTTTTGGACGCCCGGATGGAAATGCCGGTCTGCATGTCGAGCCGGAGATCCTCCTGGAAATAGAGGCGCAGGTCTTAGTTTAAGGATAGTTAAAGATAAATGAGAAAAAGGAATTACAATTATCAGCCCTACATACCTTTCAAGTCTTAAGTTTATAGAAAATTCCTTTAATAAAAGGATAGTATCCTTATTCAAAATATCTTTATTGCAGGTGCGTAGTACAATTAGCCACAACACGCTCAAAGAAGCGGGTCTTCCGTTTCTATGCATCTAAACTTGAGTGTATAAAAGCAGTTTTTCTGGTTTTTACTGACTGTTTTTTTCTCACCGGGTAAAGTTGGACTCGTACTCGAAAAATAGTCTAATTCTCAAACAATTCCGAATATTTGAAGTGTCCAAGTGTCCTAAAAGTCTATTAGTATTCAGTAAGTGGGTATGGCGAACCAATATTTTTTTTAACTTTCTTGCAGATTGTTCCGAATTCCAATCTTTTTATTATACCACAATGAAACCAAAGTACAGCATTATTCTGGCATCTATGATGTTTCTCCAGTATTATATCTGGGGTTCCTGGTATGTAACCACAGCCACTTACATGACCGTATACCTGAAATCCACAGGAATCCAGATTGGTGCGGTATACAGTGCCCTGGCCATTGCCACCATGATTTCTCCTTTTTTTATCGGTATGGTGGCCGACCGTTTTTTTTCAGCACAACGGCTCATGGGTGTACTTCATCTGGTTGGCGGATTATTGCTGTTCATGGTCACAAAAATTCAGAGTAATTCCGGCTTTTATTGGGTTATCCTGCTGTATTCCCTGGTGTATATGCCTACAATTGCCCTTTCAAACAGCGTGGCCTTCCGGCAGATGTCGGATCCGGGAAAGCAGTTTCCGGTGGTGCGGGTTTTCGGAACCATTGGCTGGGTAGTATCCGGGATTGTAATCGGCTGGCTGGGCATCGAAAAAACCCCCGGTACTTTTTATATGGCAGCCTTAATTTCAGTGGCACTCGGACTGTTCAGCTTCACCCTTCCGGATACACCTCCGCAGGCAAAAAAGGTTTCAACGACCAAATCAGTTCTTGGAATTGATGCTTTTGTCCTTTTCAGAGACAAACCCTACCTGATTTTCTTTATAGCCGCCATATTTGTTTGCATACCGCTTTCCTTCTATTTTGGATTTGCCAATTTGTACCTGAACCAGTCGGGCATGGAAAATGCCGCCGGCAAAATGATCCTGGGCCAGGTCTCAGAAGCTCTTTTTATTCTGGCCATACCCTTTCTCTTCAACAGCATCGGCGTAAAAAAAATGCTGCTGATCGGAATGACTGCGTGGATACTCCGGTATCTGTGCTTTGCCTTTGGCAATATGGATGCGAACATCTGGATGTTGTATGCCGGTATTATCCTTCACGGAGTGTGTTATGATTTCTTCTTTGTTACCGGGTACATGTATACCGAAAAGAAATCGAATGACAGAATCAAGAACGCTGCCCAGGGTTTATTTACCTTCGTTACCTACGGCCTTGGTATGTTCATTGGAACCTGGTTTTCTGGTTTTGTTACCAGTTATTACACGGTAAATCAGGTTTACAACTGGAAAAGCATCTGGTTTGTACCTACCTATATCGCTGTAGCCGTGCTGATTTGCTTCCTGTTTTTCTTTAAAGAAAAGAAACAAATCGAGGTCGCCGGGAGTCGTGAATAGTAGTGTAATACCTTGAAAAATATTAATCAATAAAACCGTACTAAATTTTTTGTATCATGAGAAAGAAAGTATTAGCTGTATTACTACCCATCTTGTTTTTAAGCAGTGCCGCATTCAGTCAGGCAACCCCTCAATACCCTTTCCAAAACCCCCAACTCCCCCTGAACGAGCGTGTACACGACCTTGTATCCCGTATGACCCTGGAGGAAAAGGTGACCCAGTTCTTCAACCATGCTGAGGCAATACCCCGTCTGGGTGTTCCGGCATACGACTGGTGGAATGAATGTCTCCACGGTGTTGCACGGGCAGGCAAAGCCACGGTTTTCCCACAGGCCATCGGACTGGCAGCAACATTCGACGAGGAGCTTATGTTTAACATTGCCAGCGTCATATCTGATGAAGCGCGTGCCAAGAATAATTACTTTCTCAGTAACAATGTCAGGAGCATCTATACCGGATTAACGTTCTGGTCTCCCAACATTAACATCTTCCGCGATCCGCGCTGGGGAAGAGGGCAGGAAACTTATGGCGAGGACCCCTACCTCACCGGCCGTATGGCTGTGAATTTTATTAACGGACTCCAGGGCAATGATCCGAAGTATTTGAAAACAGTTGCCACTGCAAAACACTATGCCGTGCACAGCGGACCTGAATTTACCCGTCACGTGGACAATATTTTTGTGAATGACCGCGACCTGTATGAGACCTATCTTCCTGCCTTCAAAGCTGCTGTGAAAGAATCCAATGTGCAATCGGTAATGTGTGCCTACAACCGCTTCCGTGATAAACCCTGCTGCGGCTCCGACCTGTTGCTGAGCAATATTCTCCGCGATGAGTTCGGTTTCTCCGGGTACGTGGTATCCGATTGTGGCGCCATTACTGACTTCTACAACAAAACGGCACATCACCTGGTTGAAACGCCTGCTCAAGCCTGGGGTTGGTCGGTTGCTGCCGGTACCGACCTGAACTGTGAAATGTCGCGCAGTTTTCTGGAAAATCACCTCGATTCAGCCGTCAACGTCGGCATTATCAATGAAAAAGACCTCAATACCTCCCTGGAACGCTTGTTCAGGGCAAGGTTCATGCTGGGCATGTTCGATCCCCCAGACATGGTCCCCTATACAAAAATCCCATTTTCTGTGGTGGGATCAAAAGATCACCTTGAACTGGCCCTGAAAGCGGCAGAAAAGTCGTTGGTGCTGTTAAAGAACAATGGAATCCTTCCTTTGAAAAATGTAAAGAAAGTAGCACTCATCGGACCCAATGCCGACAATTTTGCCATCCTCATCGGAAACTATAACGGCGAGCCTGTTGTTCCGGTGACGCCGTTAAAAGGTTTGCGCGACAGGCTTGGCGCTCAGAATGTTCTGTATTCACCCGGCTGTCCCATCGTTCCCGGAATATTCACGAATTTCGAAACCATTGGCAGCGATGTTCTTTTCCATGACGAAAACGGAAAACTTCAAAAGGGACTTAAAGCCGAATACTTTAATGACAGTCAGATGAAAGGGGATCCATCCCTCGTAAGAATTGACAACGACATAAATTTTTACTGGTACAAATCGCCGCTGAATAATGCCGTGGAAGATGAGTTTTCGGTACGTTGGACAGGGATGCTGGTCCCAAAGAAATCCGGCACCTATGTCTTTGGTGGAAATGTCAACCCCAAAATCGATGGTAAACCAGTCAATGATAAGGGTGTAATCCTCGAAAAAGGGAAAAAGTATGCCCTGGAAGCGAGCTTATCGGTGGGCTTTTTCTGGTGGTCCAATGCTGTTGAACCCTCAGCTGATTTAACCTGGACTGAGATAACAAGGGATTATCATGGTGAAGCCCTGGCCGCTGCCAGGAAAGCCGATGTGGTAATATTCTGCGGTGGAATTACCGCCAACCTCGAAGGAGAAGAAATGCCATTGGATATTGATGGATTTTCACATGGCGACCGCACCCATATCAACCTTCCCACTGTGCAGGAAGACCTGCTGAAAGATCTTCACAAGACTGGGGAAACCGGTTGTATATGTAAATTTCAGCGGCAGCGCCATCGCCTTGAATTGGGAAGACCAGAATCTGCCGGCTGTTATCCAGGCCTTTTACCCGGGAGAAGCTACAGGAACTGCGTTAGCCAGATTATTGTTTGGCGATTTCAATCCTTCCGGCAGACTGCCGGTAACCTTTTACAAATCGGTGGAGGACCTGCCCGATTTCAAGGATTATACCATGGATGGAAGAACCTACCGGTATTTTAAAGGAGATCCATTATACGGATTTGGATTCGGACTAAGTTATAGCACCTTTACCTATAAGAACCTGCAGGTACCTGCCACCGTTACAACCGGAAACAACGTTAAAATTGCTGTTGATGTGACCAATACCGGAAAAATGGACGGTGAAGAAGTTGTTCAGATATACCTGACCGATAAAGAAGCCACTGCACCCGTTCCCCTCAAATCACTGGCAGGAATGAAAAGGATTTTCCTGAAAGCCGGCGAAACAAAAAGTGTGGAAATCACGCTGAACGCCGAAAGATTTTCAATGATCGACAATGCCTATAACAGAATTATCGAGCCCGGAAGTTTTACCATTTCGGTAGGCGGAATGCAGCCCGGCATAAAACCAGCCATTGATGGCTCCATGCTGCAAACGGAAATAAAACTGACCGGCCCGTCCTTTCTCATTAAAAATTAATTTCGCCTTGCTTCCCGAAGAAGTCATACAAAAATTTGAAGCTTTTATCAGGGCAAATGTACCGTTTGACAAAACGGCATTTGCCCTGGCTTTGCCGGACTTTGAGATAACGCGACTTGGAAAGGGCGAGTTCTTTATTGAAAAGGATAAAACCTGCCGTCATTTCGCCTATGTTGCAGAAGGTATTATCAGGGCTTATGATGTGAATGACGGGGAAGAGATCACTACCTGCCTGTGCAGTGCAAATACTTTTGCCACGTCAACCCTGAGCTTTATTACACAAACACCTTCGAATATTAGCATTCAGGCTTTGACCGAGGTACCCTGCTTACCATGACCTATGATAAACTTGACAAATTGTATAAGAAATCGGATTTCTGGTTTAGGGTTGGGCGAGTCATTATGGAACGCGAGTTCATTTCGCTCCAACAGGAAATCTGGAGAAACAATACCATGGGTCCCGATGAAAAATACCTCACCCTGGTGCACGAAAATCCTGCTGTCATTAAACACGTGCCTCTTAAGTACATTGCTTCCTATCTGCGCATTACACCCGAAACTTTAAGCCGGATCAGAAAAAGGACCTCCAAAAGTATTTCTTAATCCGGATCAAGAAAATATCTTTCGCTATCCTCCAACTTTGTTTCAAAATTTAACACGAGGAACTAAAAATGATATACAAATTAGCTGAAATACTTTCCGGGGCACTGGTATACATCATGCAATCACTGCTCACAACGGGATTTATTTATTTCTGAGTATTGCTGTTGCCGTGGCCATGACGGTATATGTTAATGCAGAAAAACTGAGAAGATTTTTTTACCGGAAGCCCGGCTTGCTTATTCCGGGCAGTGTGGCCACCGGAGCGCTGACACCCTTGTGTGCCTGCGGGACAATGGCAGTAGTATTTGCCCTGGTAGGAAGTGCTCTGCCATGGGGACCTATAATGGCATTTCTGGTGTCATCACCCCTGATGAGTCCCGACACTTTTGTATTGCTGTCAGGCTTTATGGGTGTAAAATTCGCCATTGCCCTGACCATCGCTTCACTGATTCTTGGATTGGGAGCCGGTTACCTGACCTGGATCATTGAAAGGAAGACTAGTTTTTTTGATCATCAGCTCCTGAAACAAAAAGGCAGCTGCACCTGTCAGCAGAAACAGATCAGGTTATTCACGTACCGGTAAAACTGGCTGTTTGTTGTTCGGAAGGTCGTTTTACCGGAATAAAAACATGGCAAATGGAAGTTTCAACCTGCCAGGGGAAGGGAGCTTTCAGTACTGCTTGCTAAACTAAAACCAAAAGAATTTATAACTCAGTTCTATAAACTGGGAATAAGAAAGATACTGCCCTTGTACGCCATTTTTATCCTGATCGCCTACCTCATTAAAACTTATGTGCCAACGGCATGGATTATCACCCTGTTCAGCGGTGAACATTTCTATTCGGTTCCCCTGGCATCGGTCATCGGACTGCCGCTGTATATTTCCGATGCTACTGTTGTACCTTTGTTGCAGGTATTTAAAGATGCCGGCGCCAGCAATGGTGCCCTTATGGCCTTTATGATCTCGGGCCCCGGCACCAGTCTGGGCGTTATTGGCGGGCTGATGATATTGATGAAGAAACGGGCAATCGGACTGTACCTGGCATTTATCTTCTTTGGTGCTATACTGTTGGGATATCTTACGGACCTGTTGCCTTTTGCTTTATGATTAATACCGGGATTGGCAGGGCTCACCGATATTATTAATTAGTTATATGGGATTAGATATATATGCCAATTTCATAATTTTGGTCCTGGCAGATAAAATACTTTACTGAAATATGAAGCTCTTTATTAAAAACATGGTCTGCAACCGTTGCATCATGGTGGTTCAAAGTGAACTTGAGCATGCCGGATATCCGCCCTTAAAAGTGCAGCTGGGTGAGGCTGAATTAAAAGAGGAATTATCGGCGGACCAAAGGGAGAAACTTGGGAGCCGAATGAAAGTTCTCGGTTTTGAAATAATCGATGATTCCAGAGGAAAGCTGATCGAAAAGATCAAGCAAACCATCATTCAATTGGTCCATCACAGCAGGGAGAACTTACGAATGAATTACTCCGATTACATTGCCTCACAACTCAATCGTGATTACGGATACCTTAGTGGTTTGTTTTCAGAAGTCGAGGGAATTACCATTGAAAAATACATCATCCATCAGAAGATTGAGAAGGTAAAAGAGTTATTGGTTTACAATGAACTCACCCTGAGTGAAATTGCATATCAAATGGGATACAGCAGTGTGGCACATTTGTCGGGTCAGTTTAAGAAAATCACAGGTCTTACACCGAGTCATTTCAAACAGGTTAAGGAAAACAAAAGAAAACCTATTGATCTGATCAATTAATTAACGCTGAAAATCATATAAACTAAAACCGAAATTGTATAACATCTCCACAGGGGGACAGACCATAACTTTGAAGAAAAAATAAAATGGAAAAACCGATGATAAAAACCTTCCCGGTAACGGGAATGAGTTGTGCCTCCTGTGCGCTGAATGTCGAAAGGACCCTGAAACGACAACCCGGTATTGTAAGTGCCTCTGTGAATTATGCTAATGCTTCGGCTGTTGTTGAATTTAACACTGAAAGTCCCGATGCAGCTTCCCTTCAATCAGCCGTCAGGTCCGTGGGGTATGACCTGGTGATTGATGAGGTTGAATTGAACAGCCAGGAGGCGGAACATCAAAACCATTACAAACAATTAAGATCCAATACACTTTGGTCAGTGATCCTGGCGCTTCCGGTCATGATCATTTCCATGTTCTTCATGAACCTGCCACATGCCAACCTGATAATGTTTGCACTAACACTTCCGGTACTGGTTTGGTTCGGTCGTGTTTTTTTCGTGAACGCCTATAAGCAAGCCCGTCATGGCAAGACCAACATGGATTCGCTGGTGGCACTAAGTACCGGTATTGCCTTTCTTTTCAGCGCTTTCAATACCTTTTATCCCGATTTCTGGCATGCCAGAGGTATGCATCCCCATGTATATTATGAAGCTGCTTCGGTGGTGATCGCCTTTATACTGCTCGGAAAAGTACTGGAAGACAGGGCAAAATCGAAAACATCATCGGCAATTAAAAAACTGATGGGCTTGCAGCCCCAAACCGTAACGCGAATTGACGAGGCGGGACAGGAAACCATCCTGGCAATAAACCAGGTCAGGCCGGGCGACCTTTTAAGAATTAAACCCGGTGACAAGATACCGGTTGATGGAGAGATCCATGTCGGGTTTTTCTTATATCAATGAAAGCACCATTACCGGAGAATCACTGCCGGCTGAGAAATCCGCAGGAGACAGGGTTTATGCCGGTACGCTTAACCAGGACGGGAGCTTTGTTTTCATCGCCAACCAGGTCGGATCTGAGACCATACTGTCCAGGATTATCGAAATGGTCCGCAGGGCGCAGGGAAGTAAAGCCCCCGTGCAGAAAACCGTGGATAAAATTGCCGGAATTTTTGTTCCGGTGGTCATTGTCCTGTCTGTCCTCAGCTTCACGGCTTGGATGATATTTGGCGGTAGCAATGCCATTACTTATGCCTTACTGGCCATGGTAACGGTATTGGTAATAGCCTGCCCCTGTGCCCTGGGACTGGCTACACCCACTGCCATCATGGTGGGTATGGGCAAAGGAGCCTCGAATGGTATCCTGGTAAAAGATGCTGAAAGTCTTGAACTAATACATAAAGTATCGGCCGTGGTACTGGACAAAACAGGAACAATTACGGAAGGTAAACCTGCCGTGACCGGAATGATCTGGTATGTAAACGGGCAGAAACAGACTGAATCGGAACAGATCCTGATGGCTCTTGAGAAACATTCGGCCCACCCACTGGCAGGTGCGGTTGTCGATTATCTCGGTGATAAAGTCACGGAATACATCCCGCTCAGCAATTTTGAAAACATATCCGGTAAAGGGATCCGGGGATTTCATAAGGAGAATCTGTATCTCGCCGGTAACCTGAAACTGATGGAGGAGAACGGAGTAATCCTTCCGGAAAACCATGTTCTTCAGACCGAAGGTCAACAAAGTGAGTCCCTGACCACCGTATATTTTGCGCGACAGAATGAATTGATCGGAACTATTACGCTGGCAGATAAAATTAAGGAAAGTTCGGCGGAAGCTATCCGAAACCTTCAGCGAGAGGGCGTGGACATATATATGCTAACAGGGGACAACCTGCAGACAGCACAAGTTGTGGCGCAAAAAACGGGGATCAGGGATTACAGAGCCAACAGCTTACCTGCTGACAAAGCCCTGTTTGTTAAACAACTACAATCGAACGGTAAAATAGTGGCAATGGTGGGTGACGGAATCAACGACTCTCAGGCAATGGCTCAGGCCGATGTGAGCATTGCTATGGGTAAAGGATCAGACATTGCCATGGATGTGGCCGGAATGACCATAATTTCTTCTGACCTGCGCCAGATTTCCAGGGCCATCCGGTTATCGAAGCTTACGGTCAGCACCATACATCAAAACCTCTTTTGGGCTTTCATTTACAACCTTATCGGAATTCCAGTTGCAGCAGGTGTCCTATTTCCGGTTTGGGGTTTTATGTTAAATCCCATGATCGCTGCAGCCGCCATGGCGATGAGCTCAGTGTCTGTTGTAAGTAACAGCCTGAGGCTGAGGGGAAAGAGATTATCCTGAAATATAGATTTCCACAGGGAATTCTGAAAATGATCAGATCCGGATAATTTCATCATTGCCGGATTCTGTTATTGCTGCAACGATTTGGCCACAATGTTGTAAATATTACCCGTTAAAACCTTATTCTGGAAATCCTGAGCCGGATACAGCGTGATGAACTGCTTCAGAAAAGCCTTGAAGTAATTAAAATTGACCTCGGTAAGGTCCAGTGGCGTAAGGGCAATATTGTCCTTGCCGATACTGTCAAACAGCCGATTGAATCTTCCCATCTCCGATTCCAGATTGCTTTCAGGATTTGGCTGAAAAACAAGAAGATGCTCTTTTTCTTGTATACTGTTCAGTATTGCATCCGATATCAGGGTGTCGCTGCTGTTTAAGACAAAACACGGTTCGGTGGTAAGGGAAATCACCTGTTCAGCAACTGATGCATCCAGATTATCGAGAATCAGTCCAACCCCGTTCTCAGCCGAAAGCCGGACATTTTTCCTGAGCGAGGCTGTATCGCCGAATAAGGCAGAATGGCGGTCAATCATGGCCAACCGATAACCATACCTGGCAAGAACTTTAAACTTAAGCTCATCCC
Organism: uncultured Bacteroidales bacterium; assembly: GCA_963800645.1. Classification (GTDB taxonomy): domain Bacteria; phylum Bacteroidota; class Bacteroidia; order Bacteroidales; family UBA10428; genus UBA5072. The sequence continues at coordinate 36,427 of CAWDBX010000008.1, read as the reverse complement.
ATTGAATTAATTCGGGATTGAAAGCCGCCAGCAATCCGGTTCTGTTCATCATAGCCTCATAAGGGGTTGTGGACAGACCAAAGCTACCTGCAGCATTTTTAGCGGTAAGCCCGTTATCGAAAGCTTTCAACAGGCTGATGAAGTTCTCTTCAGGATCCCGGGATAAGGAAACATCAGAAAAATCAACAAATCCGAACCTGAAATTCTTTTTTTCAAGTTCTGTAGGATAATTACTGGAAAACACTGGTTTTAATATGCTGTAATTGAGAAGCTTGAATTTATTTTCATCCATACGCCTCAGCGGTGATGAAAGTTTCGTTGGCACCGGCCACCATTTCAGTAAATTGGTAGATGAAATCACCGGTCAGCTGCAGAATTTCAGCTTTGATTTTGTCGGGATCATCGCCAGGCTGATGATAATCGGGATGTGACCCGGCTGTCATGCCGGCAAAGGCAGGCACACCATGAGACAGGAAGTAATTATGATCACTTCCTCCCAATCCGCCTTTGCTCCAGACAATTTTCTTCAGTTCGTTTGTATCTGTATTATTCTTAATAAACTCATAGACTTCGGGCGCAAATTCGATGCCCGGCATATTCAGGTTACCATTACCCAGTCCCACCATATCGAGGTTGAAATACACCACAATCTTTTTCAGATCGATGGTAGGCTTTTCACACCAGGCTTTTGATCCCAGCAATCCCATCTCTTCCCCTGTCCATCCGACAAATACGATGCTTCTTTTGGGTCTGATCTTGTTTTTGATCATGGCCTGGGCAATACCCAGTGCAACAGCAGGTCCCGAGGCATTATCATCAGCTCCGTTTCTGACGTTCCCGACCTCATCAACTCCAACATGATCAATATGACCTCCGATAAAAATGTACTCATCCTTCAGCATCTCATCGGTTCCCGGAATCATGGCCAGCACATTTCTTGTATGGAGGACTGACTGGTTTGCTGCCCTGGCGCTCATCAGACATTTTCTGCCGGTATTGAATGAAGAGGTCTGTGTATCAAGGATATTCATTACCCGGTAGTACGACTGGCCTGAATTCGACAGAATGTACCGGGCTACACGCTCATCTACGGAAAAAACGGGGAATCCGGGTAATACAGACCCATAGGCCAAATGATTGTTAAAATTTGGCCTGATAATTTGTTGACTTGTTCTTTGAGCAGGTTCAAAAAAAAGTACACCCAGGGCTCCCTGGTTATAACAATAGGCAGCTTTCATCGAATCTATGCACGAAGGCCTCCAGCCATCGATATCATTGGCAGGTGCTCCCCGCTTCATAAGAACTATTCTATTCTTTATATCAATGCTGTCAAAGTCATTGCGGTTCTTTTCAGGATTATAAATGCCATAGCCCGCAAACACTATTTCAGCCTCAACCTCTCCCCGGCCACTCTTATAGGCAACCGTAAAATCCTCATTGTATCCGTAATAGAACGATCTGTTATCCACAACCAGTGATGGCAGAACATCAAATTCTTCATTGGGCACTGTGTAATGATAAAAGTACGTACCATGGTCACCCACAGGAACAAGTTTCAGCTTTTTAAACTCATTGGCAAAATACTCCTCGGCCATTTCACAACCCCTGGTACCAGTTTCTCTGCCCTGGTATTCGTCGGATGCTATAACGGATATTATCTTTTTTATATGTTCCCCATCTACTCTTTTTGGCAATTGGGCATTCATCACACTGGAAAGTGACAACATTGCCAGGAAGCAGAAAATCGTCATGATCGTGGTTACGGGTCTCATGGTAAATAGAATTTTAGTGATTTGATTGTCCTGAATAAGACCCTTAAAAATAGTAAAAAACCTTAAATCCACCCGGAAATCTTGTGAGATAAGATCAGTACTGAGGCTACAATTGTTTCAATAACCCATATTATCACTACTTTTGCACCGTCGGGCCAAATCCGTGAAGATCTTCTCTCCGGATGAACCTGCTCCAATATGGATGAATTCTTTTAATTTCTCATGAATACTGTTGAACTGCATATTAAACTCAAAGAAGCCTATTCCAATCAAAATCTGAATAAGATTACGGTTACGCTGATCAATCTATACAAAGACAAACAGTTTGGCACGCTTCGTCAGATCGCAGAAATGATCAGCGAAGCAGTCCCCATCGATATCGACCCTGAAGCGAAGTACTTTTCCAGATTAATGATGCTTTACCACCCGGACCGGGGTGATTTTCACCGGAATGAAATAGAAAGGCTGGCAGCGACTAAAGATCATGATGGACTTTTGGGATTTGCCCATATCCTGTTGCTGGGCAGAATTGAAGAAATTGCAGCATCACTGGCCAGTTATGAAGATATTGATTACTCCCCGGTTTATGAATGGGATGTAAATCTTGATGGCTTTAATATTGTAACCGATCGTGACCCCTTTGAAGCTGAGAAAAAACAGTACCCTAACCGGAAAAGAAAGGGACTAAGCTTTTATAATGCATTGAAGATGAGAATGTACGGGAAAACGACTGTCGGCTTTCCTTCTCACTATCTCGAAGATTTTGAGGAAATGGAACTGGCCCAGTCAGATATTAATGACCTTGACGGAGTGCAGTATTGTATTCATACCCTTGTGATGGATCTTTCGGGCAATGCCATCAGTGACATTTCCCTGCTGTGGGGATTAACGCAGCTGGAAGAGCTGAACCTTGCTGACAACAAGCTTGAAGATATTGATAGTCTGGCAAATCTGCGGAATCTGAGAACGGTTAATTTGTCGAACAACAACATAAAAGACCTATCACCGTTGCTCAACCTGAATAAACTGGAATTTGCCGATTTAACAGGACTGAAAGTCTCAAAAAACCACCTGGCAGAATTGGAAGAACTGGGGATTACTGTGGTGATATAGGCAGCGTGGGTGTAAGTTGAGCCATATCATTGATGCCCAATTGTTTTTCAATATTCTCTACTTTCAAAACATATGCCTCAAAACCATCTTTACCAAGGAGTTCATTCCCTCTTTTTTCGAAATCTTCCCCCAGCGAGTCGTATTCATTTTTAGAAACAATTTCCCTTAAAGCGGGAAATAATACGGTGTCTTCCCTCGACTCGTGGGAACGATACATCCAGTTAAAACTATTCAATAAGGAAATTAACTTCTGTACATCTGCATCATCTTTAAGCCTGTTCTCATTGGCGAGTTGCAGGATCTCATCAGTTAATTTTTTGCCGGCAGCGTGCTGAACATACAGCAGTTGATTAAGGCCAACCAGTCGATCTGCATTGACAAACTTCGGAAAAAGAAATTCTTCTTCCAGTTTTTCATGGTAATCTTCAATATAGGTTCTGATTATTTGTGCCGCCTGTTGAAGGGCTTCTGCAGAAAATGGTTCCCCAATGATCAACCGGTTCCTGCATGCATCATATACCATCATCACCCTGTTGAGTACACCATGTTCCCGCATCAGAACTTCAGCGGGACCAATTATTTTTTCACCAGATCCGCTGCACCCGGTAATCATACCTAGTCCTCCGATTCCGGTCAATGTGCTTAGTATTGCCCCTTTCCGGATGAAATCCCGGCGATGCAGGTCCAACGGAATAGTCGGATTGATTTTCCCTTTTTGATAAGACGGCATGGTTTGAGTTTTAATGATGTTATCCATAAAATTAATAATAATTCAGCAGGTTGCTGTGGAAAACCCGCATTTTGATCATACCTTCAGGCGATCATTTGTAATCCAGAACAAAAGGGATGAAATCCTCAAAAAAAATTGCGGTCATCGGTGGCACCGGTAAAGCCGGAAAATATCTCATCGATCAGCTGATCCGGCAGGATTATTCAGTAAAAGCACTGGCAAGGCATCCGGAAAAGCTGAAACAGGCCAGTCCGTTGCTGGAGATCATACCGGGTGATGCCCGGAATTACGATGCCATTCATACGTTATTGCAGGGATGTGATGCGGTCATCAGCACACTGGGCCCTTCAAGGGATGAACCGGATACCTGCAGCCTGGCAACCGGTCATGTTATTCATGCCATGAAGTCTTTTAACATGAAAAGATACATTGAACTTGCCGGCCTGGCAATTGATACGCCTGATGACAATAAGGGGTTTTTTACCAGGATGCTCGTTGGTCTGATGAAATTGTTCGTTCCGGCTATTCTGGCAGACCGGCAAAAAGGTTACCGGCTTTTGTCCGAAAGTGATCTCGACTGGACCATTGTTCGATCCTCCATGATTGAACTCACGGATGCCACGCGAATGATAAAGATCTCTCTCGCTGATTCTCCGGGCCGGAAAGTAAGCGCAACCGATCTTGCGAATTTTATGATCAATCAGTTATCCGATATCCGGTTTATCAGAAAATGTCCGTTTATTGCCAGTTAAATCCGCCAATAAACCTGCAGCCATCAGTATTTTTCTGGTCAATCAAACTTTCAGGGCTTGTTCCAGATCTGCTATCAGATCATTTGCTTCTTCAATTCCTGCCGAAAGCCTGAGCAAATTATCCTTGATGCCTTCCTCCTCCCTTTGCTTTTGTGAAACAAGCCGGTGAGAGGTTATTGCAGGCGCACAGATGATGGATTCAACACCACCCAGACTCATCGAAGGCTTGATCAGGTGCAGTCTTTTTTGAAAAACTGTAATATCCTGCCCTTCCAGCTCAAAAGATAACATCCCTCCGAAACCGGTCATCTGATTACAGGCAACCTCATGTCCTGCATGCTCTTTTAATCCGGGATAGTAAACCTTCCCGATCTGCGCATGACCTTTTAAAAAATCAGCGATCAATCCGGCATTTTCATTCTGCTTTTCAACCCTTATGGCCAGAGTTTTCATGCTCCTTTCCAGCAAATAACACATCAATGCATTTAAACTACCTCCAAGACTCATGGAAACCTGCATGATCCTCTCGATATACTGCTGGTTTGAAACAGCAACACCGGCGCAGATATCGCTGTGTCCGCCGAGATACTTGGTTCCACTGTGCACCACAATGTCAATTCCGAAATTAATCGGGTTTTGATTGATGGGGGAAGCGAAGGTGTTATCAATAACAGAGATACAATTCTTTAGTTTACATAACTGACTGATTTTCTTCAGATCGATGATAGATAACAACGGATTGGAAGGAGATTCGATATAAATAAGTCTTGTGTTACTTTTAATGGCCTGCCGGAACGATTCAAGGTCATTGTTTCTCAAAACGCTGAATTCGATTCCGAAACGTTCGAATTCACTGGTTACAAAATGTAAAGTTCCTCCATAAAGTCCTTTCTGGAAAACGCAATGATCTCCTTTACTCAGAAAACTTAACAGCACAGAGCTCACTGCCGCCATTCCTGAACTGAAAATGATACCGCTTTCAGCGTTTTCAAGTTTTATGATTTTATCTATTACAGCCTTCTGGTTGGGGATGTTGAAATATCTCGGGTATAGTCTTTCTTCCGTGTCGAGATATCCATAAGATGTTGAGGTGTAAATCGGTGTATTTACACCACGATACTCACCCATGTGCTGGCCTTCGTGAACACAAACGGTGTTTTTTGATCTTGACTGATTTTGCTTTACCATGGCAGGAAATGTTTTAATACCGGATGGTTAAAAGTACTTAAAATAAATCCGATATTCAATATCCTGCAACCTGCAACCGGTCATCCGTTCAACTAACCCGAAATTCAGCTTCTGAAATTTATTATCATCCTGAATATCTTTATAATACGCCATTTACGTTATTAACAATTGTTAATATCGCCTGTGTAAAACTGGTTTATATAAAGGAAGAGGAAATCAACCGGAAGCTGACCCGATGTTGTACATTTGATCTACCAGGTGAGCGATAAAAGGCTGCTACCAGGATGTGGAATCAACAAAGGTCTCTTAAGTGAAACCGGAAGTGGTTTTACAGGTCTCCGGACCTGCGCATCGTAAGAGCCGAAGTCCTGAACAGAAGATAACCTCTTTCATTTCAGGCTGACCTTCAGAGGCGCTCGTCGTTCTTAAAAAGGTTGGGTCACAGGACGGAGAAAATTGCATAAATTTCGGTTTAAGCATTTCTATCCGAAAACAAACGCGGTTAATCACCGGCTGTGTTTTATCCTAGAAGCACTCCCATCTTCGGACAGGTATGCTGAAAGGATTCTGAAAGACGCTTCGTCGTGGAAGGTTTTCCTTCGGGAAATCCGACATGACAGCCTGAAGGTAAAGCCGTAAAAAGCTCTGCTCCAAGGCTATGGGTTGACGTCGGATGGTCTCTGATCATCCGGATTCAGCCGGTCGTAATAACAGTAACCTGGCATGAAAGAATACTCCGGTATTCTGTAGTGAAATGGGAACCATTTGTAATGAATGGTTCCCATTTGTGTTTTAAACACCTGTCGACTGTCTGTAGCGCTTCAACTCCGCTCACTGTGACAGCCGGAATTCTGATAATTATCGGATTCGAAGCCTTTCAATACTCGCCGCCACATATCCCTCATACTCCCTGATTTTCCTGAAGATCCCCGGTTTTATAAGCGGTTTTGTCTTGCCGTGAAAATCGCTTCCGCAAGTCATCAGTGCATTCCTTTTTTGCACAACACCGGCAAAAAACGCCATCTGATCATAATCATGATAATTGTTAAAAACCTCCACTCCCGATGCTCCCTGATCCAGAAGTTCCTCAACGATATCTTCCCTGCCCTTCAGATTTAGGCCGGGATGCGCCACTACAGGCACCCCCTTGTTCGCCTTTATCAAGGCAACGGCCTCGGGAAAATCCATGTATTCGATTTTTACATAAGCGGATTTACCCTGTGCAAAATAATCGAGATAAAAGTTAATGTATGGCATATCGCTCCTTTCTCCTCCGGGCCTGTAAGGATTAAGCCTTTCAATGCCACGATATTTGGAATTGCTTAAAAGGACCTCGGCAATCAATTCTCCACTCGGTAAACCTCCCTTCGCCCGGAGCAGAACTTCCCCCGCATCTACATCTATACCTGCCCGACTGAGGTTTTCTACCATCGCTGAAAAGGAATCCATCACCCTGCCTGCAATCTGATCTTCAAGGATTGCAAAATCCCTGCTTTGAGGATCGATGTTGTAGCCTAAAACATGCAGGTCAGTACCCTTATAATTGCAGTCGATTTCAATTCCGGGGATGACAGTCATACCATACGACGGACCCGATTCAACCGCGGCAGGAACCCCCTTCACCGAATTGTGATCGGTAATGGAAATGGTGTTCATGCCGCTATGCTTACACACCTTCAGAATTTCCTCCACTTCCAGTTCTCCGTCAAGACTGAATTTTGAGTGCATGTGAAGATCGGCTTTTTCAGATAAAATGGCTCTTTCCATAGAAGATTCATGTTATTTCCAAATCACCAGGTGGCAGTTGATCTATTAATTCCAGTCGCTTAACAACTGAAAAAGGCTTCAGAACAGTCCCGGGTGAGAGAACCGCATTGGCACCTATTTTGCAGTCGTCCCCTGCCAGCGCTCCGAATTTCTCCGTGCCTGTGTCCATCCTTTCTGCCTGATGTAAAACAAAAATTCTTTTATTGGTCCTTTCATTGTAATGATTGGCGATGACCGAACCCGCCTCAAAGTTTACCCTGTTCCCGATGATGCTGTTCCCGATAAAATTAAAATGCGCCAGGCTGCTTCCCTGACCAATGACGCTTGCTTTTATTTCACATCCGGGTCCGATGCTGACGGATTCAGCAAGAAACACCCCTTCACGCAGATAGGCGTGGCTTCCGACAAAACAATGGCGCCCGATAATGGCAGGCGACTTTATGACTGCGCCGTTTTCAACGGTGGCAGTATGATGAATGGCTATGCCGCGATCAAGGGTATACTGATCATCGAGATATGCCAGCAATTTCCGTATTATTGCCGGCAAATCCCCGGTAATTTCCCAGGGTTGCAGTCCGCCAATAATCTCCAGCGGTATGGGAAAGGGTTGTATAAAATCAGAAAGGCTAATCATTTCTCATAAAACTCAATAGGTAGTTCATCCGGATCACTGATAAAAAGAAACTGTTTACCGGTAAGCTCATCCCTTCTCACGTCTTCATAACTTACGCCCTGCTCCTTCAGATAATGACATACATCTTCCAGATGATCTACCTCAAAGGCCAGGTGTCTTAAACCAGCGGCTTCAGGATAGGAAACACGGGGAGGTACATCGTCAAACGAAAACAATTCAATCGTCTGTTTTCCGTTCAGGGCAAGATCCAGTTTATAAGAGTTCCTGTCAGGCCTGTAGGTTTCCTGCATCACCGTGAGACCTAATATCCTGGTATAGAAATCTTTTGATACAGGGTAATCCGAGCAGATGATGGCAATATGATGAATACCGTTTAACTGAAGCATGGAATGCTAAATAAGCCAGGCGGGTTGTCCTCTATAGGGCATATATCTTATCCACTATTCCATAGGCTATGGATTCATTGGCATTCATCCAGTAATCCCTGTCAAAATCTTTAAGAATTTGCTCAATAGATTGTTTGCAGTTCCTGGCCAGGATTTCCGCAGCAATTTCTTTTGATTTTGAGATCTGCCGTGCATGAATCTCAATATCACTGGCCCTGCCCTGGAGATATTCAATACTCGGCTGATGGATCATAACCTCACCAAGGGGATATATATACCGCTCCCCATGTTGTCCTGCCGATAACAGTATGGAACCCATGGAAGCAGCCAATCCCATACAAACTGTCGATACAGGAGAGGTGATAAGATTCATCGTATCGAGAATGGAATAACCTGAGGTAATAATACCGCCCGGACTGTTGATATAAAAGGTAATTTTCGCTCCGGGATTCACCGATTCCAGATACAGCAGCCGGCTCACGATATCCCTGGCAGAATCATCATCCACGGGTCCCCAGAGAAATATTTTTCGCTGTTCCAGGAATTTTAAATCAATCAATTTCTGAATTCCCTGTTGCTTATCCGTATTCTTATGTTCGTCCGGATCCATTGCGGATAAAATCGTTCTCATGATCAAAATATTTTGATTATTATTCCTTTAAAGATACTGAAATTCCATGGAAAAACTGCATTTACCCCTTATACCTGCTTTACCGTTTGTTCCGGTACAGGCAATGGGTATCCTTGCAATAATAACAGGTGTATTTCTTATAGGCTGATTCCTTCCCGATGCCAATGATACCACTGATCGATTTAATCGGTTTCATCAGCATGGATTCATTTAGGCTGATGCCGCAAAATCCTGCCGGCAACAATCCAAAGAGCTTTTCTTGCTCGCTGGTATCCCAGTTACAATATCCGGGGCTGTACCGGTTGGTAATGCCCATTCCCTTCCCTTGCATTTCTGTTTTAAGTTGTTGCTGTATAATATCCATCGCGCTTTCCACTGCGATCGATCCAATGGAATCAATGATATAGGCATGGATTGAATTGCCCTGCTGATTGTAGGTGGCTGCCCAACGAATGACCTCATTCCCGGCAGTGCAGGCAAACAAGGCTGCCGACGTGCATTTTTCGAGATGACGGGTAACAATGTTATTGGTGAAAAACTCCACATCATTGACAGTCACACTTCTGCTGGCGCGGTCCGTATGAAAATCATCAAATACAACGTATCCGCCTGTTGGCTTGATTTTTTCCTCTGCCTTTGCCAGCAATTCAGCGATGATCTCAGGAAAGGGATCAGGTGAGGACCCTGGTAAAAACCCAATATAATTCTCAACGGTTGTGGATTCAATTTTAAGGTCGGTGAAATTCAGGCTGAATTTCTTGGAAGTATTGGTCTTCTGATGTACTTCACTGATCATAATCAATTATTTATTAAATGATTACTCAAATATTTCGGGGTGATACTTTCGTGGCAGCAGTTATCCCTGCTGACTTTGATCAACCTGTACCATTGATTCTCTTCAGTGTCTCGAACATGGCCACCAGGTTCTCCACGGGAACATTGGCCTGTATATTGTGAATCGTATTGAAAACAAATCCTCCCTGCCTGGAGAAGGTTTTGCAAAGCCGGGTCACTTGTTCTTTTACATCTTCGGGAGTGCCAAAGGAAAGTACTTTTTGGGTATCTACTCCTCCTCCCCAGAAAACGATCCTGTCGCCGTATTTTTCCTTCAGCATTTCCGGGTCCATGTGTGCCGCATTGATCTGAACAGGATTCAGGATATCGAATCCGGCTTCGATAAAGCCTTCAATCAAGGGTTCCACGGCTCCGCAGGAATGTTTGAAAGTCTTCCATTCCGTATGATGGTGGATCCAATCGTTCATTTTCTTATAATAAGGCAGGTACAGGTCCCTGAAGGTGGCAAGGTCACAAAAGGTCGATTGTTGCGTACCGAAATCATTGCCGCACATGTAAATCACCTCGATATCATTGCCCACTACCTGAAAGAATTTTTTAAGGTTTTCTACAGCAATGTCGGTTTGCCTTTCAAATACCTCTTTCATGAAATCGGGCCTGATCAGCGAGCTCATGTACCATTCCTCTATGTCGCGGATACCTTTCGGATTCTTTAAGAACGGAGCGGGTACCAGAGCAATATCTCCCAGGGCGGTACCTCCGAAATTGGCTACAATGCCTTTATTGCTGCTTCTGACTTGCTTCATCTTTTCTGCCCACCAGGCCAGGTCATCTTCCGTGACAGGCTTAAATTCTTCCAGATTGTCCTCTGCTTTCAGTGTTTCCTCACTAAAAGCTTCCTGCCGGATAATGGAATCGAAGAAGTAACCGCTCGATGGCATTTTTGCCGACGCCGGTACCTGGTCATCTCCCTCGGGAAATAGCAACAGGTCTCCATTTTCATCGATTCTGGTGTTGAACTTTTCCGGAACCAGCAAATCCTGCCCCCACCAGGCTCTGAACTCCTTCCAGTTATTATTCTCAAATCCGAAAATATTGTTCCTGGCGCCAAGACCGATAATATCAACTCCCAGCAGGTCCATCAGTTCAGCATCCAATTCCCCAAGCATCTGATAGGGCTCGGTCACTTTCACCGGTATATCTTTAAGCCCGTAATATTCACGGATCTTTTTTATGGCAAGCACATGAATCCCGGTGACAGGGGTTGAACCGAAATCAATGACTATTTTATCCGGAATGCCATGCGCCAGAGTTGTCCTAAATCTTTCCTTTGAATTCATGACAGACAATTTTCAGATGAGCAGGTGCCTAATAATTCAAACTACAATTTAAGCATTATTCTCATTTTACCATGTTCCTTTAGCAGGAATTATTTATAATATGCATACATCCCGGTGAATGAAGGAACCGGAATGTGATATTTACTGGCTGGAAGTCCCACTCCCGAAAATTTTCACCAAGTCAGGATTTTTAGCCGATAAAAAAAGTGTTGTGAGTGCCTGCCGACAGGCAGGCACCCACAACACTCACAACCACACTCACAACCCTCACAACATTCCTAATTCATAATTCCTAATTCATAATTCCTGATCATTCCTCGTAGTCAACCCGCTCTGGCTTAGTTCCACCAATCTGATAAATTCTGAACGGTAGCCGTCCTCATCTTTCCCCCGTGAACTGCGTGCCAATTCCAGTACGGTATCATAATTCATACTCCCTTTGAATTCAGAATTCCGTAATAACATGCCAAAACCTGCCACAGCGGCTGAGAACCTGAAATTATCAGAGTTTGTTCCGGCTTCAGGGTATTATGCGGAATAGTTTCTGACCAGGAGTATGCTCTTGTCCCCATCGGGCTTTTTATACCTGAATTTAATGGAGGCCAGTTCGCCACTTTCATTAACACCCGGCAAGTTATCGATTGCTGGTATTTCAATCTTCGCACATAGTCTCCCTGCACGTTTGCCGGAACTATTTCATACAATGCCGTCACCGTATGGCCTGCTCCCATTTCTCCGGCATCTTTTTTATCATTTTCGAAATCTTCCTCATTCAGCAACCGGTTTTCATAGCCTACCAGCCGGTATTCCTTCACATAAGCGGGATTGAATTCGATCTGAATTTTCACATCCTTGGCAATGGTATACAATGTGCTGCTGAATTCATTGACAAATACCTTTTTAGCCTCCATCAGGTTATCGATATAGGAATAATTGCCATTGCCCTTATCTGCAATGATCTCCATTTTATCATCCTTGTAATTGCCCATTCCAAAGCCCGTACCGAAATGAAGATCCCTTTGTTCCGGTAAGTCTCGATCATCCTTTCCATTTCAGCATTGCTCGATGGACCCACATTGAAATCACCATCGGTGGCCAGTATGATCCGGTTATTGCCGTCTTCGATGAAGTTTTCTTCTGCTACCTCATAGGCCAGTTTTAGTCCGGCCGCATCCGGCAGTTGAACCGCCGGCCTGAAGTCGTTCAAGTGCGGCGATGATTTTCTCTTTCTGATTTCCCGGAGTGGAAGGCAATACCAGTCCCGAACTGCCTGCATAAACCACTATGGCCACCCGGTCCTGACCCGCAACTGACCTACCAGCATTTTCATGGCTTTTTTCAGCAAGGGCAGTTTATTGGGATCATCCATGGATCCCGAAACATCCAGCAGGAAAACCAGGTTGGATGGCGGCATTTCATCATTCAACATTTTTTCTCCCTGCAATCCGATGTGCAGCAATTGTTCTTGCTGTTCCATGGGCATTCGCCCAATTCATAAATAATGGAAAACGGATGACCGTTTTTCGGCTGCGGATAATCATAATCGAAATAATTGATCATTTCTTCGATCCGGACGGCATCAGGCACAGGTTTCTGACCTTCATTGATAAATCGCCTGTACATTGCTGTAAGAGGCAGCATCCACATCAATGGAAAAAGTGGATAATGGTTCCTGCATAGGACTTTTAAAACCGTTCTCATGGATGGCCGAATAGCCCTCGGTATTGAAATCCTAGGGCAGGTGGACAGTACGCATTTACGGACCTGTAATCATGTGACCTGGAGGGATGAAGAAATCCCGGCCACAGCAGCCATTTGCTTCGATTTCCGCTCAACCGCATAACCGGTGACCACTACCTCCTCTAGAGTCACTATCTCCTCTTCAATATTACGATGATAGTGGTCCTGATCTGTCAATTTTCACCTGTTCCGTTGTTGATAACCCGAGGTAACTGAAAACCAGGATTGCATTCCCTTCCGGTACTGTAAGGATGAATTTCCCGTTGATATCGGTGACCGTGCCGGTTGTGGTTCCTTTTACTGATAACGTTTACGCCCGGAATGGGATTGTTGTGAGATCCAGCTACAGTTCCGGTGATGTGCGTGCCGATAGCACCGATACCATCAGGAGTATCAAACTGATAATTAGAATTGTCCTTTTCATCATTGAAATTTTAAATGAAACACTTTTTGTGAATTAGGTGCCTTTGACCATTCCGATTCCATAAAACTTTTAATAATTTTATTTTCATTATTCCTAACAGTTCAAATCCGGCATCATACATAAATATCGAACAACTCTCCGATGTGAACTGGTGAACAGGTTCCGTGAAAAGCCGGATTTGGAAGTTTTGGGGACCTTGTACAAGCGGTATATGTACCTGGTTTATGGGGTATGCATGAAATACCTGAAAAACCGGGAAGACAGTCAGGATGCCGTGATGCAGATTTTTGAAATCCTGGTGCATGATATACCCCGTTTGAAATCCGTAATTTCAAAAGCTGGCTCTATGGGGTGAGCCGGAATCATTGTCTGATGAAGTTGAGAAAAGATCATGCCGAGCGGAACAGACTGCAGGATTCTGGCCGATGAATTTCTTATGGAATCCACTGCTGTTATGCACCCTATTGAGGAAGATGACAATGAAGCTTACAGGAACGATCTGAAAGCTTGCATGGAAAAATTAAAAGAAGAACAGCGCCGGTGTGTGGAGTTGTTCTATTATCAGCAGCATTGCTATAAGGAAATTGCCGCTGAATTAATGCTCGAGGAGCAACAATGTGAAAAGCTTTATCCAGAACGGAAAACGAAATCTGAAGATTTGCCTTGAATCCAAAACAGTATTGAAAAATGCCGGCAATTGAACAAACATACGAACGCATCATTTCCTATTTGAAAGGTCTTCTTTCAAACCGGCCAGCGTCATGATCTGGAGAAGGAGATGATGCGCGACGCCTTTGAGGAGGATGCTTTTGAAGGCCTGAGCCAGTTGTCGGCAGAAGAACTGGAATCCGACATGGATATTCTCACGAACCGGTTGGATGACAGGATATTACCGGAAAAAAGCGAAACCTGACAATCCTGTTTCGCGTGGCAGCAGTCATTATATTCATGATGGGCATCGGCAGTGTTCTCTATTTTGTTTTCCGCACGCCCTCTCAGGAATTCATCACCCAGGAGATCAAAAAAGAAGAGAAAACGGTACCGGTCGAAACGGCAAAGCCTGAAACGCCCAAACAAGTTAAGGGTTTAACTGCCCCACCCGTGACCGAAGAAAAATCCGGAGACGTTCGGAGATCGAAACAGGAAACTGCTGTTGTCATGGAGAATATCGCAGAACCAGTGAAAGCGGAACTGGCGGAGAAGGCAACAGGGGCAACGGCAGTGGCAGCGGCGGCAGCAGCACCTGCGGCAGAGGATAGGGCAACAGAACCAGACAAAACATCCGAAATTTCGCGGCAGAAGGAGGCAAAAGCTTTATCACGGGCCTCTGCAGCTGATCAGACCCTTACAGGGACCATTTCAGGTAAAATAGTAGGGGTCGACGGCGAGGCATTACCAGGTGTTGCTGTACTTGAGAAAGGCACTGCCCGGGGTACCCTGACAGACCTGGATGGGAGGTTTTCCTTGCAGGTTGGTGATACGGGAGCAAAGCTATCCATAAGCTACGTAGGATATAAGCCGCTTGAGCTGGATGCAAAGGATATTTCAGGTTCAGCCATTACCATGCAGGAAGATCTGCTTGCCCTGGAAGAAGTGGTGGTGATAGGATATGGTACCCGTGAGAAAAGAGATGTTACCGGAGCGGTAAGCCGGATAGAAGGCGAGGAGATTTCTGCCGGCGGAGGGTTTGCACCCGATGATTTTGTTAAGCCTGTTCCTCCCTACGGTTCCTTAAAAGCTTTTAAAGACTGGGTATATGAACGGATTAATTCCGAAAAGTTCCACGCTTACCCGGGTAAACACCGATTGCAGGTCATTCTGATGATTCAGACCAACGGATCTGTCCGTGATATTACGGTAAAAAGTAATGCTCCGGCTGCTATTGCCACTGAATTCAGGAATGTAATCTCACAAAGCCCGACCCTGGAAACCCGCTATAACAGACAACAATCCAGTAGAGTCACAGGTGATCATACGGTTCAATATAACGGTTGAATGACATAGGGAGCACCCCCCCGACGGGGTCTCCCCACCCCGTCGGGGGGACATGTCTTAAAAACCCGAATACTACTTTAACTTAAACTCGATCGGCATGGTAACCACCGTGGGAACGGGACGGCCATTCTGTGCAGCCGGTTTCCATCCTGTGATGGTATTGGTCAGCCTGAGAGCTTCCTGGTCAATATCAGGAGAAACGCCACGAATAATCTTGGTTCTGGTTAATTTTCCGTCTACATCAATAACGTAGGTCATCAAAACCCTGCCCTCAATGCCCTTCTTCCTGGATTCCTGGGATAACGAAGGTTTGCCTGCAGATATTTCAATAAGGCATCGGTACCGCCCGGATAACTGGGCAATTCCTCGGTAACCACATAAGCGTTTTCCGACTTCCCGGCAACATCATTCTTTTGCTCCTTGTTTACAGGATTTTCGGCCATCACCAGTTTATTGCCTCCTGAAAAATCCAATGCCAGGATATCCTGCTCCATCTGCACATCGATCCTGGTGTTGGTGCCCACCGGAATGACCTGGGTACGGTAACCTACCTGTGAAAATACCAGTTTATCACCGGTGCTGTTCACGGCAATCTTATAGTTGCCCTCAGTATCCGTAATGGTTCCAATGGTGGTCCCTTGGATCACGATCACACTTCCCTGAAGTGCTTTTCCTGTAGTTCTGTCCGTTACATTTCCGGTGACGGTAGGGTTGTTGGTACCGGAAACCGACTGGCTGTTAGTTTGCGGACCGGCAAATGCCAGCAACAGCAGGGCCAATAAAGGCATCAACAGGAGTGCCTTAAACCGGGCCGCTCGCGAAGTTTTCATCTTTTTCATCATCATGATTCGTTTTTTAATGAGTGATTGGTTAAACTGATTGGTTAATATAAAAACAGGTCCTCCCATGGCCTGGTTGACCAAAAGGGCCTGGTATCTTCCCCGGTTTTTTCCGGTATTGAGAACAGCCTCATCTGCAAGGTATTCATGCACTTCCTTGATCGATTTTTCATACAGCCAGATAATGGGATTAAACCATTGCAGGACACTTACAATCTCGATGATAAACAGATCGATATAATGCCATTGCCCGAGGTGTGTTTTTTCGTGGGCGATGATGCTGTCGAATGAATCCTCCTCCACCCGGGATGCAGGAATATAAATCCTGTTGAAATAGGAAAAGGGAACCATCTCGGTATTCATCGATACAATGGTAAATCCTTCGCGGATAGTCTTTTTCGACAACCGCGAAACCGCATGCAAAAATATTGCCTGGTAGATCAACCGGGCAAATACGATAAATGCACCTGCGATATAGATGATCATGAGCATACGCCAGAGGTCAAACGGTTCATCAGCAGGAGCGGCAACAACGTCTGCCGCAGTGACCGGGGCGGTATAATCCGTCACTGAAGATACCGGAGATGCAGGTGCCCCGAATTCCAGTGAAATGACCGGAATGTTCTCCAAAGCCAGCGGAGTCTTCCACAAGTTATGGGCAATGGCAGGCAATACCATGGAAATAACCACGGAGAACAGCAATACAGCCCGGTTTATCCAAAAGTGAGTATCTTTTTGAAGCACCAGCCAGTAAAACGTATACAGCACGGCAAGTGAAATACCTGCTTTTATAAAATATATGGCAACATTATTCATGATCAGGTGTTTTTGGTTTTTTCAGCTCTTCTTCCGTTAATTTCATGATCTCCTGCAATTCTTTTAAACTGAGGTTGTTCTCACGGGCGAAAAAAGCCGCCATTTTTGGAAAGGAATTGTTGAAATAACCGGACAGAAATCCGTTGAAATGCACCTTGCATATTCGTCCCGGGATACATTCGGATAGTACTCATAGGTATTCCCGTATTGCCGGTGGGCGATGAATTCCTTCTTTTCCAGGACCCTGATCACCGTAGAAACAGTATTGTAAGGAGGCTTAGGTTCAGGCATCTGGTCGATCACATCTTTGACAAAACCCTGCCCCAGGTCCCACAGGATCTGCATAACCTCTTCTTCCGCATTGGTAAGTTTTTTCATAGTATAATTCTTTTATCGCAAATTGACCCTACAAATATATAACTATAAAAACAGTTTTGCAACTATTTTTACAGTTATTTAACGTAAATTATAGTTTTTTCTTGCATTAAATAGGAAAGCTGCCCGCATCAACAAATACAGGCAGCTTTCAGAAAGCAGTGCTTATAGGTGTTACCTGGCTAAATTTCCGTCTGCATCCACTTCAACGATCTCATAACCCAAAGGTTTAAGGCTATCCATGATCTTCGACTTATCACCAACTATAAACCAGTTCACCGATCCGGGATTGATAACCTGGGTGCTCAGCTGCTGCAAGTTCTTCCCGGGTTAGTTTCCTGCACCTTGGCATCATAGGTCTTATAATAATCATCCCCGAGATTGAATTTTTCCTGTTCAACCACTGGAGCCAGCAACGGAACCATTGGTCTCCCACATGCCGGGCAATTGCAGGGTCATGTTGCGCTGCACCCTGTTAAACTCATCCGCAGTGATAGGTTTGTCTCCGATGATGGAGGTAAGCTCTTTTTCAATTTCCTGTATAGATTCCTTGGTTTTATCTGACTGCACCGAACATAGGCCAGAAAGGCCTTTGTTCCTTTGCATCCAGTATAAGACTGCCTGCGCCATAGGACCAGTGCTTATCCTCCCTGATGTTCATGTTTATGCGCGAAACAAAGTCACCGCCCAGGATATTGTTCATAGCATTCAGTGCAGGCTGGGAAACCTTCCGTAAGGGACAGTCAGATAACGCGCAAAGATCACAGACTGGGTCGACTCAGGTCTGTTTATCAAGTAAATTCTTTTACCGGGTGCATTTTTGGCGGTTGCAATATTCTTTTTGGGTACGTCTCCTTTTTTCCAGCCGGCTAATTTGCTTTCAAGTTTTGCTACAAGTTCCGTGATCTGAATATCGCCCACGATAACCAGGGTAGCATTATTGGGTCTGATCCAGGTACCGTAAAACTTTTGTATATCCTCAGGAGTAATTGAATTGTACAGTAGTTTCATATCCTGTTCCATTGTATGGATTGCCATAGGCATGTCCCTGTCCGTACATCATTTTTGGGAACACCCGCAATACCATACCGAAAGGCTGGGACTTTTCCTGTTCAATGCTATTCAGATGCTCTTTCTTAAGTCGGTCGAATTCTTTGGCAGGAAAAGAAGGATTAAGCAAAATATCAGCAAACAGATCAAGGGTCGGATCCAGGGTTTGTTGCAGTGTATTGATATTCAGGTAGGAAGCATCCATATCGGAACCTGCACCGATAGAGGCTCCCAAGCAGCTGAAGTTTTTCACTGATCTGCAGTGTATTAAGGTTTTGGGTGCCCTCGTCCAGCATGTCCATAGCCAGACTGGCCAAACCGGGTTTGGAAAGTGCATCGGTAGCATATCCTGCATTAATGAGCAAACTACCAACAATGGTAGGAACACCTTTACGTTGGGCAAGCACAATCTTCAATCCATTTTTTAACGTGGCTTTGTGCAGATCCGGGAAAGAAGACGGGACCGGCGTACCTAATTCCGGCAGTTTGCTGCGGTCAACACCTTCTTCAGCAGCTTTCAGTGCCGGAAATGGTTCGCAAACCAAGCTATATTTTCCGGTACTGAGCCATTCTTTGCAAACCTTCTGCATATCTTCAACCGTGGCATCGGCGACATATTTCAGCGTTTTTTTATAATAGTCGGGGTTCCGCCATACACCTGGTTGGTGGCCAGAATATCCGACTTGCCCCCGAAATCCGCCGATACGCTCAATTCCTTTCAGAAAATTCGAAAAATAGCTTGAACGCACCCGGTCCAGTTCTTCCTGTGTAGGTCCCTTTTCCAGGAATTCCTGCAACACTTCGTTCATGGTTTCTTCAACCTCTTCAACAGTTTTACCGGGTTTTACCATGGCGTCCAGATAAATGTTCCGGCGATTTCCATGGGATTGATATAGGCATAGGCGACTGCTGGCAGTCTGATCTTCATAAATCAAGCTTTTTATACAGCCGCGAGGTTTTACCCACCGACAGCACATCTGTTGCCAGATCCATCAGTACAGCTTCCCTGGTACCCCATTGCGGAACATTCCAGTTCATGGTGATCCTGGCTTCGGGCACACGGTCCTGGTAATATCCGCGGGTATCTTCAGTCCTTTTGGCGACGTTCAGTTCAGGTTTGATGAGTGAGGGACCGGGAGGAATATCCGCCAAAGTACTTTTTCACCTTGGCCAGTATCTCATCCGGCTTCACATCACCCGCAATACTTAATACTGCATTGGACGGGCCATAATAAGTTTTGAACCATTCTTTGACATCGTCCAGGCTGGCTGCATCAAGATCAGCCATCGATCCGATCACGGTCCATGAATAAGGATGTCCCTGGGGATAGGATGGCCTGTGTAATAATATCATATGCACGTCCGTAGGGCTGGTTCTCACCCTGGCGTTTTTCATTCTGTACCACGCCCCGCTGCTCATCCAGTTTAGCCTGATCAATAGCTCCCAGTAAATGTCCCATACGGTCACTTTCCAGGAACAGCACCTGGTCGAGGCCCGCAATGGGCACATTCTGGAAGTAATTCGTACGGTCATTGCTGGTGGTCCCGTTCAGATCGGTTGCCCCGATTCCTTCGAGTGCCTGGAAATAGTCCTTGTTAAAATTCTCACTGCCATTGAACATCAGGTGTTCAAAAAGGTGTGCAAAACCTGTTCTGCCGGGTTTTTCATTTTTTGAGCCCACATGATACCAAATATTCACTGCAACAATGGGCGCTTTGTGGTCCTCGTGCACAATAACAGTTAACCCGTTATCCAGTACGTAAAGGTTATAAGGAATATCAATCAGTTCGGGATTGAAATAGGATGCCTGCTGGCTGAAGCCTGGCAGGGAAATTGCGAAAAACAAAAAAATGAGGAAAGCGATTTTGGGTGTTTTCATAATGATTAGATTTTGGTAAATAAACGATCCATAAATTTCCATAAAATCAAGGAAATCCGGAAGAAAAAAATACTATTTTATAATGACCGGCACCAAGGCGGCGCTAAAGCGCGTGATCAGCAGGAACATCCTGCCCGTTCCACATCTTTTTTGCCGTCCAGTCTGCCGCCGGCATAGTCCAGAATGGATCATTCCCGGGTAATCCCAGGGGTAACAACCCTGTTGTACAGAGATACAGGCTTCCTGTGGAAATATAGCTTTCACCGATGCCGGGCTGATGACCACAAACACCGATTCTTAACCACCCCTGGTCATCGAAGGTTCCGGGTGCTTCTGTTTCACGTGATATAACCAGTGATAAGGCGCTGCGCACCTGTGCCGGCGACAGTTCCTCAGGGAGTTGCTGCATCAGGGCAATTTGTCCCAGCAACTGAAAGGCGCCGAACCGGTAACACAACGATCGCCCGATCGGCGGATAGGTCCCTTCGGGAGAAATAAACCTTTCCTGAACCACGGCATAACGGCGGGCCCTGTTCAAAACCTCCTGGTATGAAAAGGCCGTCTCAATACCACTTGCATTCAATGTTTTTATGACATCCAGCATCATGGGCTGAATGACAAAACTGTTGTAGTAATCCCAATGAAATTCCGGTCCGTCACCATATACTCCATCGCCCTTGTACCATTCCGCGAACTTCTTCAGGGCATATCCAACGGGTTTATTGTCCCATTCATTGCCACTTTTTAGCAAAAAGGCTTCAACCATGGCGCTAAACAGTAACCAGTTGCTGTTGCCGGGCTGAATGGTCCTTGTGCTCTTTAATGCATTGATGAGGTTTCTTTTTACAACGGAATCCAAAGGAAGCCATAAATGGTTGTAACCGCGCAGCAGACCATGTGCAAGGAAGGCTGAATCCACAAGAGGTTGACCTCCTTCTTTAAAGTTCATGAAATCAGGAGACGAAGGATCAACAGCAACCGACAGGCTTTGCCTGGCAAGATCAATATAATGGGCACGCAGTTCTCCCTCGGTGGTTTCGTCAGGTCCCAGTTCAAGCCAGGGTGCGATCCCGGCCAGGGTTCTTCCGAAAGCTTCCAGATACGTGTATTTATCACGGTCATTGGCAGTGGATTCAACAGGCATACTTGCTTTTAATGTACCGGCACTTAGATGCCGCAGTACAGGACCGGCAATTTTCTGCAAAATATTTATCCAATAATCACGTGAATCCGGATTTTCACCTGACCACTCATGAAGCTTATGCCCGTTGCGGAAGGTATACGGCAATACATAGGGAGATATGCCTGCTACCGGTAAAAGCTTGAGGAAGTTTTTGCGCTCCATTACTTGCTGTTAAGCGAATTGCACACCTCCTGGTTGACCTTCCGGATGCGTTCCTCATTCAGCTTAACCATCTTCCTGTCATAAGTCAGCAGACCGTTCACCTCAATTTCCACATCGGTTGTTTGGGTATACACTGCCGCTGAATAGCAGGTTGGGATAAGCCCTTTCAGTTTTTCTGCCAGTTGGATATAAGCATCCGTGGCTTCTTCAGAAGTTTTATACTGCACATATCCCCAATTCCGGTCCTGCTCCCATAAGTGGCCATCAATGGCCAGGCCTATTCCGCCATATTCACCCAGGACACAGGAACGTTTGCCATCGAACATGGCCAGCACCGGATCAGGATAATTGTGGATATCGAGCATATCTCCGGTATCGTAATGATTACCCCCACTGGCAGGATTCACCAGGCGTGAAGGATCATAGTTTTTCGTCCATTCAACTATTTCCGGGGTTTTAAACTGGCCCCAGGCTTCATTGAATGGCACCCAGGTCACCACACAGGGATTTGACGAGCAAAGGTCAATAATTTCTTTCCATTCTCTCCGGTAGTTCTCTTCTGAAAGCGCGCTGCGATTGAATTCTTTCCCATTAAAATAGTTGCGCATCTGCCATTGTGGAGAACGGTCCCCGCTGGGCATATCCTGCCATACCAGAATCCCTTCACGGTCGCAATGATAATACCAGCGTGCCGGTTCCACTTTCACATGCTTACGGATCATATTAAAGCCGAAGTCCTTTGTTTTCTTTATATCGAACAACAAGGCTTCGTCGGTGGGCGCAGTATACAGTCCGTCGGGCCACCAGCCCTGATCGAGGGGACCAAACTGAAAATAATCCCTGTTGTTGAGCTGCAAACGAACAACACCATTATCATCACGTTTGGTGGAGATCTTTCTCATGCCAAAGTAACTCTTCACCTTTTCGGCTGCAACATGATTGTGTATAAGGGAAACCTCCATATCATACAGGTAAGGGGATTCGGGACTCCATAGTTTAGGCTGCTGCAGGCCAAGTAAAACCTCCTGTCCGACAGAGGATCTTCCGGAACTGACAACCTTTCCATTTTCAAGGATCTTAACTTCCACGAGATCTTCAGCCGAGGCATTGTTTACTGCAGCCATGACTGAAACTGAATTTCCGTCGACATCCGGAACTGTTTTGATGTGGCTGATAAATGCCTGGTTTACAGGCTCAATCCATACGGTTTGCCAGATTCCGGTTACCGACGTGTACCATATCGACTGCGGTTTATTAACCTGCTTGCCGCGCGGCTGATACCCCTCATCGGTCGGGTCCCACACCCTTACTGCAAGTTCCTGGGCCTTGCCCTGGATGATATAGGGAGTAATATCAAAGGTGAACGGTGTATAGCCACCGGTATGTGAACCGATTTTAATATTATTCACCCATACGTCGGCTTTCCAGTCAACTGCTCCAAAGTTGAGCATCACCCGTTTGCCTTTCCAGGCTGCAGGAATACCAAAAGTCCGGTGGTACCAGAGCTCATTTTTATCTCCTACATTCTTCTGGACTCCTGAAAGGCTTGATTCAATGGCAAAAGGCACCAGTATTTTACCGTCGAACTTCACAGGGACCGTATTGCCTTTGGGCAGGATGGCATAATCCCAGAGCCCGTTCAGGTTCAGCCACTGTTCCCTGACCAACAGCGGCCGGGGATATTCAGGCAAGGGATTGGCCGCGGTGACCTGTTCAGCCCAGGCTGTTTTAATCCTTTCGCCGGCGGGTTTCCAATCCTGCGCATCGGCCCAAAAAGATGCGCCAAGTAGCAATACAACACTTACAATTTTATAGACTTTCATATATTTTATGTTTATTATGGTTATGACTATCTGAGCCTGTCCTGATTAAAAACCAGCCTGGCTGAGCCATAGGCAGCCTGCTGTCCGCTCCGGGAGCCCATTTCGTAAGGACTGATTTCAATAGTGCCGTCCAGCACTTTTTCGGTCACGATCCGCATATCGGTAATGTACTGCGTGGTCAGCTTCACGGTTTCCTGTTCATAATGACCCACATATAACTCATCAATTTCATCTTTCATGGCCTCCAGTTTTTTCACCGATGCCAGGTAAGCTGTGAGGGGTAATGTGGAGATTTGCATCCAGACCATGGTAGAGCCAATCCCGTCACCCGTCATCATGTACCTGCCGGCTCTGTCGAAAAATACCACCGAACCCGGCGTGTGGCCCGGTATAGCAACAACTTCAATTTTTTTGCCGCCCAGGTCAAACACGGTTCCATCGTCAAAATAATGGCGCTGAACAGCCACTCCTTTTGGCAGCATACCCGAATCAGCCGGATGAAGATAAACTTCCTGAAAGTATTTGATGCCGCCGCTGTGGTCAAAATGGCCATGGGTAAGGGCAAGTTTACAGGGTTTATTGCCAATTAACTGATGAACCGCTTCTTTCAAACCCTCCTGTCCCGAACAGGCATCAATGACCAATGCTTCCCTGCTGCCTTCGATCAGGTATACTGTTGACAATGTACCCTTTATGGCCTGAATTCGCCACAATCCCTTCCCCAATTCATCAATACGGTAATTCTCATCTGATTGTCCTTTGATAACCAAACAAAAGAATGTCAGCGCGGCTAAAGCGAGTAAGCGTGGTTTCATTGGTTATTATTTTTTATGGCCATTCTGTCCAGCACAAATGCATATCTGAAAGCTACGTCTTTCAGATAATCGAACCTTCCGGTAGCACCTCCGTGACCTGATTCCAGATTGGTCTTCAATAGAATGATATTGTCGTCTGTTTTCAGCGCCCTGAGCTTTGCCACCCATTTGGCCGGCTCATGATACATCACCTGGGAATCGTTCCATCCGGCGGTAGCCAGGATGTTTGGATAATCCTTGGGAACAACATTATCATAGGGTGAATAGGAAAGCATATACCGGTAGGCTTCTTCAACCGAAGGATCTCCCCATTGTTCATATTCCTGTGTGGTAAGCGGAAGGTTTTTGTCCTGCATGGTATTGACAATATCCACAAAAGGTACCTCCGCCAGAACAACCCGAAATAAATCAGGTCGCATATTGGCCACTGCTCCTACCAGAAGGCCGCCGGCGCTCCCGCCGTGTATAGCGAGTTTATCCGGGGATGTGAACTTCTCACTGATGAGATACTCCGCACACGCAATAAAATCGGTGAATGAATTCATTTTCTTCATCAGCTTACCATCTTCATACCATTGCTCTCCCATTTCACTGCCGCCCCTTACCTGAGCGAGGGCAAAAATAAATCCTCGATCAACCAGGCTGAAAACTGATGTCCGGAAGTAGGCATCCGTATTGGATCCGTAGGAACCATAGCCATATAACAGGGCGGGATTCTTACCATTTTTTTCAAGAGTTTTCTTGTATACAATGGCCATGGGTACCCTCTTGCCATCCGGTGCGGGAGCCCAAAGCCTTTCCACCTTATAGTCCTCTGCATTAAACCCACTCGGGATTTCCTGCTCCTTGAGTTTTTCACTGGTCCCGTTGGTCATATCATAGTCAAAGGTGGTGTTCGGCCTGTTCAGGGAAGCATAGGTATATCTGTATTTGACGGAAGCATACTCCGGAGTGTTTAGTGGATACACGACATAAACCGGTTCAGGGAAACTCACTGACTTTCTTTCGCCGGTAGCAAGATCCAGCACGTCAATTCCATCAAGTCCGTTCTTTCTGATGTACAGGGTGAGATAATTTTCAAATACATCCATATCCTGGATTTTAACCGTAGAATCGTGCTTCACCAATTCCTTCCAGGCTGAAAAATCACTGAAATTTTCAAGCGGCGCTTCATAAATTTTGGAGTTGATATGCTGGCGATCTTTGTACTTTATGAAGATCCTGTTTTTATGGTGTTGTACATTGTATTCCACATCCTTTTGACGGGGGCGGAAAATTTTAAAATCTCCCAAAGGCGTATCAGCCCGCAGAAAGCGATACTCGGTCGATGTAAAGCTCCCTGAAATTAAATAAATGAAATCTTTGGTTTTGGATTTGCTCACATACAGATTGAACAACTCATCCTTTTCTTCATACATGAGTTTATCAGTCAGCTTTTTGTTTATTGTGTGACGGAATAGCCGGTAAGGTCGCATGGCTTCATTGGCTGTGGTGTAAAAAACAGTTTTGTTGTCATTGGCCCAGGTGAATCCCTGTACCTTGCTGATTTCGTATGGCAGATCCTCACCGGTTAACAGATTCCTGAACTTCAGGGTAAATTCGGCGTAGGAACCTGTGGTATTATAGATATAGGCCGCCATCTGATTGTCCTGTGAAATTTCATACCCGGCGAAAATAAACGCCTGGCTGCCTTCGGCCATTTTATTCACATCAAAAAGCACTTCCTCCTGTGAGGAAAGGTCTCCCTTTTTTCGGCAATAGATGGGATATTGCCTGTCCTTTTCAGTTCTGCTGTAATAGTAATACCCATTTTCGATCTGAGGTACCGTCTGGTCATCCTCCTTGATCCTGGCCTCTCATTTCCTGGTAAAGCTTTTCCTGAAGTTCCTTCGTATGAGCCATCACCGTATCGCAATATGCATTCTCGGCTTTCAAATAGGACATTACTGCCGGATTACTCCGGTCTTTCATCCAACTGTAATTATCGATGCGGACTCCTCCGTATTCCTGCAGCGTATCAGGGTTGATCATGGCAACCGGGGGAGAAGGATAATCCTTTTGTGATTTCAATTTGTCAGATGGAACATTCTTGTTGCAGCAAACCATACTAAAAATCAATAAAACTAAAATTGAATAAATCTTCAGCGTTTTCATCGGGAAAGAATTTAGGGATTTTATAATTGGAAGCATTTGTATACACGATGAGGTTTAAAAGTAATGAAAAGCCGGCATAAATCCAACCCGCCTCATTACTTAATGCCTTCAGGACATGAAAATAGAACCTGAAAATACAGGTTTTTGCAGCTAAATTTCTTATATTTAATAACGGTTTTTACTGCAGACTAAACCATTGGGGTTGCCTGTCTTCGGGCAGGACCAATGTCAGGATAATGGGCGGATTATTGTGTAACATTAACCGGAGGACCTAACCATGAGTGTCTATAAAGTAATCGAATTAATTGGCACCAGCACTGTTTCCTGGGAGGACGCTGCCAGGGTTGCCATTGATCAGGCAACAAAAACCCTTCAGGATCTGAGAGTTGCGGAAGTAGTGTCGCAGGACCTGAAGATTGAAGAGGGCAAGGTAGTTGCTTATCGTACCAAAGTAAGATTGTCCTTCAGATTTCACGGTAGCTGAGATTTTATCCGGTTTTGACCTTTAGTGCAGGGAATAAATACAGCTGTCGGTACTGCCAAAATACACCCTGCCATTGGAGACTGCCGGTGATGAGAGGACAGATCCCACGGAATAAAGGACATCCATGGCCTTCAGGTTAGCAGCGTACGTATTTTCCAGGAATATTCTGGAAAAATTAAATTCACCATTCGCGGCTAAAAGTGAATCTTTGTTGGCCCGTGCAGCAGGCGTTTGAAATTCCCATGCTGTTTGTCCGTTTTTGGCTTCAAACGCCATCAGACTGCCGGCGAAATTCCCAAGGTATATCCTTCCTCCGGCTATGGCGGGTGAGGAAAATCCAAAGGATTTGCAGTTGCCCGTATAGAGTTCCTGACCATTTGAGGCGTTCAGGGCAATCAGCTTATGGGTATCCGAGGTGGTAAAATACAACGTGTCATGGTGCAGGGCGGGTGTGACAATTACCCATGAACCATTGTTGTAATACTTCCATTTAAACTCTCCTGTGGCGGCATCAACAGCCCATATGTGCGCATCCCGGCAACCCGAATATACGGTCCCGTTGTACACCACCGGTGACGACTGAAATCCAACCTGGTTATAATATACGGTATCCCTGCCGGTCTGAAATTTCCATTTCAGCGAACCATCCTTTGCATTCAGGGCATACAGGTAACTGTCCCAGCTGCCGAAATAAACGGTGGAATCGGCATAAGCGGGTGAAGAATGGATAACGCCCTGTGTTTTGTATTCCCATTTTAATTCGCCGGTATTGCAATCCAGTGCATAGAACACTCCCGCACCGCAGCCAAAATATACCCGGTCAAGGGCTGCCACGGGTGAAGACAGGAACATGTCCCATGGATCGTCCAATGATCTGTCCTTTTCAGGCATTCCATGAATGCCGGGTGCTGAAAAAACACGCTCACCTGCAGATCTGAACTTCCAGACTTCCTGTCCCGATTTCTGGTCGAGACAGTAAAGATACCCATCGAAACTGACCACATATACCTTATTGCGATATACTGCGGCCGATGAACTTACCCTGCCGCCGTTTTGAACTTCCATAACAGTTCTCCGTTCCCGGCATTCAGTGCATACAAATGACCATCATCACTGCCAATAAAAAGCTGATTTCCGGATATCACAGGCGATGAGAATACACGGCCGCCGGTTTTGTAGCTCCAGGCAACCCCACGGAGACTATCGATTCCGTTGGTTTCATAAAGACCCGAATGAATCGCATCACCATGAAAGAACGCGGATTTATTGCTGTCGATTCCCGTACAGGCTATGAGTCCTGCAAACGACAGGATCATGGCAATGGTTTTTAAGTCTGGCATGTTGTTGGCTTTTGGGTATTTCAATAAGAGACCCTTTTGCGGCGGGTATACCCTATTGATCATAAAAGATTCCATCTCCATTACCGGAACCCACTCCGCCTTACTTCGATTGGCGGGGAAGTCAAATAGTTGCCGAGTGAGGCGTCGTAGTGGCCGGCGGGCCGTGTCCACGTTGCCCAGCCGGCGTTCTAAATCCCCCAGACTCTTAAGCGTGTTGGCTTTGCCCAGCCGGGCTTGCTCGGCTTCGTACAGCGGCAAGGCCGCCGTCGTAGTGCCGGCGGGCCGCGTCCACGTTGCCGAGCCGGCTTTCCGATCCCCAAACTCTAAGCGTGTTGGCTTTGCCCAGCCGGTCTTGCTCGGCTTCGTACAGCGGCAAGGCCGCGCGTAGTGCCGGCGGGCCGCGTCCACGTTGCCCAGCCGGCGTTCAAATCCCCCAGCTCTTAAGCGTGTTGGCTTTGCCCAGCCGGTCTTGCTCGGCTTCGTACAGCGGCAAGGCCGCGTCGTAGTGCCGCGGGCCGCGTCCACGTTGCCCAGCCGGCTTTCCAGATCCCCCAAACTCTTCAGCGTGTTGGCTTTGCCCAGCCGGCTTGCTCGGCTTCGTACAGCGGCAAGGCCGCGTCGTAGTGCCGGCGGGCCGTGTCCACGTTGCCCAGCCGGCGTTCCAAATCCCCCAGACTCTTAAGCGTGTTGGCTTTGCCCAGCCGGTCTTGCTCGGCTTCGTACAGCGGCAAGGCCGCGTCGTAGTGCCGCGGGCCGCGTCCACGTTGCCCAGCCGGCGTAAATCCCCCAAACTCATAAGCGTGTTGGCTTTGCCCAGCCGGTCTTGCTCGCTTCGTACAGCGGCAAGGCCGCGTCGTAGTGCCGCGGGCCGTGTCCACGTTGCCCAGCCGGCGTTCCAATCCCCCAACTCTTCAGCGTGTTGGCTTTGCCGGCTCTATCTCCGTTTGATCAGCCGCGTCCATGCCGGTGCTGCACCATTCGCCGGCCTGGCCGCGCGCCTGCGCGGATCGAGCATGACCTGGCTGACGACATTGGCCAACGTGTCGCGGGGGCTGGGGCTGTGGGAGCCGGCACCAGGCAAACGCGTGCTCTATCTGGGGAACTCGCCGCGCCACGCGGTCGGTATCGCCGGGGATGGAAGCGTGCGCCAACTGCAGATAATGATCGGCGTGGCGCTCGGCAGCGTGAGCCGCTCCTCAGCGTCTTGCAGGCTGAACGCGTAGGCGCGCAGGATGGCGTGCTGCTGCCAGCGGCCACCTTCGGCGTGTTCTTGAATCAGCGCCAGGTGGTCGAAGTGCAGCAGCAGCGCCTCGGCGTCTGGCGGGCATCTGCCATAGGCCGGCGGCCGCGGCTGTGTTGAAGCTGGCTTCCTGGGCAAAGGTCCCCAGGCTGCGCAGACAGGCCTGCCGCTGCGCGGCGTGTTCGTGATCCTCGCCCAGGTAATCGTAGGTGTACTTGAGGGCGATCTCCACGTTGGTTTCAGCATCGGCCTTGTCCAAATCGGGCAGGTTGCCGAAACCTGCGCCGCGGGCGACCCGGTCGAGCAACTCGTCTGCGGTAGCTGTGTAACGATGGGGCTTGCGCAGGTACAGCGCCGCGCCGGCCAGGGCCAGCGCCTGCGCGTGGCGGCCCAACCCGATGGCGACCCGGTCGGCCAGGGCATCAGGTAGCCCGCCTGCGCGCTTCTGGAGCAAGGCGGGGCGTCAGCCGGTGTGAGCACATCCAATTCCTGGATGGCGTCCGGGCCGCCCAGGGCATAGGCGACGCGGCGGTCGCGGTGGTCAGCAAGACCGCGCTGCCCGGCGGGGCCACCGAGCGCAGCGTCTCGGCGACCTCCTGGCTCCAGACATCGTCGAAGATCACCAGCAGCCGGCCGTGATTGCCCAGAAGCATCTGCACCGCGTCCGGGGCAAAGACCAGTTCATCCAACCAGGCGACGCGTAGGTCGCGGCTGTAGGCATAGGCGGCCAGGCGTTGCAACAAGGTGCTGACGTCCTCGTGGCGGCCACGTGTTGGGGCCTACGTTCAGCCAGATGACACCGCCGGAATAACGGTCGGCGCAGCGAGTGGCGTACATCGCGGCCAGCACCGTCTTGCCCACGCCGGCCAACCCGCGCACGCCCACCAGGGACACGTCCCCGGACTGCAAGCGCCGATGGAGCTTTTCCAGTTCGGCAGAGCGTCCCACGGCGGCCGCGGCCAGATCGGGCCGCGTCTCCTGCGGGCGGCTCCAGGCCAGCGGCAGTTCGCCAACGTCATAGATGTTCATCACCTTGGCGTTATCGCCGATGGCGCTGTTGACGGCTGTGACGACGGTGTATTTGGCGCTGCGTTCGCCGGCCAGGGGCTGCCGTTCCAGCCGGTCATGCCAGGGCTGCGGGCTTTCAGGCTGGCGTTCCTCGGCTGCGGCCGGTCGGTGCAACGGGCCGCCCGCGCGGGCGTTCCAGGCCGCCTGCCAGAGCGCCAGCCGATCGGCGATCAACGTTTCGGCCTCGGCGTCACCCGTTTGCCGCGGCCGGCCAGGAACTGTTCCAACAGGTGGCGTGCATCGGTAGTGATGAGCGCGGATGCCGGGTCGGCCAGTTGGGCGCGCGCGGCGGCGTCATCGGCCTGCAGGAAGGCGATCACCGCCTGCAAAAGGGGGTTGTTCTGCAACTGCTCTTTCGCGTCCAGCTCCTGGCGCAGTTGGAGGTAGGCCGCATCCACACCCTGTGTGCGACAGGCTACCAGGAGGTTGGCGTGCAGCGCGATCCGGTCGTGGCCCGCATTATTCATGTGTAGCAGGGTCATGGCGGCTGCGCCCGAGACGGTCAGCAACTCGGCGGCGTTCTCCTGGAGGAACGCCTGCGAGGCCGCCCAGTCGGGGGTCTGGATCCAAGCCACCAGCCGGTCGGCCAGCGCCTGACCGCCTTCCTGGCCCAGGGGCGCCAACACGCCGCGAGCCTCCGCTTCAACTGCGCGCCAGCGGCGCAGGTCGGCCAGCCGTTGAGTCAGCGACTCCTGCTCATCGCCGGCCGCTTCCGCTTGCAGCGCGGCGGCCGTGGCCTCTAGGCGATCAAGGTCGTCGTCACTCGTCTCCGCCACCAGCCGCATGATATCGGCGCTGCTGCCCGCGGATGTGAACGCCAGCAGCAGCCGTTGCTCCTCTGGCATCTCAGCGAGCTGGCGTTCCAGGTCGCGCATCTGCCGGATATCATCCGCGTGCCTCGGCGCGCAGGGCGCGCAGGCTCTCCAGGCGTTCACGTAGCGCAACCGCTTCATCGCCGTCGGCCGCAGCCAGGCGGGATTCGACGGCGGCTTGCAACGCGTCCAGGGCTTCGTCGGGGACGCGGCCGCCAGCGCCAGCATCTCCTGGCTGTTGCGCGCCGCGTGAAGCTTCGAATAGGCGATCAACGTCCGGCGAGGGATCAGGCCGGTCGGCGGAGGACTCGGGGTCTGGCAGCATGGCAGGCTCCCTTCGGCGATGCGTCAGTGCTACGCGTGAGCTTGCAACGAAAAAGGACAGCGTGATTGTAACCGGGGTTCAGAGAACTGGCAAGGCGGCTGGCGGGCGATCAGAAGCGCCGTAGGCGGTCTACGATGCCGGAAATCGTTTGGGCAGCGGGGAGCGGATCATCACGCAGGATCTCGAAGCAGTCGCAGTGCCGCGGGCGAATCATGTCGAAATGCCGGCGATCAAGTGTCAACACACGTCGAATCTTCAACCGCTCAGCCACCGCGACGAGTGAAGCATCCACAAACCCGATCTTGGCTTCGGCATAGATGTGCAGGATTTCAGCGGCGCGCGAGCAGTCTTCGCACGTCACCTCCACCAGTTGCATCTCCCCGTGCCCCAGGCTGGCGACAAGCGCCGCCTCAGCTTCAACAAGTCAACGCGCTTCCAATTGCCGCCCCAGCGCCTCCGGTTCGGTCACTGGCAGATTGCAGACGAAGTTCCTGCACACATAGGCGGTTGCGCGGCCGTCGATCTGGCCCCGATCCGCCAGTAGCGGGATCAGTTCGGATGCGGCCGTATCGCCGGGAGCCGCGAGGGCCAGGACGCCGTTCGGCAGATAGCGGTGACGGACTTCGGCCAATAGCGCCCGCGTATCGCTCGCGGCCGGGTCACCGACGATGGCAATCTCCTGGCCGGGATTCAGATACAAGTCTAAGACGCAGAGCAGCCGGCCGAACGCCAACGGCTGCTCGCCCATGCCATCGGCCATCAGCCGCAGGATCCCTTCGGCGTGACCCCGGAACACCGTTGTGTCATCCCCCAGCAGGAGCGCCAGCTTCAGAATAGCTCCGCGGTCAGCGAGTTGCCCGATGAGATCGCGCTGTCGATGAAATCCTTGCGCCGCACCACCAGCTTCTCGTGATCGGCGCTCACCTGGAAGAAGCCGGCGCCGTCGGCGTCGCCGAATTCGACCAGGATCGTCTGCGCCAGGGAGGCGGCGGCCACCAGCCAACGCAGCTCGAACGTGGCCTGGTAGAGCGCCACGAGGCCCAATGCGACCGCGGCATAATCTTCCAGGTAGGCGTTGAGATGGGCGCGGCCGGCGTTGTAGGTGCGGAAGAGACGAATGACGAATGACGAATGACGAATGGGTGAACTCGCTGATTCGCCATTCGCTGTTTCGCTCATCCGGGTCAGGGCGAAATCCGCAGCCTTTTCGCCGCGTGAATGTAATCCGTCTGATCCAGCACCGCGCCGGCTTCGGCGAGGGCGTGGATCATGAGACCATTCCACTCGGCCAGGATTTTTTCGTCGCGGCCGGGGTGCACGCGACGCTTGCGCGCTTTCGAAGAGGATCTCGCGGCCGCGGGTGATGACCCCGGCAAGCTGTTCTTCGGAGACCTTGAGCTTCCCGGCGGCATCCTCCAGGTCGTCCTCCGCGTGGAGGATGTTGGTGCTGTGGCCGCCTTTGTGGAAATTGCCGCCGGTGACGTCGAAGTAGGCGCTAAAAAGCGGGCCGTCGTTGGGGCCCAGCAGCGCCAGCACTTCGTCCAGTGTCCAGACGTATATTTCCCCTCTTCCCCCTCGCTGTCCGCGTCCTGGCTGCTGTAGAACCGCCCCCGGGCTGAAGCCGTCATCTCGCGCAGCACGTAGTCCAGCGTCTCTTCGACCACCTGCCGTAGCGCGGCTCGCCGGTGATCTGCCAGGCGTGGAGGTAAGTACGCGCCAGTTGGGCGTTGTCGTAGAGCATCTTCTCGAAGTGCGGCACGAGCCATCGGGCATCGGTGCTGTAGCGGTGGAAGCCTCCGCCAAGCTGGTCGAAAATCCCGCCGCGGGCCATCCTGGCCAGGGTGAGGTGACGGCCTTCCGCTGCGTCTCATCGCCGGTGCGCCGCCAATTTTGCAGCAGGAAGTCCAGGTTCATCGGCTGTGGGAACTTCGGCGCATCGCCGAATCCGCCTTCATACGGGTCGAGGCTGCGCATCAGGTTTTGCGCGGCCTTGTCCAGCAGCCCGGCCGCAAGCGCGGTGTCCGCGGGGCGCAACGCCGCGCTGCGCTTGAGCGTGTCCGCCATCCGGTCGCCGGCCGATTCCATCTCGCGGCGGCGCTCCTGCCACGCCTCGGCGATCGCCCGCAGCACTTGACGGAAGCTCGGCATGCCGTAACGCGGTTCCGGCGGATAGTAGGTGCCGCTGTAGAATGGCCGGCCGTCGGGGGCAGGAATACGGTCATCGGCCAACCGCCGCGGCCGGTCATGGCCTGGACGGCCTCCATGTAGATGGCGTCGATGTCGGGCCGCTCCTCGCGATCCACCTTGATGTTGACGAACAGTTCGTTCATCAGCGCCGCGGTATCGGGATCTTCGAACGACTCGTGCGCCATCACGTGGCACCAGTGGCACGCCGAATAGCCCACGCTGAGCAGGATCGGCCTGTCCTCGGCCGCGGCGCGCGCCAGCGCCTCCGGTCCCCAGGGATACCAGTCCACGGGATTGTCCGTGTGCTGAAGCAGGTAGGGGCTGGTTTCGTGGATGAGACGGTTGGGTTGGGCGGCGATGGTTGTGGTCATGGGTTGCTCCGTATTGCGTGTGCGTTGCGTGGGTCAGTGTAACACAGACTGGTGCAGGGAAACGTAGGGCTGCGGACGATTGACGAAGGTGTATCCAGAGAACCCGGCGAAGCTCTGGTAGGAGGAAACCTGGTTTTGGGACGGGCTCTTGGGCGTCAATCCCCGTGCCCGTTCCGCCGCGAGTGCGCCTCGGCCTGCAGCGCGACCTTCTCGGGGAACGGCCTTGGCCGATTACCTCGCGGGCGTAGCGGCTCAGGGCTTCCATCTGGGCGCGGGTGGCGAAGAAGCGGGCCTCGCGCGGGTCGCGCTCCTCCTCCTCGCCTAACGCCTCCTGGGCCACCAACAGGATGCGATCCCGGTTGGCATCGTACCCCAAGCCCATCGCGCCACGCGAAAGAGCGGATCCAGAGGCTCCTTGATGGCCATCGTCGCATCGTCCACCGCCAGGTTGGTGTGCCGGGTCAGGCCGAATTCCTGCTCCAGATTCTGCGCCATCTCATCGATCGCGTCCGCCAGCGCCTGCACCTGCTCTTTCTCGCACACCAGATCGACGCGGTCGCTTCTGTGCTCGGCCTGGATGAAGAACGTGCGTTGTCCCGGTGACCGACGGCGCCGGCCGTGATGTGGGTTACGGGGTCAAGTTCGATGATCGGGTTCGCCATGTGTCTGCTCCAAATTCTCGATTCCGGCGTAGCATAAATGACCGGCATGGCTTTGTCAAATGCCTTGCGCCCTTTACCCGGTGCTATTGAGTTGCTCTGTCACCGACGCAGCAGCGGCAGGTAGACGTAGCGGTACTGTCCAATGGGTCCTGCGCCCGTTGCAGTGACGTCGACGTATTGCCCGGGATCGAGGGTCACTAAGGACGCGCCGGTAGCGGTAGGCTGTACCTGCACGCTGCCCGCCAGGCAGACGAACCAGGATGAGCCCGAGGTTGGGTTATGGCCGGCCTGGAAGGTGGTCCCGCCTGCTGCTTGGCTCCCGGCGTAGGTCGTATGTACCTCGACCGCGGGGGGCGATGGCCGCCACCTCTATCTGCACGGGGCCGGTCACGAGGCTCAAGGGCAGTGATAGTGTAGCAGTCACGCTGCGGGCCATTTGCTGCGGTTCACACATCGCCTCTGTGATTGCCCCAAGCACAGCCAGGTCCCCGATTACATTAATGACCGTATCCGGATCATCCGTGTGGAAGGCAGACGCAACGCGCTGTCGAGTGTGAGCAGGTACTTTGGCGTGCTGTTAGCAGAGCATTGTACTTTCAGGGCCGCGGCACCGACGGGTGCCGCCAGAGTGAGCTGGTCGCTGGGTTTGATGGCGATGCTGTGGCCGGACGCTAGCGGCGTGTTGTTGACTGCCACGCCCGTGCCTGTGCCTCGAGCAGTAGATCCGGGCGGTACTGGTAGATGCCCGACAACTGGTGCACCAACCCTTTGTTTACAACCATGTGGTGCAAGTAGAAGTAAGCGTAGGAATCGGTGTACCTGCCGTAGATCGGTAGGAACTGCGA
This sequence comes from uncultured Bacteroidales bacterium, assembly GCA_963800645.1. Classification (GTDB taxonomy): domain Bacteria; phylum Bacteroidota; class Bacteroidia; order Bacteroidales; family UBA10428; genus UBA5072. The sequence continues at coordinate 729 of CAWDBX010000008.1, read as the reverse complement.
GAGCGGCAGCGTGAGCCTGCTTGCTTCGATCACCTGGAGGTCAGTGTACGTGCCCATGTACACCGTATTGCCGTCGGCGACGATCGAAACGCGGCTGGCAGGCAAGTAGGCGGGTATCGCCCTTGTAGAAGATTGTGAAACCATTCCAGGCCGTCCCGGCGAAGATAGCGCCGTTGCTGGTGACGGCGACGGACGTCACGGCATCGGTCATGGGGTAGCTCGTATAGAAGGTTGGGTACGCCGGGTCGGTCAGTGAAAGGACGGTTACGGATTGTGCTTGGCCAAGGTACAGCTTGTCGCCATACGTCGGGTCGGCAATTTGGACCATATCAAGACGTACTGGTGATCGCTCTCACGGTAGGTTCCCTTGAGCTGACATTCGTTGTCCACCGGCTCGTCGACATAGACCACCGCGAGGCCCGCTTGGAAACCTACGTAGACGTAGCTGCCGCTGATGCTGAAGCGGACGCTCTGTGGGGAGATCCATTCGCTCCAGTCGAAGTGCACGTTACAGCGCTTTGTGAAGTACCCGGCGGATACATCATACACCTGAAGAATAGTCTCGAGGCGGGAGTTGCGAGCCAGCCCCGCCATTGGGCCGTTCCTGGCGTCGATCTCACGGTTGCATAGCCGGAGATGAGGGTAATACGGTCCTGATACTGGTTTTTCGGGATCTGAGATGTCGTATAAATCGACATCCGTCCCCTCAGTGAGAAAGGCCTGGTCGCC
>CAWDBX010000007.1:0-566125 GCA_963800645.1 uncultured Bacteroidales bacterium | reverse complement strand
ACATCAGACCATGAAGAGTTAATGCTTCATGCTCGATCAGGTTAATGAAGGCATGCTGGTCACCAGTAATAAGCGATTGCTTTATACGGCCCAGGTTGTGATTTGCCTGTATCACACGCGCTGCAGCAAACGGATGCTCCTCCATTAATTTATGGCCGGTTGTGCTTGAAACGGATTTTAAACCAGAGGACACCACCAGGATGCTGTCGCGGTAATTTGCATACAGCGGATTTATTGAGTCTGTAACCGGGATAGCCGCCTCATCGGTTGATCCTTCAAATTCATGCGTACTGCCCCATAATGCGCAGCCTCCATAAACCGAACGGGAAGCGCTGCCTGAGCCCAGCCGGGCGAGAAAGGAAGCTTTCCTGAAAAAATCATTTTCTGACCGGAGGTTCCCGAACAGCTTCTGCTCCATACTGCACAATGCAAGCGCAATAGCCCCGAAGGAAGAAGCGGAGGAAGCAATTCCTGCTGAATGCGGAAATGAACTCCGTGACTGCATTTTCAGGTGCATGGACTTTAAAAAAGGCATAAATTGCGAAACATGCTGAAGGTATTTCATCAACCTTTCGGCAAATAAGGGATGTGGACGATCTTCCAATAAAAACTCCAGCGTGAGTTCATGATCTGCTTTGTGAACAAGAAAGTCCACAGACAGGCTTGTTACGGATTTCTGCAGGGTGAAGCTCAGTGAAGGATTAATGGGCATTTGAATTGCCTTTTTGCCCCAGTATTTTATCAGGGCGATGTTGGAGGGACATTCCCATGTCACCCGGCCGGAATAACCTGCGGGTGCTGATGCCAACCCATCGGCCTCAGCCCGGTATTTCTTCTCGAGTAGGTTGGATCGGTCTGTCATGGTGTCTTCATGAGCGAAGCAGGAGGATGGCTGTTGTCGAGTACTATGTCATTAAATGACAACAGGATATCCAGACCCTTCTTGTTAAAATAAGTACGTAAACTTTCTTCATCTTTCTCCGATATCACCATGGCAAAGTCCCCTCCCCAGGCACCCAGTGATTTTATTTCGCCCGGAAAATCAGAAAACCTTTCTTCATGGATCTTGGTTTGATGCAAAATACTCTCCATGAAGGTTTCATGCTCCCGGACGGCCTTTTTAAACCCGGAAATTTCCTGAGCCTGCAGCATTTCGTCGGTCAGCAGATCGATGCTTTCGATCTGCTTTTCCGTAATTCGGGTGTTTGCATTAAAATCATGCACCTGTTTTTCGGTGTTTTGCTTTTGTCCCAGGTAAACGAACCAGATCTGGTCGCGGAACGGGGGATTGAACCTTACCGGTGAAATTACGGGTTTTCCTTTCTCCAACCGGTAGAGCACAGGACCAGGGGACAGCGCACCTGCGATATCGGCTCCCGACCCAACTGAAACCCGGAAGAATAAATCAAAAGGATCGACCTCTGCCCATTTCGCCAGGTTGGTGATCAATGCGGAACTGCTGCCGAACCCCCAATTCATGGGGAACGCACTCCGGGTGACTATTTTTATGCTTTTGGCCGGATCAAAAAGCTGGTTGTTCATAGCTGCTGCCCCGGCTAATAATTTAATCAATCTGTCTGCCACATTTGTATCGGTCGTGCGTACAATCTTCCAGTCAGTAAATGCGATTTTCGCAGAGAACCAGGGCTGATCATTGATGTTTGCCTGCCACGTGATCATCGGTGCATGTCCGTCTTCCGTCTGTTCCACCTGCATGTCCTGACCCAGTCTGAGCGGGAATACAAGCGCTTTGGCCCCTTTCAGCACGAGATACTCGCCGGATATTATTAATTTTCCATTGGAATAATAACCTCTGGTCATGATCCAAACCCTATGATTTTTCTTTTCTCAGCATGTCGATAAAGGCTGAAACACCGGAATAGGAGACCGCTTCCTGTTTGAAGAATTGAAATGCCTGCTGTTTTTCACTTTCTGTGGCACCAAGCTGGTTCAGGATATTCATCAGGTGCATTCGCATATGTCCCTGTTGAATACCTCCTGTGATCAGGGCCCTGATGGCACTGAAGTTACTGGCCAATCCGGTTGACGCTGCAATGGCCATCAGTCCCGCCGCATCGGGATTTCCCAGCAGCATGAGGGAGGCCCCGGCCATCGGATGTGACCTGGTAAGTCCGCCAACCACTCCTACCGACAATGGGATCTCTATGCGGCATGAGAAAACATCGTTCTTCAGCTCAACCTCTGTCAGTCCCCTGTAGGTTCCGTCTTTGGACGCCCAGGCATGGCCTGCCGCCTCGGCCGCCCTGAAATCATTTCCCGTGGCCATCAATACGGCATCAATCCCATTGAATATACCTTTGTTTTGGGTAACAGCTCTGTGAACATTATGTCTGGCTATTTTCGCTGCCGTTTCGAATTTCCGGGCAAATGCCTGTCCGTTCCCGTCGGGATGCAGTACTGACAAGTCCTGAACCTTACATTCAACCGAACAACTCACGGTACAACCGGGAGTGTAATTCGACAAAATAGCCATGATGATCTCCAGCCGGTCGGATAACCCTCTAAGGTCTGCCTGATGCCGCATATAATCAGCCATTGTTTCAAGGCAGGTGTTAATAAAATTTGCTCCCATGGCATCCGATGTATTGAATATCACTTCGATCTGGTAATAGCCTTCCAGGGAACCGGAACAATCTCTCAAACGGATACTTCGAATACCCCCGCCCCGCCCGGTCATTTTCCCGGTAACCGGCATTAATACCTCGCGGAAACCAGGCTCTATTTCGGAGACCAGATCCGATATTTTCCGGTGATTTCCTTTCCAAATAAAGTGAATATGACCGGCCTTGTCCATTTCCAGGATCCGGGTTGAAAAGCCTCCCAAAGGCCACCAGAATTTGGCCGCTGAGGCAGCTGCAGCTACTACCGAGCTTTCCTCGGTGACCATCGGTACCAGGTAATTCTTTCCATTGATCCTGAAGTTAGGAGCCAGGCTATAGGGCAAGAAGTAATTGGAAACCACATTTTCAGTGAATTCTTCATACCGCTTCTGTTGTACCTGGTCGGGATGCCAATGATGCTGAAGTATCTGAATAAAATTATCCGGGTCCCCTGTATAGGTAGCGGCCAGTTTGATCTTGTCTGCACGATTTAGGCCTGAGAATCCTTCAATGAAACTACCGCCATCCATGATCTATGCTTTAAGCGTAAGATAGGCAAAGGCAAGCCTCAATCCGTCGATCTGGCTTTCGACATACTTGTGCAGGTCCTCATAGCTTTCCATGGCATGCATGAGGAAACCCGATGCCTGTCCGTATACGGCAGGTGTTTTGAGCTTTTTCAAAAGATAATAACCATCGAGGAAATCCTTGATCCCTCCCGAAATAATTACTTCCCGGAATCCGGGATTTTTTTCAGTGCGCAGGATTTCGTTCACATATCCCACCATGTCCGATGCACTTTCACCCACACGGGTAAACGGTTCATAGCTGATCTGCTTTTCCTGCCTGTTGCGCAACAATTCCGCCCTGCTGAAATTTGTACCTCCATAGGCAGCAAATTCAACAGCTGCCAATGGTAAACTGAATAATTCCCGGAGGCTCGCAGGACCCATGCCCTGACCTACCTCTTTGACAATCACCGGGTATTTGGCAAGATAAAGGAACCGTTTGATGGTATCCAGGGGCGCGAACCGCAACCGGTCACCTTCGGGCTGGAACCACTCCTGAAGCGGATTTACATGAATGATCAGCCCGTCAGCGTTGAGCTTTGAAACAAGGTCATGGATCTTCATCACGCGATTGCTGTGTATCATTTGTTCTACCTGGCTGATCCCAAGATTGGCATACAGGGGCAAGTCATCCCCTATAAGATTACGCAGGGCGAAGTCGCCGATGTGTGCGTCCCCGTCGAGCAACGACCGGCATGAACCCAAACCCATGCCCATGCCAAATTCACGGCATGCCCGGGCCAGATTTTCATTGATATTCCGGGCTACCCCGGTACCTCCGGTCATGCTCGATACCCAGAGCGGTACCTTAAGCTGTTTCCCCAGAAACTTGACAGGAGGCAGGTCCCGAACGGGATGAGCCTGTAAAAACGGTTCATAATGAAATCTTCCGTCGTGGTCCTCAGGTTTCATTTGCGATTGAAGTGCCATGCTGATATGATCAGCTTTACGTTGTTCCATTTATTGCAGGTTTTTTAGACCAAGGTATCTGGATATTACTATTCTTAGAATCTCTGAAGTACCTTCTCCTATTTGCAGGATACGCTGATCGCGATAAAATCTTTCTATTGCATTGTCTTTAAAAAGTCCATAGGCACCATAGATCTGGACAGCTTCATCGGTAATATCCCGTGCAATTTCAGAACAGTAAAGCTTGGCAATAGCTGCATCCCGTGCAAAAGGCTGACCATTATCTTTCATGAAACAGGCTTTGTACAGCGTATTTCTGGCAAGTTCGATCTTCATGTCCATATCGGCTAATTTAAAGGCAATCGACTGAAATTTAGCTATGGGATGGCCAAATTGTTCACGCCGGCAGGCATAATCCATGGCCATTTCAAAAGCGCCCCTGGCCAATCCAAGTCCCATGGCAGCAATGGATAAGCGGCCACTATCGAGTGTTTTCAGCATTACCCTGGCACCCATACCCTTGCCACCCAAAAGGTTTTCTTCAGGAACCCGGCAATTATCAAAAAACAGTTTACCGGTATCTGCAGCCCGCCACATCATTTTGTTGCTGATGCGTTCACAACGGTACCCTGGCGTACTGCGCGGCACCAAAATCACTGACAATTCCTTTTCCCCTTCCTTCAACCCTGTTACTACCTGCAGCGTAGCTCCATAGGACAATTCAGAAGCTGAATTTGTAATAAACATCTTGGAACCGTTAATCACCCATTGGCCATTCTCAAGCCTGGCTTCGGTTTTTGTTCCACGGGCATCTGAACCTGCTGATTCTTCCGTGAGCCCGAAGGCCCATAATTTCTCCCCGGTACAGAGATCCGGCAGGAATGCCGTCTTTTGCTTTTCGGTTCCAAATTGAAAGATGGGCCCGATACCCAGCGAATTATGCGATGCCACGGTGGCTGCCTGAGAACTGTCAATACGGGCCAGCTCTTCTACCGCAATGATATAGGATAATGTATCCAGCTCCTGTCCGCCATACTGTTCCGGAAGATTGATGCCAAACAATCCGAATTTCCCCATTTTTCTGGTTAATTCAGGTGAAAAGGTACTGGTTTCATCCAGCTTTCCGGCTATATCCTTGATTTCTGCTTCGGCAAACGCTCTGACCTTTTGCCTGTATTCTTCATGTGATGGTGTAAGTAGAGGATGCATTATTCGGCGTTATGTATATTTGGTTTATTATTTTTCTGCTCGATCATCAACAAGGCTTCATTCTTTAGGACGAAATCTCCTTCCCGGGTATTAATTTGCTGCACGATACCTGAAAAAGGTGCAAGTATGACATTTTCGAGTTTCATTGATTCAATAACCAGCAAATGATCGCCCTGCTCGATCAGTTCGTTTTCAGCAACCTGCAACCTGATCACTTTTCCCGGCAGGGGTGCCCGGATAATGCCATCACCGGCAATTTTCCCATCCGGTTCTTTCGTACCGGCATTGGATTTTAACCGGTGAAGACGTTCAATCCTGTGACTCAGGCTTCCGTCGGATAGTTCTATTACCCCGTCCTTTTCAGGCAATGGATAAAAGCGGTAGTCCAGATCATTTGCGGTGAAACCTATCTGGTCTATTCCTGCCTTTATGTTACTCACGAAATATCTTTTTTCCTGATGGTAAAACTCCATGGAATCAGGACCAGCCGGATAATAGTCCAGTTCAACCATTTCGGCCCCAATACGGAATCTGATCCTCGGAACAATCCGCCAATGATTTTGCCATTGCCAGGGAGACTTTGAAGAAGATGAACTCCTGCCGGATAATATGATGATGGAGGAGGCAATGGCCAGGGGTATGCTGTCCGTTTTCTTCCGCTGCAACGCTATTCCCCTGGCAAAAGAAGGCAACTTGTCGTTCAGGAAGGTAGTTGAAATGTCGTTCCGGAGGAAATCCTTATCGCGAAGGATGGCTTGCAGCAAGGTCAGATTATGCTGTAAACCCGTTATAACAAAATCACCGAGTGCCCGGCTTAATTTTTGAATGGCCATTTCCCGGGAGGGTGCATGAACCAAAACCTTTGCGATCAGCGGATCATAATCGGGGGTAATCACTGAGCCTGCAACAACAGCAGATTCAATCCGGACGTCCTGCATTTCAGGCTGGCAGTAATAGTGTATTTTGCCGGGTGATGGTAAAAGGTTATTCTCAGGATCTTCGGCAAAAACACGTGCTTCAATGGCATGTCCGTTTCTGCGGATGTCACTGGCGGTAAATGACAACGGCGATCCCCCTGCAATCGAGATCTGCTCCTTCACGATGTCCACACCGGTGATCATTTCGGTAATACCATGCTCGACCTGGATTCTGGGATTCATTTCAAGGAAATACGCATTTTGCTTATCATCCAGCAGAAATTCAATGGTGCCGGCACCATCATAGCGCAAAGCCTGTCCGATTTTCAGGGCAGCCTGAATGATTTGCCCTCTGGTTTTTTCGGATAAGGATGTCGACGGTGCTTCCTCGATTATTTTCTGATGGCGCCGCTGAACAGAACATTCACGCTCAAACAGGTGAACAAGATGGCCGTGTTTGTCGCCCATGATCTGCACCTCCACATGCCGGGGAGAATGAAAATATTTTTCCAGGTATATCCGGTCATCCCCAAAGTAATTCAACGCTTCGTTCGAGGTTGTCATGAGCAGGGTGGCAAGCTCATGAGGCTGCTGAACCAGTCGCATTCCCTTTCCTCCTCCTCCCGCTGCAGCTTTTATCAAAACAGGGTAATCCAGACTGCTTCCCATGGCCTGAATATCGCGGGCGGAACTGACAATCCGCTCCGGTACAGCAATACCAAGTCCTTCTACCAGATGATGGGCAGCAATTTTATCGCCCATCAGTTTTAACACTTCAGGTGACGGACCAATGAAGTTGATATGCTGTTCTCTGCAGGCCTCAGCCAAAAGGTAGTTTTCGGCCAAAAAACCATAGCCGGGATGAATGGCATCTGCGCCGGAACGCCTCGCAATTTCCATAATCTTTGAAATGCTCAGATAGGTTTGTGCGACATCGCCGTCCCCCAGAGCGTATGCCTCTGAAGAATGGTTGATCCAGGGTGAACCGGCATCATTGGCCGCGTAGATCCCAACCGTGGAAATTCCAAGTTGTCTGGCTGTCCGGATGATGCGAAGCGCAATTTCACCGCGATTTGCTATGAGTATCTTTTTAACAGTCATGAACATTAAAACCAAAATCGGGTATTTACTATTGTTGTGATGTGTCTTTCCTTTTATTTAAAAAAATGCTGATCCTTTCTGTGGCCTCAAATCCGGTCCTGGTATCAGCTATCATAACGGCAGTTTGTTCAATCAGCGATTCATCAATTTTCGAATCCTGTAGCGCATTCAGACAGGTCTTTATTTTTTCCTGTGCATTTTGACCACCCTGCAAAACGGATCCGATCAGGCCTTTGGCATAATCGCTGAACTCCTGCTCAGGGATCGATTTGTGAATGAATCCTATTTGCTCTGCCTCAGATGATTTGAAGGTTCTGCCGGTCAGCATCAGTTCCATTGCCTTTGCATGACCGATTCTCCTGATAACATAAGGTGCAACTGTGGCGGGGATCAATCCAAGCCGCACTTCCGAAAAGGCGAATCTCGATGTATCGGTAGCGATCGCCAGGTCCGATGCCGCAATAAAACCTCCCGCTCCGCCAATGGCCGCACCATGCACAAGGGCGATAGTTACTTTCGGGCTTGCAGCAAGGTCATAGAAACATTTTGCCAGATCAAGACATTCCTGGTGGTTTTCTTCGGGAGTAAGGCTGGTTGCCTGCTGCATCCACAATAAATCTGCCCCGGCACAGAACGAGGGTCCTTTCCCCTGCAGGGTAATTACCCTGATCGCGGGATCTGCATTCAAGCTCCGGAGGACTTTAAGAAACTCATTAATCATCACCCGGTTGAGCGAATTATGACGTTCAGGCCTGTTTAACCAGATATTTGCAACGGATCCCTGAATTTGTGTGAGAATGGTAGTTTCGCCGATCATTATGCTGAAAGATTACATTCGGTAAATACCAGGTATGGGGTCAGGGAACTTTCTGTTAACAGACATGGCTATCCCCAGGCTAATGACATTACGGAGTTCAAGCGGATCGATAATTCCATCATCCCATAATCGCGAAGTACTGTACCAGGGCGATGCTTCCTGCCCGTATCTTTCCAGAATGCCGGCACTGATCTGTTCACTGCTCCGGGAGACTTTCTCCTCCCCAGGTGCCATCCGCTGCCGGTCATTTAAGGTGGTCAAAACACTGGCTGCCTGTTCTGCACCCATGACCGAGATCCTTGCACCGGGAAACATCAGCAGTAGTCTTGGATTGTAAGCCCTGCCGGCCATCGCATAATTGCCTGCACCATAGGATCCGCCGGTGATCACAGTGAATTTGGGTACAGTGGCCGTTGCCACCGCACGGACCATTTTAGCACCGTCCTTGGCAATACCCCGGTGTTCGGCATCCTTGCCCACCATAAAACCGGTAATGTGTTGCAGAAACAACAAGGGTATCTTTCTGAAATTGCACAATTCAATAAAATGCGTTCCTTTCAGGGCCGATTCCGAATGGAGAATACCATGATTGGCAATGATTCCAACCGGATAACCAGCTATACGGGCAAAACCGGTAACCAGGGTGGTTCCAAATTCCTGTTTGAATTCGTGGAACCGGCTTCCATCTGCAATCCGGGCAATGATCTCACGGGGATCAGGATTTTCCTTCAGGGTAAGTGGCAAGATCCCGTACAATTCCGCAGGATCATACAGGGGTTCTTCAGGATCGATCCGTGCGATTTCCTGTTTATCAGGCCCGGGTAAACTTTCAAATATATTTCTGCAAATACTTAAGGCATGTTCATCGTTCATGGCAAGATGGTCGGCAACCCCGGAAATGCTGGTATGCACCCGTGCCCCGCCCAGTTCCTCGGCGCTCACTTCTTCGCCGGTGGCGGCTTTTACCAGCGGAGGCCCTCCAAGAAAGATCGTTCCCTGATCCCTGACGATGATGGTTTCGTCGCTCATGGCAGGAACATAAGCCCCGCCGGCAGTGCATGAACCCATTACCGCCGATATTTGCGGAATGCCCTGTGAGGAGAGCATGGCCTGGTTATAAAATATCCGGCCAAAATCATATTTATCCGGAAATACCCTGGCTTGTTCAGGCAAAAAAATACCGCCGGAATCAACAAGATACACACAGGGCAGATAATTCTCGCCGGCTATTTCCTGGGCACGCAAATGTTTTTTAATGGTTTCGGCAACGTAGGTGCCTCCTTTTACCGTAGCATCGTTGGCGACAATCATCGCTTCACGGCCGTGGATGGTGCCAATTCCGGTAACAATTCCCGCTCCAGGAAAATCATTGTTATACTGACCATAGGATGCCAGCGGTGACAATTCCAGAAAAGGAGCATCTGCATCGAGCAGTGTATCAATTCGCTGCCTGGCTGTGAGTTTCCCTTTTGCGCTATGCCTGGATACACTGGCACTGCTGCCGCCGCAGGTATATTGACGGATCAATTGCCGTAACGTTTTTACTTCATCAGAATAGGCATTCATCCTGGATTTGAATCCAGGGGTGTTGGGTTTAATATTTGATCTGAGAATATCCAATGACACTTATTCACTCAGGTGATTAACACCCTCCGGGAATAATTGTTCATATTGCAACAAAATGCAGCCCTTTCACGTAAATCATGAAAAAATCAGTTATGACAAGCAGATTGTTAATAAAACGTGGCCAAAAGAAGTACAATGTACCGGTCATTGGTCATTTCGGTGACAAAAGCGTTCGTTTTAAAACCATCCTCCAGGCAGAACAAGTAGTTGGCATCAACTATAACCTTATATTCGAGGCGTGTATAGGCAAGATTTACCGTGCAGGCAATGTTTACTGGGAATTCGAAAAAGGCAACCATTACATAAAATACAAAGCATATTACCTGCGGGCGAAGGAAATGATCAGGGAGCTGGAACATAAACATGAAGGATGAGAGATCCGCACCGAAGAATTGCCGGGACAAGACAGATACACTCTGTCTTTTTTTATTAATTTTAGGTTGATTAATTGACCCCTATGGAAGATACAATTGACAATCCGGTTGAGAAACAGGAGGAAGTGGTTCAGCTCAAATCCAAATGGAAAAAGTTCCTGAAGAAGTTCTGGCTGATCAGTAAATGGGCAATTATTATATTTTTCGGGTCCACCATATTTGTTGTAGTAGTTTATTCTTTTATAAACCCCCCGGTTACTCCCTTAATGATCAGCAGGGCTTTCCTGAAAAAATCAGATGGAAGCAGGGTTGGGATTCACAAAGACTGGGTATCCTATAAAAATATTTCGCCTCACATGATCAAAGCAGTGGTAGCCTCAGAGGATAACCGCTTCCTGGATCACTGGGGTATTGATGTGGAAGCTGTACAGAAGGCGGTTGAATATAATAAGCGCCATCGGCGAAAACATGGCGCCAGTACCATCACGCAGCAGGTGGCCAAGAATGTTTTTCTTTGGCCAGCCAGATCATGGATTCGAAAGGGTTTTGAACTTTATTTTACGGTAGTGATTGAAGTCGTTTGGAGTAAAAAAAGGATCATGGTTGTGTACCTGAATGTAATGGAAACCGGCAATGGTGTTTACGGTGTTGAGGCGGCCGCCCGTAAGTACTTCCACAAGTCTGCCGCAAAGCTTTCCCGGAGTGAGGCGGCTCTTATTGCCGCATCCCTGCCCAATCCGCGTGTGCGAAATCCTGCGAAGCCCACGGCTTACCTGTTGCGCAGGCAGGCCCGGATTCTTAACCTGATGAATAAGATCGGGGAAGTGAAATTTTAAAGGGCAGAGACAGGGCATTCCCCGCCTCTGCTGCAAAAGGTTAAAACGATAACTCTTTGATAAATTTGGCGCTGGCGGCTATGTTATTGAACGGATCGGGAGCGCCATCCTGCTCCACAATGAAATACTCTGCACCAGCTTTTTTTGCTGCCTTGAACAAAGGTTTATAATCAATAGTGCCTTCACCCACTACACAGGGTTTTTTATCAGCCGTAATATCCTTGACATGAAATAATTTGAAACGGCCGGGGTATTTTTTGAAATAGGCCAGCGGGTCTGCACCGGCAGCATATGCCCAGCCCAGGTCGATCTCAAAAGTAACCAGTTTCGGATCGGTTTCCTGAAGGAAAACATCCATCATCACATCGCCACCGGTGACTTGCTTCCATTCAACCTGGTGACTGTGAAAAGCAAAACCAATTCCGGCATCATTACATACCTGTCCAATTTTATTAAAACTCTTTACGAATTCCCTGGCTTGCTCCAGCGTATAGGTTGGCTCCGTATAGGTTCGGGGAGCATTGGCAGGAGGTTGTCCGGTTGCTGCCGGGGGTTGACTTGCCGCCTGCGGAGGAGTGCCGGCCGGGGGCTGTCCTGCAGGGGCGCCCGGTTGTCCTGCGCCTGCAGGTCGATTAAATGGCAACATGGGCACGATCAGGTATTTATGACCTATGATCCTGGCATCGGCTATGGATTGTTTCAGACCCTCATCGGAAAATAGATTCCTGGCATGGTTTGAAGGAGAGGTCAGTTGATTTTTGTCCAGTATGGCCCTGATTTCCTGAGCCGTTTTATTGCCGTAACCGGCAAATTCTATCTGATCATATCCGGCGGCCTTCACCTTGGCAAGAGCTTCTTCCATGTTCCCGGCAGCCCTTCCCAGTGTAAACATCTGTAAACCCACCTGGTCAATCCTGCCGGCTGCGGCACTGAAACCCATATTGAGCAGCGGTGTGGCACCAAAAACGACACCAGCGGCAGCCGTTGATTTTAAAAACTCTCTTCTTTTCATTTTTTGACAAATAATTTAAATAAGTGTTATTCAATAATTCTGAAAGTTATGCAGTTTGAACAGGCTTAGCTGGTAAGTAGAATTGACCTCGTGTAATTCACACAGGTCTTTACCTCTTTCACAGCATTTGACCAGGGTTTTACATCGTATTCCAGCTCAATATCGCAGTAGATCGGCCATTTTTCCTTTTTGATCAGCAGCAGGACCTCCGCAAGCGGCATTTCACCCTGACCCCATACCTGGTTGGTATTGGCAGGATCAGCTTTGGGTCCGGTCTTATCCTTGATGTGCAGGCTGAAGATGCGATCGTGGTATTTCTCAATAATGGTGTTGGGATGCAGACCGGTCGAACCAAAAAAGTGTCCGGCATCAAAATTCATCATAACGGCAGGTGAAACAGCCAGAAAAGGATCATAGCTGAATCCGGGTGTGGCAAATTGCATATGGTTATGAAAAATCGCATACATGCCATGTTTTTCGGCGATGGGACCGAGTTTTTTTACGGATTCTTCCCCGATTTCATCGGTAACTCCCTTGGCACCCAAAGCCTTAGCGGCTTTAAAAGCATAATCGATCTCCTCGTCGGACCACCTGGAAGGTGAAAATTTCACAATGTGAATGTCCACACCGGCATCATTGAACATTTTGCGGACTTCTTCGAACTTCGACATGGGCTGGGCCAAACGCCATGCTTTTATTTCCGCATTGTATTTGGCTACTGCGGCCTCCTGCTCGGGTGTAAGTTTGGGGCGTTGGGGAGGAGGGGGAGGAGTGGCAGCGGCAGGTGCAGGGGCAGCGGCTGGTGCTGCAGCAGGAGCAGGGGGACGCGGTCCGAACATTCCGGCCATGGGATTCTTTGGTGCCCCCAGATAGGCTTCGACATCACCACTCATGAGCTCGATGGTGCTGATGCCTGTCTCTACACAGTACTTGAGGATATTATCTGCACCACCCGGCATACTGCGCCAGCTATAGGTTATTGCACCAATTTTCACCCCGCCGAAATCGGAATTTGGTTTTGCTTCCGGAGCGGGTACAGGGGTATTTCCAAAGGCCATATTCATCGGAACCATCGAAAAAGTGGCAGCTGCAGCAGCAGTAGCTGCAGTGGCCCCCAGGAACTTGCGTCTGGAGACCTGATTATTGACTTTATTCTTGTTTTCCATCGTTAAATCCTTTTACTTTAAATGATTGATTATATGTATCTTATTCTACAGACTCCATCCGCTCCTGTATTCATAATGGAACAGGCTGTTGGCTTCGGGATGATTGGTGATCTTCATATTGACAGCATCATACTCCAGCGTTTTGTTGGCCCTTTGGCTAAGCACCGCAATGTTCGTCAGCAACATGATCTCCGTTAATTTTGAAGATATGGCGAAATCATTGCAGGATTTTTTACCGTTCTTAATGGCATCGATCCAGTCTTCGAATATATTGCCGGTGCGGGGAAGCCAGGCATCGGGACCTTTGAAGTCTTTGTTAGCCGGAATAAGCTCGGGCATGGCTCCATGACTGCCATGGGTAATGATGCCATTAAATCCATAATAGGTGGCATCTTTAACGGCAATACCGTCGGCCAGTGATTCCGGACGCGGAGGTCTGAGGCCGCCGTCACACCAGGTCACTTTTACTGCAGGCATATTGCCACGTGCCGGAAACTCGTAAACAACAGTTTCCGCCAGGGGTAAGTAATCAGTATTGTAAGGTGTTGAGGTAGCCTGGATCCTGGTTGGCATGCCCAGATTCAGGGCCCAGATGGGAGCATCGAAAATGTGAGCACCCATATCTCCCATGGCACCCGTACCATAATCCCACAAACCTCTCCAGTTGAAATGCAATGCTTCAGGATTGAATGGTCTTTCAGGAGCGGGACCTTGCCATACATCATAATTCAGTTCTTTTGGCACTTTCACTCCTGCGGGGCGCTTTAAATCACCCTGCGGCCAGAATCCCAAGGGTCGGTTGGTGGACAGATGTACTTCCCGCACCAGACCGATAACACCGGACTGTATCCATTCTACGGTTCTGCGGGTACCTTCAGTAGCATGTCCCTGGTTACCCATTTGGGTTACCACATCATATTCCTTGGCCAGTTCAGCCAGTTTGCGGCATTCATAAATGGTTTTGGCCATTGGTTTCTCCAGGTAAACATGCTTTTTTTCCCGCATAAATGCAGCAGCAATAGGAGCATGGTTGTGATCGGGCGTACCAATTACCACAGCATCAATCGATTTCTCTTTATCCAGCATCTCACGCCAGTCGCTATAAATCTTGGCTTTGGGATATCCTGCGAATACGTGACCGGCATAATTTGAATCCACATCACACAGGGCATATATATTGGCAAGTTTTATTACGTTACCGCTTCCTGCAGCACCCATCTGTACAGTTGCATTGGTGTTGGCAGCGGCGCCGGTTGCCCCGGCCTGCGTAGCATTACGTCTTGCCATTTCAGCCATACGTGCTTCTCTGGCAGCAATCTGTTCCTTGGTCATGGGTGTCCCGTTCATATTTCTTTGAGGCCTGACAATAGGCACATCCGGAGTAGCAATTTGCTGTATGTCACCGCCACCCTGGCTGCCAATACCAATACCGGCAACATTAACGGTATCACTGGGAGCGGTATAGCCTTTGCCGCCCATTACATGACGGGGAATGATGGTAAATGCGGCAGCAGCAGCAGTTGCTGTTCCCAGAAAGTTTCTTCTCGAAAGATTGTTCCCTTTCAGGTTCCTTTTTGATTGACTTTTGCTCATGGTTATTGAATTATCAGGTTAATGTAAAGTTGACAATAAATGAATGGATAAGTACAGGTCCGTATCCAAATGTAGCTTTATAGCAAGCCGTTCACAAAACTAATCTACAAACAATAAGTTTTCATAGATAAAACCGTTATTATCATGCTGACTACTTTACACCTTTATTTTTGTGGTAATTATTTAGGAAGCATAATTTCATTATTTTTGAATGAATCAATTCCTCAAATACCCTAACTTATAAATCATTGTATATGAACAACAAATGTCTTTCTATTTTGTTTAGCGCATTTCTGGCGCTTTTTCTGATATTCAGCGGATGCAGCAAGTCTTCTGATAAAAAACTATCCATAGCTTTTGAAAAGTATACCCTGCCCAATGGGTTGGAAGTAGTACTGCATCAGGATAAATCTGATCCGATCGTATCCACAGCCATCATGTACCACGTTGGTTCCAGCCGTGAGGAAAAGGGTAAAACAGGATTTGCCCATTTATTTGAACACATGCTTTTCCAGGAATCGGAGAACATACCACAGGATCAATTCTTTAAAAAGATTCAGAATGTTGGCGGAACCCTCAATGGATTTACCAGCAACGATGTGACCACTTATTTTGAGGTTGTTCCAAAAAACGCCCTGGAACTGGTATTATGGATGGAATCTGACCGTATGGGGTATTTTATCAATACGGTGACCCAGGAAGCATTTGCTGTTCAGCAGAATGTTGTACAGAATGAAAAAAGACAGGGAGTTGACAATGTTCCCTATGGACATACCGACTACGTCATTGATAAAAACCTGTTTGGTTCCGATCATCCTTACAGCTGGCAGGTTATTGGCGAAATGGCCGATTTGCAGAAGGCAACGGTTGAGGATGTCAAAAGCTTCTATAATCAGTATTATGGTCCCAACAATGCCACCCTGGTGCTGGCAGGTGATTTCGATAAAGATTCCGCCAAGGTATTGATAGAGAAATATTTTGGTGAAATCCAATCGCATGGTGAGGTAAAAGCCAGGAGTGCTATGCCGGTAACTTTAACGGAATCCAAACGTCTCTTCCACGAGGACAATTTTGCCACGGTACCCGAGCTCACCATGGTTTGGCCAACACCGGAAGATTATAGCAAAGATGCCTACGCACTGAATTTTCTGGCGAGAATACTGGCGGAAGGGAAAAAAGCCCCCCTTTACAAGGTGCTGGTAAAAGAAAAACAATTAACCTCACAGGTTAACGCCTATCATTATACTATGGAACTGGCCAGCAGATTTACGGTCAGTATGCGGGCCAATGAAGGACATACGCTTGCCGAACTGGAAAAAGGCGTGTATGAGGCTATGGAGCGTTTTGAGAAGGAAGGGATCACACAAAATGATATAGACAGGATCAAGGCCTTGATGGAAACCTCTTTTTACAACGGCATCAACAATGTCTTCGCGAAATCGCTTCAGCTGGCTTTTTACAATACCTTCTTTGATGATCCCGGCTTTATTGAGAAAGACATTGAAAACATCAAAGCGGTGACCATCAGTGATGTGATGCGGGTATATGATAGTTATATTAAAAACAAGCCCAGCCTTGTTACCAGTTTCATACCAAAAGGACAAACCGGAATGATGGCGGAGAATTCGGTAAATGCAGGAATTGTGGAGGAAAATATCCGTGAGGCTACTCAGGTGGAGATCAAGACACCTTCGGAACCCACGCCTATCGAAAAGACACCTTCGGCCATTGACCGTTCCGCGGAACCGGCAATCGGCCCCGATCCTTCGGTTAAATTGCCCGGTGTGTGGGAAACCAAATTGAGCAATGGCCTTAAAGTATATGGCATCCAACATGATGAGCTGCCGCTGGTAACTTTTGAACTGGCCATTGATGGAGGATTTTTCCTGGATGATACGGCAAAACCCGGAGTAGCCAATCTGATCACCGATGCCCTGATGGAGGGTACCCTGAACAAAACCCCGGAACAGCTTGAAGAGGCCATTGAATTGCTGGGTGCCAATATTCGCTGGTACACCAATCGCGAGGAAATAGTAGTTAATGCCAGCTGTTTATCCCGGAACTTCGCTAAAACCCTTGCCCTGGTTGAAGAAATGTTGTTACAGCCCCGGTGGGATGAGGAACAATTTGAATTGGCCCGTGTGCGCACCATCAATGAACTTGAACAGCGCGAGGCTGATCCGCAATACCTGGCGTCAAGTGCCATGTATAAACTGCTGTATGGTGAGCAGCATGTTTTTGCCAGCAACATGGCAGGCACCAAAGAGTCTGTGGCCGCCATCACCCTGGATGATCTGAAATCGTTTTATGAAAAGAACTTTTCACCTTCGGTTTCGCGTTTTAATGTAGCCGGAAATGTAACACAGAAAGAAGTAACTGAAGCCCTCGCAACCATCGAGACCAACTGGAAAGACAAACCTGTTACCTTTCCATCCTATACAATTCCTGCCTCACCGGATCGTTCCGTCATATACTTCATTGATGTACCCGGTGCCAAACAATCGGTGATTTACGCCGGGAGTCTTGCCATTCCCCGCACCAATCCCGAGTTCTTTGATCTTACCGTCATGAATTTTAAACTGGGTGGTTCTTTTAGCGGTTTACTCAATCTGATCCTGCGTGAAGAAAAAGGCTTCACCTATGGGGCACGGTCCTATTTCAGCGAGCTGAAAAATCCCGCCCCTTTTCTGGCAAGCACCAGTGTGAGATCTGATGCCACCTTTGAATCGGTCAGCATTTATAAAGATGTGATGGAGAAATATCGTGAAGGCATCAGCCAGGACGATCTGGATTTTACCAAGAATGCGCTGATCAAGTCGAACAGTCGCAGGTTTGAGACCATTAATTCCCTGTTGTCGATGCTCTCAGCCATCAGCAAGTATGGTCTGCCTGTTGATTATGTCCTCAAAGAAGAAGAGGTAGTCAGAAATATGACCGCAGAACGGATTAAACAACTTGCACAGCAGTATATCAATCCCAACCAGATGTATTTTGTGGTTGCCGGAGACGCCGCCACACAGTTGAAACCATTGTCGAAAATAGGATTTGGTGAACCCGTGCTGTTGAATTAGCCATAATAGAGAGAAAACGAAATAAATGACATGTAGCGACAGGGCAACCCTGGTCGCTACATTTTTTTTATCTGACAACCTGTACAACCGGCACAATGGGGTGCATTTTTCTTTTTTAACGGGACCACCATTCTGTATATGTTGAAGAACATGGTTCCGGCTGCCATCGCAATCAACATAAAGGTTATAATATCCTGCATCATCTCCGTGTGCATTTAAGTGAACAACATCCCTGTCTGATACACCAAAAAGGACAATATCCAGGCCAGACCGGTGGTAAAAAATACAGAAAATGCGGCCCATTTCCAGGAACCGGATTCATTGTAAATGGCCGTGACTGTTGCAATACAGGGAAAATACAACAGGGTGAATATTAAAAACGACAAAGTGGCCAGAGGCGTAAAGACGGACTGCCCCATTTTTTTGCCATGTGTGTACGTGGCATTCCGTATCTTTTTCCCCAGACCCTCAGATGGATCTGACTTATCGCCGGACTGGTAAATGACACCCATGGTGCTTATCACAATTTCTTTTGCTGCAACACCTGTCAGCAGACATACTCCCATTCGCCAATCAAATCCCAACGGCTGAATGGCAGGTTCAATAAACTTGCCAATCCGTCCAATATAGGATTGCTGGTGAGTGGGGTAATGTCCGAGAGCCCAGATCAAAACTGATGCGATCATGATAATTCCGCCCATCTTTTTCAGGTATTGGGAGGCTTTGGACCACATGTGTTTCAGTGTTGACCTTACTGTAGGAAGCCTGTAAGGAGGTAGTTCCATGACGAAAGGTGCGTCAGTGGAACTAAATATTGTGTTTTTAAATGCCAGTGCCACCAAAACAGCCACCAGAATTCCGATCAGGTAAATCGAAAACAACAGAGTACCCTTTAAATCAGGAAAAATAGCTCCTATGAGCAGCAGGTAAACCGGAAGTCGGGCACTGCAACTCATAAACGGATTAATCAACATGGTGAGCAGGCGATTGTTGCGATTTTCAATGGTTCGTGTGGCCATTACGGCCGGGACATTGCATCCGAATCCCATAATCATGGGAATAAAAGATTTTCCGTGCAACCCGATCTTGTGCATAAGCCTGTCGGTTATAAAAGCAGCACGTGCCATGTAACCAGTGTCTTCCATCAAGGATATAAAGAAGAACAACAGGAGAATATTGGGCATGAAAACGATCACCCCCCCTACTCCTCCGATAATTCCTTCAATAAGCAATTGCTTTAGTGAACCCTCCGTCATGAAATTATCCAAAACACCGGCCAGGAGTCCCACCCCCGATTCGATCCATTTTTGCGGATAAGCTCCCAGATTAAAAGTTGCGGAAAACATGAGCCACATAAAAAGCAGAAATACAGGAAATCCAAGATATCGGCTGGTCAACAGGAGATCAATGCTGTCCGAAGTCTGCCTTCTGTTTTCATTGCCGGTTTTATAGGTTTCTTTCAGGGCCCCTGCGATGAAACCGTATCGGGCATCGGTGATAACCGTTTCTATCCTGTCGTCCATCAGGTTTTCAATCCTGTCAGCTTCCTCATGGGCCGTTTTTACGATTTCCTTGTACCGGGTGGTTTGAATGATAAGATTTTCCATATGCCGGTCTCTTTTCAGAAGACCCAGGGCAAT
The DNA here is from genome assembly GCA_963800645.1 of uncultured Bacteroidales bacterium. GTDB lineage: Bacteria > Bacteroidota > Bacteroidia > Bacteroidales > UBA10428 > UBA5072. The sequence continues at coordinate 546,664 of CAWDBX010000007.1, read as the reverse complement.
AAACCTGGTGGCAACACCATCGATATGATCTCCCTGTGCTACAGGTCTTAACTTCTCTGTTACTGCCGAAATGGAATGTTCCACCTCGCTTCCATAGTTGATCCTGACATTACGCTGAAAAGGATCTTTGCCGGCATGTACGTCAGCTACCTTCTGAAAGAGTCGGTTTATACCCCGGCCCCTTGCCCCTATAGTTGCTATGAAAGGTATACCCAACATCCTGCCCAGACCTGAATAGTCAAAACGATCCCGGTTCTTTACCAATTCATCAAACATATTCAGGGCCACCACCACCTTAATGTTCATATCGATCAACTGGGTTGTCAGGAAAAGGTTCCTTTCAAGATTGGCGGCATCAACAATATTGACGACCACATCGGGTTTTTGCTCCATGATAAAATCCCTGACGAATAATTCCTCAGGGGAATAGGCCGATAAAGAGTAGGTACCGGGGAGATCCGTTAATTCGAAATGGTGGACACCCAGCCTGAATGAAGCTGTTTTTGTTCCAACGGTGACTCCGGTATAATTGCCAACATGTTCATGCGATCCGGAAGCATAATTAAAGATGGTGGTTTTACCTGAATTCGGATTACCAACAAAGGCCACCCGGATGATCTGACCGGTCACACCCGCATGGGCCATGCCCGGGATTTCCTCGGTAAGAACTTCGTTAAAATCTTCCGGGATCTGCTGATGGTCGGTGACCATAATCAGAGCAGCTTCATTCCGGCGCAGGGAGACATTGTAACCCATGAGACTAAACTCAATAGGATCGTTCAGCGGGGCATTCTTCACCACATGAATTTTTTTACCCCTGATAAAGCCCATTTCTCCGATTCGTTGCCGGAAAGCGCCTTTACCCTTTACACTTTCAATGAAAACACTTCTCCCCGTTTCAATTTCCGATAATCTGATCCTATTGTTCATGATCTGCCATTAGCCGTGCAATTTTACCTTTATTAAACAAGACAGACAATACCAACATATGGGGAATTTCAGCAATAAATCTTGTCATGTGAAGAGATTATTTTTGTTTTTTATATGAATAATTGCCTAACATTATTTATCTTTAGTAGGATACCAAGCAATTATTTTAAGAATCAACCTATGGCACAGCCTGATAACATATACGATAAAATTCAGGAGTTGCTGGGTGATATACCGGGTAATCTTACCATTCTCGAACAGCAAATTGATGCCGATGTTCAAATGGAATATTACAATTACGCTAAAAATATCGATGATGGTTTTGACCCGGATGAAGTTTTGAAGAACAGGGAAACTATTTTCCGTCAAGATCTAACGATTGATGATAAAAAACACCTGCTGGTGCAGCTGGCCAACATTGATCGAATTGAGGCCTATCAGACACTCGAAAAATATATGCATGGTTCGCCCGACCAGCTTAAGGACTGGGCAACACTTGCATGGCAGGAGTGCAGATTGCTGCTGGAAAGCAAGCTGCTGGATAAAAGTCAGGTGTTAATTTCTACCGGTTTGGGTGGAAAAGGCCTTAAACTTCGGTATTTCACCATTTTGCTTACTGCCAATGGCCGGCCCTATTCAGCCTTTGAACAAAAAATTGTTTCGGATGAGATCAGCTTTTCTATAAAAAAATCAAAGGGTGAACTTGAGTATATCCGGTTTGACAAAGAATTATGTACCATACTCAGCATTATTCCCTTACAGGTACCGGTAGAAGGGTTGTTCGACGAATTGATCCGGGAGTGCAACCAGTATGGTGATTTCCTGAATCCTGACTTTATCATCACCAATGTAAGAGTACTTTCGAATGCTCAGATCAGGAAGATGATCCGGCAAACCCGTATAAAAAACAAAACCCGGAAAAAATGATCTTTCCGGGCTTATATGGCGTGTTGTGATCAGTTTTTATGCTCCTTTTCTTCCAACCCTACACTCTCGAGATCATCAAAATCAACGTTGGTATAATCATCGTGCATAACTGCATCGTCTGCCACATCCTGATCTAAAACATGATCAGAGGCTTTTACGGTTTTTATAAAGTCGATTACCTCACCAAAACCATCTGCAAATTTCTCGAAATCCTCCTTGTAAAGAAAAATTTTATGTTTCTCAAAGAAGAAACGTCCATCTTTGTGAAAACGCTTTTTACTTTCGGTTATCGTCAGGAAATAGTCATTTCTTCTTGTTGCCTTAACGTCAAAAAAATATGTCCTTTTTCCTGCTCTCACCGCTCTGGAAAAGATTTCCCGGTGTTCGGAATCTTCGGCGGTCTCATTTTTGTCATTCCTTTGTTCAATCATAAGTCAGGGGTTTTTTTAGTAGAGATTAAATGCAATTTCAAAAATAAAAAAAATTTTTTTTGAACCCTCATTTCAAAAAGTCTATTATCATTTTTTTGACGAATAATGATTAACTTATGAAATTTCCGATTTTACTAAAAAGTTCGAAAAAATGCATTTAATTTGCAGCTCATAACCATAGCTTGACCTTTTAAACAGAAATACAGGTTCTTTCAATCATGATCAGCAGAAGGATATTAAGGATTAAGATTTTACAACTCCTGTACGCCTATTTTCAAAGTGGTGACAGTTCAATGAATAAATATGAAAAAGAGCTGTTTTTCAGTATCCAGAAGACCTATGACCTTTACCATTACCTGTTATTATTGATAATCGATATCGCGGATTACGCCAATTCGCGGATTGAAATCGCGCGGCAAAAGAAAATCCCTACCCGTGAGGACCTGAATCCCAATACAAAATTTGTGGATAATCTGATTATCCAACAGCTTCGTGCAAACAAGCAACTGAATCAGTACCTCAACACCACGCGATTATCATGGGTCAACTCGCCCGAACTCATCAAGAAACTGCACAACCGTATCCGGATGGCGCCCTTTTTCAAGGAATATATGGAGGAGGGCAGCAGAAATTATGAACAGGATAAGAAGTTGATCATGGAGGTCTATACTTCCGAGATCATCAATGCGGAAAGTCTTTATCAGACACTCGAAGAGCAAAGTATTTACTGGAATGACGAAGTAGAATTTGTCATCAGTATGATCGCCAAAACCCTCAAGGGATTCCATGAACAAGATGGCGAGAATGCTTCTCTGATGAACCTTTTCAAAAATGATGATGACAAGGAGTACGCCAGAGATCTATTTCGCAAAGTAATTGTTCACAAAGTGGAATTTGGTAAACTGGTGGAATCGTTCACCGAAAACTGGGATGTGGAACGTATTGCCTTTATGGATTTGCTGATACTCGAAATGGCCATTACCGAAGCAGTAGTGTTTCCATCTATACCCACCCGGGTTACCATAAATGAATACCTTGAAATAGCAAAATTCTATAGCACTGAGAAAAGCAGTGTTTTTATCAACGGACTGCTTGATAAAATATTCAAACACCTCAAGGAAGAGCAGAAGATTGTTAAGGTTGGTAGAGGGTTGATTGGTGAGGTTTGAAAAATTTGTTGTTTCTTTGCGTCATAATTTGGTATCGAAAATCGCTGTTGCCTGTTTTCATGAGTCAGGTGATTCTTTGATCCAAAAAAAGTCGGAATTTTCTGAATATTAATATAATAAATTAAATGATGCTTAACTTCTTAGGAATTGTTTTGATGGCCGCACCCCAGAAGGGCCAAAGTCCCTGGTCTTCGCTTATTCCCCTTTTGCTGATCATGGTGGTGTTTTATTTTTTCCTTATTCGTCCCCAGATGAAAAGGCAGAAAGAACTGAAAAACTTCAGGGAATCGCTGAAGAAAGGTGATCATATTATAACCGCTGGCGGTATTTACGGAAAAATTAATAACATTTCTGATAATGTGATCACGATTGACGCTGGTAATAATGTCCTGCTAAAGGTTGACAAAAGTGCCGTTCTTCGTGACACCTCCGATGTTCAAAATCAGCAGCAATAATTGTTTGAATGTGCAGCGTTTAAGGTATATTTGTTCTGTACTTTAAACGTTGTTGATTTGAATACCGAAAAACAAAACAAAACGGTTTTTCCCGGTTTACTGAAAAAATATCTGAAACGGTTAACTGATCTGCAGTTGTTGCAACAACGCAGATTGTTGACCTTTTTTTTCTTTGTGGTCATTATCGGCCGGCTTCTGGTTTGTACGATCATTGGGTGAGGAATACGAGGATGATGTTACTTACCCGGTCCGGTATATGAATTTCCCCGAAAATAAAGTTCTCGTGGGCAACGTACCTGATAAACTTCATCTCAGGGTGCGGGCCAGGGGATTTTCCATATTAAAAAGCAAACTCAATCTGAATATAGTTCCGCTGAAATTCAATGTCAGTTCCTTTTCCTTAAACAGTACAGGAACCGATACTTTCTATATCGTGACTGCCACGGTGAAGGAATTATTATCCACAGAATTGGACCAGATTACTATCCTGGATATTTCTCCTGATACCCTATTCTTCCGTTTTAGCGAAGTAGTTGTGAAAAAAGTGCCTGTACTGCCAGTTTTAGACATGCATGATAAATTCTTTCAGAAACAATTCATGTTAAACGGAAGCATTCGCATTTCACCCGACAGTATTATTATTTCCGGGCCGGGAAGCTTGGTACACACCATTGGCCATGTATCAACCGAGCCCATAAATTATACGAACCTATCCGATACGGTGCAGTTGCAAAGCCGTCTGGAAAATATTGACATGGTTGCCTTTTCGCAGCAAAATGTGCAGGTGTCCATACCGGTGGACCGATTCACTGAAGTGGACGAAAACCTTACCATCGTGCCTGTAAATGTTCCCGACTCGTTGAACATGATCGCCATTCCCGGCCAGGTCACCATTACCTTTAATGTTTGCCTGAGCAACTATAATAAACTGATTAAAAATCCGCCTGTACCCAAAATCGATTATAATGTTCTCCGGGAAAACCAGGCAGCAAGACTCACGGTCTTTCTTACGGACACACCGGAATTTATCAGCAATGTACGTTTTAATCCAGCTGAAACGGAATTTTTAATCACCCGGAAATGATCAAGGTTGGCATTACCGGTGGTATCGGCAGTGGAAAATCTCTTGTTTGCCAGGTCTTCTCAAAACTTGGGGCACTCGTCTTTTATGCAGATGCAGTTGCCAGAAACCTGACGGAGACAGATCCTGAAATACGGAAAAGTCTGATCATGCTGCTGGGTAGTGATATTTATGCCGGCAATTCCCTGAACAGGGCCGGAATGTCGGCCCTGATCTTCAACGACCGTCCATTACTTGAAAAGGTTAACCAGATCATACATCCCAGAGTTGCGGAACACTTCCGAAAATGGTGTGAAAAATACAGCGGGTATCCCTATTTAATCCAGGAAAGCGCACTGTTATTTGAAAGCAATGCCTATCTGATGCTCGACTGTGTTGTAGCAGTGACGGCACCGGAAGAAGTGCGTATACAACGGGTAATTACCCGAAAGGATATGACCCATGAAAAAATAAGGGCAATTATGCAAAATCAGTTGCCGGAAAAGGAAAAAATTGTACGTTCGCACCATGTTATTATCAATGACGGCCTGACACCGGTTTTGCCACAAATACTAAAGCTCCGTCATATTTTCTTAACCAGTAATTAATATTCTTTAACCTATGAGAAAATTCGGCAAGTGGATTGGTGCCGGCCTTGGTTGGACTATTGGAGGACCTATCGGGGCAATCCTGGGTTTTGCATTCGGAACTTTCATTGACTCCTCCAACATGGAGAAATTTGAACGCAATCATCAGGATACTACCACGGGTGACTTCATCATTAGTCTTCTTGTGCTTATTGCTGCGGTGATGAAAGCAGATCAGCGCATCATGAAGTCTGAACTTGCCTTTGTAAAAAAATACCTCACACAGTCTTTTGGTGAAGCAGAAACACTTGAAATGCTCGGAATGCTGAAAGACATATTAAAACAGGATATACCGCTGAAAGATGTTACCCGGCAGATTAAAGCGAGGATGGACTATCCATCGAGATTGCAGTTGATGCACCTGATATTTGGCATCGCACTTTCCGATGGAGCCATTACACAACCTGAAATTATTCAGCTTGAGCAAATTGCAGTTGATCTTGGTATAAGCCATGCAGATATCGGCTCCCTGAAAAGCATGTTCATCCCTTCCACCGATTGGGCTTATCAGGTACTTGAAGTAGATAAAAACAAAAGCAATGAGGATATCAAAAAGGCCTATCGCCAGCTTGCACTCAAAAATCACCCGGACAAGGTTGCTTATCTCGGAGAAGAGATCCGTCAACGGGCACAGGAAAAATTTCAGAAGATCAGTGAGGCATTTGAGTTGATTAAGAAGGAAAGAGGGATGGTATAGTAGCTTGCTGAAATGCTTAAAAATGATGGTTTTTGGTTATTAACTTTTCCGGATTATTTGAAACTTGCGAAGAAATAGTATTTTTGCACCCAATTATTTATAAGAATGGCAACCATGGATTTAAAGGAAATTATGTCCGTTTCGGGACAAAGCGGTCTATTCAGGTTTGTTTCACAAGGCAGGAATGGTATCATTGTGGAATCGTTTCTTGATAAAAAAAGAAGTTTTATCAGTGCTTCCCACAAGGTTAGTTCACTTGCGGACATCGCTATATTTACGGATGGGGAGGAAGTTCCTCTGCTGGAGGTTTTAAAGAAAATTCACGAAACCGGACCTGACGTTCCGGCACCTGATTCCAAATCTTCGCCCGACGTACTGAAGAAATTCATGGAGAAAATCCTGCCCAATTACGATCGTGAACGGGTATATGTCTCCGATATTAAGAAACTGGCTTCCTGGTACAATACTTTATTGGAACTGAAATTATTGAATTTTGAGGAAGAAATTGTTCCTGAAACCGATGTAAAGCCGGAAGAAGCCGCACAGGCTGAGACCAAACCGGAAAAGAAAGCCAAACCTTCGACAACTGCTAAAACAAAAAAGACTGTTGCTGCTAAAAAGACGACTGCGGTAAAAAGCAGCAGTGACAGTGGCAATCGATAATTGCCCGAATCCGAACACAAATTGTATCAATTCATACAGATAATCCGCCCGGATTATCGGAGCATTCTCATTATATACATATTGATATACTGCATGTTATAGACTTTGGCATGATTAATGTGATTTTCGTTTCAGGACATAAAACCTAAAGAAATGAAAACGAAAATGAACATAAGTCGCCTGAAAAGAGTAGCAGTGACAGCCGGTTTTGCTGTACTTCTTGGTACTGCTCTGACAGCACAGCCAAATCCTGAAAGGCCGGCGAGTGACGATTTATCAGCAATAGCCCGCCTGGATAATCTGATGAATAACACGGCAGCGCTCATTCAGTATAATGCTCCCGAAGTTTATGCCACGGATGAATTCAAAACAGTGATTGAAAAAAATGAAGTGGAGATCGCATTGAATAACCTTGAACTCCTGGCCAACGAAACCCGGCAGGCAATATTGTATGTGGCTCCCGATGAAGAAGTAGATAATGCCTTACAGAGCCTTGATCTTTTGGCCGATGCAGCCGAAAAAGAAATGGTATACACGGTCCCTGCTGAAGATGTCGAAATGGCCGTTCAGAATCTCGAACTCCTGGTCAGCGCTGCTGAAAATGATCTGGCCTACCATGCACCATTCGCAAAAGATTATTATTCCGCTGAACCGGTATTGGAAGATGTAAACAGTGCTTCAGAAATGGAGATGATTGCTGTGCAGAAAACAAGCCGTCCGGTGCAGGTTGTTTCCTATAATTCAAATCACCAGGCAAATGTAGTAAAGGTTGTGTATTACAATAACGACCATCCTTCAGTATGGAACAGCATAAAGAATCTCTTCGGCAGGAAAACAGCCGTAAAACATTATGCTGCAAAATTTTAAATCAGAATAACCTACTAACTAATCACCAATCACCCATAACCAACCATCCCCGCTATTTTCACTTTTCACTTTTCACTTTTCACTTTTCACTTTTCACTTTTCACTTTTCACTTTTCACTTTTCACTTTCAAAAAGGTGTTTTTTCGCAAAATCTATATAGCATTCCCAATCATACTCTGTAATATCATGCGGCCCCGACCGGATATGGTAACCAATGGTGCTCATTACCGGACTGTTCAGCGGTGGCATCTCATGTACAGCCAGGCCATCGGTTCCAAGCAATTTATATACTTTATCGGCATACAGGGCACCAAGGAATTCGCCACGGGGATCTGCCCACTGATCGTCCTGTGCACTGGCCACATAAACCGGCCTGGGTGCAATCAGCGCAATTAAAAAATGCTGGTCAAGAGGCAGTGCTTCTTCGTTATCATTATAATGTGTAAAATTCTCACAAAACCAATGTGGGAAAGCAATATTGATCGACTTCACCGTCTCACCAAATATTCTTTTGGATAATGCCGCTCCCCCGCAACCTGAATTATTGGAAATTACCGCGGCAAATCTCAGATCCTGTGCACCGGCCCACAAGGCAGTTTTGCCCAGTCGCGAATGACCAAATACGATTACTTTTTTGGGATCAATCTGCTGATCCGTCTCCAGATAATCCATGGCACGACTCAGTCCCCATGCCCATGCTCCGATGGAACCCCATTCATCATTTTCAGGTTTCTGCTGACCGGTCCGGTAGAATAAGGGATGAATACCATTGCCAAAGCCATCATCGAAATCCGGATCAATGTCTCCATAATACATAGTAGCAATGCCAAATCCGTTAAGGATGATTTTTTCAACGGCCATCTTGAGGAATCCGATCCCCGGCTATGTTCGGCTGCTTTCCAGCTGTCAGACAGGGTGATGCCCGGATCATCAACAATGGTATGGTTCCCGTCGAAATTCAATCCCAGAAATACGGGTACTGCCGTTTTATTTTTGGGTAAAAAGAGTAAAAGCGTCATGGAAGGTCCCTTTAGATCCTCTGAAAAGCTGATCCTGATTTCCCTGCGGATGGCATTTCCCTGCAAAGCATTGGTATCAGCAGAAATTGTCTGAAAGGTCAGGAGGACACCCGCCGATGGTGTTTTACCATACACCTCCGTTTCAAACAAGGTAAGGATTTCGGGTCTGCGCCTTGTCCACCAGGCTTGTTCATCCACAACGGCTGTGCCATTGGAAAGAACCAGGGGATCAGGAAGGATATAGGGAGGGACCTTGCTTTCATCATAATTCACTTGTCTTTCCTGTGACAAGGTATTCATTGAAAACACCAGCAACAGGGATATGCCTGATGCCAGTATTCTTTTATTGCAGCGCATGGTATTCATAAAAAGATTAGATTAAACTGGTTCCTCAAAGGTTTTAAAAAGTCACTTTTTCCGTCGAAAGACTTATGATGTATGGATTTCAACGGATTATACCAACTGTTATCAAAGTTAACAAAGTTTTAAAATACTAAGTCCCCAAGCCCCCCGTATCACTATTCACTATTCACTATTCACTATTCACTATTCACTATTCACTATTCACTATTCACTATTCACTATTCACTATTCACTTTTCACTAATTCTCCCCAATCTTGCTTATTTTTACGCCTTACTAATTCTTACAACCGAAGCATCCATGATGAGAAAGTCCCTGGTTTTTTTGCTGTTCCTGCTTCCCGTCACCATTCCCCTCCAACTTTTCAGCCAGGTATCCGATACACTGATTCCCTTTGATCAGGCCTACAAACGTACCTATCATACCATCAGGCTTCAGGGTGATCCGCCTCTGATTGATGGAAAACTCGAAGATGCCTGCTGGACGAATGAAGGCACCTGGTCGCAGAACTTCATTCAGAATACCCCGGTGGAACGTGCATTGCCCTCCTACCCTACCAGAATTAAAATCCTCTTTGACGATAAGAATATTTATTTCGCATTGCGTGCCTGGGACCCTGAACCTGATAAAATCAACCGTTTTGTCGGCAACCGCGATGACAATTCCGTTGGCGACCTCATCAGTGTTTGCTTTGATTCCTATCATGATTCCAGGGCAGGAACCGAATTCAATATCAATGCCGGCGGAAATAAAACCGACCTGATTGTGACCGATAACCTGTCGGTTAACCTGAACTGGAACGCGGTATGGGAAGGGAAGACTGCAGTCAATGATTCCTCCTGGACCGTGGAATTCAGGATCCCTTTGAACCAGTTGCGTTACAACCACAGTGATACCGGCATGGTATGGGGATTACATGTACGCCGCATTGTACGAAGGATACAGGAAGTGGATCAATGGAGCCTGATTCCGCGAAAAAACAGCGGACATGTCTATTCTTTTGGCACTATGTATGGCCTGGAGGGCGTGCGCAAGCCTCGCCTGATCGAATTTCTCCCCTATGTATCCGGTAAACTTACCAGCGAACCACAGGTAGAGGGAAGCCCCTATGCCCAGGGTAACCAGTGGAACGGAAATGCCGGTATTGACGTAAAGGCAGGTATCGGTGATTTTACCATGGATGTCACCATCAATCCTGATTTTGGACAAATTGAGGCGGACCCGTCAGTGATGAACCTGACAGCGTTTGAGACTTTTTACGAGGAAAAAAGACCCTTTTTCCTGGAAGGGAAACATATCTTTGATTTTTCCGCCGATCAGAACATGATGTTCTATTCCAGGCGGATCGGACACTCCCCTTCCTACCATCCCGAAGTCGATAATGTGAACTCCTTCATCAAAGAACCGGAGTTCACCAACATCATCAATGCCATTAAACTCACAGGCACAACCCGTAACGGGATCTCCGTGGGCATATTGCAAAGCACCACGCAAAAGGAAACTGCATTGCTGACCGAAGATGGTACCGAAACCAAACCCGTGGTGGAACCCCTGACCAATTTTCTCATCGGACGTGTCCAGAAGGTAGCCAATAAAGGCAATACCCAGATCGGTGCACTTTTTACCTCCACCAACCGGATTATCGAAGAAGAATATCTGAATTTCCTGAACCGGAATGCCTATACTGCCGGGGTTGACCTGTTGCAGTATACCAGAGACAGGGTGTATTATGTTGATTTCAAGGGCATGCTCAGTTATATTGACGGGAAGGAAGAAGCCATGGTGAACCTGCAACGCAATGCCCTGCATTATTACCAGCGGCCCGATGCGGCAGGTTACCTGGGAGTCGATTCCACCATCCGGCATCTGTCTGGTTCGGGCGGCTATCTGAAAGCAGGCAGACAGGGGAATAAGCGCTTTATTTTCTCAGAAAGGGTAAGCTGGTGGTCGCCTGGCTTTGACCTGAATGATGCCGGATACCTGCTGATGGCGGACCTCATTGAGAATCAGGCCAAACTGGCTTACCGTCAGACTGAACCCAGGGGTATCCTGCGCAATTATACAGGTACCCTTTCACAGGTCAGTTCCTGGAATTTCGGAGGAAGGAATATCCGCAATGATCTTGGCGTCCAGTTTACTGCCCAGTTCAACAACCGCTGGGAGGTGTCCCTCACAGAAACTTATATCCTGACTGAATTATCCACGCGACTCCTGCGCGGAGGTCCCTCCTTCAGGCTTTCGCCTTACTGGCAGAATAACTTTTTATTCAATACCGATAAATCAAGAAGGATCGTGTTCCTGCTCACCAACATCAGTAACATCAGCACTGATGGCGTTTCCCGCCGCTACATGGTTAAACCGGCACTTTCTTTCCGTCTCGGGAACCATTTCCTGATCAAGAGCGAATTTGAATATGTCAACAATACGGATAATTTCATCTACGTGACACAAAAGGAAGCCGACGCTGAAATGCAATACATCCTGGCACTCATCAAGCAGCAGACCTATAATTTTACGCTGAGGTTGAACTATAATATTACCCCCGATATATCCATCCAGTATTATGGCAGCCCATTTATTTCAAGTGGAGTATACAGCAACTTCAAACGCGCCGATGATGCTGATGCCTCGAACCTGGAAAACCGCACATACACCTTCACCGATTCTGAAATTGCCTATGATGATGCCACAGGTAATTATACCGTTACAGAAGGTACCAAGAACTATTCCTTCCATAACCCTGATTTCAGTTTCCGTGAATTCCGGTCGAATCTTGTAGCACGCTGGGAATACCGTCCCGGTTCTACCATTTACCTGGTATGGGAAAACAACCGGAGCAGCAGCGACAATGTATACTATTCTTCTCCCGGTGAAAACCTGGATGGTTTGTTTGGCACTGCACCCACCAATGTATTTATGGTGAAGATGAGTTTCTGGCTGGGAATTTGAGCTTGCCTGCCAGCAAGCGAGGGACAAGAGACGAGAAGGGAGAAGGAAGTATGCAGGATATAAAAATTTTATGCAACTTTATTGATGCAATGCGTCTTAAGAATTAAACCCGATGATCAGAAACTACCTGCTCCTTTCCTGGAGAAATATCATTCGTCATTTCTCCGTCTCTTTTATGAATATCTTTGGTCTGTCCCTTGGACTGGCGTGCAGTATGCTGATATTTTTATGGGTTGCCGATGAACTTGGTTTTGATCGTTTTCATGCTAACGCCAACCGGATCTATCGCGTAGAGGAGGATCAGCCATACAGCAATGGCATTTTTCATGTAACGGTCACTCCCTGGCCTTCGGGTCCCGTCTGGAAGGAAAAGATACCCGAAATCGAGCAGGCTTGCAGGCTTGCTTCAGCAGGAGGCTTTCTGATCACCAGAAATGACCGATCATTCTATGAGGAGAAAGTCGCTGCTGTTGATTCCACCTTCTTTAAAATATTTTCCTTTGAATTGCTAAACGGTGATCCGGAGACAGCGCTGAAGGAACCCGGATCCATTGTCATCAGCCGCGAAATGGCCGGGAAGTATTTTGGTGATGAGGATCCCATTGGAAAAACCTTGCAGGTCAATACCAAAGAAGTCTTTCAGGTAACCGGTGTTATGAATAACATGCCTGCAAATAGTTCCATTGATCAGGATTTTCTGATCCCCTTCGACTACATGAAGAAATCGGAATGGTATTCTGATCACTGGGGCAGTAATTCGATTTTTACCTATGTCATGCTGCATACTGGTGCTAATCCCTTACCGGTAAATAAAAAGCTTACCCGGATCGTGCTGGAACACAATCCAGAAAACACCACCATGTTTCTGCTGGCACCTTTCGTACGTATGCATCTATACAGTTACTTTGGATACGGGCATAAACCGGGTGCTATTCTGAACGTATGGATCTTTTCTTCCATTGCGCTGTTGGTACTCATTATTGCCTGTATAAACTTTATGAATCTGAGCACAGCCCGCGCTGCCTCACGGGCAAAGGAAATCGGACTTCGAAAGGTCAATGGTGCACACCGGTGGAATCTAATTTTTCAGTTCTACAACGAGTCGTTGCTTATCACATTGCTTTCCATGCTCATTGCTGTTGTATTGGTGGCTTTGCTACTGGATCCCTTCAACCTGATCTCCGGAAAGGAATTCACGATTCGGGATCTGTTAACGCCTTTAAATATCGCCGGTATGCTTGGCATCACACTTTTTACCGGTATCCTGGCAGGTACTTATCCTGCCATTGTTCTTTCCGGATTTAGGCCCATGAAAACCCTGAAGGGGTCTTTCAGTATGGGATCCAGGGGAGGCTTATTCCGCAAGGTGACCGTAATCACTCAATTTGCGCTAAGCATCATGCTGATTACCGGGACCTTTGTTATTTACCGTCAATTGCATCATTTGCAGAACCAAAAACTCGGTTACGATCGGGAAAACCTGCTTTATGTGCCATTGCGGGGAGATCTGAAAAGCGCCTATCCCAGGATCAAAGAAGAACTTTTAAGGGAACCGGTTATTAAATCCATTACCGCCAGTACTCACCCACCCCAGAATATCGGCAGCAACTCGGCCGGTGCTTCCTGGGAAGGCAAATCCCCGGATCTGGAAATACTGATCAGTATGAGCAGTGTGGATTTCGATTATGTTGAAACCATGGGTATTACAATGAAATCGGGGCGCAGCTTTTCCAAATCCTTCGCCGTTGATATCCCACACGATACACTGGCCTCTTTTCTGATCAACGAACAAATGGAAAAGATCATGGACATGGAGAATGTAGTTGGGGCTCAGCTCCACTTCGGTTGTGTGGGTCCGGTTGTAGGTGTCATGAAGGATTTTAATTTTCAGTCGCTGCATAACAAGATCGAACCTCTGGCCATATCTATCTGGGGAAGCAACTTCTTAAATTACATGTATATACGTGTCAATCCCGGCAACCTGACTGCAACCATGAAACAGGTGGAGAAAGCCTGGGATCGGATAATGCCCTCGTATCCATTTGATTATCATTTCGTTGATGATGATTTTGATAGAACCTACCGTACGGAAGAGCGCATGGGAACGCTGATGAATTATTTTGCCATACTGGCTATATTAATAGCAAGCATAGGATTATTCGGATTGGCCACCTATACGGTTGAACAAAAGACCCGGGAAGTGGGTATCCGGAAAGCACTCGGTGCCCCATCCATAACGATCTTCAGACTTTTCACAGGAGAGTTTTTAAAGCTATTGCTGATCGCTGCCGCTATATCGGTTCCTTTGGCCTGGTATCTGTTTTCACGCTTCCTGCAAAATTATAGCTATCATACCCGTCTGCATGCTTGGATCTTTATTGTATCTGCCCTCATTGCGCTGTTTGTGGCATTGATGGCCATTCTTTATCAAACCGTCAGGGCCATCCGAACGAATCCGGCTGAAATTCTTAAATACGAATAATTATTTCGCATTTTGAGGATTTTTTTTCAACGATGCGTCAACATGAGAAATTTAATGGTTGAATATTTGGATCATCAAATCATCAAATCATCAAATCATTAAATCATCAAATCATCAAATCATCATAATCAAATCATCAAATCATCAAATCATCAAATCAATAAATATATATTCCGCCAGAAAAGTGCAGGCCGCACCTGATTGGGAAAAGGCCGACAAGCTGCATGATTTTATCTGTCCCTGGTCCCCGGGAACTCCTCCTGAAATGATGTTTCGCGCACTATGGGATGAACAATGGTTTTATTTCCGGTTTGACATAGCAGGTTCAGGAATCCTGACCTTTGCAAATACAAATCACAAAATGGAAGTAGTGGATTCTGACCGGGTTGAAATCTTTTTCCGGACCAACAGTCAGCTTAATCCCTATTACTGCCTGGAGTTGGATCCCCTTGGCCGGATCCTCGATTACAAAGCAAGGTATTACAGGCAGTTTGAGTACGAGTGGCGATGGCCAGGGGAGAAGCAACTGATAGTAAGTGCAGCCTTTACCGCAGGCGGGTATTCCGTGGAAGGATCGATCACCCTGGAATCGCTGAAACAGTTGGATCTACTGCATAACAATGAATTACAGGCCGGCCTGTTCCGGGGAGAATGCCTAAAGCTTCCAGATCCCGAATCGGCCTTTAATTGGATCAGCTGGGTGCAACCCCACTCGCTGCATCCGGATTTTCATATACCTTCGTCATTCGGAATCATAAAGCTGGTGATTGCAGATTGAAGAATTCAAGATCTATTTCCTATCTTCGACAAGATTTCGATTCATAAAACCGACATGATGAAAAAAATTGGCTTGTTCCTGCTGGTTGCCATGAGCATGAACCTGCGGCCCGTTATGGGACAAATGGAATCCAAACAACTGTATGAGGAAAAGATCGAGTCATTTACCCGTATGAGAAATGGCGGTTGGGCCATGGCAGGTGTGGGTTCTGGGCTGACCATAGCCGGCACCGTATTACTCGCAACCTTGCCGGATGGTTACTGGGATAATGATGATGCTTATTATGATGAAGATGATTATGTTGAATATACTTTCCAGGCAGTGGGCGGAATCATCATGACCGGTATAGGAATCGGGCTGATTGCCGGTGGCATTACCATGGCCAGTATAGGAGGACATAAATTGGGAAGTTATCGTCAAAAACTGAATAATTTATCCCTCGGTATCATTTGCACACCAAAACGACAGGGATTAACGCTGACATACAGGTTTTAAGGCACTTTCTGATCAAACCTGTCTCTATAGCACAATCTTAAAATTAAACGCCCCGTTCCCCATCGTGCCCATGATTTTCAGCCATACAGGCAGGATCATTTCGGTGCCCCTTGAAGCGGTGATATCGCCCAGATCAATGATATTCTGTGCTTTCCAGCCGAACTCCTGTAGCAAAGTCTTCACCCTGGTTTTGGCATCAGCATCATTGCCGCACATAAATACATTGTGGTCGCCGCCGCCAATCATGTTTGGATTGACCATTAATCCACACCACATGGTATTCAGCGCTTTCACAACCTTAACCCTGGGAAAGGTGCGCTGAATTTCCTCGCCAAGAGAATTGGTATTGCACAGTTGGGGTATCAGTACAGGCGGCATTCCCTGGCTAAAGTCAAGGGGATTGGCAACATCTATAAGTATTTTCCCATCCAGGCTCGATTGTCCCGCGAGTTGAAGGGCACTGATGGTATTTCCGCCCTGTGTCACATTAAAAAGGATCTCGCCAAATGCAGCAGCCTGAGTGAACGTGCCCAGTTTCACCTGTTTATTGCCGGCATGCCACTCCACGAATGAAGGTCCGCCGTAATTGTCCCTGGTATTTCTGGCCGATGTCGCCGTCACATTCCTGGTCCCCAGCATAACCTCATAGCCCAGTCCGGTCAGTCGGTTTGCCAGGGTTTGTCCCACCGTTCCGGTTCCCAAAATTGCTATTTTCATACGTTTCAGTTTATGTGTTGCAGTATAATAAATAAACAAATAATGACTGGAATGGTTAAAAGATTTCAAAGATTGATCCCCTATTACTTTTCTTGAGCTTTTTTTTCATTCTACATCAAAAATTATATTATTACACTTGATTTAACCGCCGCAGCCTTGGCAAAAAAGGTCACCCGACCTTTGCAAAAGCTTCGGCGGGTAAAACAGGGCGAGCTGACATTAAATCTCACTGTTGCAGGATCAGGAAGAGATGAAAAAGCCTTTGATTTCCCGGTGGTATTGCGGAAATATCCGGTGACTGTGAGTAGCTTTTTTGCTTAGCTTTTCAGCTTTTTAGCAGTTCAGTTGATAGTCTTTCAGCTAAACTGCTAAAATGCCAAAATGCTTTTCATCTCAAATAGCGGGGGTAAGAACAATGTTCCGGAATTCCACAGGACCATGATCACCCTGGAGAAGGATGGGACCCGGTTCGCCTTCCTTACTGTCGATTGCTCCGCCTGTAATACCAGGTATAACTGCATCACAGATGGTAGTTTTTCCGTTTGCTACAATGGTAACGCGCCGTCCTATAAGGGTAATATCGTATGACTGCCACTCACCTGCATTCAGTGCTGCATCCTGGTTGGGAGTTACAAAGCCATAAATACCTGCGAATAAAATAGAAGATGGCTCCTGGCCTTTGCTGTCGATGATCTGTAATTCATATCTCCCGCGCAGATATACGCCACTGTTGCTGCCCTCAGGTATACGGAATTCGATATGCAGCTTGAAATCCTTAAATTTTTGAGTAGTAAGAAGATTGGAACCTGATTTCGGGCTTTTCAGCACGCCGTTTTCAACTACCCACTGATTTTGAGGTTTTTGGGCTGTCCATCCTTCCAGATTCCGGCCATTGAATAATTTAACAGGTTTCCCCCATGCGGGTTCTTTTTCCCAAGCCAGTAACGGCGCCCGTTCTCCGGTGAAAGTTCCCTGTTTTCCATCGGGATAGGTGATGGTACCGGTAATTTTGTCGTTTTCAACAGTTCCTTCAAATACCAGGTCTTTCATTCCCATTTCCCATTGCGGAGGAATGCTGAAATTCACCGTGTTTGCGTTGACATTGACAATGGCAATAGGCCTGGCGCTTCCTTCGCCGGAAACGAAATGACCTACCAGGGTTTTAAAACCCGACAACTTCACCTCAAGCCATGAAGGCAAAGTTTCATTTCCACGGGTAACTGTCAGATCCCAGTGCCCGAGTATAGGCTGTTTATCGGCCTGCGCTTTTATTCCTGTATTTAAAGCCAGAAGGGCAAGCGTTAACAACAAAAGTTTCAAACTGTATTGCATACAGTGTACAACAGATTTTATGTTTTTCATGCTAAAGCAATTTATAGTATACTCAAAAATAAGCATTCCGGTTGAAACCGGGAATGTTAATAGTTAAATAAATCAGATCACCTGGTTCACTTCGTTGTATACGGGAATTTTAAAATGAACTTACTTCCGTCCGGGCTCGATTCAACTGTGATTGTACCGTTATGATTTTGCATGATCTGTTTGGCTAAGCTCAGCCCTATCCCTGATCCGTTTGAATTATTGGTCTTACCGGATTATCTTCATTCATCACTGAACGCAGAACGAAAGAGATAGGAATACGAAAAGCAAATGGAGCAGTATCCTCTGAGATTTTTGTGTTAATTTCAGGCTTAGGTTACCATTCATCACGATATTATCAATAATTACGGTAAGTGACTTTTTTTTCATTATTAAACAAAAATTATATCTTTGCAGACCTTAAAAGAATTGCACGTGTCAAATAGGTGCGGTTGCTTTTAAAAACTAGTATGACTTATTGATGGCGAGGTAGCTCAGATGGTTAGAGCGCATGATTCATAATCATGAGGTCTCGGGTTCAATTCCCGATCTCGCTACAAAGAAAATTACACAGACGTGCCCGGTTTTGCCGGGCTTTTTTTTGCCTTGAAGCAGCCGAAAAGCTTTGCTTTTCAGGCTGAAGAAAGGTAAAAAAACAAGCCTCCGGATACGGAGGCGCGTCTGTGTAATTTTCTTTGTAAAGCCTCCCCCAATGCGGAATCACGCAAGTAATTCCCGATCTCGCTACAAAGAAAATTACACTGACGCGCCCGGCAAAGCCGGGTTTTTTTTTGCCTTGAAGCAACCGAAAAGCTTTGCTTTTCAAGCTGAAGAAAGGCAAAAAAACAAGCCTCCGGATACGGAGGCGCGTCTGGGTAATTTTCTTTGTAAAGCACCCCCCAACGCGGAATCACGCAAGTAATTCCCGATTCTGATTCAAAAACTACCCATATTTTTCTTACAGATATTTTGTTTTTACTGCAAATTACCTGTATGATTTATGGGTGTTATTACCCATGGTGTAAGTTTTGACATTGGTTTATTGCAATTATTCCTATGCAGCCTTGTAGGATCACAAAATGGGGTATGAATAGATTCTTTAAGGTTTTGAAATGGAATGTTGCAAACCATAGGATATGTTAGTAATTTTAATAAACGATTTCGGGGCTGACAGGAGAAAACCTTTTTTTACCATCTTATGTCTGCCCGATAAATTAGTGTGAAATCCATGTCAAATAAATAGGAATTTTAAATGGCTGAAATTAAAACAAAACCAACCTCTGCAAGCGTTGAGGATTTTATAAACAGCGTGAAGGATGAACAAAAACGCAAAGACAGTTTTGTGATTTTGGAAATGATGAAAAAGGCAAGCGGGGAAGAACCGAAAATGTGGGGAAGTTCTATTATAGGTTTTGGCCATATAAGACTGAAAAGCCCTAAAACCGGAAGGGAGGTCGATTGGCTCCGCATCGGTTTCTCGCCCCGTAAAGCGAGTTTGTCGTTGTACATTACCGGAGATGTCAGGATGCATGCTGCTGCACTTGAAAAGTTGGGCAAGCATAAGACCGGAGTTGGTTGCATCTACATAAATAAGCTGGAGGATATCGATATGAAAGTTCTGAAGGAACTGATAGATGCAGCATTGGTAATGGGGCACTTTTCCAGATGAGGCAATTGCCGGTAAAACCCCTGCGGTTCATTTGATCAGCCTTTGGGAACAATAGGAAGAAAGCCATGGATCATAAAACTGGCTAACCGATAAATTTGAATTCAAGATGGAAAAAATGAAAGTAGTCATGTGTTCCAAATACGGACCACCGGAAGTGCTCATGCTTAAGGAAGTGGAAAAACCTTTTCCGAAGGATCATGAAGTACTGATAAAAGTAAAAGCTACGACAGTGCACATAGGGGATACCAAGGTGCGGCGTTTAGAGCCTGGTTTAGGACCCGTCAGTGATTTCTTTTTCAAACCCCTGATGCGTATCAAACTGGGTTTCAAGGGACCAAGAAAAAAAATACTTGGAATGGAATTGGCTGGAGACATTGAAGACATAGGCAAGGATGTTAAGCGGTTTAAAATAGGAGATCCGGTCTTTGGCTCCACCGAATTTGAATTTGGTGCTTATGCCCAGTACCGCTGTATGCCTGAAGACGGGATCCTTTCCATTAAACCGGCAAACATGACCTATGAGGAGGCAGCCCCAATTTCCAATGGGGCATTAACTGCACTGCATTATCTCAGAAAAGCCAATATTCAGAAGGGTCAAAAGGTATTGATCTATGGAGCTTCCGGCAGTGTCGGTACTTTTGCAGTACAGCTCGCCAGGCACTTTGGGGCAGAAGTTACAGGTGTTTGCAGTACTGCAAATCTGGAAATGGTGAAATCCCTGGGAGCAGATAAACTTATCGATTACACGAAAGAAGATTTTACACAAAGCAATGATATCTATGATGTTATTTTTGATGCAGTAGGCAAGATCACATCTTCAAAACGTAAGAAATCCCTCAAGAAGTCAGGAATTTATCTGAACGTCCTTTCTTTATCAGGCAATGTTAAATTGAAAGTTGAAGACCTGGTCTTTCTCAAAGATCTTTGCGAGGCAGGAAAGTTAAGATCAGTAATAGACAGGCGCTACCCTCTGGAACAAATAGTGGAGGCTCACAGATACGTGGATAAGGGACACAAAAAAGGGCATGTGGTAATTACTGTATAATGCTCATATAATCAGATATATAGGTTGTGAAGTTTGTCAGAAATTAACTGCATAGCTTTTCTGCCATAACTGACCACTGGGGTTGAATACCAATAATTAATCCTGATTCATCCAGAAACGTTAAAATTTATTACAGTACCTTATCACTGACTTGTAACAACTAGCAGCGGTTTCAAAATTTTATCGTTGCGCTATGTGCCCTGCCCGGGGAGCAAGTCAGACCTGGCCTAGGTCAGTGCCGCGGATAATTATAAGCCACTCATCACACTATGCCCAGATGGGATTGGCTTCCAGGTTTTTGCAGTTCCAAGCGTATGCGTCTCTTAAAGGATGCCGGCGGCTTATTCTTTAAAGCATTGCCCGGTGCCGGGATCAAAAGCATTGAGTTTTTTTAATCCGACGACCCTGAACTGAATATGTGCCTATAGCTAAGGACAACGGCATGAACCCGTTATGTACGCATTTTATGCCGGGTTATGTTACCGGTAACTGGACTACTGCACGACAAATGAATATGGCGCCACCTGAACACTATTATTTTGAAAATATTATCGCTGATTGTGTCAAAAACGGGATCAAATTTATGGGGATTGCCATTCTCCTTGATGAAGACAGGCCGACGCTTGAGGATTATAAACGGTTTGCCGCTAATTTCAGATACATGCGGAGAACAGTGCAAAAAGGCCGGAGTCCAGCTCTATTACCACAACCACTCCTTTGAATTTCAGCCGGTGAACGGGACTTCCCCTTATGAAGAAATGCTGAAGATCTTCGATAAAGACCTGATCAAAATTGAAATAGATGTATTTTGTGCTAACAGTTATCGGCACTTAAATCCGGATAATGATTGTGATACAGAAACTTGCTGACCGGCTGTTATTCCTCTATATGAAAGATCTGAAAAAAGGATCAAAGACCGAATTTTGAATGTTGACTATCCTGGAACGCTATGTGCCCTTTAACTGCGGTGAGCTCCGGATGCTTGATTACAAGGCATATAAATACCACGGAAACACGCAAAGTCATTGAATCCCCAATCTTACCATTACGATTATTGTACAAACTTAGGATTAACCACGCAGATGCTGAAGATGGCACAAAATTACCAGACGTTCGACAGAATTGCGCGTATATTAAATCCCTGGGAATATAAAGATTCTCCTCGTTATTCGTAGTTACAGACCATTTTCGTCATTGAAAATGATCACCGTACTAATAGGGGTTATTGAAACGTCATCATTTCCAGGATTTCGGTCTGACCTACCCCCTTTCGCCTGGATCAAATTAAATGATTTAATAACCTGATCCCCGGGATTTAACGATTTCATCAGTGGTCAATGAATTCCGGCATGCCCTGACCTGGTGCGTCGATTTTTCCATCTTTATGACCGAAAGCCGTCATTCAACCTTAATAATTGTCGCCTGTCGGGCAATAATGCTCCAACTGTTGTTTGAAGACATCCACACGTGCATAAATCTTCTTGTTGCCAGTTTGCCTGCATTTAGCTGTTTACCTTGCGGCTTGATCTTTTCTTCTCCCATTACAATGGCTACATTCCCATGAAAAGTAATTTTTTCGATGTTTCTTTCAAACGATAAATAACTGAGTCCACCGGATCCAAAGAGGGCCTTTGTGCCTTCAACATTCCTTACCACATTGGCCGGTGTAAGGGCCCTCTCACTAATTATATTAGTCAAGGTATAAGAAAGGAGGAGATACTATTTTTTTATTTACTGCAATCCGCAGTAAAATACACATTCGGGCTGCCTGTCGTCTCAACAGTAATTCCATCGGGTGGGAATGGCATGGTCCAGACGCATACCTTGCCGAGAGTTGGCATATCGGTAATCTGCAAGTAGCAACCACTTAAGTACCCATCTCCAGGTCCAAGGTGAGAGTTTTTTGACATATCAAGGCTTGTAAATTGATTACTACCGCAGAGCAAAATCTGCAACTTAAGTAAATTAGTCAGATCAAGGCTTGTCAGTTGGTTATTACTGCACGCCAGGAATCTTAATTCGGTATTAGATGATACATCAAGAGAAGTCAGATAATTATTCTGGCACCATAAAGTTAGCAAACCGGTATTTTTGGAAACATCGAGAGAGTCAATCCCGGTTCTATAACATGACAGATAGTCCAGATTAATGTTTTTTGAAACATCAAGGTCTGCGAGATGGTTTGCTCCGCATGACAATGAAATTAAATCAGAATTATGAGATAAATCGATCGTGGTTAATTTATTCTCCTCGCAGTTTAGCGCCTTTAATGCAATGCAATTAGAAATATCAAGGCTGGATAACTGGTTGGCTCTGCATTCAAATCTATTTAAGTTAATATTATTAGTGATATCAATGCTTGTGAAATTATTGCCGGAACATTCTAAATACTCTAATAGCGTGTTATTGGTAAGTTCAAGGCTGGTAAGTTTGTTATATGAGCAACACAGATATATTAAACAGGTATTATTCGAAAGATCAAGGCTTGATAACTGGTTTATGTCACAATTTAA
Source organism: uncultured Bacteroidales bacterium (assembly GCA_963800645.1). GTDB lineage: Bacteria > Bacteroidota > Bacteroidia > Bacteroidales > UBA10428 > UBA5072. The sequence continues at coordinate 523,430 of CAWDBX010000007.1, read as the reverse complement.
ATGAGTTAATTTTTTATTTTCCGTAACATCGAGACTGGTTAATCCGTTACCGTGGCAATACAGTTCAGTTAATTCAGTATTTCTGCTTACATCCAAACTACTCAGAACGTTGTTACCGCAATTTAGAAACGTCAGCATAGTATTATTTGAAACCTCCAGGGTGGTTAATTGGTTAGCCCCACATGACAATTCAGTTAATCTGGTATTCTTATTCACATCAAGGTCCATTAACTGGTTGTTATGGCAAAACAAACTGGCCAGATTGACATTTTCCGAAATATCAAGGCTTGTTATTTGATTGGAATGGCAGACCAGACCGGTTAAATTAACAAATGCTTTGATTCCTTCCAGCGAGGAAATATTTTTGTCGCTAACATCCAGATCGTAAACCCAGGAAGCCTCCTCAGGACTAATTATACCATCACGATTTATATCAACTCCAAGTTGAATCAGGGTATTTAAAAAGTTATTATCAGGGATGTCAACTTTTGGTTCTTCCTCCTTCTTGCAGTGGCATAGTAAAACTGAAGTAAAAAGAAGCATTGATATTTTTAGTACTGCTTTTATGATCAATGTTTTACATGATTGAATAAAGATGTAAGTTAAATATATTTTTGTTCAAAGTCAAGTGTAATCGGGGTCGGACCAATATATATAACAGATAATTAATTAATTACCCTATAAAATACGGTCATATTTCGCCTTAAACGATGGTTTTTATGCAGAAAAAAGTGCCTCTAAGAATTTCCAGGTAAATCTTGTTTTCTGAATTATATCTTAGAATTCATAATACTGCCAAAAAACAACGTCTTAAGGTCAAAAACGGGCTTAAAATCCGATCTAAATTATTGTAAGAAAGCTAATTGATTTGGTCCGACCCTGTAAAACCTATTTTGTAACTTCCTCAAAATGAACCTGCGCCCATTCTATCATCATTTGAATGGCAGGCATGATGCTTTTACCCATTTCGGTAAGTGAATATTCTACCCTAGGAGGTATCTCCGCATAGGCCATTCGCGTCAAAAGATGGTCTCGTTCCAGCTTTTTGAGAGAATTGGTCAGCATCTTGTGCGAAATATCCGGAATGTTTTTCATGAGATCTTTATACCTCATTTTGCTATTGGCCTCCAATGATACCATGATCAACAAAGACCATTTGTCAGAAAACCGGCTTAATACATTTCTGATCGGGCAGGTGGGAAAATTCAAATCAAGTTCTTTCATGTTGTTTTCATTTCAAACAGCAAAAATAATAAAATCTCTATTAGAGAGTAATATCCATTATAAATTATTATAATCTATTTAGAAAGTGTATAAATTATAATTATTTTATATGTCATAATCATCTGTTAATCAATATTTCTAACCATTATGGGTGAGTAAGAAACCCGGTTGCACATGATGTTCCGCCAGTGTATTTTTGATCACAATTTAAATTAAAAAGAAAACGATATGAACAGACTTAGTAAATTGAACGGATGGGCAAATTCCGGCGACTATTACTCCCCGGGATCTGCCCAGGGTTACCTGAATCAGCACTCCGTTAAACTTGCAGCTTCAGGTTGCGGATCAGGCTGCGGTTCAAAGGATGGTGAAACGGAACCAAAACCTTCCGCCTGCGGCACAGGTGACGACGACAAAAAGCCAAAACCTTCTGCCTGCGGTGCCGGCGAAGAAGGAAGCAAGCCCAAGCCCGGAGCCTGTGGTTCTTCCTGCGGAAGTGACGGAAAATAGTATCCCGGGCTGTTCCCGGCCTGGCAACTGTTCAGCCGGGAACAGTGGTGATTAACTTATGTAAACAGAGATGGAATACTTTGCTTTTCAATGGCACATCACCGACAGTTGTGACCAGCGCTGCCAGCATTGCTATATTTTTTCGGAAGACAATCATTTTGTATTGAAGGAGATGTCCTGGACCGAAATGGAGCATGTTTTTGATAATTGTCTCGACATGTGCCACAAAGGCCAACCGGTTACCTTATTTTTATATTACCGGGGGAGATCCCATCCTGCACAGCCGGTTCTGGGACCTGTTGCAACTGCTCAAATCGCATGACATTCCTTTTACCATCCTGGGGAATCCCTTTCATTTGAACAACGAGGTGTGCCGGAAGCTCAAGGCCTACGGGTGTGAAAGGTATCAGCTTTCCATTGACGGCCTGCGGGATACCCACGACAGGATCCGTAAACGCGGTTCGTTTGATACTACCCTCGAAAAGATCAAATGCCTCCGCGAGGCGGGCATCCGGTGTGCCATCATGACAACGGTATCGGGCACCAACAAGGATGAGATTCCCGGTATCATTGACGTGGTAGTGGAACACCAGGCCGATGTATTTGCCTTTGCACGGTATTGTCCCACCAGCACCGAGAAAAGCGCTCATCTTACTGCGCTGGAGTACCGTGACGTGTTGGAAGCCTGCTGGCAGAAATTTGAACATTACAAAGACCGTGGGACCAGCTTCAACCTGAAAGACCACTTGTGGACCCTCTTCCTGCATGAGAAGGGATTGTTCAAAATTCCGGAAAGCCTGCAGGAAGACATGATCTATGAAGGGTGCAATTGCGGCAACTGCCACCTGACCATCCTGCCCGAAGGCGATATCTATGCCTGCCGGCGTTTCGGCAGCCATGTGGGAAATGTCTTTTGCGAGAATCTATATGAGGTATTTACGGGTGATAAAATGGACAATTTCCGCGACTATGATAAATTCGAAAAATGCGCATCGTGTGAGTTAAAAAGATTCTGCAGGGGCTGTCCTGCCGTGACCTATGGCTATACAGGCAATTTCTATGGCGCTGATCCCCATTGCTGGAAGATAATTGAGAACTGATCTATTCAATAAAAATGAAAGCAGTTGTACTATATAAAACCTGTTCGCCCCTCGAGCTGACCGTCAGTGAAATTCCCATTCCACAAGTTAAACCGGGCTGGGTGCTGATCCGGGTAAAAGCCTTTGGTCTCAACCGGTCGGAACTCATGATGCGGGAATACGAGGGCAATGCCCCCTATATTACGCTGCCACGCGTATTGGGCATTGAATGTGCGGGTGAAATAGCCGATCCGTCTGACAGCGCCTTCCGGCGGGGTCAGCGTGTGGTGGCCCTTATGGGCGGAATGGGCCGGAGTTTTGATGGCAGTTATGCCGAATACACCCTGGTCCCTTCGAAAAATGTATTTTCAGTGAAAACTGAGATGGACTGGGAAGAGTTGGGAGCCATCCCGGAAACCTATTTTACAGCCTGGGGATCCGTCATGGATTGTCTGCAGATCAGGCCTGATGATACCTTATTGGTTCGCGGGGGTACCAGTGCAGCGGGACTTGCAGCCATCCAGCTGGCCAAAAGCATCGGGGCAACGGTTCTGGCCTCAACAAGAAATGCAAACAAACGTGATTTTTTGGTACAACAGGGAGCAGATCATGTGGTGATCGATGATGGAACGCTTAAAGAACAAGTATTGAGGATTTTTCCCACCGGTATAAACAAGATCCTTGAACTTATCGGACCTGCAACGCTTCTTGAATCAGCCAGCCTGCTCAGGCATCATGGGATTGTGTGTGTCACAGGAATCCTGGGTAAAAAGGGAACAGTCGATAATTTCTATCCGATCAAGGATATTCCTTCAGGTGTGTATCTTACCGGATTTTCAAGCAACTATCCAACGCAGCAGGTCATTGATGAAATTTTCACCCATATTCAAAAACATAACCTGAAACCAGCCATTGCAAAAGTATTCACCCTCTCCGAAATCGGTAAGGCTCATCAACTGATGGAAGACAATACCGTGAATGGGAAAGTGGTTATTAATCTGTAGGTATAAATGTTATGAACATAATTTAAAGTTTTACCCTATGAAACCAATAAAAACCTTGCTTTTAAGCTTATTGCTTATACTCTTATTTGATCTGGCTATGACGGCTCAAATAACCGACATCTTTATCAATGCAAACACCGGTAACGACCAAAACTCCGGATCAAAAGATCAGCCACTGAAATCACTGTATGAAGCCGCCAAAAGGGTTAATCAGGCCAACGGCAGTGGATCAGTTAACCTATTCCTTTCTGAAGGTATATACGGTCTGGATGCCACCGTGACTTTTCATCCGGCGAACTGGCACTTTACCAAGGAAAATCGCCTCACCATCCGGGCAGCGATTTTACCGGATGAGGCAGAATGGGATCCCGGAAAGATGCCGGTTATTGTATCGACCATGCCCCTTGATTTTAAACCCAATGGCAGGCAGGATCCGCTTGGCGGGACTTCCTACGGTATTCAGATTGAAACCGAACATGTTACCATTCAAGGTCTGAGGGTTTTAGGCACACCCGTTCATGAAAGGCCCAAGGACGGGTTAGTGAAAAGAAATTACCCCATTGTGCGTGAAGGCCGGAATCTTGACGACTTGCGAATTACACAGTGTTTGTTTATCGGCGACAGGCATGCCATTCCAAACCACCTGGCGATACTGGCCAGTGGGCAGGGTGTGGTCGTGGATCACTGTGTCTTCTATCATTGTAAAGATGCGATTGTCTTTTGGTTTTCTGACGAACCGGCCAGGAATTGTGAAGTACATCACAATCTTTTTATTGGCAATTATGGCGCAAATGTCTGGTCCTGGTCTGCTGCCGAAGATTTAAAATTTTACAACAATGTTGTCGGGAATACCAATGTATTTTGGGTTTTAAACAGAGATGGCAAAGCCTCGTTTTCGCTTTCAAACTCACTGATCGTCGGCTATAACGAACTGGTTAACAAAGGCGGTGGTCCTGCAGGTTTTGGGGAAAAAGCTGATCCTGATAAATTGAGAATGGACGAAAATGTGATTGTCAAAAAGGATGGTACAGTACAAATTGAAGAAGACCCAACCAGTCGCAACTACCTTCATTTGATTCCCGGGACGCCCGGAGCTGATTTAGGAGCAGGACTCTTCACAAAATAGTTATATCATTCCCATAGAATTTATGTATTGTAGATTGAACGATCTGAATGACCTCATCAGGGAACCTGCACTGGAACAGGATTCATGCCATTCCATAGTCATTCGGGAGGAGTTGGGTGATAAGGTTGCAGCAAATGCAGGAGGGGCAAGACTAATGTCGCAATTGTTTAATTGCCTTTGTGAGCTCGCTTATCGCAAAGCTGATTTGTTCAGTCGTGGTAAACCGTCCGAAACTTACGCGAATGCTTCCGTTCAGCAGGTCACCTTCGATACCCATGGCCCTGAGTACATGCGAGGGCTCACGTGTAATGGAGGAACAGGCTGATCCTGAACCCAGTGCCAGCTTGCTGCTCAGGTGAAGAAGCAGTCTTTCGCTGTCAATCCCTTCAATGGAGATGTTTGTAATGTGCGGCAAACGACTTTCGGGATCCCCGTTGAGGATCACACCGGGAATATGCATCAGTGCCTCTTCCATCGTCTGCTGCAAGTCGGCGATCCGGTCAAATTCCTCACCCAGTTGTTGCCGGCAAAGCCGTGCGGCCTTCCCGAATCCCGCTATGCCCGGTACATTCAAAGTTCCTCCCCGTAATCCTCCTTCCTGACTGCCGCCGGTGATCAATGGCCCCAGGTGTGCCGCGTGAATGCCTCCCCGGATATACAAGGCTCCGATACCCTTTGGGCCGTAAATTTTATGGGCCGTGAACGCCATCAGATCCATGCCATCGGATGATACCTCCAACGCTATCTTTCCAGCAGCCTGCGTTGCATCGCAGAAAAAAGCCGTGCCGTGCTTTTGTGCAAGGGCTGCAATTCCGCTCACCGGCATGATCACACCGGTCTCGTTATTGGCATACATGGCGCAAACCAGTGCTGTTTCCTGCCTGAATGCTTTCTCTATTTCACGGAGATCGGGCAGACCCTTCCGGTTTACCCCGATATAGGTGACCGTATAACCATCATGCTCCAGCTGATAAAGGGTCTCCAAAACGCACTTGTGTTCAGTGGTCAGGGTGATGATGTGATTCCGGCCCTTCTGGTCTCCCTTCAGGATACCGCGGATGGCCAGGTTGGAGGATTCTGTCGCACCACTGGTAAAGCAAATTTCTCCGGGTTTTGCACCCGATCAAATGTGCAACCTCTGTCCGTGCCGTGTTGACGGCCTCCTCCGCCTCCCAGCCATAGCGGTGGTAGCGGCTGGCGGGATTGCCATATAACTCACCAAAAAAGGGAAGCATGACCTCAAAAACTTCAGGGTCGCAAGGCGTGGTGGCAGCGTAATCCAGATATACGGGCAAATCCATCGAACTGAGAATTATGAACGACTGTCAGGTGAAATAATAATCTTTAAAGCGAAAAAAAAGACAGATTTATATATGTAGGAACGTACAAATATTTAATATTTTTGGTTACAAACATCCATTTCCCGATTTTGCCCTGACCCGGATGTAATGTCGAATAATCATACAAATAAACAACGAAAAAAAAAATTTGTTGGGCAAAACGGAAAAAAATTGAAAGAAATACGGACGGATCGGATTCATCTGATAACCCTGCAGAAGAAATTAATTAATCATGCGAATTAAGAGTAGAAAATGTTGGAGAGCAATATTATAAAACCCCGGTTACGGGATTTAATTCGAATAGCGCCGGGTGAAACCCGGTGTAAAATGATAGATAGTTTGTGCTCAACCACGGCGTGGTTGAACTTGGATATAACCGGTATACCATCTAATATTCAACCACTTCGTGGTTGTGAAGAGAGTACGTGTACATCACACCGGGTTTCACCCGGCGCTATTCATATTGAACCGCTCTGCGGTTTAAATCAATGCGATATACTGAAAAGATGATGAATAACTCAACCCTTAATTCGGATTAATCATAAAACCTATGGCAGTCTATAATCTTAGCGTCAACGGAAAAACACATCGGGTAGATGTGGATCCCGACACCCCTTTGCTTTGGGTACTCCGGGACCATCTTAAAATGACAGGTACAAAATACGGTTGCGGCGCCGGCCAGTGCGGTGCGTGCACCGTGCATCTGGATGGCGATGCGGTGCAATCCTGTATGACATCCGTGGCTGATGTAGGAGACCAGAAAATCACTACCATTGAAGGGCTTTCGGAAAACGGTGATCATCCCCTTCAAAAAGCCTGGCTGGAGCACGATGTTTCCCAGTGTGGCTATTGTCAGCCAGGACAGGTGATGTCTGCAGCGGCGTTGTTGAAGTCCAATCCAAATCCCAGTGATATGGAAATTGAAACGGCTATGCAGGGGAACATTTGTCGCTGCGGCACCTATCAGCGTATTAAGGATGCCATCAGATCCGTTGCTCATACGTGACGGCTTTATTCATGTGATTTTGCGGCGCATTTCATCATTAAAAAGAAAGAACATGACAACAGCAAAAACAAAATTCGGAAGAAGATCCTTTATTAAAAATACTGCTCTTGCAGGCGGGGGACTCACGCTTGGCTTTAACTGGTTCGCATCACTGAATGCAAAAGCAGGTGGAATGGTCAACCTGCCGGATGAGTTATCTGAAATCAATGCCTATTTAAGAATAGCAGAAAACGGTTTGATTACGATCATAGCGCCCAACCCGGAAATCGGGACGGACGTTACAACCTCACTGCCCATGCTGGTTGCGGAAGAACTGGATGCAGACTGGGAAAAAGTGTCTGTCGAGCAGGCTCCCTTCAATCCCAGTTTATACGGCAATCAGTTTACCGGAGGCAGTATGGCCATATTGACCCGATGGCAGACTTTGCGCACCGCGGGTGCTACAGCCAGGCAAATGCTAAAGGAGGCTGCTGCCAGGGCCTGGAATGTTCCCCTGTCGGAAATAACCACCCGGGAGAGCATGCTCTATCATACAGCCAGCGGAAAAACAGCCGGCTATGGTGAAATGGCCACAGCGGCTGCAAAAATACCTGTGCCGGGATCCGTCGAATTGAAAGATGTAAAGGATTTTTCCATCATCGGTACCTCCCGATTAAACAAGGCAGCGTTGAACTTTGTGACAGGAAGGGCAAAGTACAGCTCAGATACTTACCGGGATGGAATGCTGTTCGCCATGGTCGCCTTTCCCCCTGCGTTTGGCATGAAACTGAAATCGTTCGACGCGACGGAAGTAAAGGCCATGCCCGGCATCCGGGATGTGTTTTCATTTAAGACCTATGCTGACGACTATAAAAGAAGTTGGGTGGATGCCAATGCATTCCCCGAAATGATTGCCATTGTGGGCAATTCTACCTGGGAGGTGATGAATGCGAAGTACAAGCTTAAGGCAGAATGGGAACCGATTGCTGAATCAACCTTTACCATGGCCGGTTTCAGGGGAGACGAAACCGTTGTTGTACCAGCAGGCCTTGAGAGCACGGCTGATCATAAGAATAAAATGATGGAGATGGCTGCCAAGCCAGGAACTGTGATCAGAAAAGACGGAAATCCGGAAGAGGCATTCAAAAATGCGGCAAAGGTCATTGAACGAACCTATTCGGCTCCCTTTCTGGATCATGCCACGTTGGAGCCGATCACGTGTTTCGCACATTATACGGAAGATAAACTGATCGTTGCCGGACCCATGCAGGCGCCCGATTCAATACGGAACACGCTGGCAGCAAGGCTGGCTATGCCTGCTGAAAAGATACAGATTGAGCTGCCCCGCATGGGAGGAGGTTTCGGACGTCATTTTTATGCACATTCGGCAGTGGAAGCCTCCATTATTTCGCAAAAAGTGAAAGCCCCGGTGAAGCTCATTTATAGCCGTGAAGACACGGCCAGATTCGGAATTTACCGGCCGGCATATATTGCCGTATACCGTGCCGCCCTGGATGCCCAAAACAATTTAACAGGTTTTCATGTAAAAGCCGGGGGCGTTCCGGAAAGTCCCTTGAATGCAAACGTTTTCCCCGCCGGTGCCGTTGAAAATTATCTTGCCGAAGAATTTGCCATCCCATCTAATATTTCCGTCGGGGCCTTCCGGGCGCCCGGTGTAAACTTTATCAGCGGGGCCGAGCAATCTTTCCTGGATGAGGTAGCTGAATCGGCAGGAAAAGACCCGATCGAATTCCGTCTTGAACTTTTTAAGCGGGCCATCGAAAAACCGGTCGGTCAAAATAACGATTATGATGCAACCCGTTACAAGGTTGTTCTTGAACAAGTCCGGGAAAAATCAGGCTGGCAGAATTCATCCGCTGACAAGCACCGCGGGGTGGCTGCATATTACTGTCATAACAGTTATGCTGCCCATGTGCTGGAGGTGGCACTGGAAAACGGTGTGCCAAGAGTGGTAAGCGCCTGCAGTGTCATCGATTGTGGCATTGTCGTCAATCCCAGAGCGGGCATCAACATGGTGCAGGGAAACATTGTGGATGCTGTGGGGCATGCCATGTACGGGGAAATGACTTTTACAAAGGGGAAAGCCGATAAGGCCAATTTTGGCAGGTACCGGTTGATCCGAATGAATGAATCCCCTATGAACATGGAAGTACATTTTGTGGAAAACGGATTAGCGCCGACAGGTTTGGGTGAACCACCCTATCCCCCGGTGTTTGGGGCTTTGGCAAACGCACTCTACAAGGCGACCGGAAAAAGGTATTATCACCAGCCCTTCATAAAAAACACTTACGAGGAAGCATAAGTCCGGATGAATTTCAACCAATTGCCCTGCATTGACCAGGTATCAATGCAACACAGAATGACACCATGAAAGAACTGAAGCAGATTGTCGAGGCCTATGACCGGGCGGTGACCTCAGGTCAGCGGGCAGCCCTGGCAACGGTTATTAAGGTCGAAGGTTCATCTTACCGTCAGCCGGGAGCTCGTATGCTGGTGACCGAAGACGGCAGTCTTACCGGCGCCATCAGCGGAGGATGCCTGGAGGGAGATGCCATGCGTAAGGCCCTGCTCGTCATCGCCCGGAATAAGCCCATGGTTTTCACCTATGACACTTCGGATGAAAACAGCGGGTTGATCACAGTGGGACTTGGATGTAACGGCATCGTGCACATCTTGTTTGAACCGCTTGAAGCCGGAAAACCAAATGCCATCGACCTGATTCGCGACTTACCCGGCAGAAGGAACCGGACCGTTCTCCTGACCCTATTCTCCATGGAGGACCCTCATGCACCGGCGGCCACCTACCTGTCATTGAATGAGCAAAGGCATACGGAAGGATCGCTTCCGCAGTCTTTTCCGTCTGACGTAATCATGCAGGCAGGTCTTGACGCGCTGGCACAGGGGAATTCCCTGATCCGGCATTTCAGGGCAGCATCTGACTGGTCAGTTCTCGCAGATCTGGTGACACCCCCGGTTTCGCTGATCATAGCCGGTGCAGGCAATGATGTGATGCCGGTCGTCAGGATCGCCGATGTATTGGGATGGCAGACCTCCGTTTTGGATGGACGACCATCGCATGCTACCTGCCGGCGTTTTCCCGAAGCAACCCAGGTTGTGGTGGCGGATGCGCTGCATGCCCTCGCCGGACTTCCGCTGGACGACCACACGGCCGTTTTGCTCATGACCCATAACTACCAGTATGACCTGGCCTTGCTGGAACAGCTGATCGATTCAAAAGTGCCCTATATCGGTGTACTGGGACCCAAAACGAAAGCCTCGCGATTGATCAGTGACCTGCCTCTGGAGAAGCAATTACCTGAATTCCTTGACAAGGTATACGGACCCGTTGGCCTTGACCTGGGGGCGGAAACCTCCGACGAAATCGCCCTGTCAATTATCGCTGAGGTAAAAGCAGTCCTTGCCGGTAAAAACGGAAGTCCCCTTCGTGCGAAAAGCGCACCGATCCATGAACCTACGCAGGAAAATTCGGTTACCTGAAGATAAATATCCGTTTTCTGCATCAAGCTATTCGTTATGTCAATCCCGAAACGCATTATCATCCTGGCTGCCGGTTCATCCGAACGGTTGGGGCAGCCCAAGCAACTACTTCCATTCCGGGGCAGGAGCCTGATCATGCATTCCGTGATGGAGGCCATGAAGGCTTTGGACACACCTCCGGTAGTTGTTGTCGGAGGATATGAAGAACAGGTCAGAAAAGAACTGGCAGATACCAGGACCGACATTATCTTCAACCCCGACTGGCCAACGGGCATGGCTTCCTCGATCCGCACGGGACTCGTACATGCCATGAAGGAACCCGGACTGGAAGCGGCAATGATTGTTTTATGCGATCAGCCCTTTGTGACCTCTCCCCTGATGACTGAAATGTTCAGCCTGCAGCTTCAATCCGGGAAACCCATCATCGCCTGCATCTACGCCGATGGTACGATGGGCACGCCGGTACTTTACCACCGGACCATTTTCAATGAACTTCTGCATCTCACCGGGCACGAAGGTGCCCGAAAAATCGTACGGAGCCGGCCGGAAAGGGTTGTTACGGTTGATTTTCCATTGGGAGCAATCGATGTAGATACCATGGAGGATTATAAAAACCTCGAGGTAAATTGAGGGCTCATCGGGATCCGATCGGAAACCCGATGGCAGATCCGGTCTGCCGCTTATGAACCCATATTCAACACCTGTATTTTCAGATCAAAGCATAACCGCAGGTTGTATTCCGGGGGATACAAGGTGACCAGCCCCTTTGCCAGCTCACGATGGTCTAACGGGCTGAAATCGGCATTACTTTATCAAACTTCAGGTTACTTACACGACCATTCCCCACTTTGCAGCCGGTGACCTTATTATTTCCGTCACGGATGAATTCAACATGGCTGAAATACCACCTGTCACCGGAAAATACATCTGTCTTTGAAGGTGTCATCCTGATATCCCCTGTTCGAAAATGTCTTGCGATCAGCCTGCCGGATTCGACCACAAAGGTATAGGTGGTATTCAGTTCGGCACTGTAAAAATCACCGGTCAGTTCGGTTAAATTTACGGCTGCAGGATTAAAATCCGGCAGACGCAGGGCAGTAATTTCCTGACCACCCATTTTCACCAGCATTTTTGATAACTTTCCCGTTCTCATCTTTTGGAAAGGTGACTTTTGCCTGTACAGGCTTCACCTCGAATTCAGATTCTGACAGGGGGTCCATCCGGGTTTTGGGAAGTTCCGGTGCTTCAGCATACAGGATGTTGTCTTCCGCTGAAATGGCAACAAAAACTCCTGGCTGTAATTCGTATTTTCCACTATAGGTAGCCAGTACCGCAGGATCCACCTTCACAGCACCGCTGTCGGCCTTTGGTACAACCTGTGCTGGCGCTTCACTTACTACCTTGTCCTTCAGGTATAAGTCCGTTATCTTGGTTGCCAGGTCCCATGGATTGAAAGTAGCCAGGTTGCTCAGCACATTGACGGAAAAACGTTCTTCCGGAATTCTTAACAGCTGGGTACGGTACCCTGCGTCGGCCCCGCCATGGAAAAAGGCTTTCAATCCTTTATATTCGCCATTGATCTGTCCCATGGCATAATCAATAGTATCCCCGTTATTGAGCACACCACGCTCGGCCATTCTGTCCATGATGTCTTTTCCAACCACCGGTTGCTCAAAATTCATAGACCAGAGGCAAAGATCCGGGGCCGTGGTAAACAGACTTGTGGCCCCGACGGTGGAATAATTCAGGTTGCTCTTCTTATACCCGGTGCTGTCGGCGTAGAATGAATAAGCCCTGTTCATGACCAGTTTTTCGCAATCATCATAGAACAAGGTATTTGTCATCTTCAGCGGTTCAAAAATGTGAATGCGCGTATAATCTGCAAAACTCATGCCTGAAACCCGAGCAACTACTTCTGCCAGAAGTGTATATCCTGTATTGCAATAAGTCATCCGGTCCCCGGGATTGAAGTTCAGTTCTTTCTGCCGGCTGACAAGCCGAAGAACCTGTTCGGTCGTAATATTGTCATCCAGCCTCCATCCTGCCATGGCCAGAAGTTCCCATTGGTCCCGCAGGCCGCTGGTGTGATGCAGTAAATGATTCAGGGTGATCACTTTTCCAAAATCCGGTACTTCGGGGATATACTTCCGGATATCATCATTGATAGAAAGTTTGCCTTCCTTTTCCAGCAGGAGGATGGCAAAGGCTGTAAACTGCTTCGAAACGGAAGCAATATGAAAGACGGTACCTGAGGTGATCGGGATATTATATTCCATTGCAGCACTGCCATAACCCTTTTCGAATATGATCTTTCCATCCTTTGCCACAGCAACCGCGGCACCCGGGGACTGGAGGTTGTCCCACATCGTGAATAACTGATCGATCTGTTTTTCCGGTGTAGTGCCCCTGGGTTCAAGCTTCAGCCATGTCAGCTCATATTTTCCCACCTGATCCTTTGTATCTATTGAAGTGACTTCAAGGACATAGATCCCCTTTTTTATCGGTGAACAGGATTACCGGTTCATCACCGTTCCTGAAGTTCGGACTGTCAAATTCCTCCATTTTATTTCCATCGGGATCATAGGTAGTGATCATGGCATCAATGCCATGCTGTACAAGATTGAGATAGGCAAACTGGTTGGCCTCGAGCATGAGGGCATACCGGTGTTTGGCATCTTTCTTTAACACGTCAGAAACAAGGACACCCTTTTTCAGTTAGCCTGCTTTCCTGCACATTCAGGGAAGGCCAACCAACACCAATAAAATGGAAACGAAGAATGCAAATATAGGTTTTTTTGTGATTTCATGGGATGTGATTTTGAAAGCTATATTATGTATTTTAGTGGTGTTATCCAAGTCATCAGTGGTCATAAAAAACGCTTTTCTATGAAACCTTGTAAGACATTTTTATTCTATGCAGGTTTATCCCTGACCGTTGCTTTAGGAATTCAACCGGTCAAATCGCAACAAATCAATTGGACGCATTTTCGCGGAACCCATCTGAATGGAATTTCAGAAGATCAAAATGTGCCAGTCATCTGGAACGATTCAACCAATATGATCTGGAAAACTGACATTCAGGGCAAAGGATGGTCGTCTCCGGTTATGTTTGGTGACCAGATCTGGGTAACTTCTGCAAGCGAGGATGGAAAACAAATGGCTGGAATTTGTCTCGACTTTAATTCGGGAAAGTTGATTTACCAATATTAATCTGTTTCAGCCCGATTCAGCATACCCAAAACATTCGATCAACACCTATGCCACACCCACGCCTTGCATTGAAGACGGATTTGTGTATATGGATTTTGGAACCTACGGAACGGCTTGTGTGGATACCAGGAACGGGAAAGTGGTTTGGAAAAGAACCGATTTGAATTGCGATCATGTTCAGGGGCCGGGTTCGTCTCCCATCCTGTATAAAGATCTGATCATTCTGCATGTCGAGGGCGTTGATGTTCAATACCTGGTTGCACTTAATAAACAGACCGGCGAAACGGTCTGGAAGACAGATCGTCCGGCTGAAGTTTATGAACCAATGGCTCCGATTGGCAGAAAGGCTTACATTACCCCAATTATCATGAATGTTAAGGGTCAGGATTTATTAATTTCGAATGGCTCCGGTGTTTGTATCGCCTACAATCCTTTAACGGGAGAGGAAATCTGGCGGGTTGTGGAGGGTGAAGATTCGACCATTGCCATGCCTTTTTCTGAAGATGGGATAGTTTATTTTTATCCTGGTTTTATATCCGGCCCTGATGGTGACAAATACACTGAATTACTGGCCGTAAATCCTGAAGGGCAAGGCGATGTTACCAAAACCCATGTGCTCTGGCGGTTTAAATCTCCCATCCTGCAATTGCTAACACCACTGATCAAAGATGGTCTGATTTACACCATCGATACCCGAAATATGCTTTATTGCCTCGATGCCAAAACAGGCCAGGAAGTTTATTCCAAAAAGTTAAAGCAGAAATACAATGCATCTCCAATTTTTGCAGGAGGAAATGTTTATTTTACTTCCATTAAAGGTGAAACGCTGGTTCTCAAAGCAGGAAATCAACTTCAGATTTTGGCCGAAAACAAATTGCCCGGAGAAGTTTATGCTACCCCGGCTATTCTCCGGAATTCTGTACTGATAAGAACCGATAGCCATTTGTACCGGATAGGAATGAAATAGCATGATCGGGATCGGACCACTATATTATATAGATAATTAATATATTATCACATTAAATGCGGTTAAATTAAGCCTAAAAGGATGGTTTTTTTGAAGAAGAAAGCGCCAGTCGGGCTTAAAATCCGATCAAAATCCTCGTAAGAAAACCAATAGCTTTGGTCCGACCCACACTTAACGACCCAGGCTGACTTACTTTCCAACCGCGATCAGGTAATGCTGGGTTCTGAAGATCATCAAACCTTTAGAAATTGCAGGTGATGTCATGCAAACATCCCCAAGCGAAGAAGTATTCAGCAATTTGAAATCCTTCCCTGTTTGGATCATGTATACCGTACCCTCGTCATCGGAAATATAAAGTTTTTGATCAGCAATTACGGGTGAGGCCGTAAAACTGTTCGAAACGCCCAGCTTGTTTCGATATATTCTTTGGCCCGTAAGGGCATCGAAACAGGAAATGCTTCCGTTCCATTCGCAACTGTACAAGAATCCTTCATAAAGGACCATGGTCTGCATATAAGAACCGGCCTTGGGCAAACTCCAGGCAACATAATCATTCGAAACCTGGTTTTCAGCAAGTGAAATGTCGCCAACGGCCTCCTTTTTTACCGCAAAGATGGGCGATTGCCTTCCATGAGCACTGTTGAAATAAATCAAGTTTTCTCCAATCACGGGAGTAGGGATAGGAATATCCCGCCTCCTGACATATTCCAGATTTCTTTACCCGTCTCAAAATCATATCCTCCGATATGTTTGAATCCGTTCACCACTATGACGGCCCGAGTCTCTTTTAAATAGATATTCGGAGTTGCCCATCCCGGGTAATCCTTTCTTTCCACCTTCCATAACTCATTCCCGGTTTCCGCATCCAGAGCAGTGAGGAATGAGTTTTCAATTACATCACATTGCACAATTACCCTGTTCTGATATAAAACTGGTGAACTGGCAAATTCCCATTCCGCAGATGGCGCTGAAAAGAAGGCTGACCGGAGAATTCCAAAATCCTTTCCAAATCAGCCGTCCATCCATATCATAACAATATAACCCTTCCGATCCAAAGAAGGCAACCACGTGCCTGCCATCCGTAGTCACTGTGCAATTGGCATGCGTTGATTTCGGATGTAGCCTGATCTTCGGAACACCAACAAACGCAGTATTTTCCCAAATCAGTCTGCCACTGTTTTTCTCGAAACAAAAGATTTTCACTCATGCTCTGCATTGTCATCTACAGATTCCACATCCCCAAATATGCCAGTCTTTAACCCGCTGCTATCGGTCCTGCTAATTGCCGAAGTAATAAAAATTTTGTTTTCCCATATTACCGGACAAGAGAGTCCAAGGCCCGGAATCTCAACTTAACCATTTTACATTTATTGACTCCTTTACATTCCAGTTTTCGGGAAGATCTGCATTATCAAGCACACCCCTGGCAAGGGTCCCTCTATAACCTACTGCCTGTGTTCCGTTGATCCTTAAAACCTAACTTTTTCAGAATAATACGTATATTGATTAAAGAAAATCTAAAGACCATGAAAAAATTATGGCTTGCTAATCGTGTTGTTATCCGCTATGAATATTTGTTTTTCGCAAATGGTTCAGGATCCCTTTTCGGGATAAAGATGGAATTAAGCGATGACAGGCAATATTTGACTGTTGTAAATATTAAAGGCGGATCACCCGCAGATTTGACTCCACTGAAAGTTAGGCGACAGGATCTTCAGTATCAATTCACAGCCTATTGGAGCAATTTCGGATTGCTCGGAATATTTCCGGAAAAACAAGGAGAATTCCATGCAATTTGTACTAGGAAGATTCAATGATATTAAAATCCCGGTAACGATTCAAAGGGCATCCATTGATTTGCTTCCCGGGAATATTGTATCCGAGGCAGAATTGTTCAATTTGGCTTATCCAATGCAGTTAAGGGTCCTGTCAAAAGACATCAGCACAGAAAAGGACAAATTCGATAACCTGGATGAAATTATCCAGGCAACCGGCAATGCCAGGGCATACTCTGTAAGCAGTTTCAATGAAAGTGCCAAGGGCTGCTTCTATTATATCAAGTTGAATTCTGAAACCTATAACGAGATTATCCATTCTGGGCGACGAAAACAAAAGCCTGATGGATTTTAAGACATTTGATTTCGATTATATTTCTGAAAGATGAATCACTCCTTGAAAAGAACCTGCTGAATAAACTTGAAAAGCAATTGACCGGTTTCGGATTAAAAAGAAATATCGAGAACCCGGATATATTGATCATTATCAGCTTTTATTCAGGTCAGGAGGAGACAGTATGTTCCTCCGCAACAAATTATAAGTACAAAGATCCAGTCTTATTTTAACTGGTACTGGGGCTATATTCCGGTACCAATAACCGAATCCAAAACCAGGGAAGGATATACCAAAATACCTATTTAACCAATATTAATTTGAAACTGCTTGATGCCAAAGAGATTCCGACAAGCAAAGTACCACCTGTTTTATGGTCTGCATCCTATTCGGAAGTGTCACCCGAAAAAGTTTTTATAAGCGATTATGCAGATAGGGTGTTCAGGAATTTGTTACTTCAGTTCCCTAAAGTTATCCATGAGAATTGCAAAAACCTGAAAGAAAATACCTATACCTATACAGGAATCATCTATAATAAGCTTAATCCGGCGATCATCGCTGATGTTTTACCAGGTTCACCGGCCTTTCAGGCAGGCTTGAGAAGAGGTGATGTCATGCTCAAAATCAGTGACAGAAAGTTGCCTGAAGAATTTTCATCAAATACACTGACGTTTTATTGGCAGAACCGTTCTGACTATGATAATGCACTAAATATCTTTTTATGCAAGCTGATTTGAAGACCAGTCCTACCGGTTTATTCAACTCCTTAAAGTCGGACTATGAGGATTACCAGTCACCTGAAGGCACACCGGTGGTTTTTGAGATCAAAAGAAACGGTAAGAAAATGGAATTCGCCGTGATACCTGAATTTAAAAAAGCAGTATTCTTTGAAAATACCGGATTCACTTTTTGATTTACCATAGACCTTCACGCCTCAATCCCTGAACCGCTAACTGTAAACAACTTATCAGTGATATGGTAGGTCGTGAAAAATTCACAGTGCCTCGCGGACTATCATTAAATCAGACTATAGCAAACCAGATGCTGCAAATGCCTGAGATAAAGTTTGCCGTTTGCTACAACAGGAACTGTCCAGGCAGCACTTTTAACATTATCCAATGCATTTGAAAGCGTTCCAACCAATTTGAATGATTTGGGGTTAGGTTTAACCAGGTAGATGTTACCTGAAATGTCCATGCAAATCAAATGTCCGTCCACATATGTTGCAGTGCCCTGGCTAATTTCGTTCGTACTCCACATCTCTTTACCGGTCAGCAAGTCAACGCACTTAAACAAACCGTTCTTTCGCGTGCTTTCACCGGAATAACTGTATAAATAGCCGTCAATCAGAATTGGATCGGAATGCTGAGCCCCAATTACTTCGCTCTTCCATAGGATTTTATAGCCATCTCTGCTAAACTGTAATGCCTGTCCTCCCATTTTGTATCCTGAGGTATTGAAAACCACATTCTGAAATACAACCGGAGTGCTGGCATTAACGCAATATTTGGTCTCCCAGGGAGCACGCCAGTATTCCTTTCCATCGTCAGAATCTACGAGTGAGAGCCCTTTACCATGGTAAACCAACAACTCAGTTTCGTTATCAATGGTAACGGGAACGATTGCTGCATAACCGGCTTCCCCTGGTACGGATTTCCATACCTGTTTGCCGGTATATTTGTCAAAGGCCATAACCAGGGCATTCCCGCCTCCCTGCACAATTACTTTGTTGTCGAAAACCAATGGTGCCGAAGCAAAGCCCCAGTCCGGTTCTTGTCCGCCAAAGTCTTTAACGTTTTCTCTCCAGATGAGTCTGCCATCTTTCAGGTCCCAGCAAACCAGATCACCACTGCGGCCGAATGTATACACAAAACTACTATCAATATACGGCGTTGCCCGTGATCCTTCACCATGACTGGAAACTGCTGTTGCTTCATAGGATCCCTTCCAGATCAAATCATTGGTTTCGGCATTGAGACAGAAAACAACATCGTTAGCCTCATCCCTGCCCAAAACAATAAGCCGGTTACCTTTAACAACAGGAGACGACCATGTTGCCGATGAACTGCCCTGGCACAAATAATCAATCTGCCAGAGTTTAGTTAAACCATCCGACCAGTCTGTTTTTATTCCAGTAAAAGAACTTTTGCCGTCGAATTGCTCCCCTCTCCAGTTGGGCCAGTCGGCCGAACCCATCAAAACAGAAGAAGTATCGCCCAATACAGATGGAATTTTCTGCCGGACACCGGCAATTTCTTCACTCCCTTGGGTTATCTTGTAAATCATGTAGCCGAAAAACAATCCTGCTATTAATATGATAGAACCAATTATGAGAATGATCTTTAAAGATTTTTTCATGGTAGATTTTGGTATTAACCGTGTGTAAACTCTTATGCTGTGATTTGGTTTAAAATTACACTTAAAATTCCCTAAATATAATTCAGCTTTTTATTCCGGCAAATTATATTTGGATGAATACGCCATTTGTGCAGTTAAATTTTATCAGAAAGCTGTCAATTATATACCTGAAGGCTGTTGGGTGGGGAAAATAATATGAGTACACTAAAAAGTATTTGTGATAACCTGGTAACCAGTGTTTTTGCTGTAATCAGAAGAAAAAATCCTTATGTGAATGCACCCAAATCTGCAGCCTGGTTCTTTAGATCATAAACTTGGTTTTGCCATGGAACAGAGTTGTGTGAAGCTCTTATTAAAGAATCCCTTTATGTAGATCATCAAGAGGAGCTATTAAATCATAGTGATTCCAAGTCAGATTACCGTCAACTATATTAAATTTCCTAAACTTGTTCTCATCCAAATACTTACAAATTTAGGGATGCCATGAAGATTCCAAAATGGTTTTAAAGTCAATCAGTCGATTTGTTCCATCGTTGAAAACTATTCTAATGGTATAATCTCCGATAATTTTGGCTAATTTTTTTTCACCAGTGTATTGCCGTGAATGAAGAATCCGGTGATCTTCCCTGCAGAGTTTATAATGAACCGGTTAACACTATAGAATTCAGTCAGGAAGAATTCGGTATTTGAAATAAAGTACAATGGGTACTTCATATTCTTATATTCTATGACCATATCTCCATCTTCCAGGGTAATGGTAACGGGTGTACCCCATAGGTCATACCTGCCAGTGTATAGAATTTTTATGGTATCCGGTATGTTTACCACCTCCTTAATAATGGGTTCATAAAAGTTCTTCCAATTATACACCGTAGCCACACTGTTTATCAGTTCATTCAATATTTTGCCATTATCTGAATTTACCATAACTACAAGACCTTTACCTTCATCCATACTTGCAATATAAACACATCTGAATCAAGTGAAAGTTTATGTTGCTGTACAAGCAATAGAACGCCTAAACTATTCAGCGATTTGCTAATTGATGCTGCCTGAAATAGTGTTGCTGCAGTAACAGGACGGTTTTCCGATTTGTCTCCTAATCCGTAGCCTTTGACCCATTCGATCCGATAATCATTGATAACCGCAATACTTAACCCATTTACATTATAATGTCTCATGCGCGTTTCAAGCGACCATATTAACGTATCCCGGGTCTGAACCCAACTCAGGAGGTTGTTCTCTACTTGTTGGATGCGCTGTTCAATTTCGGGGGTTACAACTACCTGGGCTGAACTGCTGGATGCAAAAAATGCAGCAAACCCGAATATCGCAATAGTAATAAGATGTTTTTTTATCAGATTGACTTAGGATAGTATGGGTAATAATGATTAGTTAAAGGTAAAATATTATCATCCGGATTTCAATAACTTTAAAACTCACTTTATAAGTTTCGGGTTTTCTCTGTATATTCATGAACTCAATTTTGTTGCATGAAAAACCTAAACATCTTATATCAAAAGCCCTCTTGCAATGCATATTTCTATATTCTTTAATATCATAATCGGATGAGACTTTTCATACTATTTTTTTGCTTATTAGTTACTACCGGAATGAATATAGCACAAACCTCTGGTTCGCTCGATCTGTCGGGCAAGTGGAAAGTAACCTGGAATGAAGGCGGACACGGGCCGCAATCCCTCGAAGGTTTTTTACGAAGTGATCCTGAATCTGACCCACCCCGGTTTATGGAAGTTCCGGTTCCGATGGAGTTGCATGTTGCCTTGCAAAACGCAGACCTTGTGGATGACATCAATTTCGGGATGAATACGCTTAAGGCCCGATGGGTGGCTGAAAAATACTGGCTTTATACAACCACGTTCAATGTACCTTCAGAGATCACCGGTAAAAGAGCCTGGCTTGTTTTTGACCAGATCGACCTGAATGCAGTAATCATGCTGAACGGCGAAATAGTGGGCGAACAT
The DNA here is from genome assembly GCA_963800645.1 of uncultured Bacteroidales bacterium. Classification (GTDB taxonomy): domain Bacteria; phylum Bacteroidota; class Bacteroidia; order Bacteroidales; family UBA10428; genus UBA5072. The sequence continues at coordinate 502,014 of CAWDBX010000007.1, read as the reverse complement.
CATTCAGCATTTGTTCCCTGTCGGCTGGAGGTTACCGGTAAGCTGAAACCGGGCGAAAATAGCCTTCATGTAGCCGTTGAGAGCGGTCTTTATGGTGTAGCCGATAAGGAAGGTTCAGCATACCTTCAAAACATGGGAGCCCTTCTGAATAAAAGGCACTGGCAGCGAAAACCACAGTACCAGTTTCTTTGGGACTGGAATCCGCAGCTCATAAATGTCGGTATCACCGGTGTTGTTCAGCTGGAATGGACCAATGATATCAGGCTTGACCAGGTGGTAACCTATTGCGAGGTAACCGACGATCTTCAAAAAGCCACTATCACTGTGAAACCTTTTATCGAAAGCTCACCTGGATCTACCGCAACAATCAGGATTGGAGTTAAGGAAACCGGCCAAAGCCGGGCATTCAGCATAAACCTAAAAACAGGTCTGAACCCTTATCCGGTTACTGTGGATATAACGGAACCAAAACTCTGGTGGCCGGCGGGGCAAGGAAGCCAGCCTCTGTATCACCTGACGGTTGAACTTATTCAGGACGGATCGGTAATAGCCAGTAAGGAAATTCGAACAGGTATTCGAAAAATCGAGATTGATCAGTCGGTTCATCCGGATACCGGAAATTACTTTACCATAGTCATTAATAGCCGGAAAGTTTTCATGAAGGGAGGCAACTGGGTTCCTCCTGATATGATCTATAGCAATATTAGCCGTGAACGGCTGGAAAGGTTAACCAATCTGGCTGTTGAAGCCAACTTCAACATGCTTCGGATTTGGGGTGGTGCGATATGGGCGGAACATGATCTGCTCGATTTATGCGATGAGAAGGGAATCCTGGTCTGGCATGATCTGCTTTTTGCGTGCAGCAAGTACCCGGGCGATGACAAGGAGTTTTACGATTTAGTGACCCATGAGGTCACCTGGGGTGTCAGGGAATTCTCAAAACATCCGTCGCTTGCCATTTGGTGCGGAAATAATGAAAATGAGGTTGGAACCTGGAGCTGGGGATGGGATCGCTACGGAAAGATGATGCCCGATTATGGATTGTATCACCTGGTATTTCCGGTTATTGTGAATAAGGAGGACCCTTCCAGACCATATTGGCCAAGCTCACCTTTTTCCAGGGATCATATTCATCCTGCCAGCCCTATTACCGGCGATCAACACCCATGGGACGTGAGTCTGGGCGAGGCAGGACCCGATTTCTGGGCTTATCGTTCATATGTCGATCGATTCCCAAATGAGGGAGGAGTAATGGGTGCCAGTTCCCCGGCAACCATCAGGCAATTCCTGCCTAAAAATGAGCAGTATCTGAGGTCGTTTTCATGGGATCATCACGATAATGAAGTAAACTTCTGGAATAACGGCCCAGGCATTAATTACCGGCTCAGCGAATTCTGGCTTGGAAAAAAAGCCGGGGATTTGGGTTTTGAAAAATACATACTTGCAAGCGGACTGCTGCAGGCTGAAGGACTGAATGAGTACATCAGCAATTACCGGCGAAGAATGTTCAGCACATCCTCGGCAATTTTTTGGATGTATAACGATTCATGGCCGGCAACTCACGGATGGACTATTGTAGATTATTATCTCAGGAAGAAGATGGCATTCCATCCGGTACGGAGGGCTTATCTGCCCGTAACAACGGTGGTTGTTACCGAAAACGATTCGGTGAAATTCTTTGGTGTGAACGATAGTCCGGCAGACTGGAACGGGACAATGCGTTATGGGATTTTCAAATTGGCGGGCGGTATGGTTATAAATGAAGTAAAGGATGTTACGATTCGTTCCAATACATCCGTTTTGTTGGCATCTGTGCCTGAATCACAATGGGTCGACAGAAAGCAATCGGGAGTATTCAGTTTACTGATGCAGGAAGGAAAAACTGTTGCACAGTACCGGTTATTTACCGAGCGATTCAAAGATCTCATATTTGCAGATCCAGCCATTAAGATTTCAAGATCAGGAAATGAAATAATTCTTCAATCCCCAACCTTTGTATGGGGTGCCTGCATTGATATTAACGGTGAAAAACCCATTACCGATAATTGTTTCGACCTTCTCCCCGGAATACCTTATACTATTCCCTGGACTGAAAAGGAATTGCCAAAATACAATTTACGGGGAACAGTATTTTTAAGGATTAAACAATGCGGCTTTTCAATGACTAAAACGTGAGTTAAGTGGTTTACCAAAGAACATCCGGGCCATTCAATTAAATTAACCTATGAAAAGAAGTGAAATTAATGCATTGATACGCAATTCCATCGATTTCTTTAAATTGATGAATTTCCTGCTGCCACCCTGGGCATATTGGAAACCTGAAGAGTGGAAAGGAAAATATGAAACCTGCAGTGAAATTATAGACAATATGCTGGGATGGGATCTTACCGATTTCGGCAGCAACGAATTCAGAAAGAGGGGCCTGATCCTGTTTACCATCCGGAATGGTAATTTGAAAAAGGATAAAAAACCGTATGCTGAAAAAATTATGATAGTTGAAGAAATGCAGGAAACTCCCATGCATTTTCATTGGGGCAAGATGGAAGACATCATTAACCGTGGCGGTGGTAATCTTGTGATCGAGATCTTCGGCTCAAATGCTGATGAAAGTTTTTCCAACCTGCCTGTTCATTTAAAAACCGACGGCATAGTAAGGTCAGTCCCTCCGGGTGGTTTAGTGATCCTTACGCCTGGAGAGAGCATCTGCCTCGAGCAGGGAGTTTACCACCGGTTTTATGGTGAAAAAGGAAAGGGAAGGGTATTGGTTGGAGAAGTGAGCGCTGTAAATGACGATACTTCCGATAACAAGTTTTATAGTCCCGTTGGACGGTTTCCGGATATCACTGAAGATGAAAAACCATTGCACCTTCTTGCTTCTGATTATAAGAATTATCTTTGAAAAATGCCTCCTGAGAAAATTGTTGTTACCGGAACAGGGTGCGCTCTTGCAGATTTTCTGTATAACGGTGTATCCTTTGATTCACCTGCATTTAAACGATACCTTTCAAAACAGCAGGGTGATGGAGGATTAAGTATCGGTAAACTGGTTTTTATCGAGGAGTTTGAAAAATTTGCAGGGAAACCTTATGGAGAGATTTTAAAAGAAATAACCGGCAAACTGGTGCCGGATAGTTTTAATATCGGTGGTCCGGGTCTTGTTTCCCTGATCCATGCGGCCCAGCTGCTTGATCAGGACAGATACAAAGTGAGGTTTTTCGGAAGCATGGGAAATGATGACGTTGCTCAACGGATTGTCAGAAGTGTTAATCGAGCACCCCTGGACATTACCCATTACAAGCCATTCAGCAGCAAACCGACACCCTATACACATGTATTCTCTGATCCGGATTATGACCAGGGGCATGGTGAAAGGACTTTTGTGAATAACATAGGTGCCGCATGGGATTACCTTCCTGAAATGTTATCTGATGATTTCTACAATTCCCACATCATGTGTTTTGGCGGAACTGCACTCGTTCCGGAAATTCATGATAGTCTGGATGCCTTGTTAAAGAAAGCCAAACAGCACAATGCCATAACCGTTGTAAATACCGTTTTCGATTTCAGGAACGAAAAGCTCAATCCGGGCCGACCCTGGCCTCTGGTTCATTCTGATGCTTGTTTTGAGCTCATTGACGTTCTGATCATGGATCTGGAAGAGGCAAAAAGAATCAGCGGCTTGAATAACCCTGAAGATATACAGGGCTTTTTTATGGCAAAGAAGGTCTCGTCCTTCATCATTACAAATGGCGCGAACGACCTGGTGGCTTATTCCGATGGAAGAACATTTGAAAAAACCTCGCCCGTTTATTTTCCTGTTTCACGCATGGTCACTGATGACCTGAGAAAGCAAGGCGATACTACAGGTTGTGGTGACAATTTTGCAGGCGGTATTATTGCCTCGCTGGCCGAACAGAAAATGGCGCATTATTCAGGCCTATTCAGTCTGACAGAAGCGATTGCCCTCGCAGTTGCTTCGGGAGCTTTTGCATGTGGATACCTGGCGGAAATTATCCGGAAACACGGCGAGGTGAAAAGCGCGGGCATATAATGAAGTTCCTTGTTGATTACAAGCGCCAGATCGAACCCAAATGAGTCTCATACTACAGAAAAAAATGGTGATATTCGGAACGGGTAAAATTGGCCGTTCATTTATTGGTCAGCTTTTTAGCCGCGGCGGATATGAAGTGGTTTTCATCGATAATTACCGGCCTGTCATTGAAGAACTCAATCGCCGCAGAAAATTTAAAGTGATCATTAAATCGGAGATCGACGAAGTTATCTGGATTGAAGGTGTAAGGGGTGTTATGGCGGACAAAGAAAGACAGGGTAATTGGTGAAATTGCCACCGCCGGTATAGTGGCTGTTTCGACGGGGCAGTCGGGACTTCCTTCCGTCATGGCGCTGCTGGCCAAAGGAATACTCAGTCGCTATAAGCAAAATCGCAATTTACCACTCGATATTATTATCGCTGAAAACCTGCGCAACGCCTCCGATTATTTCAGGGCAAGTCTAAAAGAATTGCTGCCGGTTAATTATCCTTTGGAAGAGCTGACAGGACTTATTGAAACAAGTATCGGCAAAATGGTTCCTATCATGCCTAAGAAGGATATTGACGATGACATTCTCCAGATTTTTGCCGAATCCTACAATACGCTAATACTCGATAAACTGGCATTCCGGAATCCTATACCGCCAATTGCCGGACTTGCCCCGAAAGAGAATATCAAAGCCTGGGTTGACAGGAAACTTTATATCCACAACCTTGGTCATGCAACTGCAGCTTACCTTTCATTCATCCGGCATCCGGGATATATTTACCTGTATCAGGCCCTTGCAAATGAAAATATTTATGGTGAAGTTCGTGAAACTATGTTGCAGGCTGCAAATGTCCTGCTAAAAAAGTACCCATATGAATTCACTATCGAAAATCTGACTGATCATATCGACGACCTGCTGAAAAGGTTTCAGAATAAAGCCCTGGGCGATACTATATTTCGTGTAGGTTGCGACCTTATACGAAAACTCGCTCCTGAAGACCGGATAGCGGGCGCCATCAGGTTGGCCATCGAACTTGAAGTACCTTACGATCGGATTTTATATGCCCTGGTATGCGGAAGCCGGTTCAGGGCAAAGGATGAATCAGGAAAAATGCTGCCCGAGGATATTGATTTTTTAAAAAAATATTCCGAAGGTATTGAAGTGGTGCTTACCCGGGTTTGCGGATTTAATCCGGTTATTCATAGTAACCTTTACAGGGAAGCAAAGGAGATAGATTCCGCGTTTAATCAATGATAAGTCAGGTTTTCATTGTTTTTCACCAGTTATAGTTCAAGTAGCCGGGACATTGGTACCGCATTAGCAACTTCGTTTATTTATTGATTCCGAATAAAATAATTCTTGCATCGGCACTTTTAAATTCAGCCGAAATCAGGGCTCTGCCATCTTCTTCAATCTCCACTTTCGTATTGTCGGTTTCCCAGTGTGTTTTATCGACTTTGTTCTTTGAGATATACTGGTATTTTCCGGCATGACTTGAAAATATAACTATAGCCCCTTTCCCCGTTGAAGGATTGATCTTTTCATAGATTTCAGGTGTCCCGCCAACAGCGCCATCACGCGTCATTGTGGCATAGGTCATGTCGTCACGGATTTGCTTGTACAGGCCCAGGATCTTTCCGAAAAACTCAACACCTTGCTGCGAAACGCCAGGAAGATCGCCCCATATGCCATTTTGGCCCAGAATAAGGGAACCAACCGCTATGGATTGATTTTCGGAAGGGTCATCGGGTAAATAGTGTGTCAGGAAAAGAGAAGAGGGTATCCACTTGTCATAAGTCAGGGGAGTACGGCAAATCCATCCGCGGGCCGGGCCGGGATAAAAGAAAATATTCCAGTTTTCTTTGTCCCTGTCGAACGGGATATCATAATTGAAATAATAAGGGCCCGTTATTGATCAGGAAGTATTTTCCTGACGACAGGAATCCCAATCCCACCGTTCTGCCCCCTTCTGTTATATCGAAATCCACAATGGCTTCGGGACAAGCCTTTGTAAGCTTATCCACCACATACGACATGGAGCGCCCGATCTCAAATGCATAGTTTTCCAACCTTTCCTGTGGTGTATTTGCTGAGTCGCCGTGAAAATGGTGCGGATCGTTACATTCATATTGACCAATTGCATCCCATTTGAAATAAGTTACGCCAAGCTCCTGATTGAGCTCAATCAGCTTATCGGCAAAAGCATCGCGATAAGGGCTGACCAGGCACATTCCGTAGCTTTCTTCGGTTTCCCAGATGGGCCAGGGTTCACCTTTTTCACCGTTCATTGTCCGTACATACTTTTTGTAGTCGTTATACATATCGCTTGAAACAGCAGCAACGGTAGGGTTAAACCACAGTCCCAGCTTCATCCTGTACTCGGTGAGTTTGGCTTTAACCTGTTTTAAGCTGTCAGGGAACCGAACAGGGCTTGGATTCCAGTCACCGGTTTTTTCGAACCACCCGGCATCCACGACAAATACCTCGATGCCCATTTGGTGAGCCACTTCAATTTCTTTAAGCATTCTGGCCAGGTTCATATCGGCCAGGTAAGGCTTTTTATACCAGTGGTGGTTTCGCTCCTGGAAGTTCCAGGTATTATAGAAAATATAGGGTTTGCGGCTTTCGGTGTTTTCACTCATGTATTTAAGCACAAAATCGCGGTAAGCAGATGCAAGAACCTCTTCGCCTCCTTCCACGAGAGCCGTTTCGAACCAGATAGTCTGATAGCCCTGCGACAGATCAAAACCATGGCAATAATTGCCTTTCACAGCTGTTAAAGTAACCTGATCTTTTGTCAACAGATATTCGAGAAAACGATCGGGTACCTGCGAGCCGTGCTCATAGGCTAACAGGAATGCTGATCCGCTGCCGGAACCGGTGATCATGGGTCCCATAAACGATGAGCTATCAGCGTAATTCAAATCGATATTCCTTTCAGACAGGCAGAAACTATGTACCATTTCGTTAAATTCTGAAAAACGGATCTCTTTATAGGCTGCAGAAATGTCCAATTTGGTTTCATAATACTTCAGGTGATCGGTGTGGTTTGATTTGGTCAGCTTGTGATTTCCTGCCGATTTGAGTTCGTAACAAAACTTCACCACGGGATTGTCGTCGGCCATTCGAAATCTCATCAGGAGCGAAAGATCCGGAATATTTTTATAGGTACATCTGAATGCATATTCTTTTACACCATTTTGAAGTACACTATTTTCCAATTCTTCAACAAAACTAAAAATACCGCGGATCGATTTGCCGTCAACTTCAAAAACAGGGGAAGTAAATTGAATTTTTTTACCAGATGATAAATGGTAACTCCATAAAACATCATCTGAATTATCAATGGAGATTGAAACCTGATTGTTTTCAACAAATAGCTGCGACTGTTTTTGACATGACGTTAATATGCCAATCGCGAGCAGGATGGCTGGTAATTTTTTCATGGGTTTTTATTTGGACGATATAATCAGTGCCGCCAAGTATGAATTAAAAGTAGAAAAAAGTACCTGTTATTGTTCAACATATTTCTTATTAAAAGAGTAAATCAGACTCACGTTCCAAACAAAGTTATCACTCGCAGTAATATTGGTCTGAATGATCTTGTTCATGAGTGTTGAAATAGAAAGTGGAAGTTTTCTGTTGGCCAATGTGATTACTGTAGAGAAGTAATAGCCATCCTCATCATCCATTTTTAAATAGTAAACCTGGGGATTAAACTTTAAATAAAACTGCCAGGGAAGTCTGATATTAGAAAAATTGGCATTGAGGGTAAGATAATGGACGTTTCTGATTACATCTTTTTCAAAACTGTGTCCATACAGGTAATACGTACCGATGCTAATGTCTTTTGTAAGGTAGTAATTGGGAGAAATTTCCGCAGCCGCATTGCGTTGTGCCCTTATAATCTCCTGTGAAACCCCATTGGTCGTATCCGTAATGGTTCTGAAAATAATAGCAGGATGGGCACCTAATGTGACTGCTACTTTATTGGTTTTCACAAGTTTATACCGCCACCAGAATACGAATGACCAGGGTTTCCCTTCCAGTGCAAACCTGAATTGTGGTTCAAAACTGAGCTTTCTGCCTACCGTCATATCGAATATTGCAGCCGGCTTACCCAGTGAAAAAGTAGGAATGAATGAAATACCATTGTTTGTAACCGTCACCGCACCTCCAAAATTACTGACGACCTTAGTGCTGTCTGACCCTTGAGAAAAGGTAAAACAAGGGATGCTTAATAGAAAGAAAAGTAAAAATGAGTGTCTGGATTGAATCCTCTTTCTCATAGGCGTTTGTTTTAGAGATTGAGTAAGAAGAAGTATTCTGTCATTTTCAAACTATTGAACAGCGCTAATCCAGCGCAAGAGCTGCAGATAAAGGGTGGCAACGGGCATTTCACCCGGCACCTCTACAGAAAAAGGAGCAATTAAGGGCGCAAAATGTTCACTTTCAATCCGGGTCCTGTGGAAAAACAATTTCTTCCTCTTGTCCGGATTACAGGTTTAACCCCCGATTACCCAACCCTAAAGTACTTAAAATAATGTTACCGCATCAATTAAAAAAAGAAATCCCGGTAGCGAGCTACCGGGATATTCACCAATACTTCAACAAACCTATTAAATGAACCACATACAAACTTAAGCTTAACGCAAGACAGAATGATGAATTGCAAATTAATATCCTTCATTCTGCGGGAAAGTTCCACCCATTGCTGAAATCTGAGCAATTGGGATTGGCCAGTTCACCATATGGGGTAACATGGGTGATGCAGCTTCATTAGCAGCACTACTGCCCCATCTGTGATATAAATTCACCTGGTCAATTAACTTGTCAATACGTTTAAGAAAGAACCAACGTTTTCCTTCAAAGCATAATTCCCTGGCGTTTTCCTCCATGATGTCCTCTATTGTCAACGCAGTATAGTCATCGGCAGTTGTAAATCCTGCACGATGTCGGATCATATTGAAATATAAACAGGCATTGGTCTGATCACCAAGTTCCATATAGGCTTCAGCAGCCAACAATAAAGTCTCTGCATATCTGTAAAACATCAGGTCCTTATAGGATATGTCATCCGTGGGAAGGGTGCCATTGCCCAAATCCTGGTATTTCTTCAGACTCCAATGGTATTGCCTGTAGGTACGTCCAACCAAAGCAGCTGCAGGTATATTTTGCCCATAATATGGACTGGCAGGATTATTGGCCACAATGGTATCGGGATAAAAATAATTCAGAAAACGTTGATCATTAATCGGATCATACAATGACTTTAAATAATTGTTAGGTAAACACCAGGCAAGGGTTCTGCCATTCCAGGCCAAATCCTCTACCATATAACCGCCCGGAATTTCATACCAGCGTGAAGTAAACATCCCTTTCAAATTGTTACCGTAACCGCCGGCAGCATCATGGGAGCCGCCGTTGATTCTGTTATACTGGAAGGTATAGATAGCCTCCGTGGTATTGACATCAGTAGGAAAAACACCGGTAATAGGCTGCAAAAAATAGGTGTCACTATCAATGATTTCCTGTGTGCAGTCCGCTGCTGTCTGATAATCTTTTTCCCACATGGCCACTTCGGCGCGTAACTGAAGTGCCAGACCTTTGCCGATTACACCTTTACCAACGGTAAATGAAAGATTGTCGATGGCATAATCCAGATCGGATTTGATAAATCTTAACAGTTCAGTCTTATCAGCAGGAACAAAAACCGTCATATTACTCAGGGTATCCAGAACAACATTGTCATAGATCCTGTGCAAATCGAAATAACCACAGGCCCTCATAACTTTTGCTTCGGCAATTACCCTGTTTAATTCGGAATAGGATGCCATTGAACTCAGCGTACCGTTAATGAAGTTATTGGCACGGTTGACCAACATATAGGTCCATTCCCATTTGGTAACTCCCATTTGAGATGCATTCATACTGCTTCTGTATACCTCTCCGTCATTCCAGGTTCTGACAATACTAAGATCGTCGGCACAATAGAACCAATAGGTTCCCTTGCTGTCCCACTGAACATTATATGCTTTTCTGAATAAATTATATAAGGCTGTAAGGGAAGCTTTTGTACCTGACTCTGTTCCAAAGAGAACAGACTCAGAAACTTTGTCCAGTGGTTCTTCTTCGAGGAATTCCTCGCATGAAACACTCAGAAAGAGAACTCCTATAAATAATGCTAATATTTTTTTCATGTTTTATGTTATTTTTTAATGAATAACCTTTTGTTTAAATCATTACGATTATCTTATTCTGTTTACTAGAAAGAAACCTGCACTCCGAACACCATCGTTTGTGATTCGGGATAAGGCTGATTACCATTGTTCTCATCTGCAGTTCTTTCAGGACTGAAGGCTTGAAACTTGGTTTTGGTGTATGGATTATGCGCTGTGGCATAAACACGCAACTGGGATAACTTGATCTTGGAAAGAATAGAATTTGGCAGGGAGTAACCCAGTGAAAGGGTACCAATCCTGACGTAGGAAGCATCCTGCATATTTAATAAAGCCAGGTTAGCTGGAGTGTTACCGGCATTTGGCCTTGGGAATTTACCAGTGGTGTTCTCCGGTGTCCAGTAATCAACTTTTACGCCATTGAATACACCCCTCAAATCTCCACCCCAGGTGTATTCACTCAGGAATTGATTTATTTTCTGAACTCCCTGAACCGTATTCATTTCAATGGTAAAATCCAGTCCTTTATAAGCAGCGTTGATGTAAAATGAACCCATCCATTTCGGAGCCCTGTTGATGAAAACGTTGTCCAGGTCATTAATTAAATCATCATTATTCTGGTCTTTCACCTTGATCATACCGGGTTTAATGGCAGCGAGTGTATAGAGTGCAATTTGTGAGGCATCGGGAACTTCACCTTCCTGAAAAATACCATCAGCTTCCCATCTCCAGGTAACGTCAATGGGTTGACCAATAAACCATCCATTTGCACGGTCATTGTCTTCGATACCATCACCATTAATATCACCATATAAATGCAGGATCTCGTTTTTATTCTTGGAAAAGGTTATACCGGCCTGAACGGTAAAGTCACTTTTTCTTATGATAGCTCCGTCCAACTGCAGCTCGATACCTTTATTCTGGAGTTCACCCACATTCTGTTTCTGTATGGTATAACCGGTAGCTGAATTGAGTGAGCGGTCAATCAATAAATCCTTGGTTATTGTATTATATACTTCAATTGTACCATTTAAGCGATTTTCAAAGAAGCCGAAATCAAGGGCAAGGTTAGCTGTTGTAGACTCTTCCCATTTGAGGTCGGGATTTGGCTTGGCATTTCCCGCAACATATCCGATAACAGCATTGTCTGACGTTGAAGATAAATAACTGGCGTTTTTGGCTAAGGCCAAGCTTTGATAGGGATCAATGCCTTCATTACCAACACTACCATAACTAAATCTGAGTTTTAAAATGGATAGCGGTGCAAACTCACTGAGAAATCCTTCGTTTGACATATTCCAGGCGACTGCTACGGAGGGGAAATAACCCCATTTATTATTTTCACCAAATACGGATGAACCATCCGCACGTGCAGTCACATTGATGTAATATTTAGAAGCATAATCATACTGCAACCTGCCCATAAACGATACCAAACGCCTTTGACTTCCCGTAAGGGCGATCATTATGTGCAATAGCACTCCCCATATTGTATATGCCAATAAATCCATCGGGCATTTGACTAGGACTTACCTCGAACTTCTGATTATCTCTTTGATTAATACTATGAACGAAGGTGGCTCCAATGTTATGATTATTCAATTGGGTATTGTAGGTGATAATATTATCAAGATTGTAGTTTATTTCCTGATTCCTTGTATATCTACCAGTGGTTAATCCGTTATTGGTCAGTCCGTAAATTGATTCCGTTCCGCTAAAGCTGGATTCATTCAGATTCCACGATCTCCTGCTTCCTATTATCCTGTATGTCAATCCCTTTTATAGGCGTAAAATCCAGAAACAATGGTTTCAATATCATTCTGGCTTGTACTTACATTCTCCACATTATAGATATCAGGTATCGGATTTCTGTTTTCCTGAGCAGTAGTTGATGTAGGGGATACCCTCCAGGAGCCATCATCATTATAGATTCTTCCCAAAGGACTTGTCCTTACACTTTCAAGCATCGATTGGGGAATATTATTTCCTTCGTTCCTGCCAACCTGATAGGAGAAATTCGTACCAATCTTAAACCAATTGGTTACTGTCTGGTCAAGGTTTAAACGAACAGCACCTTTTGTGTAATTGGTATTGTAAACTACCCCATCGGTATTTTGATAATTCAAACCTAAATAAGCGATGGTTTTATCATTACCGCCGGAAATGCTTAAATTATGATTTGACATGGGTGCTGTTCTTGTTATTTCCTCTTCCCAGTCAACATATTCTTCATTGGCAATGGATTCCAATTCCGTTGCTGTAAAATTTGCCATTGGATCCAGTCCGATCGCCACATTACTTTCCTTTTTCATTTCGGTGTACTCTTCGGGTGAATACACATCAAAATATCTTTTTACTTTTTGCCAGCCATAATAACCATTGTAGTCTACATTGATTTTACCTGCTTTACCGCGCTTGGTGGTGATCAGTACCACGCCGTTTGAAGCACGGGCTCCATAAATAGCCTGCGATGCAGCATCTTTCAGGACTTCAACAGAGGAAATATCCTCAGGGCTGATATCATTTATAGAACCTATTTCAATTCCATCAGCAATGATAAGCGGGCTGGTTTTTGCTTTTACAGAACCTTTTCCTCTGATCTGTAAAATGGATGCTCCTCCGGGTCCGTAGTCGGAAGTTATAACCTGAAGACCAGCCACCCTGCCACGAAGCATTTCACCAACGTTGTTGGTAGCAACCTGGGTCATTTTATCAGGTTTCACAGAAGTAACCGAGGTAACAACATCGCTTTTCTTCATGGTACCATAGCCGACAACAACGATTTCTTCCAATGAGGTAATATCAGGCATTAACTTAACATCAATGACCGATCTCCCGGAAATGGGAAGCTCTTCAGACAGGTAGCCAACAAATGAAAAAACCAGAACGGCCTCCGGATTATTTACCTCAAGGCTGAACTTGCCATTTATGTCGGTTATTACGCCCTGATCGGTGCCTTTGATTCTGACGTTCGCACCTGGTAAAGATTCACCTGTATTGGCATCCGTAATGGTTCCCTTGACAACAATCTGTTGCTTCTCTGCAACGTTTGAGCCTGGTTCGGCAGCGTACAATGAAGCAGTTAAAATATTGGTAATACTGAATATGAATAGCAAGACCAGGATCTTTGGTTTCATGTTCAGTTTTTTCAGGGTCGAGTGTAAACACACCCATGAATAATAATTTTCTTTCATAATGTTCGTAGGTTTTAGTTTGTTTTTGAAAAATTTAGTATGATAGTTAGGGTAAGCTCCTGATAATCTAGGTTTTTCCGAATAAAAGCTATTTCATAGGCGGAGTTTTTAATTAAATCGATCTGCATCATGGTCACAAAGAAGACTATTATAGGTACTTATTCTGTTATTTTAAGGTCAGGATACAGGTACTCTGAGCATGGCACTAAATTATAGCTCAAACAGACTTCGGAGGGTTTAAAAACTATCATATTTAGTTTAAAATCTGACGTAAGATATTTGATCAGTTATTGTCAATATCTTGATATTCAACGATTTTTCCGGCAATTGAACCTGCCTGGCTTTTGTAGAATGCCGGGTTACCCGGGTAGAATATCCGGGATTAGGAGGTGTTTAAGAGAATTTTAAATGAATTTACCGGAGGCAGAAAGCCTCCAAAACAGGATGATCCTTAGGTGTTTCAATAATTAGTTCCACCGGATATTCCTTGTATCACCCTGATTGCCTGTGGAGTGATAATGTTTGGGACTTTTACCGAAAAACTTTTTAAATGCCGTGCTGAAATATTTGGAATCCTCAAATCCCACAATGCTCGCAATTTCACTGATCGCATGCTGACCGGATTTCAGCAGATCCATCGCCTTATTCATTCGTACAATCCTGATAAATTCATTAGGGGCCAGACCGGTATGTACTTTAATCTTATTATAGAGTAATGTCCTGCTCATGGCCGTTTCCCTGCAAAGATTAGTTATTGAAAACTGAGGGTCTGCCAATTCCCTTTCAACAATATTCAGGATGTCTTTTATCAGTATCTTATCCAGGTTATTAATAGTGACTTTATCCGTATTTGGATTGATACCTTTTAACAGGCTCTCACATATTAACTGCCTGTTCTTTAATATATTATTGATTTGGGTATGAACAATTTCTATATCAAAAGGCTTGGTGATGTAACTATCAGCTCCTGCTTCCAATCCAATAATGGTGTTTTCTTTATCGGACAAAGCAGTCAATAATATTACCGGAATATGGGAGGTGTTGATATTGGTTTTTATTTTTTTGCATAGCTCATCGCCCCTTAAACTGGGTAACATAACATCCGAAATGATAAGGCCAAATTTCTCGTTCTGCGCCATATCCAGGCCTAATTGTCCGTCATCCGCACTGTATACATGAAACTGCTTGCCCAAAGTACTTACCAGATAATTACGAAGTTCATAATCATCCTCTACGATGAGAACCTTTACCTGACTTTGCGGGATTTCAGGAATTTGTGATGCTGCAACCACCTTATTGACCGAAGGCTGTTGTTCTTCCGGATCTTTTTGCGGGATGGAAATTACAGGGCTGGAATTCTTATTTTTGGATACAAGTTTTCTGGGAAAACTGAGGATAAAAGTGGAACCGGAATTTTCCTTACTGGTATAGCTTATTTTACCACCATGCATCCTGACCAGGTTTTGAACAAGCATAAGCCCTATGCCTGAACCGGATTTTTTAGAATTGATGGCATTATCAGCACGATAATACATTTTAAACAAATTCTTCCTGTCTTTTTTAAGAATACCAATGCCGGTGTCAGCAATCTCCAGCGTCCAATCCTTCTCATTCACTTTCACCGTTAAGTCAACGGAGCCTTTCGGCGGAGTATACTTAATGGCATTTGAGAACAGGTTGTCAATAATCTTGTCCATCTTATCCTCATCAAACATTACATATAGATCAGCATCCGGCAGGTTATATTTGAACTGTATATCGTGATCCTCGGCCAGGAGTTGATACGAAACAATCTTCTCCTCCAGATACGATGCCAGATTATTATTTGAAAGCAGCAGTTTTGCCTTTTTCGAGTCAACCCGGTCGAAGTCAAGTATCTGATTCACGATCCGGGAAAGTTTTTCGGCATTTGACTGGGCAATTTTCAGGTAATATAATCCCTGGCTGGTAATTCCCTTGTCAGATTCCATATCTTTCAGCGGAGCTTTAATGAGAGATACCGGCGTTTTGATATCGTGTGCCGTATTGATAAAGAAGCTGATTTTATCCGAGGCGTGTTTCTTCTGCAGCCTGTTTTGCTCCAGACTGTATATTAACCAGGAAAGGCCTGAAAACAAAAGAAAATAAACAATAAAGGCAAGATCTGTTTTCCAGAAAGGCGGTTGAATGCGAATAGCTATTTGCCGCTCATCGTCAAAAACCAGATTATTTTGGGTATTGCACCTTATTTTGAAGGTATAGTCGCCGGGTGGAATATTGGTATAGCCTGCGGTTTTACTGCTGGTCAGTGTGGACCATTCTGATTCAAAACCCTCCAGTTTCCATTGATACGTTAACCTGGGGTTGTTGTCATAATTAATGGATGAAAAACTAAAGGAAAATGAATTCTGGTTATAGTTCAGCTTTATTTCCGAAGCCAGATCGATTGGCTGCTTTAACGGAGAATTGGGATCGGCCGGTAAAACCCTTTGATAAGAGACCCGGAATTCGTTAAGCAACAGCCTGGACTTGCTTTTATAAGGCTGAATCAATTCAGGAGTAAAGACGACCGCACCGTGTAAACCGCCCAGGACAAGGTCTCCTGAACTCAATTTTGTATGACTGTTACGGTTAAATGGAAAATTTGTGAATTCTTCAATGAATCCAATATTGATGCATCTGTTCGTACCGGGATCAACGCAACCAATACCCTTGTCGGTGCTTAACCAGATTCTGCCAAGTTTGTCGGAGAAAATTCCATAGATAAAATTGGAGGGCAGGCCTTCTTCGGTTGAAAACACACTCATTTGTTTCTTTGAGGGGTCAAAAAGGTTTAATCCTCCACCGTCTGTCCCTATCCACAGTCTGCCTTCCTGATCCTGAAAAAGACAATTGATATATCGGTTACTGATTTCCTTCATATTCGAAGCAAATTCAGCATAGGGAATAACCCTATCCGAATTCTTATCAACAATAAAAAGTCCGGAAGCTGCGCCCACCCATAACTGGTCTTTGTCTTTGTTGATGGTAACCGTGACGTTCCTGATGTTATATTTTGAAAAGATGTCACGCTTCATGTCATATTTGGTCAACAAACCTTCCATGCCGCCAAACCACATATTATCGCTATTATCGTAATAGGCGCTGTATATATATATGGTACCAGCCTTGGCGGTATAATCTGTGAGTTTTTTACTTTTTTTATCATAGCAGTGCAAACCATTGGCATATCCGCCAATCCATATTCTTTTCCTGTTATCCTCAGCTATTGTAAAAATCTTGTACGCTGAAATCTTGTCGGAATTTTCAATATTGAACAGATGGTCCCACCTGTTGGTGGATGTATTTAAAACACTAATTCCGGAGTTAGTTCCGAACCATAAATTGCCATCAGAATCTTCCAAAATGGAATTTATCTGACTGCTCAGAACGGAGTTTTCGTTATTGAACACGTGTTTGATGAATTTCAATTTGGGCTTTTGAAAATCAATGATTGTGATTCCCGCATACCAGGTACTTACCCAAATACGTTCCTCCGCATCACAATAGATGTCGAGTACGGAATTATCACTTAGTGCACCCGGAAGATCTTCGGTTTTGACCCATACATTTTTTACCTGATAATTGTTTGCATCGAGTCTTCTGATTCCGGCGCCATCCAATCCAATAAGGATACTGTTCTGAGAATCTTTCACGATACTTCTTACCGGAACGTGAGGAGTTGATTTACTCAGGTCTGTCCATTTGTTCTCCCTGAAGTCAAATACTGACGGTCCGTGTTTAATAGAGCCTATCCATAGTTTTTGGTTTACCGAATCGTAAAACAAAGCGCTGATAAGTTTGTCTTTTGTAGCCGCGTAAAGCAGATCTTTTTCTACTGCTTTTTCCTGAAGGCTGTCATCCAGATACAATATTTTAACGCCCTGAGGGGTTCCCGCCCATATATATCCAAAAGCCGATTGCACAAAACAACGACTTTGCACATCGCTGTATAAATATACCTTTTGAAGTCCGGAACCTGAAAGTTTCGCATAATACGTGCCCACATTGGTTCCTATCCAAACAATATTCGACCGGTCGAAAAAGATTGTATTTACGTAAGGTATATTTTGATAATTCCCAACGTCCTTCTGTAAATCAATCTTCAATTCAAAAGCATCGCTAAACTGGCTGTATCTGAATATCTTCCCCGAAGTAGTATAGGCCCAAACAACATTAGCCGTATCGCATACTATATTGAACCTGTATCCAAGTTCGGTAGGATTAATCACGGAGGTGTGTAATTTGTAACGACGAAATTCATTGCCATCATACCGATCAACGCCTTCGTTAGTGGCAAACCACATTAATCCTTTGTGATCCTGTTCTACACCGTGGGTATATCTCGAACTTAATCCATCCTTCACATTTAAAAAGTATACCTGCTGTCCGTTCGACACCGCAAATAGTCCCAGAATTAATACAGAAGTGATGATATATTTTTTCATTCTCGTCGCGAATGCTGATCAGTTGCAACAAAGAGCGAAACTACTTTATTTTTTTTTACAAAACGATATTTTACCCCGACATTGAATACCTTGTTTGTTTTTGAACTTTTAATGTCAGAAATCGAACCTCTCCAGACTGGCATTACCCTAAATTTGACTGTTCCTTGATACTTTAGGCAGTTCAGCTACGTGCGCAGGAGAAAAGCGGTCCGGCGCAGTTCCTGAATTGAAAACCAGCCTGCCGGAAGGCAGGGAGCATCAAACAGATGGTATAAGGCTTCCTTAAATTATGACAGCATGAAAATGAAAAGGTTATTCTCAACACTCAGTTTTTTATGGATTGTAGGAATAATTTCCTGCCAGAAATCAGATGAGCAGATTCCGGCAAATACACAAACCAATTCCGGTTATCATTTGGTGAAAGCCAGGCCAAACGCCGATAGTCCTGCCTGGACCACTTATACTGCCAAAACAATTGACCGGATTCCGGAATTCAGTTACAACAAAGATCCTGAAATGAATGCTTTCGGAAGCTGGAAGGTCAATCAGTCAACTGCTACAGGATTTTTCAGGGTGGAAAAAAAGGGTGATCGCTGGTGGATTATTGATCCGGAGGGATATCCCTTCATTCATAAGGGAGTTGCTGTTTTTCGTCCGGGTGGTTCAGATAATCAGAAAGCAGCCTTAATTTCCAAATATGGTACAAAAGAGAATTGGATCAGAGAGGAAAGTCAACTGTTCAAGGATAACGGATTTAATGGAACCGGAGCCTGGTCGGATGTTGACCTGATACGACAGGTTTCCTCGCCTTTGGTGTATACAGTAATTGTAAATCCGATGGGTGCTTATAAATCAGAGCACATCAAACAATACGGAGGACACTATGAAGTAGCAGGCTGGCAGGGTTATCGTTACGATCTGGCCATGGTTTTTGATCCGGAGTTTGATGGTTTCGTGGAGAGTGCAATTGCTCCAATTGCCAAATATGCTAATGATAAAGCGCTTTTGGGATATTTTACCGATAATGAATTGCCCTGGAAAAATGATGCGCTTGATCGCCACCTGACCTTTCTCGGGAAGGAAGAAGCCGGCTATATTGCTGCAAAAAAATGGCTCGATGACCGCAAAGGGAAAGATGCCTCTCTGGCAGATATAACCAACGAGGATCGCCTTAAATTTACAGGTTATTATTTCGAAACCTATATGAAAAAAGTCACCGCAGCCATTCGTAAATACGATCCGAACCATTTGTATTTAGGATGCCGTTTCAACCAGGAAAGTGAAGAATTACAAAATTCTGAAATGTTTAAAGTTGCCGGTCAATATATGGATATCATTTCGATAAACCATTATCGCAAATGGGAACCAGTACAAAGCATTATGGCCGACTGGACGAACTGGTCGGGTAAACCGTTTATCATTACCGAATGGTATGTCAAAGGAGAAGATTCGGGATTGCCAAACCGCAGTGGCGCGGGTTGGAATGTGCCAACCCAGCAGGATCGTGGTTATTTTTATCAGAATTTCACCATTGAACTTTTGAAAAGTAAGGCATGCGTAGGCTGGCATTGGTTTACCTATCAGGATAACGATCCGCTGAACCTGAATACAGATCCCTCCAACCGCGATTCGAACAAAGGAATTGTAAACTCCGTTTTCACACCTTACGCACCGCTGATGGAAAACATGAAGCAGTTGAACGATCATGTGTATGAACTGATTCAATTTCTCGATATCCAGTGATAGCTGATGAATTAATCCTATAAAAGCTTAAATTGCTGAAAAGTTGTGAAAACATAAATCCTTAAAATTTAAATAGACCTGCAATGAAACGTTTCAATTATTCCTTACTCCTAATCCCATTACTGGTTATGTCAGAAAATCAATTGTTTGGACAGGAATCCCAGATAACCAATATTCAGAACAGGGAATCAATGACCCTGAATGGCGTCTGGAAATACATCGTTGATCCTTACCAGACAGGATACTATGATTACCGGCTGAATGTGCGCGATGAACAACCAGATCCAAGCACTGCCGAATCGCTGTTTTTGGGATACAAACCTCAATCTCCTTCCGATCGTGTGGAGTATGATTTTGACAAAGCCGATAACATCCTGGTTCCCCGTGACTGGAACTCACAAAAAGAAAGACTTTTCTATTACGAAGGTTCCCTATGGTATTACAAAGCCTTTGATTATGACATAAAGAACAACAGCCGTCAGTTTCTTTACTTTGGTGCTGTCAATTATGAGGCCGATGTTTATCTGAATGGGAAGAAACTCGGGAAACATGTCGGTGGATTTACCCCGTTCAATTTTGAAATTACCGGTAAAATTAAACCCAAGGGCAATTTTGTTATCCTGAAAGTGGACAATTCCCGGGGACTTGAGAAAGTTCCGACCATTAACACGGACTGGTGGAATTACGGAGGATTGACACGTGATGTTAAAATTGTTGAAGTTCAGGAAACCTTCATTCAGGATTATTACATACAGCTGGCGAATAACCGGACAGATCAGATCGAAATTACAGTAATCCTGAATGGTACAGGAAAAGCCAATCAGACCATTGCCATCGAAATACCTGAAGCTAACATCAGTTCGACCTGTACAACCAATAGCGAAGGAATTGCAGAAACATTGATCAATGCGAAAAATCTGAAACTTTGGTCCCCCGAATCACCCTATTTGTATGATGTAAAACTGGCTTTGAACGGCAAGGAACTGCCCGACAGGATTGGATTCAGAACGCTGAAAACCGAAGGTGCCGATATTTTGGTGAATGGCAAGCCTGTTTTTTTACGTGGGATATGTATCCATGAGGAAAACGGGATCCGCGGCGGAAGGGCTTATTCAATAGAAGATGCCAGGATGTTGTTGGGCTGGGCGAAAGAACTGGGCTGCAATTTTGTCCGCCTGGCACATTATCCGCACAATGAAAATATGACCAGGGTGGCAGATGAACTGGGCATGATGGTCTGGTCGGAAGTACCTGTATACTGGACAATTCAATGGAAAAATGAAGCCACTTTCAGGAATGCAATGAACCAGTTAACCGATATGATCACCCGTGATAAAAACCGGGCATCTGTCATTATATGGTCAATGGCCAATGAAACACCCGTATCGGCAGAAAGGACCGAATTCCTTAAAAAAATGATTGAAACGGCCAACACCATGGACCCGGTTCGATTAATAAGTGCAGCTTTGGAAAGACACACAAAGGAAGGTACCGGAAACACCCAGGTTATTGCTGATCCATTGCAGGAATATGTCGACATCATTGCCTTCAATCAATACATTGGCTGGTACGACGGACTTCCCGAAAAATGTAAAACAGCAGAATTTGATATTCAGTTTAATAAACCGGTTGTGGTTTCTGAATTTGGCGGCGATGCGCTGCAAGGTTTGCATGGCAGTAAAGATGCCCGATGGACAGAAGAATATCAGGAATACCTGTTTGAGGAAACCCTGAAAATGCTGGATAAAATTCCCCAGTTGCGAGGTGTAACACCCTGGATATTAGCTGATTTCCGCTCACCTCGCCGTGTACTCACCGATATTCAGGATGGATGGAACAGAAAAGGCGTGATCTCCCAAAACGGAGAAAAGAAAAAAGCATTTTATGTACTTCAAAACTATTATCAGGGAAAGAAGACAGAATATTCCAAATGACAAACGATTTTTATACAGCAGCTGCTTTAGCATTTAGGAGGTTAATAATAATTCGATAACAATTAAAGGACCATTATGAAATCAATCTTAAAAATGGGATCATTCATTTCGCTTATGGCATTAACCGGAGTTTTAACCATGAGTATTACCTCCGGCCGGCAGGATCCGCCAAAAAAAGATGCCGGGGAATTAATACTTTCCGTAAATGCCTATTCGTTCAGTGATTTGCTGGAGGCAAGAGATCGTCGCAATAAGGAGCAGGTTTATACACTTTTCAATTTAATCGATTGGTGTGCTGATAAAAACATAAAAGCACTCGATCCAACGGCTTATTTTTTCCCTACTTATCCTGATGTGCCTTCGGACGAATACCTCGAAAAATTTAAGAACTATGCAGCAAAAATGGGCGTTACCCTGAGTGGTACCGGTATACGTAACGACTTTGCTTCTCCCGATCCGGCCATCCGTGCAGAGGGATTACAACGCGCCAAGAACTGGATTGTTGCAGCTTCAAAAATGGGAGTTCCGGTTGTACGTGTTTTTGCAGGTGAAATTCCCAAAGGTCATACCTGGGAAGAAACTGCCGGTTGGATGATTGAATGCTATAAAGAATTGGCTGCATTCAGCGCACCCTATGGCGTAAAAATCGGCATTCAAAATCATGGTGATATGCTTCAAACAGCCGAGCAATGTATGTATGTACTGAAAAAAGTTGATTCCAAATGGGTTGGATTGATTGTTGATACCGGAAACTTTAAAACCGAAGATCCTTATAAAGATATTGCAGCAGTAGTGCCTTATGCCATTAACTGGCAGGTGAAAGAAAGCGTGTTTGGCCTCGGCAGCGAAATACCTACTGATTATAAGCGCCTTGTTCAGATTGTGAAAGAAGGTGGTTATCAAGGGTATTTCCCTGTTGAAACATTATTGGTTCCCGGTAAAACCTATGATCCGTTTGCCAGGGTGACCAAAATGCTGTCTGAACTGCAAAAAGCGATCTCAGAAACCTATCCTAATTAAAATCCAACAGAAGAAGCACCCTAATTAAATAAGCATATTATGCAAATCATTAAACTAATAATCATTGTTACCATTGCTTTTACCACCGGTACGAATGCCCAGGTAATCAGTCCATGGTTATACGGTCAAAACCATTGGATGGATAAAGGTGATGAAGGGAAACGACCCGGATATCTTTCTATGCTTTGGCCAAAAGTTGAAGAGAGTGGTATAAAAATGGTACGAATTGGCGGAAATGGTTATGAAAACCGGTTTCCGGACAGAAAAACGCTCACTGCGATCATTGATTCTATCCGTGGAATTGGAGCGGAGCCGTTCTTGCAGGTACCCAGCAAGTATACCGCAGAGGAGGTTACCGCATTAATCAGCGATTTCAAATATTCCAACGGTAAGGGTGTCCGGTTCTATTCGATCGGAAATGAGCCATTATTGCATGACAAAAATAAAATCGAGGCAGTATATGAATATGTGAGAAGACTGGCACCGGCAATGAAAGCAGTGGATCCTACCATCAAAATATTTATTTTTGATGAAGCCGATCTCAACAGGGAGGCCTATCAGGCAGTGCTGGGAGGAAATATGGATCTCTCCGGCAAGGATGAGAACGGTAACTGGCTGATTGATGGTATCTCCTTCCACCGATATCCTTTCGGAGCAAACTTCGACAGGGAAGATGTAATATTTGCCGGTCCCTTTGATATCCGGCGAAAAACTATGCTGTTGGTGGAAATGATGGATAAGGGCAAACGTAAAACACGGCCGCACGGGTGACGATAAATTACTCTGGGGACTTACCGAGGTAAATGTAACCTATGCAAATCCCGACCGGGAGATCTCGGGTTTCGGGAATCCTTCTTTTCTCGGCGGACAGTTCATGGCAGAGATGTACGGTATCGGTCTTGAATTTGGAGCCTTCACCGTGAATCCATGGTGCATCGTTGAAACAGACAGAATCAGGACCGATTTTGGATTTCTTGGCTTACCAACGGAATTTCATCCCCGTTCAAGCTATTACCACACACAAATGATGGCTTTGCATATGACAGGCCAATTCCTGCCTTCTGCCTCCAGCAATTCCTATGTCAAATCCATCGCTGCCATGAGCAACAATGAAATTAGTGTGATGATATTAAACAGGGATCAGATAAAAGATTATAAATTCGACCTGATCCTGAACAAAACCGGCGAGTCTCCCAAGCCGCTATTGATCAACACGGATGCCGGTCTTGATATTACCATCAGCGGTACAATTCCCAATCAGACCACCATGATGTTTGTGTTGTCAAAAACGGGAGAAATTCTAAAGCAATATACCTATGGATTAACACACAATCTGAAAAATCTTCCGCCCGATATCCAATAGGATGCCGTCCTGAAGGAACATTTATAAAACTATTGACCCGATACAACTTAAAACAATACATGCATGAAAACCTTGAAAAAAGCGATAACCACATTGACTATGGTTTTGTCGGTGGTCCTGTTCGCAGAAGCTCAGGAAAATTACAACAATTTTGAAGTGGCTGTTTACTCCCGCGCCTATGAAACTGCTAAAATGGGAGATAATAATTGGATTCAACCCGTTTGGGATGAAATTTCCAGACAACTTAAGGTGGATAAAATATACCTGGAAACACACCGGGATTTACTGGTGGTGGATGAAGCCACCTTGCTGAAGGCCAAGAAATTCTTTGAAAGCAGAGGCATCCGGACTGCAGGAGGGATCACCCTTACGGTAGATGAAAGCAATAATTTCCAGACTTTTTGTTACACCAATCCGGAACACCGAAAAAAGATCAGGGAAGTTGTTGAATATACAGCCCGGCATTTTGATGAACTGATCCTCGACGATTTCTTCTTCACCAATTGCAAATGCGATTTGTGCGTGGAGGCAAAAGGAAGTAAAAGCTGGACCGATTTCCGGCTGGACCTCATGACCAAAGCATCCAGGGAACTGATTATCGATCCGGCAAAGGCAGTGAACCCGAAAATAAAAGTCGTTGTCAAATACCCCAACTGGTACGATCATTTTCAGGGATGCGGTTTTAATCTCGAAACCCAACCTCCCCTGTTTGATGGTCTTTACACGGGCAACGAAACCCGTGATCCATCCAGCGCCCAGCATTTGCAACCTTATGAGGGCTATTTGATTTACCGCTATTTTAATAATCTGAAGCCCGGTAAAAACGGCGGTGGCTGGGTTGATCCGGGTGGACTGACGTTTATGGACCGTTATGCTGAACAACTTTGGCTGACCCTGTTTTCCAAGGCGCCGGAAATTACACTTTTCGATATCAGACAATTACAGCGTCCTCTCCTGAAGACCGACCGGGCAGCATGGCAAAACGTGGAAGCAACCAGTTTCGATTATGACGAATTGATGAAGCCGGTCGCTGACAAAGACGGTAAAATGGTGCATCCAACCACCATTGCGCGTGCAGCAGGGTATACCTTCGAAATCACCGATCAGTTTCTGGGGCAGCTCGGAAATCCGTTAGGAGTGAAAAGTTACAAGCCATTCCATTCGCTGGGAGAGGAATTTCTTCAAAACTACATGGGAATGATCGGTGTACCGATGGATATTGTACCTGTTTTCCCGGAAAATGAACCCATCGTTTTTCTGACCGAGCAAGCCAAATACGATCCGGATATCGTCGCGAAAATGAAAAAACAGCTGCAGGCCGGGAAAGATATCATGATAACTTCAGGATTTCTGAAGGCTATGCAGGATAAAGGACTTAGCGATATTGTCGAGCTTCGGGTAAGCGATGCAAAAGCCTCGGTAAAGGAATTTGTTGTCGGGAGGGGTCAGCGCTTGTTTTCAGCTAATGAAATGATCATCCCGCAAATTGAATACCTCACCAACGATTCGTGGGAAATTGTCTCCGCACTGGATGCTACCAATGGCTGGCCTATTATTCACCGGTGCGATTATTCCAAAGGGAAATTATATGTTCTCACTATTCCGGACAATATGGTGGATTTATACCACATGCCGGTGGAGGTGCTGTCGAAAATAAAAGAAATACTGACCCCGAACATGCCAGCTTTGCTGGAAGCTCCCGGATATACCAGTCTGTTTGTTTACGACAATAATATGGTGATTGCCGAATCGTTCGCGGATGAAACCGTCCAGGTTCGTTTACGCACCGATACGAAGTATCCTGACCGTCAAAAATGTACAAACCGGAGAAGTCATCTCAGGACAGAAAATTCAGATGGCACAGGGAAGAAACCAACCATCCCTGGAAAAAAATGTGTTTGAAATGAAGATCAAACCGCATTCGTTTGTGGTATTAAAACTTCAATAGGAAGGTGTTTTCTTTCCGGAATCGGTTTGAACCGTGTGCTCGCAATATTTATATCAATCAATAATAGGTAACCAATGAAAAGAAAAAAATTATTTGAAATTAGTTTAGTCTTCCTTTTTTGTATGTTGTTCCTCCAGGTGAATGCACAGGTAAAAGGAGTGAAAGTCGGATCATTTGACCAGTTTTCAGATATTGGCTTTCCAAAAATTCCGGGTTCTGCAAGTTATCATGAACCAGCGCAAACCTACCTTTTAAAAGGTTCAGGTTCAAATATATGGTTTGGGCAGGATAGCTTTTCTTTTCTGTCAAAAGATATGAAAGGCGATTTCATCATTCAGACACGGATTCGATTTCTTGGTGAAGGCCATGAACTGCACCGGAAGACTGGCATAATGATCAGAAAGACAACGGATTCTAATTCTCCGGTTGTTGCCTGCACGGTACATGGCGATGGGCTCACCTCCCTTCAATACCGAAGCGAACCGGGCGATACGATGAAAGAGATAAAATTCAAGATTTCCGGACCCGATGTGCTGCAACTGGAGAAGAAGGGAAATACCTATACCATGTCGGTTGCTCATTTCGGTGAAATCTACCAGGTACAAAAACTGGAAAATATCGACCTGGGATCAGATTTATTGGCAGGAATATTTATCTGCTCACACAACAATGAATTCTCGGAAGAAGTAGAATTTACCAATACCCGGATTCTAAATACCGCACCTGACGATTTGGTACAATACCAAACTTATCTGGGAAGCATGCTCGAAGTGATGGATGTGACCACCGGACAACGGCAGGTATTGGCCAGTTCCGAAGGTTCGTGGCAGGCGCCTAACTGGACCGTTGATGGCAAAACCTTAATTTATAATGCCAGTGGAAAGCTTTACAATTTCGACCTGGTTTCCCGGAAATCCAGTGTTTTGAATACCGATTTTGCCAACAACAATAACAATGATCATGTGCTGACATTCGATGGTCAACAATTGGGAATAAGTCATCATCCTGAGGAAACCAACCGACAATCGGTTGTTTATACAGTACCTGTAACAGGCGGAGTTCCAAAACGGATCACGGATAAAAGTCCTTCCTACTTTCATGGCTGGTCGCCCGATAACCAGTTCCTGATTTATACAGGCCAACGCGACGATGAATTTGACATCTACAAAATCTCAAAAGATGGCGGAAACGAAATCAGGTTGACGGATGCCAAAGGGCTGGATGATGGATCGGAATATTCTCCCGATGGCAGGTACATCTATTTCTGTTCAGCCCGTACCGGAACCATGCAGGTCTGGAGAATGGATCAGGATGGGAAAAACCAGATCCAACTAACGTTTGATGAACTGAATAATTGGTTTCCCCATGTATCACCCGATAATAAATGGCTGGTCTTTATCTCGTTCCCGAAGGAGGTTGCAGCCGACAGGCATCCTTTCTATGAGAGGGTATACCTTCGTTTAATGCCTGTTTCTGGTGGAAATGTCAAAGTTATCGGTTATTTATATGGCGGACAGGGAACAATGAATGTGCCCAGCTGGTCGCCTGACAGCAAAAAAATAGCCTTTGTAAGTAACGGAACTTTCTGATCATGCAATAAAGATCACCATGAAAAAAATAAATCTTTTAATCCCCGTGTTGATACTCACTATAGGGGCAAATCTTTCAAATGCACAAAAATATAATACAAATGAATATGCGTTTGAACAGAATAAGAAACTGGGGCGTGGCGTAAATATTATCGGATATGATCCCGTCTGGGAAGATCCTTCCAAAGCCCGGATGACAGAGAAGCACTTCAAACAGATCAAGGAAGCTGGTTTTGATAATGTCCGTATAGTAATCATGCCCTTCAGGTTTTCAACAAATGATACCTTCAGGATAGATCCAAAGTTTTTTACTACGCTTGACTGGGCCATCAGGCAATCACTGACCAACAACCTGATGGCCATTGTCGATTTTCATGAGCATGGCGCAATGGGCAAAGATCCTTTGGGCAATAAGGCAAAATTCCTGTCGATGTGGAAACAAATCGCGGAACATTGCCGCGATTTGCCGAACACAGTGTTGTTTGAAGTGGCCAATGAACCGAACATGAAACCGGAAATCTGGAATGACATGCACCGGGAAGCCTGGAAAATAATCCGTGAATCCAATCCGGATCGCACCCTTCTGATTGGTCCCATTTATGGAAACCAGATCATGTATTTAAAAGATCTTGAATTGCCGGAGAACGACAGGAACATCATTGTACCCATTCACTATTACCTACCCATTCAATTCACCCATCAGGGGGCACCATGGTCGGAAAAAAACAAGGATCTGAGCGGCATTACCTGGACAAACACAGAAAGTGAAGAGAAAGCTATTCAAGCTGATTTTGATATGGCACAGGAATGGTCCCTTTCCCATAATCGCCCGCTTACTTTAGGGGAATTTGGAGCGTATGAAAAAGCAGATATGGCTTCCCGCGTAAGATGGACCAACTATGTAACCCGACAGGCAGAGACAAGGAACTGGAGTTGGAGTTACTGGCAGTTCGATTCCGACTTTATCGTCTACGATATAGAAAAAGAAGCCTGGGTAGAACCAATACTGGATGCTTTGATGGGCAGTGCAAAATAAGAAATAAAATTGTTATTATTTATCGGGGATATGCACCCTGACTGATTTTTGCCATACAACCATCTGACGGGCATGCACGCGCAATTCCTCCGCCATTTCGGTATTTCCATCCTCTTCCAAGAGTTTTGCATAATATCGTAAGGTGGAGGGCGCATAAACATCCTGGGCCCTTAGCAGGAAAACAGGTTCATCCTCGGGTATTTTTCCTTCTTTGTCGATGATCCTCCTGTTATAATCATCCCTGGTAAATTTCATGGTGTTGTGAATTAAGATGGTTAGGATTAGAATGGTGGTTTCCGGTGTTGGAATTTATGGTTTTTTTTTGTACATTGGTTACGGTTGCCCGATTAAATTATGCACTTCAACGTCGCCATAACTGAAAATCAACTAAACCTGCCTGCATCATGAATCAAAGATTATCAGCCCTGTTATGCATTGCTTGCCTGTTTGTCCTTTCCTGTCACGATGATGATGATGAAAATCCTGCACCCAATGTGGTATTCATCGAGGAAGACATCGATACACCTCAGACCTGGTCAGGCAATACCATTTATATCATTGTGAAGTATGACTTCTATGTGACGAGTACTTTGACCATTCAACCCGGGGCCATTATCAAATTTCATCCTTCCGATGGTCCCTATATGATGCTGGGTGGTTCAGGTGTGGTAAATGCCCGGGGCACGGAAGAAGATCCCATTATATTTACCTCTTACCTGGATGATGCCCACGGAGGTGACAACAACGATGACGGCAATGCCACACAACCTGAACCGAGAGACTGGGGAGGAATCAATACCAATGGAAACAGCGGTTCAACTTTCAGGTATTGCGAATTCTATTATGGCGGTTCCGTATTATATCATGCTACCCTCACCCTGTTTGGCAATAATATCACTGTGGAGAACTGCAGATTTATAGATAACGACGGCAGTTCTGATCATGTAGGGGTTTTGGATGCATCCGATGCCGGTACAGGCACCGTGATCAGGAACAATATTTTCTATGGAAACGTTAGGCCTCTTTCCATCAGCGGGGCCTTTGACATCGATGACAGCAACATTTTCCACAATCCCGGTCAGCCATCGGAGACGAATGATCTGAACGGTATATTTGTCGATTTGCTCTATTACATGACCACCGCCAGGCAATGGCGTGAAACCGAGGTAGCCTTTGTCATGGATGGTTATCAGCGATACATTGATACGGGTGGATCATTGACCCTGGGGAATAACGTGGTCATCAAGTTTCAGTCCACCGGTGAACTGTGGCTCGAAGAAGGTGCCGGCCAGTTAATAAATCATGATGGTGAAGGGGTATATTTTACCTCCTATAAGGATGATTCCAGAAAGGGAGACACCAATGGTGACGGAAATGCTTCATACCCGGTCAGCGGCGACTGGTCAGGCATATATGATAATTCTTTATCCTTACCGGCGCCTCATTTCTACACCTGGAGCAATATTCTTTATGACAGTTACTAATGTCTCACCTCACTCCCCCGCCCCAGAAGAAATTTCCATCCTTGTTTACATACCATTTTGCTATTCCGTTCACTGACAATCCGTCGGTTACATAACCCGTATGAAAAAGCGTAGTACCCGGCGGAACTGTGGTTACAATGTCGGCCGTTGTTTCAGGCAATCCCTTCCGGATGTTTAATCTTACCGTGGTGATCTTTTCCCCGAATTCCGGGATGATGTTATACTGCTTCGGGTTTATGCAAATGCTGTATTCATGAATGATATCCCGGAGCAACTGGTCATAGGTGCGCTGACTGTATGAAAGTGCGTTCACCGGGTCGTGCCTTCTCAATGGATCCAGCAAAAAATGTCCGCATATTGAACTTTCAACATTCAGATCAAATACAAAGCAAAGATAAGCCATAACCCAGATGTATCTTTTATAGGCCTCGTCGGCGTTGATATCCGGACCATAACAATACTCCACGCCAATTGCCGCCTTATTGGCATCACATCCATACAATTTATTATCTGCATCTACAATACGCCTGACATGCTGGGCTTTCTCCGCCGGACCGGTTAATGCAGGCACACATTCGATAATGGCCTTGTCATCCACAAAAATATGTGCGGAAGCACAGTCAAAGTTGGGCTCGTTATCCTGATTATTGCAGGTTCGGCAGTAATAATTTACATTTTGCATCGCTGTTGACCCACGGTTACCAGTATCATGGGCCACGATAAACACAACCTTGTCAATAGGTTCGCACGAACGCCTCTTGCTGCCATCGGGTATATATTTCTTAACAATCCCGTATCTTTTATTGAATACTGTCATATTGGTTGAATTTAAAGTTTAACCCATCGCTTTTGTTTGATCGGTTTTTTCAGCGATACCGGTTCCTCCCGGCGTTGTATTGGCTTGATCCCTGCTTTCCACTGTTTTTAATAAAACATAAGCGCCGGAACTAATCCCCGTCAATACCAGATAGGTTTCTGAAAATTCAGGAATCTGCTGGTAATAGATCACCTTTTGTATGAAAATAAAGCCAAGTATCAGCGTCCACAAGAACATTTGGAAACGAGGCATGGTGACACTATTGGAATCAGAGAGGATATCCTTAATGAAGCCCTCGGTTTTTACATTTGCCGGCGGGTTTTCCTGCCGCGCATAGGTAACCAGTTTACCGCCGGCTGTTGTGGCAATGCTGATGCCCAACAAGGCAAGTGTTGCCGGGGATAATTCGGGCAGGTTGGTGGTGGTTACCCAGATATAGAGAACCGATGCCGCAACAAGCACGGTCCAGAAACCTAATTGTGTCTGGGCAAGACTGTAAGGGCTATCATCCCTGCCAACCCTCAGCAAATTCGTAAATTTTACAAGCAGAACGAACGATCCCAGAATAACAGCGATCAGGATCAACGCCGAGTAAAGGGTCCAGCGTGAAGAGCAACGCAACATAAATTCTTCCACCCTGGTCGGCAAGGGCGGGCTACCGCTGACGCAAATACTGACCCTGGAAAGGATGATCTCATCCCAGGGATAAGAGAACAATTTACCGATCTTTTTTAATGTTTCAGCATTCCGATCCAGGTGAAAGATGATGGTATTTGTTGCACGGTTAAGGCTTACCACCGGTATATCAGGACATGACATGCCATTGAGACTTAATACGATCAAGGTATCTGTCATCCTTTTACAGCAGGTGTCCGCAGCGCTCAGCAGATAGTCGAGATTGTTGATTTTTACGGCTATTAAGTCACCCAGGACCGCTGAATGGTGCCCCCGGTTTTTTCTCAGAGAGGCTGCACTAATAACCTGGACTTTTGTGTCCGGTACGATACTTGTTGCCTGACCGTTGGTTTGACTGACCGCCTCAGGTGCGGAAAAGGTTATGGCCAGTCCTGAAATCAGTAACATCATGGACAGGAAAGAAAAAGGATTTGGTTTTTTCATAGTGACAATCGGTTAGTATAACGGTTAGATAATTGCATTCATGCCGCATTTATGATAAGGGTCACGATCCTGGGCAATCAGGTGGCTTTTTACCCCAATTCCAGTCCCAACAGGCTCAACCGCCTTCTCTGTGGCATGAAGCCTTCCTGAGTGCGGCGATGGTTCAGTTTACGCGACAACTTTCTGCTCCTGATGCGAACAGGTTCAACAAGGTTAAACGGTCTAATCACACCGGGCCAGTCAAATTCCAGACCTGTAAGGCTTTCAATCTCTTCGATCCTGACCTGGTAGGTTTTGCCGTCCCTGAATGTCAAATGTTCAAAGAAGTCTTCGTCTCTTAATGCCCTGAGCCTTTTCCTGGCCGGGACAAAAAGCTTCCTGATGATTCCTCCCTCAAGGAGGAATTTCTCCTGGCTCTGTAAAAATCCAACTGCATAAAGCTTGCCGCCGGTTTTCACCCAGGTTACCACCTTCCAGAACAGATTAGGGATCTTTACTTCCTCACCGTTCACCGGGGAAACAAAAACTCCGTCATTTTCCGATAATACAGGACCAGTGAAAACCGATATTCTCATCTGCTGATCATTGGCTCCCTTATGCAAAATATTACTTTCCAGCTCTTCCCAGATACTCCGGTTTAATTTCCTATGCTGGGGGATACAATTGGGGAACCTGAAAGTACTTTCTCCTGCCCGGAGCGCAACATCAGGATCACCCCATTCCGGATCCTCACGCCTCACCAGATGGCCCTTATCGAATTCGCTTTTCTCAGCATCATACAACTCATCACCAAACTGCTCGATAATACGTTTGTCCCTCTTCCATCTGCCATTTCTTGGATTGTCACGCCAGGTCCTTCCATCAATGTTCACCGCTGTAAAGTAGGCAAACCGACGTGTCTTTGACATTACTGCACTATAATGAATATAGTCCAGCACATGTTTTTCCTCATCGAACTTAGCCACATCCTTCCTTTGCTTTGCATTCAGTACAGGCAGCTTTACCAGGTGATCCCTTCCCAGGAAATCCTTCCTGTATCCTATATCCGAACGGGACATACCTTCCGTATTTAAGGGTTTATTTCTTTTTCAAAATGCGTTGCTTTTCAATGGAAGAAATTCCTTCAATGTGCAGGTCTTCGAGGTTAGTCTTTTGCATGGCCTCACCGGTGATCACCCCTGATAACTCAAGGACTTCGTGTATTACACATCCTTTTGACCTCAGATTATCTGCAATTTGTTCAATCTGACCCATGTAATCATCCTGAACGGAAGCGATAAAGTGTTGTTTATCCGTTTTTCTCATATCTTTATATCAATTGGAGCCTGCACCAGTCCGGAGCCCGCATCAATCGAGCTCAGCTTCAGCCTTCGTGCATTCTGGGTAAGCATTGACCATACTACCTGAGGCGTCGCGTTGGTATTCTGTTCAAAATACAATCCGGCGATTCCGGCCACAAATGGAGTAGCCATACTGGTACCATCCCATCTGTCATGTTCACGTTGCTGGTTAATCATGCTGTAAATGGATACCCCTGGTGCCACCAGATCCACCTGGCCGCCGTTGATATTGAATCCTCCGCAGGAAAAAGAAGCAATCTTCAGATTACTGTCCACGGCGCCAACAGCCATAATGGAGGGACAGTTGGCGGGGTGTCCCACAGGGGCGACCAATCCCGGCCGGTTGCTCTCATTGCCTGCTGCGGCAACAATCAGGCCGCCCAGTTTCATTGCTCTCGTGGCAACATTTTCATATATTCTTGAGTAAGGTTCATTGACCTCGGATGGCGCACCCAGGGACATGCTGATAACACTGCATTTGTTCTTCATCGCCCATTCAATGCCGGCCAGAATGCTGCCGTCTGTTCCTTCACCCTGGTCATCGAGCACTTTTCCGCAAAAGATATTCGACATATAGGCAACACCGTAGCGCATGCCCGCTTCATCATTAAAACCGCAGGCAACACCAACGCAGTGGGAACCATGTCCGTCAACATCACCTGCAGAGCCGGTATTGACAAACTTCCTGGTAGTGATCTTTCTGCCTTTCAGATCGATATGGTTCTTGAACAAACCTGTGTCAAGTACGGCAATGTTAATATTCTTTCCTGAAAAGGGTGAGTCCATAATCCTGGCGGCTTTTATACCCCAGGAGGACAGGTCGTCATCGATATATTTCTTTCTGACTTCACCAAATGCCTGTTCCGGAGTACCTGCCTCACCTTCCATATTGCTGTAATTCTCCAGCAAAGAACTGATACCATCGCGATAACCACGCAAATAGTCATAGCGGTCGATCTTATAAACAAAACGTTCAGGTTCGGTTATTAAAATTTCCTTCTGCTCGATTCCCTTTTTCATGTAGGACAGTTCCTCTTCCTTGTTATAGTTCAGGACAGCCACATTCAAACCTTCAAAATAGATCCCGTCCCCGTCCGTAAATGCCTGGGTAAATTTTTCCGGCTTTTCAACATAATCGTTAAAATGGGCCAGGGTTACAGATGAATTCCTGGCTGCTTTAAATAAGGTTTCCCGCTTAAATTCAGCGTTTAAAAGGATCAGCTTTTTCCCGGTATGCTTCTTCTTTTGAATAATTTGTGCTTTCATAAAACGTTCTTTGTTTTAATTATTGGATGTTTAACACTAACTCAAAATAATCGGGCATTTGCACTTTGTGGTCGTAATGTTCTGCCCTGTTTGAAACGGTTGACAGCCACATGATTCACAGTGGCCAATACCCGGTTGCCTATAAAAGAACTCTAAGTGCTAGCAAGTTACTAAAAATGCACACTCAAGTCAAGTTATTCATTTATTATTTGATGAAAAGTTGGTTCTTCTTTCCTGCCACCCGAAAGGTTATCTGATGTCCATCAGGTTTGTTATTCCATCAAAGCACTCCGTATTGATCAATGGATGTCAATTGCGATTTCCTGCAAGTCATTAGCGTGAATATCATGATACAGTATGAAATGGTTCATGAATTGCCTATATTTGTCAGAAGAAGCATTTCATTGCCTAATATCCTACACTAAATCTGTTGATAACCAACCTGAAGCAACATGAAAAACATTGATCTTGACGCCACCCATACTACTCCATCCATAAAATTTGGAGAAAACGGCAAATTGATCATCAAGGGCCGATCAATTCCTTCGGACGTATCCGTGTTTTATAAGCCCCTGATCGAATGGGCGGGCGAACTGCAATTGAATGCACTTACCGTTGATATTGACCTGGAATATGTGAACAGTGCGTCCTCGAAAAAACTCCTCACATTTATGAAAGCGCTGGATTCCAATAACAGCATCAGGGAACTCACGGTAAACTGGCATTATGAAAAGGATGATGAGGATTCCTTTGTAAACGGGCAGGTTTTTGAAAAGTTAATCCCCAAAGCCCGTTTCAATTTTATTGCAGATACAGATATCGCTTAAAAGCCCGGACAATCAGAATGGATTTCCGATGGCCCAATTCCGCCGGCCCTGACCTGGTTTTGGCCCGGTCTGACGCCTGGTAATCTTTCAGGGAAATGGTTCAACAGTCAATACCCGGGAGGTATTTCCTGCATTTCAGGTGAAAGTTAAGCAATTAACCTCGCTGGTCGAACCCTTTAGCTTTCCTGCACATGGCATGAATATTAATGCTTATGAAGATATGTTGATTTCAGCATATTATCAATGAATTGCCGGCATTTGTCAAAAGAAACAATCCCTGGCCTGTCATTTTACGTTCAAGAAAGTAACAAACCCAAATGACATGAAAGCAATTGATCTGAATGCCACAAATACCACCCCGGCCGTCCATTATGGACTAGATAATAAACTGGAAATTAAAGGAAGGTCAATACCCGAAGACGTGGTAAAATTCTACCAGCCGTTGTTTGAATGGGCCTCTTCACTAGAAGTAAGTTCGCTTACGGTGGTAATTAATCTGGAATATGTGAACAGCGCCTCAGCAAAGAAACTGCTCTACCTGCTAAAAGTTCTGGATGCCAATAACCACATTAAAGAGCTCTATATTAACTGGTATTATGAAAAGGGTGATGAAGATGCCCTGGAAGACGGTCAGGTTTTTGAAGAGTTCTTAATGAAAGCCCGTTTCACGTATCATGAATATGCCGATGCGGCGTAAACTGCAGCTTAAAAATTAGGGGCATCATTCGGAAAATAATGTTTGTATTGCACAAACATTTTTTATATATTGCACAAAACAGAACCCTGATTCATAGTTTAATCCCCAAATGACAAATACCCGGATATTCAGATGAAGAAAAAGATACTCCTTGAATATACGCTGAACTCCTCTCCCAAAGTCCTGTTTCCTCGATTGAGTACTCCGGGCGGACTGTCGGAATGGTTCGCCGACAATGTGAATATCACGGGCAACCAGTATTCATTTTATTGGGGAAAAACTGAACAAAGAGCAGAAATTATACAGAGAAAAGAGAATAAATACATCCGGTTCCGATGGGTGGAATCGGAGGAACCCGAAGCCCACTGGTTCGAATTCCGGATCAATACCGATGAACTCACCGGAGATACCGCCCTGATTATCACTGATTTCACTGATGATGAAGACAAAGATTCCACCATCGAGCTCTGGAATTCACAAATTGCCAAGTTGAAACATGTGATAGGTCTTTAATCCATTTTACCGGTTCCGAAAATATCATAGCTTTGTACCCGTTTTAAAGATGTATCCTACTTATTCTACATAGCTGTGAAACGTCTGCACAGGTTGGTTATCATGTCCTTTATGGGGCCATTCATCATGACCTTCTTTATTGTGCTTTTCCTTTTGCTGATGCAATTCCTGTGGAGGTATATTGATGAACTGGTAGGCAAAGGTCTGGAACTTAGGATAATTGGTGAGCTTTTGATCTATGCATCCTCCAGTCTGGTACCGCTTGCATTACCGCTGGCCATATTGCTTTCCTCCCTCATGACCTTCGGCAATATGGGAGAATTTTACGAACTTACTGCCATTAAAGCCTCAGGAGTCTCGTTACGGCGCATTCTGATGCCTCTTATGCTTCTGGTGATCCTGGTATCGATCGGGGCATTTTTCTTTGCCAACAACGTACTTCCCTATACCAACCTCAAAATGAAATCGTTGTTGTATGATGTACGTCAGCAGCGGCCGGAAGTCCAGATCACCGAGGGAGTATTCTACAATGGATTGGATAATTACAGTATACGGGTTGAAAAAAAGGATCCGGTGACCAACCTACTGTATGATATTAAAATCTATGATCATTCCGAACATAAGGGTAACAACAAGGTTACCATAGCCGACTCGGGGCAGATGAAAATGACCGCCGACCGGCGTAATATGGTGATCACCCTTTGGAACGGTTATACCTATAATGAAAGGTATGAAGGGCGGCGAAAGAAGACCAAGGACTATTATCCGCATGAGATTGACAAGTTTGGTGAACAGCGTGTAATTATCCAGATGACCGGATTCGAATTAATGCGCTCCGATGAAAGCATTTTCAGAAATTCCTATCAGATGAAGAATTTATCGCAGCTCAAACGTGCGGGGGATTCCATCAGAAATGAATTGAACCTTAAAAGTGAACAGTTTTACAGCACTTTGCTCCGGAACAACATTTTCAAATTAAACAAAAAACTGGCAGTTACTTATATTCCGGAAAGGTATACGAACACACCAACATTCTGGCAGAGCGCTGAGAGCGGAGCAGGGGTGCGCGGTGAAGGAAAAACACCGGTTCAGGTCACACGAGAAGAAGAAACTGCCGTGCAAACAGGAAAAGAGAAAGTATCGGCTACAGCACCAATAAAGCCTTCTCCGGGATCGGGAACATCAATTGCACCCGTGAACAGGGCGAATACTCCGGGCACGGTAATGTCGAAACCACCTACCGTTGCAAATCCTGATTCCACTAAACTGGAAAAATCAGTACTGAAAGTGACCAGTTTTGACAGCTTAATGCAGGCGCTTCCGATAAAGCAAAAACAAAATATTGTAAAAACTGCGGCAAATTATTCCTCTATGACGCATTACATGGTTGTAAATATAGCATCAACCATTGTTTTTGAAACCAAGTACCTTCGGCGACATGAAATAGAATGGCACCGAAAATTCACCCTCGCCTTTGCCTGCCTTATTTTTCTGTTCATCGGCGCGCCTTTGGGGGCAATCATCCGCAAGGGAGGACTAGGTATGCCTACGGTAATATCCACCCTCCTGTTCATCCTGTACTACATCATTTCTCTGACCGGTGAAAAATTTGTTCGCGAAAGTGTGTTGTCAGGTTTTCAGGGTATGTGGCTTTCATCCTTTGTGCTGGTCATTGCCGGTATATTCCTGACGTATCAGGCCACCAACGATTCCGCCATTCTCAACATTGATACCTACCTGAACTGGCTGCGTGACAAGGCAGGTCTGAGAAAGGGAGTTCTTCTCGATAAGAAGGCCCATATTGCAGGCAGATTCGAACTTATTGATATCCCAAGGACTACATTGCAATCTCAGTTTACCACCATCTCAGAAATGGCGGGGAATTGTCTGGAATCGCTGAAAACCGACTGCAGTTGGCCAGTACTGCTTAAAAAAGCATACACCAATACCGGTCTGTTCTACCTGATTGAGTTCGGTATCCATTATAACAGCATTATCGATCAGGTTATTCTCAGCAAATGGTTCAGGATCCCCTATTTCCAGAAAAGGCTGGCTGAGTTTCCATTTATCAATGGCAGAATTGCAGAACCCTTGCTCAAAAACAAATATTTGCGGTGGGCGCACTTAATACTATTACCTTTTGGATTGCTCCGGCTGTTGCACCTCAGAATAAAGGTCATGCATATCCGGCGGAATTTGAAAAAGGTTATGGAATTATCCTCAGGAATGATTAATCTGTTGAACAGCTCTGCCCTTAAAATTGATGCGGATTATTTGTAATGAAAATATTGCAGGTTTGTCTTAAACCACCCTATCCTCCGCGCGATGGAGGTTCCATGGCCATGTTCGGTCTGGCATGTTCCTTAAGCCGGATGGGGCACGAGATTACCGTGCTTACCATGTATACTCCCAAGCACAAGCTTTCTGATGTAGACAAATTGCGATTTGGCGACATTATGGAGGTGCAGGCGGTGTATGTGGATACTACCGTTCATTTGACTGCGTTACTGAAGAATCTTCTGTTCTCCGGCAAACCATATAATGCCCTGCGGTTTGTTTCAGCCGAATTTGAAAACAAACTTGTGGATATGCTTTCTGCCAAAACTTACGATATCGTGCAGCTCGAAGGCTTGTACCTGGCGCCCTATATACCTGCCATCAGAAGACACTCCAGGGGACTTATTGCCTTTCGGGCCCATAATGTTGAACATGAAATCTGGCAACGGCTGGCTCTTTCTGAAAAAAACCTGTACCGAAAATGGTATTTCGGAACACTGGCCAAAAGAATCCTGCATTATGAGACGGAAATCATGAATAGTTATGATCTGCTAGTTCCGATAACTGAACGTGATCTGGAGCATTTTAACCGCATGGGCAATACATCTTCGGCACATGTTTGCCCTGCAGGCGTTGATATTGATACGGTACCCTCCGGAGGGATCATCCACCAGGCCCCCAAATATGATTTTTCAATTTTTTTCCTGGGTTCCTTAGACTGGATGCCCAACCAGGAGGGCCTCCTTTGGTTCATTTCCAAGGTGTTTCCGGAATTGCATCACCGGAATCCCGGACTAAAATTCCATATCGCAGGACGAAACTTACCCGACAAGCTCCTGCAAAAACTTAAAAAGCCCGGACTTGTTGTTCATGGTGAAATAACCGATGCCGCTAAATTCATGAAAACCTATGGTATTCTGGTTGCCCCCTGTTTCTCGGGAAGCGGTATGCGTGTAAAGGTTATCGAAGCCATGGCCAAAGGCAAACCTGTTGTCACTACCCCACTGGGAGCTGAAGGGCTGCCGGTCAGGCACGGCAAAAATATTATCCTTGCCAATCAGGCAGAAGAGTTTCTCCAACAGACCGAAAAACTTCTGAAATATCCTGATTTTTACCAGAAAATAGGCCAAAATGCTTATAACTTCGTGGCGAAAAAATTCAACAATGCAACGCTGGCATCTGGCCTGGCCGATTTCTATAAAATGAATCTGAAATGATTTTGAAAATCCTCTTTTGGATATTCCTCGGTATCATTCTTTATGCCTATATCGGATATACCTTGCTTTTGCTGATATTCTTTGCAGTCAGAAAAATTTCTCACTATGGCAAAGCGATCTCATTTCCAGTCTATGAACCCGCTGTCACTCTATTAATACCTGCTTTCAATGAAGCCGATTATGTCATGGCCAAGGTCAGAAATTCTCTGGACCTGAATTATCCCCGGGAGAAATTGCGGATTGTATGGGTCATTGACGGATCAAACGACAAAACCGCTGATCTGTTGAGCCACTACCCCGATATTACCATGCTGCACGAACGGGAAAGAAAGGGAAAGGTTCATGCCATGAACCGGTATATGAAAATCGCAGACACCCCCGTGGTTGTTTTTACCGATGCCAATACCATGTTGAATGCTGACGCCATTGGTGAAATGGTAAGCCTTTTCGCAGACGGGAGAACAGGATGCGTTACCGGTGAAAAGCGAATCAGCGTTTCGGGTTCGCAAAAAGCAGTTGATGCAGGGGAAGGACTCTACTGGCAATATGAATCACTGATCAAAAAACTTGAATCAGAAACCGGATCGGTTATGGGTGCAGTAGGAGAACTATTTGCCGTGCGGCGTGATTTATACCAGCAGGTAAAAGAAGAC
This sequence comes from uncultured Bacteroidales bacterium, assembly GCA_963800645.1. Lineage (GTDB taxonomy): Bacteria > Bacteroidota > Bacteroidia > Bacteroidales > UBA10428 > UBA5072. The sequence goes on along the minus strand of CAWDBX010000007.1, from coordinate 461,291 downwards.
ACCCTTCTGGACGATTTTACGATATCGATGCAGATTCTTCGGCAGGGATACCGGATTCAGTATGCGCCAAAAGCCTGGGGGACGGAAACTGCCTCACTGAATATTGGTGAAGAAATTAAACGCAAGACCAGGATAGCTGCCGGCGGTATGCAGGCGCTCACCCGAATGACTGGCCTGCTGAATCCTTTCCGCTACGGACGTTTGACAGTAATGTACTTTTCACATAAAGTATTGCGCTGGACCCTGGTACCCATCAGTTTTCCATTGATTTTCATCCTGAATTTTCTGATCCTCCTGTTTCCGGACCACAGCAGAATATTCACTGTTTTGTTTGTTATGCAATGTTTATTTTACCTGCTGGTTTTTGCAGGCGGCATTTTTCACAATGTCCGGATCAGAATCCGGGCTTTATTTGTCCCATACTACCTTTTTATTATGAATTATGCCGTTATCAAAGGATTCTTCAGGTTCATAAACGGCCAGTATACTGTCAATTGGCAAAAAGTCAGGCGCAGCTGACGAATTTCATTGCTAAATACACAGGAAAATGGTTAATTCGCCCCGGAACTGATCTGGAGATTCAGTTACAAATCGTAATTTTGTACCGCTATTTTTTCTGAAAATTTTCAATATGCCGGGAAAGGTTAAAAATACAATGCTGATTGAACTCAACACAATAATCGAAGCCATTGAGGATATTAAGGCCGGAAAGGTAGTGATAGTTGTGGATGATGAAGACCGTGAAAACGAAGGAGATTTTATCTGTGCTGCGGAACTCATCACACCCGAGATCGTTAATTTTATGGCCACCTATGGACGTGGACTTATATGTGCCCCCATTCCTGAAAAGCGTTGTGAACAGCTGGAGCTCGAGTTGATGGTACGAAGCAATACTTCGGTTCATGCCACCCCTTTTACGGTTTCCGTAGATCTGCTCGGGCATGGATGTACCACGGGAATATCAGCCAACGACAGGGCAAAAACCATCCGGGCACTTGTTGATCCTGAAACAAAACCGGAAGATCTTGGGCGGCCGGGACATATTTTCCCGCTTAAAGCAAAAACCAAGGGCGTATTGCGCAGGCCGGGCCACACGGAAGCAGCCATTGACCTTGCCAGGCTTGCAGGATTAAGACCCGGCGGCGCTCTGGTTGAGATCATGAATGATGACGGCAGTATGGCTCGCTTATCCGAACTAATCACCATTGCCAAAAAGCACAAGCTGAAAATCATAACCATTAAGGGACTGATTGCTTATATGCTTGAACAGGAAAGTCTGGTGATCAAAGGCGTTAAAGCAAAGCTCCCAACCAAATACGGAACCTTCACGGTTATTCCGTTCATTCAGAAATCAAACCGTCTGGAGCACCTGGCTTTGATCAAGGGCAGCTGGACCAGGGAAGATCCCGTGATGGTGAGGGTACACTCCTCGTGCATGACCGGTGATATCTTCGGCTCCTACCGTTGCGACTGCGGATCGCAATTGCACGAAGCTATGAGGATGATCGAGAATGCAGGTCAGGGGGTGATTGTATATCTCAACCAGGAAGGCAGGGGAATTGGATTGTTCAACAAGATCAAAGCCTATAACCTTCAGGAGAAAGGCCGGGACACTGTTGAAGCCAATCTGGATCTTGGCTTTGAAGAGGATGAGCGGGATTATGGTGTTGGCGCCAGTATTCTGCACGAACTTGGTTTGGGTAAAATAAGGCTTATTACCAACAATCCGGTAAAAAGAGCCGGACTTGAGGGCTATGGCATCTCCATTGTGAGCAACATACCGCTCAACATTCCCTCCAACGAACACAACCATTTTTACCTGAAAACCAAAAAGAACAAAATGGGTCACCTCCTTGAACTCCTCGAGGACAAAGACTTTAAGATTTCAAACGGAGGATAAGATCATGAAGCTGCATCATCCGGGGATTGTATTCATGGGCACACCCGAGTTTGCGGTGGAATCGCTTAAAGCCATTTTAGAGGCAGGTTTCCCTGTCAAAGGAGTAATAACATCTCCTGACAGGCCTTCGGGACGGGGATTACACCTGCATCCTTCACCGGTAAAAGAATTTGCACTGCAACACCATTTGCCCGTACTTCAGCCCCTGAAACTTAAAGATCCGGAATTTCTGGCAGCGTTAAAAAAGCTGGAAGCTGACTTGCAGGTAGTCGTAGCATTTCGCATGCTGCCTGAAGAAGTATGGAGCATGCCCGCTCTCGGGACCTTCAACCTGCATGCCTCCCTTTTGCCACAATACAGGGGAGCCGCACCCATCAACTGGGCCGTTATGAATGGTGAAAACAGAACCGGCGTTACAACATTCTTTTTAAATCATGAAATCGATAAAGGTGCGGTACTGTTTTCCGAGGAGATTACCATCGGACATCGGGAGACTGCCGGTGATGTGCATGACAGGCTAATGGTTGTTGGCGCACAGCTGGTAGTAAAAACCATCAAAGCAATTGCAGCTGGCACTGCCAGTGGACGCCACCAGCATTTGATACAAATATCCGAACCTCTTAAAACCGCTCCCAAGATCTATAAGAATGATTGCAGAATTCAATGGGACCATGATGCTGAAAGCATTTACAATTTTATTCGCGGCTTAAGTCCCTACCCTGCTGCATGGACAGAATTAATCAATTCCAGGGGTGATGTGCTGACTGCACGGATCTATTCCGGCACGGTGATCAGCCGTGCACATTGCCATGAGTATGGAGCCATTGAAACCGATGGGAAAACCTTTCTCAGTGTTGCCGTTAAGAATGGCTATATCAACATTGAAAGTATTCAGTTGCAGGGGAAAAAGAAGATGGGCATTGCAGAATTTCTTCGCGGCTTTCAACAGGCCAGAGACTGTTTATTCAAATAATACAGCCTCCATGGGATCAGATTTAAACAACTCCTTACTCCAGGTTCAGTTCCACCTTGATTTCCTCTTCTTCTTCACCACCTTTTGGTGCATATTCCCTGGCAATCTTCGGTTCAGATCCTTTCAGCGCTTTTCTTAACTGCAGGTAAGTACCCGGTGCAGGCTCAGTACCCGGAACAAGAAGATTCATGGCATACAGTCTGGAAAGCTTCAGGGCATACAACTGAGAAACCATATACATGGTTTCGCCCTCCTTTAACACATGAGTGTTTTTACCTGCCTCAGCTTTGTTCCGTTTGGGCTGGATATAAACCACCTGACCGGTAACCAGCGAATCACCGGTCCGGACCTCATTATAATCAGTCAATTCCCAATTAAGTTTTCCAAATTCAGTGGTGAGCGATTCATAGGAGTCTCCCGGCAGGGCCAGTATATATTTCACCCTGTTTTTTTCCATAATGGACCTCGAAACTGCATGACTACCTGTCCGCTCTGACCGCCTATGTGAACCCTGGGCCTTATCTCCGGCCTGGTCATATTGATGAAGTCCGAATTCCTCAATGATCCTGATAAGAGTTTCAGCATAGGTGGGACTGGTGGCATATCCCGCTTTTTTAAGTCCCCTGGCCCAACCCTTATAATCAGTTATGTCCAGTTCAAATAAAAAAGCATATCGCGTTTTCGCCTTCAGATAATCGGAGTGATCGCGGAAGGATTCTTCAACCGACTGGTATTTTCTGAAGCATTCGTTCTTTGCATCATCATCCTGGTATGTTTTCTTTCCGTTCCAGTCTTCATGACATTTTATTCCGAAATGATTATTGGCATTTCTTGCCAGGCTACTGTTTCCGTCGCCGCTTTCCAGCGCACCCTGGGCCAGGGTAATACTGGCCGGTACACCGCTGCGGTTCATTTCATGAATCGCCATATCTTTGTACCGGTCAATATACTCCGGGCGGGACATTCTGTCCGAAGATTGTGCCATCAACATTTTACCAAAAAGAAAAATACCCGTCAGCAGAAGTCCCTTTCTCATATTCGTTACATTTTCTGCAAAAATAACGATCAGAGATCAGCAAGTGTTGTTAATAGCGGAGAGGTTTTCAACAATTCTTTTTAATTCATGGTAATTCTGGATCCGTACTTTCTGTTTTCCAGCTTGGTAGCTTCGGTAATGACACTTTTACTTCCCCCGTGTTCAATAAAGAACAGGGCGGCCTCCATCTTGGGAGCCATACTGCCTTCCCCAAACATTCCCATTTTCAGGTACCTGCGGGCTTCATCGCGTTTGATAAATTCAGCGATTTGCTGATCGGGTTTCTTATAGTTCAGGTATACATAAGGTACATCGGTAAGGATATAAAACTCATCGGCTTCAATAGTAACTGCAAGCAATGCCGAGGCCATGTCCTTATCAATTACCGCCTCCACGGGTCTGTAATTACCTTTGCTGTCGATATAAACCGGAATACCCCCGCCCCCGGCGGCCAGGACAATATTACCGGCCGTAACAAGGTCTTTAATGATCGCGCTGTTCAAGATTTCAACAGGCCTGGGTGATGGAACTACTCTGCGAAATCCGCCCCCTGATTTTATTTCTTCCTTGAAAATCCAGTTTTTTTCCTTTTCCAGTTTTCTGGCCATTTCTGCGGGATAGGTCCGCCCCACGCGTTTGACAAGAGCCCGAAAAGATTTACCTTTCCGGTCAACAACTACCTGACTGATCAGGCTGATCACATTTTTCTGTATCCCGTGCTTTGTCAATGCGTTGCGCAGAATCCGCTCAATCATGTATCCTATTTCGCCCTGTGTACCCGCCACGCAAACATCGAGCGGCATTTGCGGTATGCCATAGGTAAGTTCGCCTGCATCATTCCGTTGCAATAAATCACCTACCTGGGGTCCGTTGCCATGGGTGATGACCAGATCATATCCGTCTTTTAGCAGAAAAACCAGATTTTCAAGCGTTCTGAAGGTGTTTTTCTCCTGTTCTTCAATAGTTCCCCTTTGATTGTCGCGTTGCAGGGCATTTCCGCCTAAAGCCACCACTGCCAGTTTACCCATAATAATCGGTATAAATTAATGACAAAAGGTAGGACAAAGCACTTTGCTAAAAAATGATTTAGTTCACCGAATATCCCTGAAATGGTATGTTCATAATAACTATATTTGAGATTGAATAAATTTCAACAGATGGAACTAAAAAGAACATTTGATATACTGAATCATTTGCTGGAACTGTGTCCCGAGAAGAATGACATGCTGGCCGGCAAAGAAAAAGGCAATTGGGTCCAATATTCCGTGAAAGAATATGCTGCATTGGCTGAGCAGGCCAGTTTTGGACTTTTGGCCATGGGACTGCAGAAAGGGGACCTGGTGGTCACCATTTCCAACAACCGCCCCGAATGGAATATCATGGATATGGCACTCAGCCAGATCGGTGTTGTGCATGTTCCCATCTATCCCACCATCAGTGAGGACGATTATACCTATATCCTTAACAATTGCGAGCCTAAACTGGTGATTGTATCCGACAAATCGCTGCATGAAAAGATCAGACCTATTGCCGACAAAATTCCTTCGGTGTTGGGAATCTTCACTTACAATGGCATTGACACGGTACGAAGCTGGAAAGAAATACTGGAATTGGGCCGGCAGAATACCGAAAAATACAAAAGCATCTTTACAAAGACCAGGGATGCCATCCGTGCGGATGATATCGTCACCCTCATCTACACCTCGGGAACCACGGGTAATCCGAAAGGCGTTATGTTGTCACACAACAACATCATGAGCAATGTGTTGTCGATTGCACAGATCTATAATTTTAATCAAACCCATCGCACCCTGAGCTTTTTACCCATCAGTCATGTTTTTGAAAGAACGATCAACTATTATTTTCAAAGCGTGGGAGTCAGCGTTTATTATGCTGAAAGTATGGGAACCATTTCTGATAACCTGCGTGAAGTTCAACCGCATGTTTTCATATCGGTACCCAGGCTACTGGAACGGACCTATGACAAAATCATTCAAAAAGGCAGGGATCTGAACGGCATGAAGAAGCAGATCTTTTTTTGGGCGGTTAACCTTGGTATGAAGTATAAAATTCCCGACACCAATGGGGTGTTTTACAAACTGCTGCTGAAGATAGCCGACAAGATTGTTTTCAGTAAATGGCGGCAGGCGCTCGGCGGCAGGGTACAGTTGATTGTTACCGGTGGGGCTGCACTGCAACCCCGGCTGTGTGTCATCTTCAATGCAGCAGGAATTCCGGTAGTCGAAGGATACGGAATGACGGAATCATCGCCGGTAATATCTGCCAACCGTGAACCCCGCACCGGGGACATCAGGGTTGGAACGGTAGGAACTGCTATCCCCGGCGTTGAGGTCAGGATTGCTGAAGATGGCGAAATTCTGTGCAAGGGCCCCAACGTCATGATGGGTTATTATAAAGATCCTGAGGCCACAAGGGAAGTAATTGATGATGAAGGATGGCTGCACACGGGTGATATTGGGGTTATCATGGAAGAGAAATACCTTAAAATTACCGATCGCAAGAAGGAAATTTTCAAACTATCCAGCGGTAAATACATCGCCCCACAAGTAATTGAAAATAAACTCAAAGAATCCGCTTTTATTGAGCAGGTCATGGTAATTGGTGAAAACCAGAAATTTGCCAGTGCCATCATCTCACCCGATTTCAACTTTCTGCACAACTGGGCCATGCGGCACAGCATTGATTTTCGGGATAATACGGAATTAATACAGCATCCCAGGGTAGTGATGCGTTTTCAGCGCGTGGTGAACGAGATGAATAAGCAGCTGGGACAAACTGAACAGATCAAACGCTTTCGTCTGGTGCAGGAAGAATGGTCCCCCGTCACCGGCGAACTCTCTCCTACGCTTAAATTAAAACGTAAATTCCTGGCACAGCGTTATGATAAAACCATTGAAGAGATTTTCTCGGTTCAGAAAGGCGAACTGGGTGAATAGATCAGGTTAAGCTCTTCAATGCCATTGGATAAGAAGTTAGTGAAGTTATTATTCTAGATCATATGAGTTTACAGATATTGGGGCCTTATGAAGGCAGTGCGTTGAACTTCGTTAGTTTTTCAGGGAAAACGCTTGCAGAAAGATATGCAGGACTTAATCACTGGAGTATGTTAAGGGAAGAACAAAATCTTTGGCCCTATGGCATGACCCACAATAACCGAAGGCCATTGAATTTCGGAACACAGGATTACCTGGGGATTTCCAATAACGATGAGGTCATCGATTCTGTGAAAGAATTTGTTGAAGAAAACCATGTCATTCACAGTGCAGGTTCGCCGACACTCACCGGAAGAACGATCTGGACAGACCAGCTTGAGGAAAAACTGGCTGACATCCTTAAACAAAAAACCTGTCTTGTCTTTCCTTCGGGATGGATGGCATGCTTTGGTGCCGTAGCAGGACTGACCAACGGAAAAGACACACTGGTGTTGGACGCACTGGCACACAATTGCCTCCAGGTTGCTGCCCGATTCTCCTCACAGAATATTTACAAATACAATCACAATGACATGTCGCACCTGAATGAGCTTCTTGAAAGGTGCCGGCAGATGGATGATCGCAATGGTCTCTTTGTGATTACGGAAAGCCTGTTTTCCATGAATTCCGATGCGCCCGATTTGCGACGCCTGATGGAACTGGTGCACAAGTATGAAGCCATATTGATTATCGACTGTGCGCATGATCTGGGGGTAATTGGTGAAAAAGGACTGGGTTTGCTGGAAACCATTGATCTGCAATACGAGAAGAATGTGATCATATGCGGCGCATTCAGCAAGGCCTTCGGAACCAATGGCGGTTTTGTTGCCGGCCCCGGCGAAATCAGAAAGCAGTTGACCATCATGGCACCAACTTATATCTTTTCAACCGGTGCCTCCCCTATACAATGTCATATAGCCAGCAAAAGCATCGATCTTGTTTTTTCAGAGGAAGGAAGCCGTTTGCGACAGAGGTTGAAAGAACTGGTTGAATTTACAGTTACCAGGTTCCGTGAAAATGGCTTTACTATTAACGGAAAGCCCACCCAAATTGTACCGGTACTGATCGGTCACGAACGCATCGCCCGGATGATCTTTAAAAATATATTTGAACAGGGGCTGATGGTAAATCTGGTTGAGTTTCCTGCGGTGCCCAAGGGCAAGGCAATTTTTAGGTTTCAGTTGATGGCCACCCATCAGGAAGAAGAGATCGAACAAGCCATTGAAATGATGAAAAATGCCAAAATAAAGGTGGAAAAAGATATGATGGAGTTAATTGATTAATGATGGAGTATTTTCGCTTTTCGTATGTAAACTTTTGTTTTGGTTTTAATTAATATTGTAAGATGTGGAGGCTGAGCATAACCTGGATAATAAGTGCTGTCATGAGCGTGGGTTGCCGGGAAAAGGCTGCTGATCTTATGCTTTATAACGGTGTAATATACACCGTTAATGATGCCTTTGAGGTTGCTGATGCGGTGGTGATTACCGGTGGAAGGATTGTTGCAATCGGAACCGATAGCGCTTTAAGGGAAAAATATAAAGCTCAGAAAGAGATCGATCTTCAGCGGAAACCGGTATTTCCTGGCTTCATTGACCCCCATTGTCATTTTTACAGTTACGGATTAACGCTCCGTCAGGCCGATCTTACCGGATCGGGTTCTGCAGAGGAGGTGATAGCACGATTAAAGGAACATTATAAACAGTTTCCGTCATCCTGGATATTGGGAAGAGGTTGGGATCAGAATGACTGGAGGAATAAGAAATTCCCCGATAAGGAAATTCTTGACCAGGCCTTCCCCGATTTACCGGTTTACCTGACAAGGGTTGACGGACATGCAGCCTGGGTGAATTCCCGGGCGCTCTCTCTTGCTGCCGTGAAACCGGAAGCAAGGATCGAAGGCGGACAGATCCTTACGGATGCCAGGGGAACCCCAACAGGTATTCTGCTGGATAATGCCATGGCCCTTGTTGAAAAGCATTTGCCTGCCATCAATAAAATTGACCAGTTACATGCCCTGAAGGCGGCTGAAATAAATTGCCTTGCTGTTGGACTCACCATGGTGGGCGATGCGGGACTGGATAAGGATATTGTACTGCTGATGGATTCCCTGCAAAAGTCGGGTGCATTGGACATGAATATTTATGCCATGCTGAATCCCACGAAGGAAAATATGGATCATTTCATGAACAGGGGGATCTACCATACCGGCAAGTTAAATGTGAGATCTGTAAAACTTTTTGCCGATGGCGCCCTGGGTTCAAGGGGAGCATTGCTCATCGATCCTTATACCGACGATCCGGAAAGCAGGGGCATTCAGGTCAGTACCACTGCATTCCTTACGGAGATCTGCCAGCTGGCCTGTAAAAAAGGATATCAGGTAAACACCCATTGTATCGGCGATTCGGCGGTAAGACTTATGCTGGAGATTTACAGCGGAATTCTCCCCGGGAACAACGATATGCGCTGGCGCATCGAGCATTCCCAGGTGGTACATCCGCGTGATTTTCCGTTGTATGCCGTATATGGTATTGTACCGAGCGTGCAGGCGACCCATGCCACATCGGATATGTACTGGGCAGGTGACAGACTGGGCCAGGAAAGACTAAATACTGCGTATGCCTATAAAACCCTGCTTGTTCAAAATGGCTGGCTGGCTAATGGCAGCGATTTTCCGGTAGAAGCCATCAATCCCTTGTACGGATTTTATGCGGCCACAGCACGTAAGGATCTCACGGGATATCCTCCCGAAGGTTTCCAGATGCAGGATGCACTAACCCGTGAGGAAGCGTTGCGTGCCATGACCCTATGGGCCGCCAGAGCGTGTTTTGAGGAAACTGAAAAAGGAAGTCTCGAACCGGGAAAAATGGCCGATTTTGTAGTGCTGGACCAGGATATTATGAATGCGGATGAGCGTGACATTCCTAAGATAAAAGTTCTGGAAACCTGGATCGGAGGGGTCCGTGTATATTCAATGACAGGTAAAAAGTGACGGGCGAAAAACCCGATGGAAAGAATTTTCGATTTGCATTTTAGGATTAACCTTTGATAAGAAATATGAATTCTGTTAAATATTTGCTGATCATTGCCGGTTTGCTGGCAGGATGTGACCGCAATCCTTTGCCCTTGCCTGATCCGGAAACCTACCGTTCTGAAATTGAAGCATGGCATGTCAAAAGATTAAGCAACCTTAAAGCTCCGGAAGGCTGGCTTAACCTGGCAGGGCTCTATTGGCTGAACGAAGGATTGAACAGCTTTGGATCAGACACCTCCAATACCCTTGTTTTCCCGGAAAAAGCTCCAGCGTTTATCGGTGTTCTTGAACTTAAAGGTGACAGCGTTTATCTCCGGGAGACTGCCGTTCCCGTTATGGTCGACAGTATGCCGGCAGCGAATGTCAGGCTTAAAGACGACTCTTTCCGGGATCATGATGTCATGCGGCTGAATTCATTTGCATGGTTTATTATTAAACGGGGCGACCGATATGGTATCCGACTACGGGATTACGACAGTCCCATGATCGACAGCCTTACTGCCATACCCTGTTTTGAGACCACTGACCGCTGGAGGATCATTGCAGAATTCAAACCCTATGCCAAACCGGAAAAATACATGGTGCAAACCGTCATCGGGACCGAAGAGGAAAACCTTGTTCCCGGCGAGTTGACTTTCAGGGTGCGCGGCAAAAAGCTCACCCTTTATCCCTTTGATTCCGCGGATGGCCTTTTTATTGTATTCGGCGACAAAACCAACGGCAATGAAACTTATCCTGCAGGGAGATTCCTGTATACGGCCGCACCCGATGATCAAAACCGGGTAATCATCGATTTTAACAAAGCCTACAATCCACCCTGTGCCTTTACTCCTTATGCAACCTGTCCCCTTCCGCTTCCCGGCAATATTTTGCCGGTGGCAATTGAGGCAGGAGAGAAGGCCGTGCACTTATTCAGCCAAAATCATAACTAAGCCCTATTGTATTGCATTTCTTTTTTCTTTTTTTATACTTTTGGTTCGCATAATTTCAAAAATTATCCCCTATGGCTATTGTAGGTACAATCCTGCACGAGGTTATCAAGAAGAAAAAAAGTAATCTCGAAAAGAAACATTTAAAATTTGATTTTCAGAAAGAAACGCTGGGCAAGCTACTGCAGAAAGCCAGGAATACTGAATTTGGCCAGAATTTATGGATTCACTGAAATATTGAAGAGCGGTAATCTCGTCCATGATTTTCAGCAACGGGTGCCGGTTTTCGAGTACGAAGGTCTGTTTGAACAATACTGGCATAAGCTCCTCGAAGGGAAATCCAATATCACCTGGCCGGGAAAAGTAAAGTATTTCGGACTCACCTCGGGTACTTCCAATGATTCAAGCAAGCGTGTACCCCTTACACGGGATATGATCAAATCGATCCGCCGTACGGGGATCCGGCAATTATTATCACTGGCGGAATTCGACCTTCCACCCTTCTTTTTCGAGAAAAGCGTTTTGATGCTCGGAGGCAGTACCACCCTGGTGAAGATGGAAAAGTACTTTGAGGGAGACCTGAGCGGAATATTGGCCAGCCGGCTTCCTTTCTGGTTTGGGGGTTATTACAAACCCGGGCTCATTGCAAGAGAAAGAGACTGGAATACCAAGCTTGATAAGATTGTGAGAAAAGCCCGGGACTGGGACATTGGGGGAATTTCGGGTGTTCCTGCCTGGGTGCAGATCCTCCTGGAAAGAATTATAGAACATTACGGGCTGAACACCATTCATGACATGTGGCCGAATTTCCGCGTGTATACCCATGGAGGTGTGAATTTCACACCTTATAAAAAGAGCTTTGAAAAGCTCATGGGGAAAGAAGTCTTCTACCTGGAAACGTACCTGGCCTCTGAAGGATTCCTGGCCTATCAGCGTAAAAAAGACCATCCGATGCAATTGATCCTCGACAATGGTATTTTTTTTGAGTTTATCCCTTTCAATACCAAAACTTTCAATTCAGATGGCACGTTGTTGGATCACCCGCAAACACTGGTAATCGACCAGGTAAACGAACAAGAGGATTACGCCTATATTAATCACTACCAATGCGGGAGCATGGCGCTACCTGATTGGTGATACCGTAGCGTTTACTTCTGTCAAAGATTTTGAAATTGTAATAACCGGACGGACAAAGCATTTTCTTAGCCTCTGCGGTGAACACCTGAGCGTGGACAACATGACCAGGGCAATCAGTGAAATTTCCGAAAAGCTGAATATCGGCATCAAGGAATTCACGGTGGCCGGCATACCTTATAAAAAGCTTTTTGCCCATAAATGGTACATTGGTACTGACGAGCCGGTCGCGGATCGCGACGGGCTTAAACAATTGCTCGATAATACGCTTGCCAGGCTGAATGACGACTACGCTGTGGAGCGTAAAGCTGCCTTAAAAGAAATTATCGTTGAAATCATTCCCATAAAAGCATTTTATGATTGGATGAAGTTAAAAGGTAAAGAGGGCGGTCAACACAAATTTCCCCGTGTGATAGGTAATCATTACAGCGAATGGGATGAATTTGTACGTCAATACATGATTTAGCATGGACATCATTCTCAAGGGAATAATTACCGGTTCCTTCCTCAGTATTTTTGTGGGAGCAACCTTTTTCATGCTCATTGAGACCAGTATGACACGGGGATTCAGAGCGGCCCTCTGGTTTGACCTGGGCGTTCTTTTGTGCGACGCGGCCATTATTGCGGTGGTATACTTTTTTACTGCCTGGATCAACAATACCCTTGTCCACAATACCTACTTCAATCTTGCAGGCGGAATTGTATTCATGGGTTTTGGCATAAATTATATCCTGTCGAGGAAAACGTGGTGATCTCACGATGCAGGCAAAAAGCCGTTATGCCCACTTTTTATGAATGGTTTTTTTATTAACCTCCTGAATCCCTCAGTGGTACTTTCTGGCTTGGTTCCATGGCGCTGGTTTTATCACAATTCGACTTCACTGGTCATGAAACACTCGTATATTATGGCTCCGCGACTGGGCATAGTGGCCCTTACCGATATCTTAAAGCCTACTTTGCCTACAGGTTAAGCAAGTTCATGAATGCCAAAGTATTGCGGATAATTTATATCTTCTCAGGGGTGTTGATGGTTGGGTTGGGAATCTATATCATTTTCAAGTAATTCATCACATGGCCTCTGCGAGGTGATATCCAGCTAATGCCTGACAAAAGGAAAAATCCTAAGCCTGTGGCATCGGTTAAATGTTCTTATCAACCGGGCGGTTTACAAAATGGATGTTTTCGATGGTAAAAAAAGCATTTGGATTGTATTGCTGTATAATCTCGATCGCTTGTTTCTGGTTCTTCCGGTTTACTATAACAAATACTATTCCCACTTCACCCTGCATACCCGCCGCTTTCACCGTGGTTACCCCGAAGCCCGAATTTCTTAATGCACCGGCAAGGTCTCCGGCATCCACTTTGGTAATGACCCGGATCAGTTCGTTGACCAATCGCCAGTTTCTCATCGAGCAACATGCCAACGTAATTGCCTGTGGCAAAGCCACCGGCATATGCCACATAACATACCCAGCTGTTCAGATTCTGCATGATGCGGGTTATGGCCACGATCCAAATTAAGTACCTCAAAAAAGCCTATGATCGGTGCCAGTCTTTTGAAACCCTTTGTCATGAAAATGATACGCATGGTGTCGAGCGTCACATCGCATATCCTGAGAAAAAAAATGAACAAGGGCAATACAAGAAAATCGAAATAAGGAGAATTGAGAATTTCCATGGGTAAGTTTTTTCAGTTAATTTTAGGCTAAATTAAAAAGATATACGGCAAAAACTAAATATACCAGTTTGCCTATCTTTATATATTTAAAACAGAACATTTATGCGTTTATAGGTTATGAGGCTAAGAATGCTGTTATGCCCTGCTTTACTGTTGTTTGCCCCGAGTCCCGCACATTCTGCTATTACGGAAATGGAGGGTAAACCTGTTATGTTACAAAATGGTAATTTCGGCAACATAAACCTCATCGTAGGATTCCGCGGTGGCGTCAATTTCGCACAGCCTTTTGTTATGGATCACAATGAAGTATTTCAAACCGATAATTCTTCAGTCTTATACGAAAAGGAGTATTCACCGCTTTTCGTGAATATCGGATATCACTATGCTTTTTTATTCATGGTATATTTAAAGGAATCCCTCAGCCTGTCCTTCGAACCGGCTATTTCAAACTATAACTACAAATACCAGTCAAATACCGGCTGGACAAACGGGGCTGATCCAACAGACTATATTGAATATGCCGCCCACCATAAAAACACGATATCTTACCTGGAATTTCCCCTGATCATGCGCATGGAATTCGGGAACGGTGCCATAAAACCTTTTGTCTCACTTGGACTTGTTTACGGGTACAGGCTAAATGCCACAAAAAAAATGGAATATACCGTCACCCGCTACAATGGATCCTCTCCCATCCCTTATGAGAACAGTACCGTGTACAGCGACAATTCCGATTCGTATATTCACAGCAGATTGGCTGTTGCTCCGGGGATTGGATTTTTTTATCCGGTAGGAGCTGTGAAGATCATGCTGAGTGCTGATTTTGCTTTTGGTCTGAACAATATTATTGACGAATCCCAGCGATTTGCAAATTCCGCTGTCACTTCCGGAATGTACGATGTTCAGGATGATATGCGACTCAGCGCCCTGAACATTACACTCGGTATTCTGTTCAATACAGGCAGGAACCAGGCTGGCAAAGCCGTGGAATGTGTCACTTTCAAACGCAAAAGATAATCCCTATGGCATTTACATCACCATCTTCAGGTTGGTTTATTGTGGCCATGGTATTCATGGGGTCCTTGTTTTCATGTGACATAAAGAAAAGTGATACGGATCCATCCGCAGAGTTCTCTAAAATTTATGACCATCCCGATATGAATCTGTCAGTCTATCCTGTTGATATGGAACAAACTGCCGACGGGGGTTTTATCATTCTTTCCGTTTACACCGATACCACTTTGTCCACTTTTCCCCTTATACAGGTGATGAAAACCGGCAAGGCCGGTGAACTGCTATGGGAAACATGGGTTGACAAAGCATATAGCAGTGCTGTTCCATCCCTTATTCCATATGGCAATGACTTCTACTTTGTTTGCATGGATGCTGTAAACCAGGAAACCAGGATAATGCGGGCAAATAACGGCACGGGTGATGTACAGGAATTCAAGGCCATTCCCCTGCAATATCCCCTTTACAGCATGATCGATTCCAATGGCGACATGCTTTTGTTGAATTTTGACCGGCAGCGCCGCGTTTCCATCTTATCGCAATACAACGAAGCTTTTGCTGAAAACTGGTCACTGGAATTTGGTATTATCGATGATGTGAAGCACCAGATAGAAACGCACCTGGCCAAAACCGGCAAAGTGTTTCCTTTTTTTATCGGACAGTTAGGCTCTTCAACGGTCACCCATTATTTCGTCAATTGCTTTTATAATTATACCATGACCCTGCTATTCGTAAATGCATTGGAAGGGAACCATACCGGAACGCTCTATACCTACCAGGATGATGCAGCGATCAGTTCAACCGTGAATATCGAGGGTAACCTTTTTGCCCTGTCGCGGTATTATTCCGGCGATAATTTTATAAATCCTGCGGTCACACTTGATCCCTCCGCCATTCAAAGTGTCACGGACTTTAACGATTTTGCTTTGCCTGAACTGGCGCCGGATGCACCAGTCAGGTGTCTTCATGAAACCATTAACGGAACGGATCTGATCATCTATTGCAGTCAGACACGAACGAACCAACTGGCATTGTATTTATACGGTGCTGCAGATGGGACCCTGAAAACGGTAAAGTTCATCAATGAAAAATACCCCATATCCCTGGTTGCAATGGATTTCACCCAGGAACAGGGGTTGGCCATACTGGCACAAACCTATGTTGTCGGTCGATTCCCCAGGGTTAATCTGATAAAGTTGTCGCCGGAGGATCTTGAGATGTGACGGGTAACGAGTAACCCTTTTTACATTTGCTTTTCCAGAAATGCCGCCAATGATTTCCCCAGCTTGGCATAGGCTTCTTTGATGCCGCCCACACCCGGGCATTTTTCCATGAAGACAACAGCCGTTTTCTCACCCGAAGAGATCTTGGTGAAGGTAATCTCGGCGCTGATATAAGAAGGTTTGGATGAAACTCCGATATAATATCCAACATCCGTAAACACGGTATGTACATTCATGCTATAAGCAGCATCCTTGCTGTCCTTGTTGCATGCCAATCCACTCTTTTCCATGTATTTGTTAAACAATTCTTCGAAACTGGGTTCATAAGCATTTGATCGCTTGTCAAACCATTCCTTTTTCCATTTGTCACCTTTGCCGGGTTCAGCATCATTTCCTTCGGCTACCTTCAGGTCTATATAATCCGCTTCCTTGTCATATTTACCCACAGACATATTGCTGTAATCATACTGAACAAGAAGCGCTTTTTGTCCTTTCAGAAAATCAAAATTACCGCTCTTCACTTCAATCTTTTGCGCGTGGAGGGATATTCCGGCAAAAAGGACAGCCATCATGGCAAGGCATAAAACTTTTTTCATGGTTGATATTGGTTAAATGAATGAATCGAAAAAAACAATATCTCTCTGTTACGGCTAATATTTCACAGAGTTACTGATTTATGGTGCAATTTTTTAAAAATATAATTCAGATCCGGGATAATGAATACATCGGAGAATAATATGTGTTTTAATAAACCGACGTTAACCTTCTTTTATTTCTTCAGCACAAAAAGGACATTGGAGGTATACCTGGAATTATCCATGATCTCCGTCCGGAGATTATGTTTCGTTGCAATTTCCTGAATGATTTTTCCGGAAAAAAAGAACAGCTGGTTTTGATCGGATTTGTTAAAGCCTGAACGGGTTGAAAAGAACTCGGTATACCGGGTCCCCCGGTGACGTTTTTCAAGATCACGGTCCGCATCCCGGATGATGATCTTTCCGCCGGGGTTTAGTGTTCCGATGCACCTATCCAATAAAGCCTCCTGTTTATCATGCGGCAGATAATGCAAAACATCGCTTAAAATAAAAATATCGGCATTTTCAAAGGCATAATCCGCTGCATCGGCCGAAACAAAGTCAACCCTGTCATTCTTTGAAATGCAATGGTTGGCCATCTCTATTTTGTCCTCATCATAGTCAATTCCTAAAATCCTGCGGTCTGCGGAAACAAATCTGAGCAAATAGGACAGGTAACCATAGCCGCAACCGATATCCACCACCTTGGCCTTCCGGGGCACTAGGCTGTTGATCAGTTCATAGTTCCCTTCAAGTGACAGTTTAATGCGGGTATACCACTCTAATACAGGTCCTTTATAAATAAAATTACGGATCAGCTTTTTTCTGAAATAAGTCGGGGTTTCGAGTTCTTCCCTGATTTTTAAGAATTCACGACGATAAAATGCCAGCATGAATTTTGTCCTTTCGTGATAATCAGTTCCATAGGTCTTATCATCCGCTTTGATGCGGGGATAGATCTTTACCGTGATGGATCCGCCGCGCAGGTGGTTCTCTCCCTTGTTCATGCAGTCACCTGCACCATGAATGAATATGGGCAAAAGATCCAGATTCAGTTTTTCCGCCATCAGGAATGCCCCTTTATGGAAACGCCTGATACTGGAATCAGGTGAACGGCTGCCTTCGGGAAATACCAGAATGGAATAGCCCTCATCGATCTTTGTCTTCAACCTGTCCGTCAGTTCCTCATATCCCCCCATCACGGGGTAGTAATCGAGATATCTGATCACCAGGGCATAAATGGGATTATTCCATACCCATTTGGTGGTCAGCACGATCATTTTCGGATGCAGCATCAACAAGAGCAACAGATCAATATGCGACTGATGGTTGCTGAGGATGATCGCCGGCTTACTGAAGTCTTCCCCGCTCATGTTCACCACCTTCTTTTTGATGTGAGCCATGGCATAAACCGGGAGCTTACACCAGAATACCATTCCGCGATGCATGATCAACTTCTTGTGAACGGAAGATATAGGGAACAGCAGCACCGCGAACAGCATAAAGTTCATCAGGAAACAACCGGCCAGAAAGATGGTAAAAACTATGATGGTCAGTAGGATGTCGGAGAAGGTAACCGGTAACAATCGTTTTTTGTTCTTCTTGGACACCAGCCAATAGAAAAACACGGGCTCAAAAGTATAGGAAATAAGCACTACCGAGAGCAAGCCCATGATGGAAATCAGCGCAATGGAATTCAAAGCAGGGTGTTTGGCCAGTATAAGCACTCCCGTTCCCGATATGGATATCATTACCGAAATGAGGATGCAGGTCTTATAGGATAGCAGGTTCGTATTATCGGTCTTATATCCCTGCACAAGTCCCTGCATGATGTATATGCTGTAATCGATACCCAGACCGGTAATGAAAGAAGAGATGATGATGTTGAAGATATTGAACCGAATATCGACCATCCCATGAATCCCAGGGTCCATACCCAGCTGAGGAATATAGGGATAAAGGTGATCACGCCCAAGCTCTATACGGCCGAATGCAATAATCAGTACAGCCAGTATGAGCAGAAGGCTCACATTTGCAATAAAGCTGAAATCGTCGGCCCAGGGTATTTACAATTTGTGACAGCATTGATTTGCGGTCGATCACCACAACACCCTCCATACTGCCATAGCTTCGGGTAACCTGCTCCTTGTATTGGTTATCCACTTTGAGCACAGTGACAATAGAGGACAGTTCGGGTGTGACAGAAATATTATCTACAAAAAAGATGGCCTCAAGCGCTTTTAAGACTGTGGAATCGGCAACGGTGAATTCCTTATTCATTGTCCTAGAGAATTCACTGAAGGAACCCGGGTCTGAATCCTGTAAGAACTGCCTTTGCATTGAGGGTATTCAGGAAATCCTGTTTTCTATTCTCCTCCCAGAATGCATTCCAGCGGTTGATCCTTTGAAGTTGCAGGGAATCAGACATCAGCAATGAACTGGGTGAGGAATAACTTTTTATGATCCCCAAATGCTTTAATGTATCGGCACTCCTCAATACGTTTTCATTGCTGATAAGCGCCTTCTGGAGGTTTTCACCATAGGCTACCACATAAACGGAATTCAGCTTGGCGTTGTTGATACGGTTAAGGTTTTCTTCGGTCCGCTTCAAGCTGGTCCGACATATAGTTCATCTTCATCATGTCGGTTTCAAAACCCACACGGCTCATGTAGACCATTGACACCAGGGTAATCACTACCATAAAAAGTAACAACAGCCTGTTTTTGTGGAAACCATATTGAGTGACCTTGTCCAGCACCACTTCCAGATAGTTTTTCTCTTCTGTTTCATCGGTGTCCCTGTGTGTGGCATCCAAGAATATGGGGCAATACAACCATGGTGAAGAATGCGGCAGTGACCACACTGATCGCTGCCAGAATTCCCAGTTCATGCAACGATTCCGATGAAACAAAAACGAGTGTCAGGAATTCAAAGGCAGTTGCAAAACCACAGACAATAATGGGAAACGAAACATCTTTGATGGTGGTTATTATAGAGTGTTTGTGCTTGTAGTGGGTGGTGATATGCAGGGCATAATCCACGGTTATGGCCATATCACCGTTCCGATGCTAAGCGAGATTACAGAGACCTTCCCCTGCAAAAGAAAGATTACCGCCAATGCAACAAGTCCGCCAAATATGGCAGGAAGGAAAATGAACGGGAACAGTTTTTTCTTTTTTATGGAAAAAGTAATGATCAGGGTCAGCAAGATGATGGTAATGGTGAGGGTAAGCCGGATATCTCTTTTCAGTCGTTCAGCATTGCCGACTGCAACAAGCGCTGAACCAAAGTATTCGATCCTTGCCCTGTCTCCGTAAGAGGAGGCTATGGCCTGGGCTGCCTGTTCAAGATGTTCAGCGAACAAAGCGTTTTGTGAGGTTTCATTGGACGAATGCACCGGGGTGATAAACATCATCAGGTTTTGCCTGTCACGTGAGAACACACAACTATTCAGAATCGTATAATTCTCATCGTTCTGGAAAGAGCTTAATCTGCTTAGGGCCATGGTGCCGATACCAACCGGATCACGGACGATCATTTGCTTCATGGTAAAGCTGGCAGGTGAAAGCAGGGTTTTGTAATTATTATCCAGCACCTTCTGGATATTTTCCGCCCGGATCATGGAATCCATCTTTTCATAATCCTTGTCTTCCAAAAACAGGGGCAGGTTTTCGTACACAATATTGAAAAGAGCTTCAACCACCGTATCGGAAACTTTGTAGGTCAAGCCCTTCATAAACGGGGCAAAAGTGGATGACTGCAGGGTATCGGCCATTCGGTCACCCACGCCGATCAATTCTTCGGGTGTCATGAGATTTGCAGTATCCGTTGAGGATATGGACACAATGATCTTTTCGAGGAATTTTGATTGTTCAACTACCTGGCTCATCATACCAGGTGCGGCATTCCCCGAAATCATCTTGGCAATATCCTCTTCCAGCCTGATTCTGGAGGCGAGATAGGCTGCAAAAGCAGTAAGTAATGTAACCAGAATGAATAAACGAAGCCTTCTTCTTTTGAAAACTTTATAGAGGTATAAGAAAACAGCTTCCATAAACTAACCAATAATGACAGGCTTTCTCCGAAATACTTTCAGCATGGTGAAAGTCAGCAGACCAAAGAAAATTGCCGCCATCAGCGCAAAAATTACACTGCCAACGATATATTGAAAAAGATTATCCCTGACCCAGGTAAAGGAAAGGTCATTGCTGAATACGGGCGGGTTACCGGCCGACAATACAATTCCGCCGGTTAAATAGCTCAGATACAGGATAATGGGTATCATGGGCGGAATGCTGATATTGGCCGCCACAATTACGATGAACTTGTTCAGTTTAAGCAGGTAGGCCAGCGCGATGGCAGTAATCAACTGATAGCCCCAGATAGGTACTATTCCCATAAATATGCCTAACATAACTGAAAATGTAGTTTTTGCCAGGGAGTCCCCTGTTTGCCATACGTGTTTTTTTATAAAACCCAGAACACTTTCCTTTTTAAGATAACGCAGAAACGAGAAAGGCTTCACATATAAAAGAGCAATGATCACGCAGACGATATTTAAAAGACTGATCCTGACAAAGTCCTTTGCGGGCCGGAAATGACTGACACGGTCCTTTCTTTCGGGATAAAATACTTTAACAGGAATATGGGTAAGTGGAATGTCCTTCCAGGCTGATCGTATTAAAACCTCCAGCTCAAATTCATATTTCCCGGTAAAGAACTGCATATTCCCAACCGATTGTAAGGGATAAAGGCGAAATCCCGATTGCGTATCCGGCAAACTGACACCTGCAATAAAAGTAAACCAGAAATTGGAAAATCTGTTGGCAAATCCACTGCCCTGCCGCAGTTTATCCTGGGGAAGTGTGCGGGCACCTACGATGAGTGCCTCGGGATCTTCACCGGCTTTGCGGATAAAGTTTTCTATGTCGGAGGCATAATGCTGTCCGTCTGAATCCATCGTAACAGCATGGCTGAATCCTTCCTGCAGTGCCTTTTCAAATCCTTTCCTAAGTGCAAATCCTTTCCCCCTGTTAGGAGAATAGCTGACTGTCTTAATGTTGGGGAATCGCTGAAGTATGTTTGCAGTATGGTCGGTTGATCCGTCATTCACAACAATAATGTTCCCAGTAATCTGTAAAACATCCTGAATAACTTTCTCAAGCGTTTTATCATTGTTGTATGTGGGAATCACAACACACCAGTTCATCACTGTCTTAGCTCCCTTCTTCAATCAATAATTTAGTCAAAAACGAACCTATTCCGGACTGATTGTTCAAGCATTTCTGATGTTTCGCCTTTGACAGGTGGGACATTCAAAAAATGGTATTGAAGCTGCAAATATAAATTATTTGTAATTAATCGTCGGGTGGAATGAAAAGTTTACTCCAATCTGTCCGGAAGTATAGTTCAGTTCAAAATCCCCCTGATCCGGATCAGAAGTGTCAGTAGCTTTCGCATAGTTAAACGCCCCGAAAGGTTGCATGTTGAACTTGCCAAATTGCAGGCTGAAACCTGCCTGAAGCTTGAATCCCGGATTTGACGCACTGTACTCCTTGAATTTCATAAAACTGTAATTCACTCCCCCGCCCAAAAAGAAAGCGTGCTTGCCCGATCCGACTGGAATGAAATAGTTAACCGAGATCAACGGGGATATTCTGCTGTAGGAATAGCTGAGATCATCCCCGCCCCCCTCTACCATGATCCACTTGGGCGCAATATCATATTCAAGAAATCCGTTAAAATCAAAATTCTTAATTCTGTAGGTTAGTCCCCCTCTGATTTCCAGATACAGGTACATATCAGTATTGTATTCTTCGATGTAGCCGAGTTCATCCATCTCATTCTGGATATAATCATTTACATCGCCCGGATAGAAAAATCCAAATCCTACTCCGAAGGAGGGATAAAAGGCGCCTGAACCGGTTGAGGATTCCTGAGAATGAAGCACGATGCTCGGAAGAATAAGCAAAATGATCAAAAATGGTCGCAGCCATTTTCCTTTCCTGGAAAATGAATCAATGTCAAGTTTATTTTTCATGGTAATGGTGAATTGGTATTTGGTTATCTTTCTCTGTTACTGCCTTTTTCCGCCGACTTCTTGCAGAAGCTGCTAAAGTTAATATTTAATTTCTCATTATAGAACAGCGGGTAATACTGAATATTTATATCCAAAAAAACAGGTTATACCAAAAGGGTCGTAAAGGATTGAAATAAAACTAATTTTTTTACTATTTTGCAGCCGCTTTTTAAAAATACGAAAACCCTCTAAAATAGACATATTATCAGTTTTTTGCCCTTAATTTTATAAGAAATGCTTACTATAGGCGAACGAGTTATCACGTTGGAGGATTATCAACGTGTTTTACAGGATAATGAAAAGGTAGAGTTGCATGCACAAGCAGTAGAAAGAATAAAAAAGAGCTACAATTTTCTTGAGACTTTTCACCAGGATAAGATAATTTATGGCATAAATACCGGATTGGGCCCCATGGCCCAATACAGAATTGATGAGGCTGACCGGCTGAATCTCCATTATAATGCCATTCGAAGTCACGCTTCAGGCTGCGGGGAACCTGTTGATCCGGTTTATGTCAGGTCCGCCATGATCACCATGATGAACAATTTTTCACATGGCTTTTCAGGAATTCATCCCGAAGTTGTCGAGTTGATCGGCCATCTGATCAATCTTCAGATCATACCGGTTGTTCCCGAGCACGGAGGTGTAGGCGCAAGTGGTGACCTTGTCCAGCTGGCCCACATTGCCCTTGTGCTGATCGGCGAGGGGGAGGTCATCTATAATGGCCAGATAATCAATACTTCCGATGCTTTTGCGCAAAATAATCTCAAACCCATATCGGTGCATTTGCGTGAAGGATTGTCGTTGATCAACGGAACCTGTTTTATGACCGGTACAGGAATTGTCAACCTCATACATGCCAGGAACCTTGTTTTCTGGGCAACAACGGTGGCCACCATGATCAATGAGATCGTCCGATCATTTGACGATTACTTTTCTGCTGAACTGAACAGTGTGAAACTACATTACGGTCAAAACAGGATAGCAGAGCTGGAGCGGACAATTCTAAAGGACAGCAAACTTATCCGGAAACGCGAAGAACATTTTTTTAATGGAAAACAACGCGATGAATATGTGATTGCCGATAAGGTTCAGGAGTATTATTCGATCCGTTGCGTACCCCAAATTCTGGGTCCTATTCTCGATACGGTAGAGCAAGCCGAAAAAGTTATCCTGAATGAGGCAAATTCTGCCAGTGATAATCCGGTAATTGATGCCGAACATGGCAATATTTTTCATGGCGGCAATTTCCATGGCGATTATGTATCACTGGAAATGGACAAGTTGAAAATTGCGATAACCAAACTATCCATGCTCCTCGAAAGGCAGATCAATTACCTGATGAACGACAGATTGAACAATAAGCTGCCCCCCTTTGTTAACCTGGGGAAATTAGGTGTAAATTTCGGCATGCAGGGTGCTCAGTTTACGGCGACATCCACTGTTGCGGAAAATCAAACACTGTCATTCCCGAATTATGTACACAGCATTTCCAACAATAATGACAACCAGGACATTGTTAGTATGGGAACCAATTCAGCCCAGTTTGCACGGAAAGTTATTGACAATACTTACCAGGTGTTGGCGATAGAATTGATCACCATCATCCAGGCCATAGATTATCTGAATATTGAATCAAGGTTGTCCGTTTATAACCGTGAAAAGTATCGTCTTCTAAGGAACATTGTCCCGCGGTTTGCGGAGGATACCATAAAATATGTAGAGATAAAAAGAATTAAGGATTATCTTTGCAACCATTTTATAAAAATACAGTAGAATATCAATTGATTGACAAGTAATGAAATACGCACTCGTAACCGGAGGATCCAGAGGTATTGGCAGGGCTGTTTGTGCTCAACTGGCCGGTATGGGTTATTTTGTGCTGATCAATTACCTGACGAATGAAGAAGAGGCATTGAATACCCTGAACATGGTCAAACAGGCAGGCAGTGACGGAGTTCTGCTGCAGTTTGATGTGACCGATTGTGTTCAGGTTGAAAGTGCCCTGGGCAAGTGGCAGGAGGAAAACCCGGATGACTACATCGAAGTTTTGGTTAATAATGCCGGTATCAGGAAGGACACACTCATGATGTGGATGGAGAACAATCACTGGCAGGATGTTCTGAATACGAACCTGAATGGATTCTTTTATGTTACCCGGTTTCTGCTGAAGAACATGCTGGTAAAGAAATTCGGAAGAATCGTCAACGTAGTGTCACTTTCCGGTTTGAAAGGACTTCCGGGGCAGGTGAATTATTCGGCCGCCAAAGCTGGTATCATTGGCGCCACCAAGGCACTTGCGCAGGAGATCGGTAAAAAACGCGTGACTGTAAATGCAGTTGCTCCGGGTTTTATAAAAACCGACATGACCAAAGATTTAAATGAAAATGAATTAAAAAACCTGATTCCGTTGAACCGTTTTGGCCTTCCCGAAGAAGTTGCTGAAGTAGTTTGCTTTCTGGCATCTGAAAAAGCTTCTTACATAACCGGCGAGGTGATTTCGGTGAACGGCGGATTATACACATAATTACAGTTGTAATAATCTCATATGAACAGGGTAGTTATCACCGGCATCGGCATTTATTCCTCCATCGGCAAGAATCTGGAGGAGGTCAATCATTCATTGTATCATGGGAAAATCGGGAATCATCCTGGATGAGGAACGAAAATCCTATGGATACCAGTCGGGACTTACCGGTAAAGTCGAACGGCCAAATCTAAAAGGCATTCTCGACCGCCGGGCCAGGGTATGTATGCCCGATCATGCTGAATATGCCTATGTTGCCACATCCGAAGCCCTTAAAAATGCCAACCTTTCTCCGGAGTATTTTGATGAGCATGAAGTAGGGATCATTTTTGGCAATGACAGTTCCACGCCATCCGTCATTCATAGTGCCGACATCATTCGTGAAAAAAGAGATACTTCCCTGGTAGGTTCGGGTGCTGTGTTCCAGTCGATGAATTCATCGGTAACCATGAATCTGTCTGTGATTTTCCGGCTCAGGGGTGTGAATTTTACCCTTAGCGGTGCCTGTGCCAGCGGTTCTCATGCTATCGGCATGGGATTTCACCTGGTTCGGCACGGTTATCAGAATATGGTCATCTGCGGCGGATCACAGGAAGTCAATCTGTTTTGTGTCGGCAGTTTTGATGCGCTGGGTGCCTTTTCAAAGCTAGAATCAACGCCAACCAAAGCTTCTCGTCCGTTTGATAAGAACAGGGATGGACTGGTTCCCAGTGGAGGGGCTGCGACTGTAATCCTTGAAGATCTTGATCATGCCCTCAAAAGAGGGGCCACCATTCTATGCTGAAGTGATCGGTTATGGCTTTTCCTCCGACGGCAAACATATTTCCGTTCCCGATGTGGATGGTCCAATCAGGGCCATCAGCATGGCCATGAAAGATGCGCAGGTGATCCCTGAGAACATCGATTATATCAATGCCCATGCTACCTCTACTCCTATCGGGGACCAAAATGAAGCCAAAGCTATTGATCACCTTTTCGGTAAGGTAAAACCGCTTGTTTCTTCCACCAAATCAATGACCGGACATGAAATGTGGATGGCAGGTGCCAGTGAAGTGGTCTATTCCATTCTGATGATGCAGAATTCCTTATGTGGCCCCCAACATTAACTTCGAAGAACCTGATGAATTCTCTGCCAAGCTGAATATTGCGCGTAAAACGATCGACATGGAGATAAACACTTTCCTTTCCAATTCATTTGGATTCGGAGGCACCAATTCATCGCTGATTATCAAAAAATATAAATAAACTTTTATTCATTAATATAACATGACGAAAGAAGAAATAGCCAGGATCATCAAAAGTTTTCTGATTGAGGAATTTGAGATCGAGGAAGGTAAAATTTTAATTCAGCCCACCTGAAAGACGACCTCGGACTTGAAAGTCTTGATTTTGTTGATATTGCCGTAATTGTTCAGAAAGAATTCGGTCTTACCCTCAAAGGAGAGGAAATGACCGCAATCAGAACCCTGGACGATCTGCATGAATATATTTTCAATTGTATAAATAAGAAATAGCCTATTGTGGCTGAATGGAAAGGCAAAACCCGGGGTGGCATTGCCGGTTATAAAATTTTTATTACCGTTTTAAGGTATCTTGGCCTTCCCTTTGCTTATTTCCTATTGCGCTTTGTGGCTTTTTATTTCTTTGCATTTGTCCCTTCATCATTCCGGAACATCAGGTATTTTTACCACAATCGTCTTGGCTTTGGCATTTTCAGGTCAGTTTTAGCCGTTTATAGAAACTACTATGTTTTCGGGCAGGTCATCCTCGATAAAACTGCAGCTTTGGGAGGATTTGATGCCAAATTTACCTTTGATTTCGAGGGAGAGGACCATCTGAGGAGGATGGTTGCCGATAAATCAGGCGGCCTGCTTATCAGTGCGCATATCGGCAATTTCGAGATGGCCGGCCATATGCTGGAACGCCTCGATACACAAGTCAACATCATCATGCTGGATGCGGAGCATCAGAAAATCAAAAATTATCTTTCGACTTTTACCCGTAAAAGTTTTCATATTATACCCATCCGGGAGGATAATTCTCATATATTATGAAATCAGCCGGGCACTTGAAAACCATGAAATAGTGTGTATGCATGGGGACCGGTTTGTGAAGGGCAGCAAAACCCTGTCATCTGAGTTCCTGGGCGAAAAGGCCAATTTCCCGACAGGACCATTTTATCTGGCCATGAAATATGGCGTCCCGGTTTCATTTGTTTTTGCCATGAAAGAAAGCAACAAACATTATCATTTTTATGCCACTCCGCCTGCATTATATGCCCAACAGCCAAGCCAGGCCAAAAGAGATGACGTGCTGAAACTCATCATCAGGGACTATATTGCCGCCATGGAAAAGAAGGTTCAGGAATACCCTTATCAATGGTTCAATTACTATAATTTTTGGGGAATATAAGATCCCCTTCCCCTGAAGGCTCGGTTCACTTTTAAATTTTATGCATATGAATCCACAGGACATTAAAATACTCGATCTGATCCCTCAGCGTCCCCCCATGCAAATGATCGACAAACTGGCGTATGCTGATGAACGTTCAGCCAAGGGAATCCTCATGATCGAAGAATCAAATATTTTTTGTGAGAATGGGCTCTTTGGTGAATCAGGTCTTATTGAATTCATTGCCCAAACGGCAGCTGCCTTTACTGGTTACCGAAATAAAATAAACAACACCAAAGTCACGGAGGGATATATCGCTTCCATTAAGGATCTGACGGTTACTGCCCTTCCCCCCGTAAATGCCGAAATTCAATCTGAGATTATTGTGGAGAATGAGATTGTGGGATTTACCATTATTGCCGGCAAGGTCTACTACAACCAACAGGTGATTGCGGCGTGCGAGATGAGGATCCTGGGAAAGTGATCCGCTAAATGTATTCCCCCTTAAAACTGCAAAGCACATTTCCACCGGCTGAAACTGAAGCAATGCAAAAAAAGGATCCGGTATCCGTTTGTTTAAACAAAAAATCAAAAAGAATTTCAGCAGTTTTTACCGGACTGATGAATCCCAGATACTTAATGCTGGCGGCTTTGTGCAGTACAAGTTCCTTCCCCACTGCCTTTTCAAGCAACTCCCTGATGATCTGCACTGTACAGACACCTGGCAATATGGGATTGCCCGGGAAATGTCCCCCGAATACAGGATGCTCCCTGTTTAATAAAATTTTAGCGGAAATTTTATCCTTTTCTTCAGAAAATCCGAAGGATACCAAGGTGTAAAGCTTATTCAGCAACATGGTTTGATTCTTCATTTATCCGGTACAAATTTATGGAAAGTCCAAGATTATAATGGGTAATTTTTACCGAGTCAATACCTGTGTGATTGCTTCCAAAGAGATCAGCCCTGGCTTTGTTGGAAATGCTTCCTGTTTGTTTTGCCATATAAGGTTTATCATGGGCGCCCGATAGAAAATAATAACTTCTTGTTTTCTGCTCACGGTACCTGAAGATCACATCCTCAGAATCACGTTTTTCCAGAATATCGGGTTGCACGTCTGACAATCCGTTCATTAGTACCAGACTTATATCATTGGACAAGGTATTTACCAATCCCTTTTTGTTCATGGCATCCATCATGTAATGAACCTTCGTTTGTCTATCGGGAGAAAATTCCATGTCAAAAATCTTCAATCCCACTTCCGTGATGAAAACTACACGGTAATATCCATCAGCAACAGGTTTAATGACCATAATTCCGCTGAAATGGTTCTTCATCAGGTCGATACTTGTATTGAACAGGAAATGCCCGGAATCGGCCGCGAACCATGACCGGGGAAGATTTCCGGAAAAGTCGTCTTTTGGCCGATATCCGTTAAACAAGGCAACCGAGCAGGCGTTAAAAAGCAGTAACAGCAACAAGAGTGATAAACCCAGGTGCCGGCACTTTCGCTTCATTTTATTTAAAACTAAATTTCTCAACCGGGATTTCCGTATTCAGTTTTTTATTGGTGAATTCAATCTTCGTATAATCCCCCCCCGATTCCAGCATGATAATCCGGGTAACGGTCAGGTCGTTCCGATTGAACCATATCTGAACTTCATTCAGCATCTGCCGCATTTTCTCGGCATTCGGGATCAGACTCACATAGTAGCTCTTTTCGTCTTCAAAGTATCCAACTTTGTATTCCTTCTCGTTTTTTAATATATCCCCCTGAATACATCCGCTGATGAACTTGTTCATTTCCTGGAACATTTTGTTGCTCTGAATATCATATTGCTTCTGACTTTTATCCTCCTTGATGAATATCTTGTCGTTGCTGATAATGATCAAATACTGGTAAGGTTGATGATATTCCCACCGGATATTGTTTTCTTTCCTGTAACAAAAATCTCCTCTGGAAATAATTTTATTGGAAAGAATGCTCAGGTTTTTTTCCTGGATAAAATCACTTTCAATGGTATTGATCTTTTCCGACATATTGGCCAGTTTCTCTTTAAAACCGTTGATATCCTTCATGGGTGTTTTGGGTACCTGAGCGGTTAATTGAAAAGCTGCAGATACAAAAACGCCAATAATGAAATATTTGGCCGTGCAGTAAGTTTTTACCGGTAGAAGGATCGGACCAAAAACTGCGATGAGCGATGGCAGCAGGTTGAAGGACTTCCGTCCTATGGAACTCTGCCGCACTTTCTGAAACAGGTTATTGAGCGTCATACACTTTAATATTGAGAAGATCATCGATCCGTTCAATGGAATAATTCTCTTCGTCCAGGTAAGTTATAAAAGCTTTGAGCAGATTTACAATCCAGGGTTTGTTATCATGAAACAGAATGATGTCACCGGCTTGCAGTTTCGATTTAAGTCTTTTGAGCAACAGTTCATTGTCTTTAAGAACAGTATCTTTCGATTTCAGACTCCAGCCGATTGAACGATAATTCAGTGTTTTCAGTACCTTGCCCAGCGTAGGATTGGTCACGCCATAAGGAGGCCTGAACAATACGATCTTTTTGCCGGTAGCTTTAAACACAATATCCGCGGTCAGCATTAATTCACTTTTCATATGCTTACCGGAGAAAAGATCGAAAAAGAAATGATGGGATAAACTGTGTCCCCCAATAATATGCCCTTCCCTGTCAATCCGCTGCAGGATTTCCGGGTGTTTTTCAGCCTTGCTGCCAACTATGAAGAATGTAGCTTTCACTTTTTTTTCCCGCAGGATATCGAGTATCATCGGAGTGATCAATCCGTCAGGACCATCATCAAAAGTCAGGGAGACTGCTTTGTTATTTCGTTTCCCGGAACACAATGAGGGTAAGTAAAATCCAGCCTGAATGCGTATAGATCCCCAGATCAGCACTACAATCAGGGCAAGAACAATGCCAAGATAGAACCATAAATCAACTGTTATAAAAATATCAGTTATAACAAGGGCTGCCAGGGCAACCGAACCTGTGATGAGGGTGTTTCTGAAGTTCAGCATCGTTCCGCTAAATACAAAACATGGTTATTTCCACGCAGATGATTGTATATCAAAATATTATTGATTTTACCGGGCAAAGTGCCTGTAAGCCTGATGCATGGGGGAACCTTCTGGTTTTTCAGGATCATGGCAGTCAGTCCCAGGGCAAATGATGAAGATGTGTCGTATTCTCCGCACAGGTTTTTGTAGCAGGTAGCCGGTAAATTCCCAAACATGCCTTTCATCAAATGATAATAGATGCCGTCTGTTTGAACATCTCCGTTAACGCCCATCATGATCATGTCAATTTCTCCGGGCATCTTTCCGGAAGTGACCAGAAATTGTTCAATCTTCTGCTCAATCTCGGCAAAACCGACTGGCTTGTAAAAAGTCCCTACAGATCTCAGCACTGCCAGATCATTATGGCCTTTTTCACCGCCAAGCATGAAAAATGCTACTCCTTCACCGGGAAGACTACCACGGGTGCGGTAGTTTGCCAGTTCCAGACTATTAACGGGGTGGTTTTTCCAAAGTCCGAGTCGTTTGGTAATCGTATAGGAGTTTTCGGTAAGCTCATCAAATCCGCCTGCAAGTATATTGACTCCCGGACTTTCTGCGATTTGCAGGAGCGCATCCTCCAGGGCGCTTTCGAATGAAAAACCACGATGGGTATAGGTTGCATTATAGCCATGGCATTTTACTGCAAGGGCAATTGCGCCGGCCACAGTATTGTGGGTCGACTGGATAAACGGTGTAGGATTCAACAGCTTTTCCTCATTGGCAAATATGGATCCCAGGAATTTTTCAGTGTCCTCCAGGCAACCCAGACCGGTTCCTCCAACAATAGCATCCGGCATTTCAATGTCCGCATTGCGCATACACTGCATGGCACTGCATACTCCCATCTTCACGACACGGCTCATTCGCCTGGCTACCATGGGATCGAGAAAATCGCGGTATACAGGTTCGATACATTTCAGGTAATTTACCTGATCATAGGCGAGGATCTCATCCGGAAATCCCTGTCCGCTAAAGGACTTTTGCGGAGATATTATTGCTGCTCCCTTTATATATGCTGCCATATCAGTACCTGGAAAAAATCAGTGTGGAATTGTTTCCGCCAAATCCAAAGGAATTCGACATGATATTATGGAGGACCATTCCGGTTTTGAATTCAGTAACCGGGGTAAATGACAGCTCATGCATCGGATGAATAAAATTCAGGTTCGGATATATCCAACCGTGTTGCAGGGCAATTATGCTGAATACGGCCTCAATAGCCCCTGCGGCTCCCAATGTATGACCGGTATATGATTTGGTTGAGCTGCAAGGCGGAATACCTGCCTGAAATACTCTTTCAATGGCAACACCTTCGGACAAATCGTTGTTTTTTGTACCGGTGCCATGCGTATTAATATAGTCAATGTCTTCAGCAGAAAGCTGTGCCACCTCAAGGGCTTTTTTCATGGAAAGATAGGCACCATGACCTTCAGGCGAAGAAGCCGTTTGATGATAAGCGTCACAGGTATTGCCATATCCTTTTATTTCGCACAACACGGCTTTCCCTTCCCGATTCACAACTTCTTCCGACTCCAAAACGAGAAAACCCGAACCTTCGCCAAGGTTCAGTCCGTTTCGGTTTTCATCAAAAGGCCGGCACTGTTGCCTGTCCAGAATCATCAGGCTGTTGAATCCGTTCAGGGTAAAGAGTGTTAAAGCATCCACCCCGCCGGCAACCACCCTGTCGAGCTTTCCCTGCTTGATCAGCCGGGCACCCAGCATGATCGAATTTGCCGATGAGGAGCAGGCCGTATTAATGGTAGATAAAAAACCCCTAATTCCAAGGCAATCCGCAATCTTTTCCGCACTGTCACCGCAATCATGTCCCGCAACATACCTGATTCTGCCGCTGGTGTTCTTTTCAAGATAGCTCCTGTAAAAAACCTCACTCCTGTCCATTCCCCCAACAGTAGTAGCTGAAATGAGTCCTGTCCGCAAATCAGATGTCTTCTCAAGACGGGCATGAGCCACAGCCTGCCTGGCCGCAATTAAGCCCAGTAATGCCGTGCGGGAATAAGTTCCCTGTTGCCCGGGTTCGGCCAGGTCGAGTAATTCACTATTGGATGCCTTGATTTCCGCCACCGGAATTTCATCCTGGTATACCGAATCGAAAAGGCTAAGGGTACTGATCCCGGTTCTCAATCCCTTCAGGGAATTTGTCACTTCCGCGACATTGAATCCGTTGGCAGTAATGACCCCGATACCTGTTACAAATACTCTTTGCGCCACAAAAGCAGGAGATTTATCCCTTTTTATTTTCTCTGATGAACTCGGCCATGGATCTAACTGAGCGTAAAACCTTTTTCCCTTCTTCAGCGGTTCCTAATTTCAGACCATAGTTTTTTTCGAGCAAAACAATGAGCTCGAGGGCATCAATGGAGTCAAGTCCCAATCCTTCGACAAAAAGTGGGGCATTCTCATCAATACTTTCCGGAGTAAGTTCAGAAAGGTTCAACACCTCAATGATCTCAGTTTTTAGCTTGGCAATCAGTTGTTCCATAGGTCAGGTCCTCTGCAAATATATTTCAGTTAAATTTCCGGGGTCAAAAATAGCAATTCCGTCTGTATCAGGAGTCGTTTTTTCCACCAAATACAACACCCCGTCATAATGATTGTCGTTAAGTTCTATCCAGCCTGTCAGGCAGTATTTCACCACATCATCGTCGAGCAGTTGTTTTACATAGGCATATAATCTGACGGCATCAAATTCCTCTTCGATAAAAAAGGTGCTTTCTCCGAAGAACTTGTGACGGATGCAAATTTCACCGATAACAATATTGGCCAGCGTATAGACAAAAACTGAGGGACTGGGAAAGTAAGCAGACCGGTCCTGTATGGATCGCTGATGATTTCTATCCGTATCCAGCGAGGATGAAGCGTTGAAAAGAACGATACCTGCCCCGTAGGGAGGATAGCGGTGACCGATGTTGTTGGTCCTGATCAATAGCTCTGCCAACAGAAATCCCAGTTTACAAAGATTATCCATCTTATGAAATTTGGGATAGTTCACTTCAAAATGCCGGTAAATTTCCGCAAATAATGGACCCGGCATCCCTTCCTTGCTTTCAAATATCAGATTGCCCCCCCGTACCACTTGCTGATCGCGGATGATGCAATAATCACGGATGATATAGTTATTTTCCATTATTGGTAGAATAATAATGAGGCATTACAGCCTCCGAATCCTGAAGCAATTTTCAGAAATACATTCGTGGTGGATGCTCTCATTTCGTTGATCACAGCAATCGGATGGGTCACCCCTATCTGATTAAACCCAAATGTTTTAAAGACTACTCCCTGGATCATGCTATGAATTCCGGCTACCGATTCAATTACACCTGCAGCGCCCAGCGTATGTCCCCAGTAACCTTTCAGGCTGTTCACCGGAATGTTTTGTAAACCCGCTCGGGTAAGCGCTATGGATTCCATTTCGTCATTGTAGGGGGTGGCTGTACCATGCGCAGAAATGTAATCAACCTGATGACCGCCTTGTTCCAGGGTTCGTTTAATGGCAAGATAAAGGCCCTCTCCCGTTCGGGATGGTCCCGAAATGTGATTGGCATCATTGCTGGAAAATCCGGGACCAACAACTATATTTTTCCTGTTTACGGTCAGATCACGATCATTGGTGAGAATCACCGTACCGGCGCCTTCGCCCAATGACAAACCCTGCCTGTCTTTATCAAATGGTTTGCACGGACCAGGGCAAAGAGACAGAAATGAATTGAATCCCGACAACACAAATTCAGTTACCAGGTCCGCTCCGGTAATAATGATATGATCATACTGTCCTGAACGGATTAACCTGGAACCGATCATAATGGCAAGTACACCGGATATGCAGGCATTGGAGACAACAAAGGGTTTGTGATACAGTTTGAAGAAACGCTGGATAAGCTGTGCTGTATTCCAAAGATAACACCTCTCTTCATCAAATCCTGCATTTGCTTTGCGGTCGAGGATATCAATATTCCCTTTGGTGGTCGAAAGAATGAACAGCGTTCTCTCCCCTGTAATGTTGATGGAGGAATTCCGGAGGGCATCCTTTACCGAGCAGATGACCAATTGTTCAAAACGCGTGAATTTCAAAGGATCGCCATAACCGGAAAACCTGTCATTCAGTGCAGTACGGTCAACCAGGGAAGCCCAAAAGCCCGTGGAGGACAATTGTTCATTTTCATGCAGTTTTATTCCAGTTTGGTTGGCCCTGAAAGCATGGATATTCTCTTCAGATGTAAATCCGAGGGAAGTAATTATATTATCCGATGCCACATAAACGTCTTTCACTTTTCACTTTTCACTTTTTCCCAAAGGGATGCCTTCGGCACACTTTTCATTTCTCACTTTTCACTTTTCACTTTCCCTGATAAATCCATGCTTCTTCTTCCACTCATAAAAGAATGGCGGAAAATCAAGGAGCAGTTCCATTTCCGGATTCAGAAAAACCTGGATCGTTGAACCGGTCGTTACGACTTCGTCGGTATGGTTGCGGTAAATGGTATAATCATACTGCAGTTTGGCGGCTTCGCAATTCACGAACCTGGTTTCAATTATGGCTGTATCACCATATTTAAGAGGCTTTTTGAAATCACAGACCACCTTCACCAGGGGGATCATCACACCCACATGATAAAAATCCATGTAGTTGATACCATATTGGTTGCCAAATGCTTCGCGCCCATCTTCAAAATAACGGATGTAATTACCGTGCCAGACCACTCCCATTGAATCCACTTCGCTGAACCGGACCTGGGTTTCGGTGCGACATACAAGTTCTGTATTTTTCATACCGTGCTTATGCTTCAAAAAAAACACCCCGTAACGAACAATTCATTTACGGGGCGCAAATATAGTCATTACATTGTATTGCAGCAAGCGCTGGCTGATGATATAACCTCTCAGGCAAACAGGCTTATGCAAAGAATAGGGCGATAGCACCGTGCAGCAATGCAAAAACACCCAGCGTTATGCCAAAATATTTATGCGCCTTAAAGGATATCCTGATAATCTTGAGACCACCTAAAATCTGGATCAGCACCAGCAAAAAGTTGATTATCCCGAGTGGTAGAATAAGTGAATACATGTGACAGGATTTTATTTGGTTGTTTTTAAAACTGCATTGGCTGGACCGGCAGTTCCGTGAATATTGCAATGTCCTTCGGCCTCCAGCTTAAGCTCCTCACCGGCAACATACTTAAACTCCACTGTAAAGGTCTCCCCCGGAGGCAGGGCGTCTTTGGGGTACTCCCAGCGTTTCACCTCTTTGCCGTTAATTTTCAGATATACCCAATCGGTATGGTGAGACTTACTGTTCCCCTTATGAATAACACTGAGGGTAATCGTAACTTCGGTACCGGCTTTTACCTCAGAAGGAGACTTAATTTCGACCTTTGTTTTGTTAGCATATGCTCCTGTCATCGACAGGCAAAACAACACCAGCAATAATAAAACTGATTTTTTCATATTTTAAATATTGATTGATTATCCCGAACCCTATTTTGCCCAGACTTTAAGAATATTGTACACCGATCCTGCCCAGTAATTCCGGAATCCAATACCTACTGCCTTTGCTTCAAATCGCTGAGCATCAATAATTTCTTTAGTGTTTTGGTCGAAGAAACAGACATAATAGCTACCGGTTTGTTTTACCTTGTGCATGTTTTCCGCAACAAAAATGAGGCCCAGACCTGGTTTCCCCTGTGTATCATAACCGGCGATCACCTTTTTCACATCATCAGGTGTAATTTTGTGTTCATCGCTTATCACCAGTGCACCAGGATCAATTTTTGCATTTTTCTCGTTCACCTGATCAAGGTCCATGACAACCTCAGTTTTACTGAAAAACTTCTTCAGATCATACTTATCAGGTTCCATTTGAATCAGCAGGTTGATAGACTTCAGGTACTGGCTAACGATGATGGCAGGATCTTCTGTAACCAGCGTGAATTTTCCAACAGTAAAGTCAATACCATACCAGGTGATACTTTTTTCACTTTTGGCCTTTGATTTATCCTGTGCCATGGAAGTGGTTGTTAGGCAGAATGCCATGAATAGAACAGAAATGAACAGCTTGGTTTTCATATGAATAAAATTTATGTTTATAGGTAAGCTAATGTACAAAAAAAAACCTATTCCCGGACAGATTGCCCGTACTATTAAAATCCCTGTGAGGCTTCACTGAATGACTCCGGATCCGATTAACTCCTCCTGATCATACCAGGCAGCAAACTGTCCGGCGGTTATCCCGCGTTGCTTTTTATCGAAGACAATATAAAGGCCTTCGGGTTTTCTAAAAAGAACAGCCTGCTGTAAAGGTTGGCGGTACCTGACCCTGACCATCATATTACGGCTTTCACCATCCTTAAGCGCCAGATCTTTCCTGATCCAGTGAAGGTCGATGGCGGGAATGAACAATCCCCATCGATTAAGTCCGGGATGCCCGTGACCCATGCCCACATAAAGGTTATTTCCGGCAATGTCACTGGCTATGACGAACATCGGTTCGGCTTTCCCTCCTATATGAAGACCTTTGCGCTGACCAATAGTATAAAAGTGTGCTCCGTTGTGCATACCCGAAAGCATTCCATCCCCTTCAGCGTATTGAAAATCAGCAGCCAGC
The DNA here is from genome assembly GCA_963800645.1 of uncultured Bacteroidales bacterium. Classification (GTDB taxonomy): domain Bacteria; phylum Bacteroidota; class Bacteroidia; order Bacteroidales; family UBA10428; genus UBA5072. The sequence continues at coordinate 424,108 of CAWDBX010000007.1, read as the reverse complement.
CTGGCCAGGCCCTCACCCGTTCTCAAATATTCACGGTGTAGCCTTGTATACTCAGAATAGGCAGGAAGATCATCAGGTATTTCAATGATCTTTCCCTGTCTCGATTGAAGTTTTTGTTTCAGAAACTCCGGCAGATCAACCTTCCCTACGAAACAAATTCCCTGGGAATCCTTTCTTTCGGCGGTGGCCAATCCCTGGTCGCGTGCAATATCTCTAACTTCATGCTTCATGAGATTTCCGACGGGAAAAACAGCCCTTTCAAGCTGTTCCTGTGAGAGCTGGCAAAGAAAATAACTCTGGTCCTTCCCCGGATCAAGCCCCTGAAGCAACCGGTAAACAACTGATCCATTAATGAAAAGCTCATCTTTGCGACAGTAATGCCCGGTGGCAATAAAATCGGCACCATGATCGAGCGCAGCCTTAATAAAAAGGTCGAATTTCACTTCGCGGTTGCAAAGCACATCCGGATTGGGTGTTCTTCCCCGTTCATATTCGGCAAACATGTAATCCACCACGCGTTTCCGGTATTCTTCGCTGAAATCAACAGTTTTTAAGGGAATGTTTAGCTTTCTGGCCACCAGTTCGGCAAAAATGAGATCATCGTTCCAGGGACAATCACCTGCCAGTGTACCGGTGGTATCGTGCCAGTTGATCATGAACATACCAATAACATCATACCCCTGTTGCTTCAGCAGGAAAGCCGCCACGCTGGAATCGACCCCGCCGGAAATGCCAACTACAACTCGCTTTTTCAGGATGATTAATTTTGGGCAAAGATAGAAAATCAACCCCAATCGGAAAACCTATTCATTTCCGATCAGGTATTTTTTACGGTATTCCTTGGGAGTACAGCCTTTCAGCAATTTAAAACGGCGCGAAATGTTCTTGCAATCGCTGAAGCCTGTTTCAAAAGCAATTTCATTGATGTTCTTGTCGGTTTCAAGCAGTTTTTCGGCAAACTTCTCAATGCGCAGGTTGTAAATGTACTTATAAACCGGAAGTCCGGTCATTTGCTGGAATCGCTTCTCCAGTGCCCTTCGCGATAAAGGAAGATGCTTCAGCACATCGGTAACATGAATATTGGCATGAATATTCTGGTGGATAAACTTTAGCGCAGACGCAATATACCGGTCATTGGCTGCATAGATATCGGTCGACTGGCGGGTGATCACCTGAGTAGGCTCTACAATGATGTCATATTTGTCCTGATTCCTGATCCTGATCATCTGATCCATGAGTTTTGCAGCTTCATACCCGGCTTTTTCGGTATTCAGGACTATACTGGATAAAGGCGGATCTGACAGGTTGCAGATCGTTTCATCGTTATCAACGCCCAGCACTGCGACATCTTCAGGAATTCTTATCCCCGAATGCTTGCAGGCCTCCGTAATATGCTGTCCCTGATTATCGTCACAGGTCATGAGGGCTACCGGTTTCGGCAACGATTTTAACCAGTTGCTCAAAGATGAAGGTTTGTAGTACCATAATTCCCTTGAGCGGGCATTTCTGTGTTCAAAGTATTCAACCCTGTATCCGCTTTTCCTTATCCTTTCCTCAAAACCAAAGGCCCTTTCCCGTGACCATACGATGTTTTTAAACCCGTAAAAAGCAAAATTCTTGAATCCCTTTTTCAGAAAATATTCCGCCCCCATCCTGCCTGCTTCGAAATATCCGCCGGTAACATTAGGCACTCCTGTGAAACGCTCCTTGAAATCAACCGCCATAAGGGCAATACCCGCTTCTGTAAAAAGTCCGACCTCTGGATCATTGTAAAGCTGTCCGAACATGCCCCTGGCACCCCATTCCCTGGCCCATTTAACGATGCCTCCAATTCCTATGGTTTCTCTGTAGAACGTAGGCATGCGGCAGAATACCCAGGGACCGTGTTCCCTGGAATAGCGGGTAATTCCCCTGAGCAGATTCTTGGAGTATTCTTCGGAAAAATCGATTAACAGAATAATTTTATGCATCGGTTTTTTTTCGGAACATATCCTTAATCTTTTGGATTATGGTTGCATTGGAGACGATAGGTTTAGCCCATATACCGATACTGAAAATATATCCCAGGGTGATAAAAATGAAAAACATGGCATAACGCAACCCTATAAGTTCGGCAAGTCCGCCTACCAGTAAAGGTACAAGAGCACCCCCCGCGATTCCGGTACAAAGAATCCCTGCAAATGTGCCATGATGTTTTGGTACAGAATTCAGGGCCAGCGAAAAGATTACCGGATACATCACCGAGGCAAAAAATCCGGTAAGCGGAAAGGCAACAAGTGCCATTTCCCTGTTACCAATAAGTGCTGTCAGGAGCGCTATGATAGCCCCTGCCGTAAAAACCAGCAACACAATTTTACTGTCGAGTATCTTGAGCAGGAACAGTCCAAGCAGACAGCCCACGGTCATCAGTCCCCAGAACAGGGATATGGTATCTGCTCCCAGCGTTGTGGGATCCACGCCATGGTATGTCTGCAGAAACTTGGAGATCCAGTTGGCAATCCCCTGCTCTGTCCCCACATAGGCAAACAGTGCGATAAAAAACAGGATCACATATTTGTTGGCCAGCAATTCCCGGAAGGTACCTCCAATCTCTATCCGCTCGTCTTCAGTGAGTTCAACTTTTGGAAATTTAAGCATCCATATCATCACGATCATGGCCAGGGTTATCAGGGTAAAAACCCAATACAGGGACACCCATTTCAGGTTTTCGGGGACCAGTTTGTCCATGATGGAAATAAAAACGCCGGTATTGCCGGAGTGAACATTTTGTACAAGGTAAGTATACAACTGGGGACTCAGAAAGGAAGCCAGACCAAAAACCAACTGTGCCATAGCTGAATAAAATGCATAATTGGATTCTCCTCCCGATGTTCTGAGCAAAGGATTAATGATGACCTGAAGCATAGCCATACCAATGCCAATCAGAAAAAGCGAAATCAGGGCGATACTGAAACCGGGAAATAAGGCAAACAATAAGGCCCCGCCAAATCCCAGCACAAATGCTGCAATCATTACCGGTTTTTCTGTGTATTTCTCCACAAGAATACCTGCAGGAACCGACATAACACCATAGGCCACAAAGAAGGAAAAGGGAAGGAATCCGGCCAGACCAAGGCTGAGATTGAAATTATCGATGATATCGGGGATCAGGGGCCCCAGCACATTGGTCAGAAATGAAATCACAAAAAATGTGACCAGAACAAGGATGACCATGATGGTGTTTCGGCTCATAAGGCTATGTTTATGCGTTGCTCTTTAATATTCCAACCCGACAGCGTTAATGTACAATTGTTCCCGATGGGGAGACTACCCGGCACAGTGCAGCGAATGGTCCTTGTTTCTCCCGGAAGGAGGCCCAGATAATTATCATCCCAGAATACCGGAAATACAGTATGATCGTTTTCATCTTTCAGGACAATATTCACAAAGAAAGCTATTCTTTGTGACTTGTTGGTGAGTGATGTTTCAATAAGCCAGGAATTATCCTGTTTTTGAGTCTTTTGCGTGAGCTCAACATCTGCCGGCGCCATATAATTCAGCGGTTTGAAATCAGCAGAAGTCTTTATCGGAGTATAGAACCATTCCGTTTTCTCCCAGTCGTATACATCGGGTTTACCTGCCAACCAGTAAAAATTATCGGCAATTACCGAATTTTGTGCGTCCAGAAGCGACAGGCTCAGAAAAACATTGCCGTAAAGCGCAGGCAACTTGTAAATACTGGCAGACCTGTTTCCTTCCATATCAATAACCAGTTCCTCCGAAAGAATCGCTTTGCCTTGCAGATCAAATAACCTGATCCTGGCTTTTGCCTTGTTCGTGGTGTTAAGCGTCTCATTCACCGCATACACGCTATTGTTGCCGTAATTATAGATCAACTGCAGTGGTGCATTGGCCTTACGGGCGGCATAATAGGCAGCGGTTGGCAACAGGTAGTAGTCATACAACTGCCAGTAAAACGACGGCCAGGCTGAATTCAGCATCCATTGCACTATACCGGTTGTATTGGGCCGGTTTGCCCTGAATGCTTCAAACATCCCTTTCATGGCTTCATAGCTCTGGACATTTGCCTTAAGCATGTAGTCTTCTAAATTTGCAGGCCGGCCATGCCGCTGGTACAACACATTGTTAAATATATCCAGTGTACCGAAACTTTCAGAAGGATTACAGTGGTAATTCCAAATGTCATTGATGGGCCACCGTTTGTCTTCCGGGATCATTCTGGCAAAGGTTTCCATTACCGGAATCTGGGGACCGGGACCCGTTTCCGTATTGAAACCATAGGCGCCACCGTTTACCGAATCGATATACCAGTAAGACGGACCAACATAATTGTAAGGGCCGTTCATTTTAACACCGGTAGGGCCGCTGATTTCGCTGGTACGCACGCTGGCTGAAGCCAGGTACGGACGGTTGTCGATAGCAGTAAGAAGGTCCCTGTACCTTTTCTCCAGGGCTGGTCTTGGAATCATATCGCTCCCCAGCAACCAGACAAAAATAGCCGGGTGGTTCTGTAAATAGCGTACCTGATGCCTCAGAGATTCCACAATCAGGTTCATGTCCTCTTCGGTTTTAATGCCGCCGAATTCATCACATGCTTTCCCAAGGTAGTTATCCCATTCCCATTGACAACTCCATCCTACCATGGCCAAAATTCCGTATTGATCGCACAGATCATAAATATTCTGACTGGTCCCCCATATGTTCTCAAACCTGATGGTATTCAGATTCATATGCTTGACATATTGCACCTGAATCTCATTGCTTTCCTCCGTATCACGGAAGAAAATATCATCGGTCCAGCCTCCCGCCTTAATGAGAACTTCCTTCCCGTTCAGTTTAAATCCCTTATGCCCGGCCGCGTTATTATAAGCTTCGATTTCTCTGATGCCAAAGGTAACATCATGGGCATCGCTCACTGCGCCATTAGTAACGTATTGTATATTAAGGTTATACAGATTAGGTTCTCCAAGGTTATTGCACCACCAAAGCCTTGGATGGTTAATACGCAAAGCTTTTATCTCCTCGGGAGTGAGTTTGATTTGCTTGGTCTCCCCGGCTTTCAAATGAACCGGTACACTAAATTCAAAATCCTCACTTTTGCCGATAAGCTTTCCGTTCACCGCACTCTGGGAATAATTGACCACATCGGTTGTAATGGTCAGGGCAGCTTCCTCCAGGGTTTCTGTATTTACATCGCTTTGCACAAAAGTGTTTTTCACGGCAACATCTCCGGTGATCTGAAGGTAGACTTCGCGCCATATCCCCAGATTGTTATCCGGCGGTGCCGGATTCCAATCCACAAATCCATGTCCAAAATCACCCGGCATCTGCTTGAACACTTCAATGGCCAGGATATTGACCGAATCCTTGACAAGTTTGGTTATATCGAACTCAAATCTCCTGAATGTACCGTAAACACTGTCACGTGAAGCAACCAGCGTACTGTTGAGCCAGATATTGGCGTAGTAGTTTATGCCATCGAAATTTAACATGATGTGTTGCTCTTCCTTCAATTCTGGCAAGGTGAATTCCGTCCGATACCACCACGATTTTTCAAATTGCTGACGGTCCACGTTTTTCAAACTGTCACCCATAAAGATATCCTTGTATAAACCGTTGGCAGTAAGCACTCCCATAATTGTAGAAGGCACAGAAGCCGGATACCATGAGGAAGTATTCAAAACACTTCCCGAAATGACTGAGCCAGGAACAGCATTAATCTTTTCGGATTGCTGCACCCGCCAGTTCTCTTTGAGCAGAATTTTCTCGGTCATAACCTGATTGGTTCTTGAACAGGAAATCATGAAAAGCATGGCAAGAATACCAGCCAATAAATTCGATGCAATTGTAGTTCTCATTGGGGAGGTTTTTATTGTTAGGGTATAAGGGATGCTGCCCCCAGCAGGGCAATATTTTTATTCTGTGAAGTAAAAATCTTAAGCTTTTTCATGGATTCAGGGAAAGCAAAATCCTGCATGGAATTTTTCATGGAACCTGCAAAGAAATCGTAGGCTTTCACCAAGGAGCCCCCCAAAACAATGGCTTCAGGGTCATAAGTATACACAACTGTTTTTATGGCATTGCCCATGTGAAAGCCAAATTCTTTCCAACTGGCCAGTGCTGCCGGATCACCTGCAGAAGCCTTTTGAAAAGCATCGAGTGCAGTGCTGTTATACTTCTTTTGAAAGAAGCCCCCGCTGCAATACGCTTCAATGTTCTCATCGAGATAGGGGACCAGTCCGAATTCACCGGCACCGCAATTACGGCCGGCGTATAACGCATTGTTCACGATAATTCCACCACCCAGTCCGGTGCCCATGGTCAACCCAACCACCGAATTAAATCCTTTGGCAATGCCGTACCGGTGTTCTCCCAGAATGAAACAGTTTACATCATTGTTCACCCTAACCGGAATGCCGAATTTTGATTCGAGGATACTCTTCAATTCCACCTTCTTCCAGGAAGAAATGTTGGTGGCATCATATACAATACCTTCTTCAATATCAACCACCGATGGAACGCCAATTCCAATACCGGTCACACCGCTTTCCATCACCGATTCAATCAACGCAATAAGCTGATCCAGTGTTTTCTGCAAAATATCTTTGTCATGAAGCGGAGTATCCTTCTGCACAATGATCCGGTCATGGTCCAAACGACCGGCTCTGATATTTGTTCCGCCTAGGTCTACAGCTACAACCATAAAGCCTGTTTTGAGTTTTTATACACAACAATACCAATTACTAGTTCAGGTAAAGCTAAAACAATAAGCTGTTACTAAATTAGCAATTAACGTATAAAAATCCTCAAAACACGCAATCGGAAATATTAAAAAAACTAAGTCTTCAGGAAAGATGTACGAGAAAATGACAGGTTTTACCACCCCTGCGTACGGTTTCGAGAACATCCACTTTAAACGGCCGTTCAAGGGCAGTTTCGAAAATAGTCTGGTGCGTTGTGCGCGTGCATTCACAATGAAGATCGTTGGGCCTGGCCGGACGGTATTTGGCCGCAGGGCAGTAGCAACCTTGCGATACCTCGCCATATCGGATATGCACCAGGTCACCTTCGCGCCAAACCTCGAAATTCTGTTTATAGGCTTCAATAAGCTTATCAACATCCCCTTTACCTTTTATGGCAATGTCTTTTTTGAACTGATAACGGTTAAAACAAGCCCTTCCACAACCTTCAATCAATTTGATCCGGGTGTCTTCATCCAACTCCCGATCGATGGATTCCATCAGGTCGGATAACCAGTTTTGCACAAAATCTCTTTCGTTCTTTACCGAAGTACAGTCTTCCGCATCAGGAGGAGCAGCTATCCCGGCCAAAGAAGAACGATCAAGTGTGATGAGGGCTCCGGCACATAATCCGAACTGCAGTGATTTTTTGATGTATTCTTTGCGATTCATGAGGTAAGGGATTAAAATGGTTTCTGGAAAAGACTTTTCCGTACTATGACCTCTAAAAATAAGAATTCCCTATAGTTGCAGATAACTTCTTTGCAGGAATTCCGTTATATTTTATTTTCAAGGTGTTTTCCTGCGTTTGCCATTAAATGGTATGGATTCATCAATAGTTTGATAACTTTGCCTTAAGGAGTTACATTGAAACAATCAATCAAATATTAAAATCATGAGAAAGTTTTTAAAAATTACCGGAATCGCCATCCTGGTTATCCTGTTGTTGATCTTTGCACTTCCTTTCCTTTTTCAGGGAAAGGTCATGAAGATCGCTAAAGAACAGATCAACAGCAGCCTGAATGCCAAAGCAGATTTTGATAAGCTTTCCTTATCGCTTGTTCCGTTCCTTTCCCAACGTATCGGTGGGCATTAAGGATCTCTATATTGCCGGAATCAATGAATTCGAAGGAGATACCCTGTTCAGTGTGGGTTCCGTTGACGTGGTGGTCGATCTGATCAGTGCCATCAAAATGGAAAACATTAAGATCAAGCGCATTTCCATTGATTATCCCCGTGTTCATGCCTGGGTAATGACCGATGGAAAAGTAAACTGGGACATTGTAAAGACACCGGTGAGGAAGAAGAAGATACTACTGCGAGTGATACAAATCTGAAAATTGAACTGAAGCGTTTTGAGGTTAACCACGGGCTGATCCGTTATGATGATGACAGCAGTAAAATAAGCGCCAGCCTGGATGATTTTAATTTTGTGATGAAAGGTGACCTGTCGCAGGATTTTACAACACTTGTCGATGAATTCAAATACCAAATTTCTGAATGTTATGGTATGGCGGCATAAAATACCTGAAGAATACCGCGCTTACTTTGCAAATGGATGTTGATGCGGATCTTGAAAAACTCCGTGTACACCCTTCGGGAAAATGCCATAGCCTTGAATGATCTGGTGCTTCGCTTTGATGGCAACTTGGGGATGCCCAATGAGGAAGATATTGTTATTGATTTGAAATTTGGTCTGGATAAGGCTGATTTCAAATCATTGCTTTCCCTCGTACCGGCCATTTACATGAATGATTACCAGGATGTGAAAACATCCGGTAAACTCAAGCTGGATGGAAGCGTAAAAGGGACCTACAATGAAAAAGTAATGCCCGATGTTGCGCTTGCCCTGGTGGTGGAGAATGCCATGTTCAAATACCCCGACCTTCCCAAATCAGCAGAGAATATAGGAATTGATGTGAACCTGTTCTTTGATGGCGTTCAAAACGATAATTCCACGGTGGATATCAATAAGTTCCATGTGGATCTGGGGGGCAATCCCATCGATATGACCCTGAATATTAAAACCCCCATCAGTGATATGCATCTCAACGGAAACCTGAACATGGACCTTGACCTGGCTACCGTGAATGACGTTATCCCCCTTGACAGCACTATACTCAAGGGAAAAATTAAAGCCACGCTCGATTTCATGGGCTTTATGTCCTATTATCGAAAAGGAAGAATATGAAAAGTTCAAGGCCGACGGCACCATGGAGATCAAAGGATTTACCTACAGCAGTCCCGATTTGCCCCGTGAACTCAGTATCACTGAATCGTTCCTCGCTTTTTCACCAAAATATGTAGAAGTGAAAAGCTTTGATGCCATCATGGGCAAAAGTGATCTGCATTTGTCAGGGAAATTGGAGGACTTCATTCCCTATGTTTTCAAAGATGAAACCATTAAGGGAAATTTTATTTTTACCTCAGGAGTGCTTGATCTGAATGAATTTATGACCGAAAGTACCGAAACTGTTGAGGAAACCGATACCTTGCCGCTGACGGTATTTGAAGTGCCGGCGAATATCGATTTTAAGCTGGTTTCAAGGATTGATAAAATGTATTATGATAAACTGGAGATAGAAAACACCATTGGTACCCTATTGATCAAGGAAAGCCGTGTAATGCTCGATGGTCTGAAGATGAACATGCTTAACGGTTCTATGGAGCTGTCGGGCGAGTACAATACCAGGGATATTAAAACCCCGATGGTGGATTTTGATTTTAAAGCCACTGCCATTGATATCCCCGCTGCATTTACATCATTCAGCACGCTTCAGAAATTTGCCCCCATTGCAGGCAAAGCCATAGGAAAAGTGATCACTGGGGATGAAATATACGAGTTATCTGGATGACACATATGATGCCGTTGCTAAATTCGATTGTTGGAAAAGGCAACTTCTTTTCCGATGTGATCGGTTTGAAAAGCTCAACTACTTTTGACAAAATAGGTGATGCCTTAAATACCAATGCATTTGACAACATGACCCTGAATAATATAGGTGTTGATTTTGATATCCGTAATGGCCGACTCATGGTTAATCCATTTGAAACCAAGGTAGGGAAAGCCACGTTACTGATCGGTGGCGATCAGGGACTTGATCAGAAGTATGAATTATATTGTTGGCATTAATATTCCCCGGTCAGAATTGGGTGCTGCCGCCAATGCGCCCATTGATAATCTCATGAGCAAGGCTGCCGGGGCAGGACTTAAAATTGATCCTCTGGAAAATCTGAATTTTCGGGTAAAAGTGGAAGGTACCTTCAGTGATCCCAAAATAGGCCTTGATCTGAAGGAAAATTCCGGTGAAGCCAAACAAGCCATTAAAGAGCAGGTTAAACAGGCGGTCCAGGAGCAGATTGATTTAAGAAAGAAGAAGCCAGGGCAGCAGCTCAGGCTGAGGTGGATAAAATAATGGCTGAAGCCCAGAAACAGGCGGATCTGATTCGACAGAAGGCTGTTGATGCTGCAAATATTGTAAGAAAAGAAGCCAATACCAATGCGGAAAGTCTGGTGGCCAAAGCCAAAGATCCTATTTCAAAAAGACTTGCTGAAGAAGGTGCCAAAAAGATCCGGCAGGAAGGAGAGGTTGCTGCACAGAAGATCATTAAAGAAGCGGACGTGAAGGCTGAAGAGGTCATGAAAGCTGCAAGAGAGCAGGGAGATAAGCTGTTAAATCAGTGATCTAACCTGCATATATGCAGACAAAAAAAAGCGGGGTAAACCCGCTTTTTTTTATGCTTTTTCCGGTGCGATGGCTTCTTCCACCAATTTCATCCTCTTTTCCTGAATTCTGGCCTTCTTTCCTGTAAGTCCGCGCAGGTAATAAATCCTTGCCCTGCGAACACGACCATGCTTGTTGAGTTCAATCTTATCAATAAAAGGCGAGGTAAAGGGGAAAATTCTTTCAACACCGATGTTGCCTGACATTTTTCGTAACCGTAAAAGTTTCCGTGGCACCTGCACCATGACGCTGCAGCACTACACCGCGGTATTGCTGAATCCTTTCCTTATTACCTTCAACAATTTTATAATGGACAGTAACCGTATCACCGGCTTTGAAAGCAGGATATTCTTTTCTGGTGGTAAAGTGATTTTCAGCAACTTTAATTAAATCCATGATTCTATATTTTAATGTCGTTTGTCCTTTAAAATTCAGGTCGCAATATTACAAATAATTTTAATAAAACAGGCAGGGTAAAATAGGATTTTTATTCTTTTATGCAACATTGGCCGATTTTATTCACATTTTATTGTGCTTTAACCCAGATGAAGTGCATCTCGGTATGGCATGACAATGGAGTCACCCTGAGCGAGCCGAAGAGCGGCATCCGCGGTACAGCCTCTTCATTTAGTTCATCAGAACGGGAACTCCTCCTGTGACTCCACCTCCATCTCCTCAATCAGCGGCGCTTTTGCAGTCCGATGGATTTTGTTCCCATCAACAAAAATGGCAGTATGGGGTTTTACCGGACAGGCAAATTCGCAGGCACCGCAGCCAATACAAATGTCAATCTGTGTCTCTGGAATAGTCAAATTGTCCTTGTAATGAACCATTTTGACAGCCTGGGTGGGACAATGTTCAGAGCATGATCCGCAGGCGGTATTCTTTTCATAAACAATGCACTTTTCGATGATAAACTGTACCTGGCCGGTTTGTGTAAGCTTTTTATCCTCCACGGTCAAGGGCAGAATTGCGCCGGTAGGACATACCTCGCCACATGTGGTACATTCAAAATTGCAGTATTCCACACTATAATCCATATGGGGCTGAGCCATCCCGGTAAAACCATACTCGAGAAAAGAAGGCTGCAATACACTGGTCGGACAGGCTGTAACACACAAATGACAGGCTGTACAGCGGTTGGTGAAATGCTGCAGACTTAATGACCCGGGAGGGGTTACCGGATAGTTTACCTTGTTTGGCCGCTGTCCGGCAGGCTTTTTTTGGTTATCCTGACCCAGACCCTTGCGTGAAAACCCTGCAAGTGCAGCTCCATAAAGCAATGTCCTGGCAATGAAATCACGCTTTGACGAGTCAATGACTTTATCCGGAGGTTTCCTGTAATGAACAGGCAGACGCTCGTATTGTATACTTTTTTCCGGACATACCGAGATGCAATTATAACAGGCCACACAACGGGAGGTATCCACCTGCAGGTTTTTAACACTGATGCAATTGGATTTGCAGGCAAAGGAGCATTTGCCGCATTTGGTGCAGGTAGAAGCATCCATATGGATCCTGAACAGGGATACTCTCGATAAAAGTCCAAGCACCGTACCTACCGGGCAGATGGTATTGCAATAGAGCCGTCCATACATCAGCGACAACCAGACGATCAGGACCAGCGTAACCACAGGAATCAGAACGGCACGCCAGGTAATCAGGGCAAGGTTCAAACGGAACAGAAAGTATATGTCGAACTGCTCCAGCCATCCTGCCAGCGTATTGTTGGCTACCACAATCCCGGGACGGATTACATCGGAAAAGATGCGTCCGAAACTGCTGTAAGGATCCAACAGGTTAAGCAAGAAAATACTTCCAAAGAGCAGGAATACCATGGTCAATCCAAGAATCGGATATCTCAGATAATCAAGCGCCTTTTTGAATTTATAGCGTTTAATCAGACCGGTATTCCTGGATATCCAGGAGAAAACGTCCTGCAGGATCCCCAAAGGACATATGGTTGAACAATACACCCTGCCAAATAAGGCAGTCAGGATCAGGATCAGTATAAATCCACCAGCCACAATGGCCGGCAGTGTAAAAAACCGGATTACTGAAGGAACGAACTGTAAAAACAAAACCCGGTCAGCCCATACAGTGGGTATCATTTCTCTGAAATCAACAAAAAGTGCTGCAGTGAACACAAGGAAGATGATGGAGATGACGACCCTTGAAACTTTGAGATGCTTCTGACTCATGCCCCCATGGTAATTCTGTTCACCTTCATGGCATCGATATTGGTTTTGCCAACGCCAAGCTGTTCGGCAAGACCAATATGTTTCACCTGTTTCGGATCAAGTCCGAATACCTTTGTGGAAGCCGCATCAATAGCAACAATATCCTTGCCGATTAACTGGTATTTCATCGTGGCCACGTCGGCAACCGATACACCGCGCGGGCCATTGCGTTTCAATACCCGGTATGCGTCCACAATATTCAGGTCAGGTTTGCGGAAAGTCGGAAAATCGGCGATGCACTGGTGCAGGTCATGACTGTGCCAGTATTCCCTGTCCCATACTACTCCCATCAAATTTTTCATGGCTATGGAAAGTGTGGATCCCCCATGACTTTTCAGGGTAGGAACATTGATAAATACATCAGATTCCAGGATCAATTCATGGACTTTGGCATTTTTAAGGCTTCTGCCGCCCTTGATGTCCACAGATTGATAGTATTTTTCGCTGCTGCCTGTTACCATGATACCACCAGCTTTCTTAACAGCAGCTTCAATACCGCTGTTCTTATAGCACCGGGTCCATTCGCTGCAGGTGTTGTCGAAAACGTATACACTCTTGGCCCCTGCCATTTTGCACTGCTCAATGATGCGGGCAACCAGCAAAGGATTGGTATTGGCAGCCCGCTCAGGAGCAGCATCCCAACCGATATTGGGCTTTACTACAACAGTCTGGTTTGGCTTGACAAACATTTTCATGCCGCCAAGAGAGGCTATCCCCTTGTCAAACATCTCAGCTGCCTCACCGCCTTTTACAGCCACCAGGTCATAGGGCAGCTGCAAAGCGCCGTTTTCCGCGGCAATGATTTCACTGAACTTACCCATTGAAAGTGCGGCTCCCGACAGAACTCCGAATCCTACCGAATTTCGGAGGAAATCTCTTCTTTTCATGGTTATAGATATTATTGATTTTGCTATATTACAATTCAACTGATGCCAAAAATATCCATTTTGTATAAGACTATCATAGGTTTGAGGAAATTTGGAAATGATCTAAATAAGCCAAATGATAACCGGACCGGTCAGATTGAATGGTGCTGATGGCAGTGCCGCCTGACCAAATGACTGGATTCTGCTCATGGACTTCTGATAGTGGATGTTTTTCATCTGAATTTAATCCTGCGTCGATGATTTTATTTCCTTTTGCTTTTTAACTTTACTTTTGATCGAATAAACAATACCGTATTCATGAAGAATCCCCCCGGAATAATTTTTCGGAACAGGATCGTGTGGCATATCCTGTTTTGGTTGTTGTGCTATCTTTTTTATTCTGTCACCTATGGAAGCTATGCCGAAAATTACCGGCAGGAATTCATCAGTAATTTGTATTTGCTGCCTGTGAGAATTGCAGGAACCTACGCTTTTATTTACTACCTGATTCCGGTTTTCCTGCTGGGCAAAAGATATCTGGCCTTTTCCGTACTTGCCATCGTGCATGCGGTATTGTTTGGTCTTGCATTGTGGGCTGTTCTGAACTATTTTGTTTACTGTGACGGCTGTATTTATGAACCCAATTATCCCCTGTTCAGTATTTCCAAAATCTTCCGTCTCATTATCGGCAATTATGAGATCCCCGCCATTGCCGCTTTAATTGTAATCACCAAACGATGGTATGTGGATCAGCAAATTACCCGTGAAATGGAGAAAGATAAACTGGAAGCCGAATTAAAATTCCTGAAATCGCAGATCCATCCTCATTTTCTGTTTAACACCCTGAATAACCTGTACGCCCTTACTTTAATAAAATCGGACAAAGCCCCTGATGTGGTGATCAGGCTCTCCGAAATGCTCAACTACATGCTGTACCACAGTAATGAAAAGGAGGTTAAACTTACCGAGGAAATTGACCTGCTGAAGGCATATCTGGAGCTTGAAAAGATAAGATATGGAAATCGTTTGAACCTTAGTTTTAAGTTGCAGGGAGATCCGGAAAACAAGTATCTGGCGCCACTGTTGTTATTGCCATTTGTGGAAAACAGTTTCAAACATGGCGTCAGCAATAATGTTGAAAATCCCTTTATCCGAATTGACCTTCAGATCACTGATGACGCTCTTAATTTACAGGTAGTGAATTCATTTGGCGAACAGTCCCAGGAAAGCTTTTCAGAAGGCATCGGACTTAAAAATGTGCAAAGAAGGTTGGATATTCTATACAAAGACCGATACAACCTGCAGGTTAAAAAAAATGACGGTATATTTGAGGTCAGTTTTCGTTTAAATTGGTCGGCAAATAGTTGAATGCATGAAAATAAAATGCATGATCGTTGATGATGAACCTCTGGCCATCGAGGTACTCAAATCGCATATTGAAAAAATTGAAATGCTCGAAGTAACGGTATGCTGCCAGAATGCTTTTGAAGCTTTTGAATGGTTAAACCGAAAAAAGATTGATTTGCTTTTCCTGGATATCCAGATGCCCGGCATGAAGGGAACCGACTTTCTGAGAAACATAAAAAATCCGCCCAGGGTAATACTTACAACAGCTTACCGCGATTATGCCCTGGAAGGCTATGAACTGGACGTTTTAGACTACCTGGTAAAGCCGGTATCCTTTGAGCGCTTTTTCAAGGCCGTGAATAAGTTGCTTCATCCTCCGCATGAGACCGGCACCATTGCCTTTAAACATCCCGAAACGCCTTCGGAAGGATTTATTTATGTGAAAGTCAATAAGAAAATCCATAAAATTCTGCTCAGTGACATTCTTTACACCGACAGTTTAAAAGATTACATCACCATCCATACTCCAACTGGCAATATCACGGCCAAGCATACCCTTACTGCATTTGAGGAAATGCTTCCGGAAAATGAATTTTTAAGAATTCACAGGTCGTTTATTGTTTCCATTAAGAAAATTACAGGTTTCACGGCCAGTACCGTGGAGATTGCAGGGAATGAATTACCGATCGGCAGAAATTACAGGCAACAGGTATTTAAAGTTCTGAATTATGCTCCTTTAAAGGACATATGAAAAAATATTAATAATTTCACGCTTGCATTTAATAGAAAAGGATCGCATGAAGGTGTTGTATTATGATTGTTTTGCAGGCATTTCCGGAGATATGAATCTGGGTGCCATGATAGATCTGGGTATTGAGGCTGATTATCTGCAAAAAGAGCTTGCAAAACTGCCTGTACACGGCTATGCTTTAAAAGTGGAAAAGGATATCAGAAAAGGCATATCAGGCACCAGGGTACAGGTGATCATCGATGAACATCATCAGCACTTGCACCTTCAGGACCATCATCATGAGCATGGCCAGGGACATCACCAACATGAGCACCATTCATTCCGCGAAATAAAACAGATGATTCTCGCGAGTACGCTGGATGAAAATGTGAAGGACTTGAGCATAGCCATCTTTACCAAACTGGCCGGGGCCGAGGCAAAAGTTCATAACAAGCCGGTTGATGAGGTGCATTTTCATGAGGTAGGAGCTATCGATTCCATTGTGGATATTGTAGGAGCAGCCATTTGTTTGAACAAGCTGTCACCCGATGCAGTAGAATGTTCCACCATAGAACTGGGTGGCGGATCGGTCCGGTGCGCCCATGGCATTTATCCCGTACCGGCGCCTGCTACAGCCGAGATCATAAAAAATATACCGGTTCGCAAGGGGACTGTTGATTATGAAGCCACTACGCCTACCGGAGCAGCCATACTGGCAACCTGTGTAAACAGTTTCACCGATAAATTCGACTATACCATTCTGAAGACCGGATACGGGATCGGAACCAAAGATTTAAGCCTGCCCAATGTGTTGCGGATATTCTTATGCGAGACTGCCAGGGATAACGAGACGGAAACAGTGCCGTCCTTTATCATTGAATGCAACATTGATGATATGAACCCCGAATTTTATGATTACATCATTGATTCCTTGTTTTCTGCCGGGGCGAAAGATGTATTTATTACGCCCATCATCATGAAGAAATCAAGACCTGCGGTCAAGCTGTCGATTTTATGCAATCCCGAGGCCGAAAGCCGCGTGAATGAAGTATTGTTCCGGGAAACTTCAACCATTGGTGTCCGAAAATATGCCATAGACAAAACCATGTTGGAAAGGAAAATCGAAAAAATTGACACACGGTTTGGGGAAGTACACGTAAAATCGGCCTTTTATCAGGGAGTATGCATCAAATCGAAACCTGAATATGAGGATTGCATAAAAATTGCCCGTTCACAGGGAATTCCAATCAATCAGGTGTATCGCGAAGTGGAGAAAGTTCTGGGGAAAAAGACAGGCAGCCATGAAAAATCCTGAAAAATATGACATGCTGTTGCACTGGTTTGGCAGGCTTCAGCATGCCGTGGTCGCTTTTTCCGGAGGTGTTGACAGCACCTTTGTTTTAGCCGTCGCCCAAAAAGTACTCGGGGAGAAGGTTATTGCGTACACCATTAAAACACCCTATATCCCGCTATGGGAGGTAGAAGAGGCAGTTGATTTCTGTAAAAAAAATGGCATCAGGCACAAGGTTGTGCATACCGGAATATTGCCTGAAATCATGAACAATCCGGAAAACCGTTGCTACCTGTGTAAAAAGCATTTATTCTCCCTGCTGAAGAAAGAAGCACAGCAGGAAGGAATCAGCATAGTTCTTGACGGGACCAATGCCGATGATTCCGGGATATACAGGCCCGGTCTGGCAGCCCTGCAGGAATTGGGAATCAGAAGTCCGTTGCTCGAGAACGGAATTACCAAAGAAGAGGTAAGGGATTTTTCCGGAAACCTCGCCCTGCCCACTGCGGGAAAACCATCCTATGCCTGTTTGCTGACGCGCTTGCCCTACCATTATGAGATCAAAACAGAGGAGCTGGAACGGATCGAAAAAGCTGAGCGATACCTGGCCTGCCTGGGTTATGGGGCATCCAGGGTTCGTCATCACGGATCCCTTGCCCGGATCGAACTTGATCGGGACAGTATTTCAGCATTCGTGAACTCCGAGACTGTCAGCAAGGTGGTTTCACACCTCCGCAACCTGGGATATGAATACATTACTGTGGATCTGGAGGGCTATCGGACCGGGAGTTTTGATAAAAATCTTACACAATCTGCACCATGAATCATGACTATTTGAGCAAGTTGCTGGCCGGCGTAAAAAATGGCACAGTGGATATCCATGACGCACTCGAACAGTTGAAGGATTTCACTTCCAAGGACCTGGGTTATGCTACCATCGATACACACCGGGAACTTCGTACCGGTTATCCGGAGGTCATTTTCGGACAGGGAAAAACGCCGGAACAGGTGGCAGGAATTGTTCAATTTATGCTTTCCCGTGATAATAACATTTTAGCTACAAGGGTCACTGCGGAAATGTTTGAAAAAGTCAGGGAAATTTGTCCCGATGCCGTTTACAACATCACTGCCAGGACCATTGCCATCCGGAAGAAGGATATACAGCCGCCTCCCACCTATATTGCCGTTATCACAGCAGGCACATCAGACCTGCCTGTGGCAGAAGAAGCTGCCGTGACCGCCGAAATATTTGGTAACCGTGTCGAGCGCGTTGTTGACGTGGGTGTGGCAGGAATTCACAGGTTATACAATAAGCTGGAAATCGTCAGACAAGCCAGGGTAAGTGTTGTGGTTGCCGGTATGGAAGGGGCCCTGCCGAGCATTGTTGGCGGACTGGTGGATAAACCGGTAATAGCTGTTCCCACCAGTGTAGGCTATGGAGCCAATTTCGGAGGCCTTTCCGCCTTACTCGGTATGCTAACCAGTTGTGCCAGCGGCACCTGCGTAGTAAATATCGACAATGGTTTTGGTGCGGGATTTCTGGCGAGCATGATTAATAAGTTGTAGGTCTTTTCTGCAGCAAGCTTAAATGAATAATGATCCGGTTTGACTCCTGTCTTCTATCCACAGCTTACCTGCCTTCCGCCCAATACTGCAGTAAGTTCCTGATATTTGAAAAGGTATTTATCGAAAAACAGGAGAGCTACCAGAAACAATCCTTTCGAAACCGTTGCTATATTTATGGGGCAAATGGCAGACAATGCCTGGTAATCCCCGTTATTAAAAACCATGCTGAAAAAACACCGATATCCAGGGTGGAGATCGACTACCAATCCAACTGGCAGAAGATTCATCTGAAATCTATTGAATCAGCCTACAGGCTTTCGGCATTTTATGAGTATTATATCGATGACTTCAAAGACTTCTATGCCGAAGAAACCCGGTTATTGTTTGACTGGAATCTCCTTCTTCTTAAAACTGTGCTAAAACTTTTGGGCATTCAGCAAGAACCGTTAGCTACAGAAACCTGGGAAAAGATTCCGGATAACCGCATCGATTTTCGGCAGATTATCCATCCCAAGGACCGGCTGGCAAAGCCTGACCGCGACTTCAATCCCATTCCCTATCAGCAGGTGTTTCAGGACCGGTATGGTTTTATTGCCAATCTGAGTATTATCGACCTGCTTTTCAATGAGGGTCCACAGGCTTTGGAAGTATTGAAAAAGACAGCAGGGAGTATGCAGTAAGGTGGAAGGAGCACAGCGTGGTTTCACCTGTTACCCGTCCGTCGTTAGCCATGATCATTCTCCGCCTAAATGACATGATAAATGGTTAGAAAATGCCATTTTGTCATTGTTCTTCTTTTGGCACCAATATTGAAATTTCCCTTCCAGCCATTTATTTTATAAACCAATAAATACAAACAATATGACAACCATCAGATTTTACAATCCGGTTCAATCCGCTTACCGCGATGAATACAGCAACAATGCATACGAGCAGCTCCTCCGCCATATTCAGGCCGGTGGCCCATGCGGATGCAATCGGGAAAGCGTTCCTGCTTCGAACATTTCAGAAACCGACAAGGAGTATCTCATTGAAATGGCAATGCCCGGTGTGGATAAAAAGAACATCAACATACACCACGACAATGGAAATCTGACCGTTCGTGTTGAAAAACAGGGCGAAACCGAAAGCAATGAGTTGTATACCCGACAGGAATTCGATTATTCCGGAACTTCCCGTACTTTTAGGATAGGAAACAGGATTGATACTGAAAATATTGCGGCAAAGTATGAAAACGGCCTCCTGATCCTTCATCTACCAAAAAAAGAAGCCTTTGTCAACAAGCCTGCACGGTCAATTGCAGTGGAATAAAACCATCCAATCCCGGTGCAGGGTCATTCTTCGCCGGGATTTTATTTTTTGAACAGTCGCAGGAGCAATAACGCAATCAGCAGGAACAATACCACTCCGGCACCGGTGACGAACCAACGGTTGACCATTCTCGATTCCACCACCATGGTATAATCTGCCGCATAGAAGTTATCAATTTTGAAGGTCCAGCTGGCCACATTGACATCCGTCTTCCCGGCATTTGTATGGATGATCATACCTGGCATCAGCACGCGACTGGTATAGGTTTCCAGAGAATAGGCAGCAATCCTGAATTTCTTGTTAAAACTTTCAAAACCCGTGGGATTGGCGGCATGCAATTTCAGGGGACGCACCTTGAAGTATTCGGAAGCAGCATTCAGAAAGGCGTCGTCGTTTTCAATCCCTGTTTCAAAGGTTTTTTCCTGGTCGAGCCAATGGTAAAACAAACTTCTTTAGCCACGGTATCGGAGGTATGTCCAAGATTTTTCAAGGCGGCAGTGAGTACGTGATAGAAGTCATTGTAGATGTTTATTTTCTGCCACGATTCGAATTTCTGTTCAATGGTATCGCGTAACGCTTTATACCTCAAACTGTCCGTTTTACCCAATACGGGCAAATTCAATGAATCTTCAATAAAAAGGATACTGTCCAGTTCCGGAGAATAATAGATATCTTTCTCATCCGCCAGGTGAATACGGAGTTCCGCATCATTCAGGTAATTGCTAATCGGCTCCGATCTGAAAGGAAATAACCGGCCGTAGGTTTCTGTGTAGAGGTAGTGATAGTAAAACCAATTGAATTTTTTTTCCAGTGATACCCGGATGGCAATGTGGTCCGCAAAAACTGAATCATGAAAAAATTCCCGGTTCAGTTCATGGAAATCCTTAAATTCCTTTCTGGCTTCGTACACATAGACCTTTACTTCCTGAACATCCTTTTCACTTCGCGATTCCAGATGGGTGGATATGGTCCATGTTGAATCGGCGGGAACCAGAAAAGATCCCTTGAAAATATTCGCGGAATCGCCTTTAACAGTCACCGTACGAAGTATCCGGCCATCTGGCATTATCTGCGTAGTGATGTGGTATTCGAGGCAACCCCACAGGGTGAAAGCAATGCCCAGAAATAAAAGCCTATGAAAAAAAAGCCTGTACAATTTCATATCCAGGATTTTAGCAATAGGACCAGCGATAATCAAAGATAGCATTTTATTGGGTGAATATCCAATTTATCATTCAATAAAGATCAGTTCCTCCCCTGTTCCTGCTGTTAAAACTCCAATCTGCACAAAGCCATTTGTTTTGGCATACCCATCAAATACATCTGATTCCGGGTCCACCGCAATCAGCAATCCACCGCTGGTTTGCGGATCTGCCAGAATCATTTTCTGATATTCCGTAATTTCCCCTATTTTATTGCCATAACTTTTCCAGTTTCGGTATGTTCCCCCGGGAATGCAATGCTTTTCAATATAGTATTGAAGATTGTCCAGTTTTGGTATGGCATCAAATTGGAGGCGGGCACCCAGACCGCTTCCTTCACAAATCTCGAGCAGGTGGCCCAGCAGACCAAAACCTGTAACATCTGTCATGGCCCTTACACTTTTCATAGTTCCCAATTCAGTTCCGGCGTCATTGAGCATGGTCATCCAGGCAAGCGCATTCCGGTAATCCTGATCATCGAGCACACCTTTTTTTGAGGCGGTGCTGAGGATGCCAATACCAACAGGTTTGCTAAGAAACAACCTGCATTCCGGTAAAGCAGTATTGTTTTGCTTGATATTCTCCTTCTTTGCCAAACCCGTTACCGAAAGCCCAAACACCGGATCCGAAATATCAATGCTGTGTCCGCCGGCCAAAGGGATGCCGGCTGATTTGCATACTTCTGCGGCACCTTCAATGACACGGGCTGCCATGCCGGCCGGTAATTTTGAAAGCGGCCAACCCAGGATTGAAATGGCCATCAGGGGTTTGCCCCCCATGGCATAAATATCACTGATGGCATTGGCAGCTGCAATCCTTCCAAAGTCCCAGGGATCATCCACAATGGGAGTAAAAAAATCTACTGTACTGATCACAGCAAATCCATCACCAAGGTCAAAAACCGCCGCATCGTCCCGTGATTCACAACCCACCATCAATCCTTCAAACAATTCCTTATCCGGTACTCTTTTGATGATCTCACGAAGGTCAGCCGGAGAAATTTTGCAGCCACAGCCGGCTCCCGGACTGAATTGCGTCAGTTTTATTTCAGATGGCATCATAGGGACTAAAGATTATTCGTTAAATTCATAATTTCATTGGCTATATCATTTACCTCTTCATTGCCGACGATGACCTCGATGACCTCCTTTTGACCATGTCTGGCCATGCTCCTGGCATAAACCTTATCATAATACCTTAAAACCATTTCCACCGCCGTTTCCATTTCTCCTTGACGAATGCATTCAATGACCCTGGCCGTGTTTTCTCTCCCCAACCGTTTTTCAATTCGTTTTACCCCGGCAACCAGCAATTCACTATCGCCTCCCGCATAGGCTGCGGTCAGGGTTTTCACTCTTCTGTCCATGGGAACAATGAGGTTAAGCCTGCAGGCTGATGACATCTGTGTGTAAAAAGGCTGTGGAATAAATACCTTTCCGATGGATAGGCTTTCATCCTCAATATACACAGGCTGCGAGGCATCCAGCGACCTCAGGCAGGCGAACAGATCGTTTTCAAACTGTTCATTGGAAGGTTGTTCCGGCATACCGGCTCCTCCAAATACCGATCCTTTGTGCCTGGCAAGCCGTTCGAGATGAATTACCTGCTTTCCTTTCATTTCAAGCGCTTCAAGGACGTCAGTTTTGCCTGACCCGGTCATACCGCCAATCACAATAAGTCTGAACGGCTTTTCAAAAAATTCCAGTACATAGCGACGAAAGCTTTTATATCCTCCTTCCAAAGTACTGGTCCTGATCCCGATGGTATTCATCAACCAGGCCATGCTGTTGCTGCGCATTCCTCCGCGCCAGCAATGCAGGAGAGCTTCCTTTTCAGGCGCTATTCTCATGGCCAGGGCAGCAAATTCCTTCATTTTTGGCCCGATGAGTTCCAGTCCTTTCATCATGGCTTCGGAAGATCCTTTCTGCAAATAAAGCGTTCCCACGATGGACCGCTCTTCGTTGGTAAACAGAGGCATGTTAACAGCACCCGGTATATGACCGTGCCCGAATTCTGTCGGCGAGCGAACATCAATCACCGGCAAGGTCAGGCTTTTAGCGAGGAATACGGTAATATCCAGTTTGTATTCTGTCATGAGGATCTTCAGCAGTTGTAAAGTGCAAAGTTATTTTAATTCATTTTTAAGTATGCTTTACAGGAAGGGATAGTTGTTGAAAACTTGAAATTCTGTTCCTTAAACTCCTGCTGATGCATTAGAATTTCGAATGTCTTGCTGGTACATACAATTTTGTGCAAGGATCATGTTAGCTTTAATAAGTACTCCGTGGCTAAAACAGATAACTTTAAATCAAACCTCAAGAACATAGAAAGCTTATACCCTATTTAATATCAATATTGTATTAAGTCTTTAAAATGTTAATACATCACCAGATTTATTATAATACCTACCCGAATGGAGTTGGGATGATGATCATTGGTGTGTTTTCCGTCAGGATAATTGTTAATTTCGATTAAAAATACTGTCATGAAAATAGTTATTATAAGTCTCTGCTTGCTTCTGACCAGTTGGGATTTATTTTCCCAGTCCGAAAGTCCCCTATATGATTCGGTATTGGCAAAGTCACTCGGATCGGACGATTACGGAATGAAATCCTACATCCTGGTGATGCTAAAAACTGGTCCCGCTGAAATTAAAGATGAGGCAAAACTGGATAGTCTTTTTACCGGTCATATGGAAAACATCGTTCAGCTGGCAAATTTGGGAAAACTTATTGTAGCAGGACCCTTTAGCCAGAATGAAAAATCCTACCGTGGTATCTTCATCCTGAATGTAAGAACCTTTGAAGAAGCCAGTACTTTATTAAATTCCGATCCTTTCATAAAAGCAAAAGTCCTTGAACCGGAATTGTTTGAATGGTATGGTTCAGCCGCCTTGGGAGAATACCTGAAAGTGCATGCGCGGATAGAAAAGAAGCATTTTTAGTATTCGGATACAAGTATTACTGCAATTACCCTTGAAAAATACCGCATTAAATACAACACGGCATAATTCTTTCCGGGTGAATGACAGATGGATCTTCCTGTTCATATACCCAATAATTGCCCTGCTCAGCGTTCATATCGGGAATGACAATACTCTTAGAGAACTGCTTAAAATACCAAGCTATTATACTGATTTGCTGCTGGCATTATTGTGTGTTTATGGGCTTGGCATTTATTACCGGTGGTTTTTTTATAAAGTCGAACAAAAATTCGATTGGGAATTGCAGCTGCAAGGTCGAATTATTCATCAGTTAATCTATGGGCAGATTCTTCCAATGGCATGCATTATTGGTTTGGAGGTATTGTATCTGAAATTTATTCTGGAAATTCCCTTGCATGAAAGCTCTGTTTTTTATCTGGAGCTGCCTGTTGTTGGTATATTTTGTATTCTACTGCAATTGCTTTACTCCATCATATATTATCGTCGACATCATCTGGAACTTAAAGGGGTCATCGAACTGCAAAAAGATAAAATATCCTTCATAGAATCAAAAGATTACAAAAAAGGTTTTATCGTCAACAGTGGCACCAGGACATTGCCTATTCATGAAGAAAAAGTAGCTTATTTTATTATTTTGGAAAAATCTACCTTTCTGGTCACAACCGATAATAAAAGATATATCATGAACAGTTCAATTGATAAAATCGTAAAAACCCTTAACCCGTCACGTTTTTTCCAACTCAACCGGCAAATTGTGATCAACAGAAACAACATCCTGTCATATTCCCATACTGATACAAGAAAGCTGGAAATTGAAGTTCTACCTGAACCGGGGGAACATGTTTATGTATCCAAAACCAGAGCCTCACAATTTATCAAATGGCTTAACCAGGGATAAACTGTCCGTTTCAGTTTAGTTTTTGCCCAGTTCGGCAAAAAAGGCCGATTAAGCTGTTGGTAGAATTTTGCAGGATTGTATTATTGCCAATAAAATCCATATTATGAATCTTCGTATGGTTTTTCTCTTCCTGACAATGTCCTTGTTGGGAATAATTAGCATTTATTCACAAACTTCATTGCCTGTTAAAATTTCGGTATTCAATGAATCAACCAGCATCCCTTTTACACGGGTGTTCACAACACCGGTACACCCTGGTATCCAAGCAGGAACAGAACTGACCTGGAAAGAAAACAAACATTTCCGGCTTTATCCTTCCGTATCCGTTGGATACCTTTTTCACAACTACTTGTATCAGGCTGTTTTTATAGCGTTTGAACTTTGCTATGATTATAAATTCGATTTCGGGCTGAACATAAAGAGTGCCTTGGGCATTGGCTATTTGCATTCCTTCACTACCCAACAGGAATTTCAATTTGAAAATGGAATTTACAAAAGTAGTGCTGATAAGGGAAATTCGAGGTTGATGCCTTCGTTTTCACTTGGACTGGGATATAGGTTGAATCCTTCTCATATACAGTCAGCAGAAATCTTCCTGATGTATCAGGCCTGGGTCGAATATCCGTATTCCCCTGGTTTTATTCCGGTTATGACGCATACCAATCTGCACATCGGTTCGGTATTTTACCCATTTAAAGTAACCAAGCAATGAAAATGATCCTATCGGTATCAGTGTTGTTTCTTTTTTTGGCATGCACGAAAGATGAACATTTTGAACCGGAATTTTATTCCTGCAACAATGCGCAGCAAGAGGAAAGTGCAACCAATCCAAACCATCAGAAATACCAGAACTTGTTGAATGAAATAATCCGTTCAGGTGTGCCTGGAATCATGCTGACAATTTCCGATACAGTCCATAGTACATGGTCAGGCGCATCAGGGAAGGCCGATATTGCGAATAACATTGACCTTCTGCCCTGCCATATTACCAGGGTGGGCAGTACGATCAAAACGTTTACAGCCGTAACCATTCTCCTGCTTCAGGAGGAAAATAAGCTTGATCTGGATGATAAGATCACGGTCTACCTGTCTTCAGAATATCTTGCTGACATTGAAAATGCCAGTAACTCAACGATCAGACAACTGCTGCAACATTCGAGTGGTATCTATAACTATATTGTTAATCTGAAATTTCAAACTGCCTCCATAAACGATTTAACAAAAGTATGGCAACCCGAGGAACTTCTTTCCTATGCCAGAAATAAAAAAGCCAACTTCGCACCGGGTACCGATGTTATGTATTCCAACACCAATTACATTCTGCTGGGTAAAATTATAGAAGAGATAGAACAAAAACCGTTTTACGAAGTTTTTGAAGAGAGGATATTTAAGGTATATAACCTTAATTCTACAAGTTGTGCCGCGAAAGATCCTGTTCCTGATGGCATCATCAGAGGTTACGTTGATTTTTACAGTAACATGAATTTAATCAATGCAACTTATTACAGCGGTTGGGATTATTATACAGCAGACGGAGGGTTAATTTCCAATGCTTATGATCTGGGCAATTTCATGAATGAACTATTTGCAGGCAACATATTATCCCATGAATCCTTAAACGAAATGATGAACTGGCAAACTCCCATTGGCCAGACTTCCGACTATTACAATACACATTACGGTTTGGGAATTTTCCGCATGGAGACTCCTTATGGAGAGGCCTATATGCACAGTGGTGATGCTATTGGTTACTATGCAGTCATGTTTTATTTTCCCCGGCAGAAAACATCCATTTCCTGGGCAGTAAACGGGAATTATGGCAAGATTGACAACTTTACCCAAACACCCGAGGCCATGGGCAAAATATTCGAATGTGTTTTCGGCAGCCGGCTCTAGCGCTCCTGCAAGCCCCGGATCATTGCTGCAGGACGATCAGCTTTTTAAACAAAGCCTTGTTGGATTTCAGCTTTTCCTCATTGCCGTAAACACAATAGGTTTTCTGGTCGAGTATTTTGGCCATATCATCGCTCAAGCCCCTGATATCGGCGGCCGTTGTCGTCAGCACCGCGTCTCTTTCCTGCTGAAGTTGCTGTTTTGTGGTCTGCTCGAGGAACCATTTAAAAGCCATATCTCCCTTTTGTGAAGGCGTAAGAGGATAATCCAGGTTCGAAACGGTACCGATAATATAGCGGGTCATTGCCGTGGAGTCAGCTTCAAAGCTACTGAGGTAGTCCACTGTTTTCCTGAAATTATCAAGCGTTTCCTTCAGATTCGGATCCCGATAGGAGGCCAGATAGGCTGTCCCGTTTCTGCCAAGGGCTGACCAGCCGCCGTAAGCTCCACCGATTACCCGGATCTGTGTCTGCAACCAGTCGGTTGACATGACCTGGCTCAGCACATTCCATTTTCCGTTCCAGTTCAGGCCCAACTTCCTGTAATCATAACCCTGGAGCACATATTGAACTTTGTTTGCTGAAAGGATTCCCTCATTCCTGATGACCGGCGTAAGGTTCCAGGTTTGCTGTACGGCTGTTCCCGAAGGCAAAGCAGCCACAAAGGTTCCGAAGGATTCCGAATAGGTTTTGAGTCCTGTTCGCTGCAGGTTGTTGCAGCCAACAGGTTATTTCTCGTGAACAGAAGGTGATACACCTCTTTCAGGTCAGCGATCACTTTACTGCTATCCGTGCTGAAGTTCCTGGTAAGTTGGGTGATAAACCAGTAGTAATCCAGGCCTTTTGTTTTATCTGTAAATACGCCGCGGCGGGAATAATAAGATTCAAGCCTGTTGGCAGCCACACCAAATCCGTTCTGGGTGACACTGGTTTCGACCTGCGACTGATGCCTTTTCAGTAATTCATACAGCCGTTCACTGTTGTTAAATCTGGTATCGCAGAGGATTGTGGTCAGTAAATGAAAAGCTGTATCGAGTTTTTCAACGGTTGTTTTCATATGAACCCTGAACAGGGGCATCAACTGACTGTCATCCTGCCCGGGCAGGTAATAGTTCAACATTTTGCTGAATCCTCCGGTGTGGATATTCAATTTCTTATCCAGCTGTTCAAAACTGTATGGCCCGGCATCCATCTTACCCAGCAAATCCGAAAGGATCACGGCATAGGGAAGCTTATCCTCAGGGAGGGTGCGCAGGTCAAATAGGAAATTCATGTAAATCACCTTGTTGGTGAATTCATTGAAATAAAGCTGTTGAACCCCTTCCAGTTTTTGTACGGAGGGTTCATACCACGCAGCTTCCGGTGCTGATATCACTGAGCTCTAGCAGGGGAATGCTGGCAATGGCTTCGGGACTGTCTTCCTTCTGCTGAAACGCGATCAGGTCGCTGGTGGTTTTCACCAACGAGTCAATTCCGGCCGGGGTCAGCTTGCTCTTGTAGGCCGACAGCTCTGCCGTGATACGGTCACTGGCATCTTTTTCCAAACCGGCTTTAGGTTCCATCACCAGCAGCAGGCCATGGCGATTGTCAATCATTTCTTTCTGCATGATATCCTCGAGATAAGTGCTCACCAGGGATTGTTTCACCAGAGAAAGCTGTTGCTCGTACTCCAGGGGCGGAAACGGATCATTGGCATACATCCAGTTGTTTATACTCCGCATGTTACAGGTAATCCCTTTTTGGGCATCATTGCCTTCACGTAACCTGAATTCCATCCTGTTCAACGATCCCTCCAGGATTTCCCGGTCGATTTTGTCTTTTCTTACCTGCTCCAGCGTTTTCCAGATAACGTTCCTGAAGCTGTCTTTATCTGCGGGATTTGCATTTTTCACCACAATGGAAAACAGGTTCTGATGCATATTCTGACTGTATGCGAAAACATCATTTCCGATACCGGCTTCCTGGAAGGCTTTCCTCAATGGAGCAGACTCCTGGTTTACCAATACGTCCGCCAGCACATCCAATGCCATAACGGTGGCCGGATCGGCCCCGGAGCCTATTACCCAACTCATGGTCAGGTAAGTCTGATGCCCGGTAGGAGCACCCTCTATTACCGAATAGGAGGCCAACACCTCTTTCACAGCCTTAAAAGGTGCGTTTGCAGGGGGCATACCCGGCGGTTCGCTTTTCTCATATTTGGACAAATATTCCTTGTCGATAAAAGCCAGTTCTTCCTGAAGATCTGCATCTCCATACAGGAAAATATACGCGTTCGAGGGATGGTAATTCTTCCGGTGAAACCTGATAAATTCCTCGTAAGTGAGTGTGGGGATGGCTTCCGGATAACCTCCTGATGAAAACCGGTAGCCATTCTCCGGAAAAAGGTTTTGTTGGATCCGGTACCACATTTCCCGTTCCGGATTGGAAAATGCCCCCTTCATTTCATTGTATACCACTCCTTTGTACTCCACCGGTTCGTTCTTTTGTGAGAGCTCATAATGCCAGCCCTCTTGCATAAAAATACGTTTATCACTGTATATTAACGGATTAAAAACAGCGTCGAGATAAACATGCATCAGGTTGAAGTAATCCGCGTGGTTCATGCTGGCTACGGGGTAAACCGTATAATCATCTGAGGTCATGGCATTGAGGAAGGTATTCAGCGATCCCTTCGACAATACGTCAAAGGGGCTTTTTACCGGGAAATTGGCGGAGCCGTTCAGTACGGCATGCTCCATGATATGCGGGGTTCCTGCATCCGATTCGGGAATGGTCCGGAAAGCAATGCTGAAAGTTTTGTTTGGGTCATCCGCTGCAATTTTAAGTATACGGGCGCCGCTTTTCATATGCTCGAAGAGGTAGCAATCGGCATTCACCTCCCTGACAAATTTCTTTTCGACGAGAAGGTATCCGGGATAAGAGGCTGCCCGGTCACACGAAGAAAAAAGAGATACAGTAGCTGCCATACTAATAAGTATTGAAATGATCCGGGCTGCAATATTGGTAGATTTCATAAAAAGGGGAATTTGTTGTTTGAACAGGTGCCATGGAATAGGAATTAGTCAATACAGTTTATAATTACAGCAATAATAATGCATTAATTAACAACTTATGCGAAACAGGCATGGATGCCCTGAATGGAATCTCCGCGGGGGCAATTATTCACTTATTTCTTAGAGAAGTCGACAGATTCGAGTTTGATTTCCTCCTCCGTTAAAAATTCTCCGGTTTTTATCAGCAGCATATGTTTGAAGGTAATGGAATTCCCTTGTTTCAAAATAGTGACATTTTCTTTTTCGTCAGGATTATAGGCCTTTTGCGCCAGATTGTTGACTGAAAACAATCCATACCCACGGGCATGCCAGTAGGATGGAAAGCCCGGATTCCCGGGATGATCGAAAATGCAGACCGTAACGGCTTCATTGTCCTTATTTGCCGACAGGCTTACCCAACTGGCGCGCTTCCCCCAAACCTCATCTTTTTCCCTGCCCTCACTGCTGCGGTAGATTCCGTTAACGCCTTCATTGTTCAGGACAGGTACCTGGGTTGGTTTTCCTGATGCATCCGTATATATTTCAGGTTTATCAGCAGGAGACTCAAATACCCTGTCGACCCGCAAGGCACAAAGACCCTCTTTGTTGTCACCAAAACGTACATCACCATTCTGCGCAGTAAGCGCAGTTGTCCTGATGATTCTCCGCAGTAAGGGATTTCCCGAAAACTCCCAGACGGTTTCCTCCCCGAGCAATACCCTGTTCTGATGATCCACCCATTGGCATTGCACGACCAGCATACCTTTAGCGGCATCATTTATGGCTTTTACAACCCGGGTATGCCGGATACTTCCATAGTGATCCTTCAGGGAATCAGGGATCGCATAAGAATTATTCCAGAAATCGAGGCCGTTTACATCACCATAATTAAACCACCAGCCCACCTGGTGAGGATGATCGATTCTTTCACCGGGCCTCGGCTGCAGGGGAAATCCACGGGTAATAAACGCACCTTTTGCAGTCAGTATGGGATACAATACCGGTTTTTCCAACGTTTCCGGATAAATATAGGAAGTGAAGTAGTGTCCGTCAACATATACATCTACTTTCCGGTCCGTTTCCATTACGTGAAAGCGAATGCCTTTTTCATCCATATCCCTGTTTTGCGATATTGCCGGCAATACCAGCATGATCAAGGCTACCTGAATCAGTGTTCTTTTCATATTACACCTTTCACTAATACATAAAAACCTTTCCCCCTGCCAGCACTTCCTGTGTTGCTTCATCAAAGACAGTTCGCATACCGGTCCGGTACGCACCATTGGCCATGATACAGGCAACGGCATGATTATAGCCGGCCTCAACAGGGGCATGGGTTGGTTTCCGCGAACGCACACATTCCATCCAGTTGCGCATGTGGGCTGAGGTAAGCGGATCTCCGCCGGTATTGGCACCGGTATCCATCGCAACCTCAGGCAACTTGAATGAATCCAAGCAGGTTGGGTTTCATTTCCATGGCTGCTGCCTCCTGTAATCGCAGTCCGCCTTCAGAAGTGACCGTGTTGGTATCAAGGTTCAGCATGCCTGCGTTGGAATAATACAGTTCCTTGGTTCCACCGGCTGAATTGCTAAACCGGGAGGAATATACCACCTGAAATCCTTTGCTGGATCATCACAGGACCGTAATCAAATACGGCAGTCAGGGTATCCGCATTGGTCCGGCCATCCTTCCACTGGTAAATACCTCCGTTGGCAGCCACACTGCGTGGATGAGGCAATCCGGTGAACCAGTGAACTGTATCGATCTGGTGACACATCCATTGTCCGGGAATGCCGGACGAATATGGCCAGAATAACCTGAATTCCAGATATTTTCTTGGATCCCAGGCTCTGCAGGACGGTTCATCAGGAAACGTTTCCAGTCGGTATCCTGTTCCCTGATGGCGGCACCAGTGCAGGCCTGTCGCCATCTGCCCGGCTGATTGACATTCCAGCACATTTCAACCATCACGATGTCGCCGAATTTACCTGATTGGATGTATTCATTGGCCGCCATGGTAATTGGCACCACTTCTCCGCTGAGAGCCGATCTGCACGACGTCCCGACTTTCCTGGCAGGCTTTTAGGGCTGCTTTGGCATCCGCCATGGTTTCGGCAAATGGTTTTTCACACATAAACATCTTTTTTTGCCCTGGCCGCTTCAGCAAGGTGCAATGCATGCTGAAAATCCGCCGTACTGATGATTACCGCATCGATATCTTTCCGGTCATACAGTTCATCATTGTTTGCACATATTGCGACATCCCAACCTGCTTTCTCTGGATATAGGCTTTTCCCTCCTCCCGCCTCACGCTCCAAATATCGCTGAGGGCAACTATTTCAAAATTATTCCTGCTGCATGGTCCAATGAAACTGGGTAAAAGAGCTCCCTTAAATCGATCTGAAAAACCCATGATGCCAACCCTGATCTTGTCATTGGCCCCAATTATCCGGCGATAGTTGATTGGGGCGCCTGCATAGGCGATCCCACCTAATGTAAGGCCGGCTGCGCCAGTCATTACCTTTTTCAAGAATTTTCGTCTGTTTTCCATGATGTTGAAGAATAATGTATTTGGTATAAAATGAGGTTACTTGTCGGGACTATCCTATTCAATCAATAAAAATAATAAATATTACGGACAGGATGTTGAAATTATCCTGCGTAATCTGTATTGTTTTTTTTCCTACCTTGTGAGATGAGGAACTTTCGCTCATATGAGGTTAAAAAAACAGGTAATCAGCGATTTGCAGGAAGAAATCCGGTCCTTAAAATCCGAGATTGAAGGATTAAAAAAGGTTCATTCCGGTTCAGGCCTGAATCCGGGTTTTGTTACTGATAATGAACAACATTACCGGGAATTGTTCGAGAATGCACCCATGCCTTACCAATCGCTTGACGAAAATGGCTTCATTATTACCGTTAACAATCCCTGGATGGAGATGTTAGGGTATTCAAAGGAAGAATTGGCAGGAACCTTTATCGGTAATTATCTCACCGAATCCTCTCTGGTCAAACTGAAGGAAAGGTTTCCCTTGTTTAAGCAACGGGGCTGGGTAAAGGATGCAGATTTTGAAATGATCACCAGGTCCGGTTCCATAGTCAGCGTACTCATCAATGGCAGGATCCAGAACAATGAACAGGGCAATTTTAAAGCAACCCACTGTATATTGACCAATATTACCGAAAGACAAAAAGCAGAGGACGCTTTACAGGTAAGCGAAATGAAATTTAAACATATTGTGCAGGCTTCTCCCATGGGGATGCACATGTATGAACTTCAGAAAAACGGGAAGCTGGTTTTCACCGGTGCAAATCCGGCTGCCAACAGGATACTGGGCACTAATCATGATCAGTTTATAGGAAAATCGATCGAAGAAGCCTTCCCGGGAGTTGATACAAACCGAAGTTCCGGACAGATATCGTGATATTGCCCGCAATGGCTCCACCTGGCATACAGAACAGATAGAATACAATGAAGGTGCCATCCGTGGTGCCTTTGAGGTGGTAGCTTTTCAAACACAACCGGGGAATATGGTCACTCTTTTCAATGATATTACCCAGCGAAAAAAAACAGAAGCGGCACTTCTTGAAAGTGAAGAAAGGCTTTCGTTTGCCCTTACAGCAACCAATGATGGGATCTGGGATTATAAACCTCTTGAAAATAAACTGTTTTGGAGTCCACGATATTACAGCATGCTTGGCTATGAACCTGAAGAATTTCCTGCCTCCTATGAAAACTGGAGGCAGCTGGTTCATCCGGATGACCTTTCAAACATTGAACGCGCACTGACCGACTGCATGGAAGGTAAAAGCGACTATTACATCGAAGAAGGCCGCCTTAAAAACAAACATGGCGGGTATCAATGGATGTTGATTCGCGGAAAAGTGATTGAGCGCGATGTTTCCGGCAAAGTATTGAGAATGTCCGGTACCCACGTGGACATCACCGAACGGAAAATCATCTACAACGAGTTGCTGAAGGCCAAAGAGCGTGCCGAGGAAAGTGACCGGCTGAAATCAGCCTTCCTGGCCAATCTTTCCCATGAAATAAGGACGCCTATGAATGCCATTCTTGGATTTACCGATTTATTGATCAATCCGGAACTGAGTTTTAAACAAAAGAACAATTATATAGAGATCATCCATAAAAGTGGCAACCACTTACTATCCATTATCAGTGACATCATTGAAATATCCCAGATTGACACCGGACAGATCACAGTCCACCCTGCACCGGTGAATATTGATCAATTGATCGCCAATCTTTATGAGCAATTAAGGGTAACTATTCCGGCAAACAAGCCCGTAGAACTTAAGATAGACACTGTATCAGAGGATAACGGATCATTTATTATCACCGATGAAGTCAAGCTGCAGCAAATATTAACCAACCTGGTTGCCAATGCCATAAAATTTACCGATACGGGAATGATCAGTATGGGATTTCGTTATATCACTAAAGATGAAATTGAATTCACTGTGCAGGATACCGGCATTGGAATTGATGAAAAGTACCACAAAATGATCTTTGAAAGATTCTGCCAGGTTGACGGCGATCAGGCTGTTAAACAGGGTGGATCAGGCCTTGGGCTTGCCATTTCAAAAGCCTATGTTAATATGCTGGGAGGCAAAATATGGGTCCAATCAGGCCTAAATAAAGGTTCCAGGTTTTCCTTCACCATTCCTGCCGTTAAGCCTGTCCCCGATGAAAAACCGGCTAAAACAACAGCAAGAGCAGTAAAAAGAGAAAAGGTGGCTTGTCGTGGCCAAATATTAATCGCCGAGGATGATGAATACAACTACCTATTTCTGAAAAAAGTTTTGTCCGATACCGGCTATCATTTGTTGCGGGCACACAATGGAAAGGAAGCCATTGACTTCTGTGCAAGTAATAATGATATCTGTATGGTGCTCATGGATATAAAAATGCCTGTTATGAATGGTCTTGATGCTGCCCGGCACATAAAA
Source organism: uncultured Bacteroidales bacterium (assembly GCA_963800645.1). Lineage (GTDB taxonomy): Bacteria > Bacteroidota > Bacteroidia > Bacteroidales > UBA10428 > UBA5072. Next base: position 389,355 of record CAWDBX010000007.1, on the reverse strand, counting down.
AAACTAAAACCCTTATTGCCATTGGTGGCACAAACAGCCTATGCCCTGGAAATGGACAGAAAGCAAATTGAGCAGGCCGGATTTTCAGGTCACATTATAAAACCTATTGAAATAGAAAAATTGCTGGACATGATCGAGTCACTCCTGCAGAGATAAATTGCTTTTGATGCTATGCTGGTGACCGAAAAATCCAAGGCCATATCCACGATAAATAGCTGGGGAAAAAGACGGATTCCGTTTTTATTCATTATCGATTTCGAAATGAAGTCGATACGTTTATTTCGCCTGGATCAGCCACTTTCTGACCAGGTAAGGTTCAGTTTTGCCCGATCCGGTCCGGAAATTGATCATGGTGGGCATAAAAAGGTTTTTTCATTCAGGAAATATCCTGTGCCTTACGCCACATACGATGAAGCTTTTCAAAAAATACAAACACAAATACTGGCCGGTAATTCCTTCCTCACCAACCTCACCTTCCCTACTATAATAGAAACAAACCTGACACTCAGGGAATTGTTTGACTGCAGCCGGGCTCGCTATAAAATCCTGATGGATGGAGAATTTGTATGCTTTTCACCTGAATCCTTTGTAACTATCCGCAAAGGGATCATCTCCACCTTTCCCATGAAGGGAACCATTAAAGCCTCGGTGCCCGGAGCGGAACAACTGATCATGGACAGTCATAAGGAAACAGCAGAGCACCATACTGTGGTTGATTTATTACGCAACGACCTTAGCATGGTAGCTTCCGATGTTGTGGTCAACCGGTTCCGATACATCGACACGATCCTCACGCACGAGGGAGAAATTCTCCAGGTATCCTCCGAAATCACCGGCAGACTCCCGGCCGATTACTCTCATCGGCTCGGAGATATATTATTTGCCCTGCTTCCCGCCGGTTCAGTGACAGGTGCCCCTAAAACCAAAACCATTGAGCTTATCCGTGAAGTAGAAAAATCTGATCGCGGATATTATACGGGAGTTTTTGGCACTTTCGACGGTGAAAGTGTCGAAAGCGCGGTAATGATACGGTTTATTGAGCTGAAAGAAGGGAAAATGTTTTTCAGAAGCGGTGGAGGAATCACCTCGTTAAGCAGCGCTATGGACGAGTACAATGAACTTATTGACAAAGTATATGTGCCAGTTGCTTGAGACCATAAAAGTCAGACAGAACAGGCTGCAAAACCTGGATTATCACAGCGACCGGGTGAATTCCTCCCGTAAGGCTTTGTTCCGCTCTACTGATCGCTGGGACCTCTCTCAATTCATTACAATCCCGGATCTTGATCCGGATAAAACCTACAGGTGCCGGTTCCTTTATTCGCGGATTGTTGAGCAAACCGAGTTCCTTCCCTATACCCCAAGGATCATTCAAAAACTTTTACTTATTTATGCCGACCAGTTGGATTACGCCTTTAAATATGCCAACCGGGAAGCGCTGGAGACCATTAAAAAATTTGCCGCACAGGAGCAGGATACAGACGTTTTGATTGTTAAAAATGGTCTGATCACTGACACTTCCTTTTCCAACATCGTCTTTTTTAATGGTACTCATTGGGTCACCCCCGCTCTACCCTTGTTGAACGGAACAAAAAGAGCCTATTATCTGAATAAAGGATTGCTCACCGCACAGCATATTGCTCCTGCCGATCTGGAAAAGTTTGAGTACGCACGGCTGATCAATGCCATGATGGATCTGGAAGAGAGCACGGATATCCCGATCAGGAATATTTATTCGACCCCCATCCTGATGTAAATAACTCATTTACAGAAATTAAAAAAATTTCAATATTATTTGGAAATTATATAAGATATTAATATCTTTATATCTGAACAATTTACCTATTGATACGTTATTCATTTATAAAACAAGAATGGTAAAATGGACTGAGATATTTTATTATCGAATGTTACTTTTCTAATCCAGATAAAGGGATGTTTAACATCTCTCCGCGTCTTTCCCAAAATTAATTTCTTAAATACTAATTTTAAATTTAAACACCATGCTGAAGAAAACTATCTTAACAAGTATTTTGGTTCTTTCGTTGATTGGACTTTGGGCACAGGACAATACCAGTTATACGGTGCCTTTGATCGGTTCGAAAGCTCCGTCTTTTACTGCTCAGTCCACGAAAGGAGAAATTTCGTTCCCCGGTGAATCCGTAAGCACCTGGAAGATTCTTTTCAGTCATCCCAGAGACTTTACCCCGGTCTGTTCTTCTGAATTACTTGAACTTGCGCAGAAACAGGACGAATTTAAAAAATTGGGCGTACAAATTTATGTCTTATCAACGGATGCCCTGAGTCAGCACAAAGAATGGGTTAATAACCTGAATGCAGTAAATTACAAGGACAGGACTCCCGTTGCCATTGACTTTCCGTTAATTGCGGATGAAAAGAAGGCCATTTCCAAACTTTACGGGATGCTGCATGAACAGGTAAGCACAACCCAGAGTGTTCGCGGTGTATTCATTGTTGATCCGAACGATAAGATCCGGTACCTGTCATTCTACCCCATGGAAGTCGGAAGGAATCTGGATGAAATTGAACGGACAGTGATTGCCCTGCAGACAGCTGATAAAGAAAAAGTTCTGACTCCTGCCAACTGGACACCCGGAGAAGATGTTTTTCTCCCTTATGCCGATAACAAGGCAACCAAGGATGCCAACACTTACTACATTACCCCTTTTATGCTTGCGAAGAAAATGAAGTAACGATCACTTTATCTGAAGTTTAAAATCCGGGCAGGTCTCCATTCGACAGAGATCTGCCCGTTTTTGTTTTCAGGCTAACCGGTATCCTCATAACCATTTTCGGCGACGGAACAGCAATAGCATAACGGTGGCGGAAGCAACGCAAATCACCCAGAATGCCGGGTAGGCCCAGGCCTGGTTCAGTTCCGGCAGGTAGCGGAAGTTCATTCCATAAACCCCGGCCAGGAAGGTCAGTGGGATGAAGATGGTACCGATCAGTGTCAGTACCTTCATGATCTCATTCATTCGGTTGGAAACCGAGGAAATGTGTGTTTCTGTCAGGTCACTGGTGATTTCGCGATACGTTTCGATGAGTTCAATGATCTGCACTACCTGATCGTAAAGATCCCGCAGATAAATCCGGGTGGTTTCACTGATACATTCGTGTGAATCACGCTTCAGGAAGGAAACCACCTCACGCATGGGCCACACCACCCAGCGCAGCGACAGCAAATTGCGCTTGAGCTGATGGATTTCACTGATAATGTCGGGGCGTCTTTGTTCCAGGATCAGGGTCTCCAATTCCTCCGCACGGTTGCTGTAGGTTTCCAGGATCGGAAAACAACTATCCACAATAGCATCCAGAAGGGAGTAAGTCAGGAAGCTGGCATCGCTGTTACGCAATCGCGAGCCTTTGGTTTTGATACGCTGACGAATGGGATCCCATTGGATGCTGCGGCTGTCCTGAAAAGTCATCACCGTCTTGTGACCCAGAAATATGGAAACCTGCTCATGATGGAGGCGACCATCCCGGATCTGCATGGCATGCGTGACAATGAACAGGCGGGCCATGAATTCGCTGTCCTCACCACCATATGCTTCTACCTTAGGTCGCTGTGCTTTTTGAAGCATATCCTCGATCGCCAGGGGGTGAAGACCATATTTGGCCGCTATGGTTTGAATAACATGCCTATCCGACAGACCATCGACACTGATCCAGCGGACGGTCGTCCATTCCGGACGATGCAGGCTCACAAATTCCTCAATATTACCGATCTCATGGATAAGAACCTGGCCGGGACTGTAATCCATACAGGAAATGCTCACCGGTCCGGTTCTGCCGGGAAGGTCGGCAATTTCATCGTGTTCGATGCCCGGTGCTGCGCCGGGAACACCCTGACTGTGGTTGAAATATTTCTGCATGAGACCTGGCTGTATTTGTTCGCCAATATCGGCACGAATCCGAATTTACGACATCTTCTGCAGAAATACAATACATCGCGAGCGCAGCGGGGAACATAAACCGAAGGAGTTGTACAGGTCAACAATACGCACTGGCACATCCCATTTGAAAGCTGAAAATAAAACAGGACTGCTTATGGAATCTTTTTAAGCATATCTGCGAACTCCCTGGTTGTAAAAGCTCTGAGGGTTAATGTTCTGACATTCCCCTGTACGCTTAATGCAAGATTAAAAGCAGCGGCATCCTCATCACTCTTCCCTTCGGAGATGGCTATATAATCATATTCTCCAAATGTCAAATAAAAACCAATCATCTTCCCGCCCGCTTTTTCAACTCCTTTAATACCTTCCTCAATTCTTTTCGGTGCATCCTTCAGGTTTTTCACTCCCTGATCGGTAAGTTTCATTAGGGTAATGTATGTATTCATGATGGCCTCCTTTTTAAATAATTAAAACAGGATAAGACCAGTGCGTAGTTCTTTGCCGAAATTCCCCTGAAAAAATATTGGGATTGAAAATAATCCTTTATGGGATTGAAAAATAGGATGATAAGTTACAAAAAATCACTTCGAAAGTCAAGTTGTTTTTGACCAAAGTAACTGTCCGTTTGAGGTGGAGTTCTAAGTAATACGCCCCTGCTGCTGAACAATGTTTGGAGTGGATTCCCGGATCCGGAGTCCTGAAAGGCGAGAGGTTTATTGGGCGAAACTCGTCAGAGCTTATCCAGATATTTCTTCTTTGCCGCAATAAATTCCGCTTCTGTAATTACATTGTGTTCAAGAAGTTCTCTTAATTCTTTTAGACTATCAATAGACTTTTTTCTTTCTATCTCCTCCCTGGTTAAAGAGGGTTGTTGTTCCATTTCGCCAGTTCCTGTGGTTCCAATGATTGCCCGAAGTACGCTGATTTCATTTTTAAGAAAGGGCATACTGTCACAAGCCGGTGTGAGTTGAACCAACGCCGAATCTCGTAATACCTTAACAGAATCCAGCAAAGCGGTGTAAGCCCATGCATATCTTGATAATACCTCGGAAGTGGAATCCAGCTGATGGGTCAGACTTTGTGTACGTCGGGTGAGAGAATCAATTTGAGCATCCTTTGGATCCACTTTTGAGTTTTTCTGGCCAAAAGCCTGTAAAGAAACAAGCAAAATCAACAGGAGTGTAATGAAGGCTTTCATAGTTTGCAGTGCGTTGGTTTATTAGTGATTTGCCAAATTTTTAATACCATTGGTATTTACCGTGGATCAGTAATCCGGAACTATTGATCCACGGTTTTCCGGGAGAACTTATTTATTATCTGGTTGTGCCGGTGCTGCTGCAGGTGCTGCTGCCGGTGCTGGTGCAGGTGCGGGTGCCGGTGCGGGTGCCGGTGCTACTGCTGCTGCAGGTGCTGTTGCTGCCGGTGCTGCTGCAGCCGGTGCTGCTGCAGCCGGTGCTGTGGCTGCCGGTGCGGCTTCTGCCGGTTTTTCCTCTACAACATCCTTTTTTACAAACTCACCGTCTTTATCAAAAATAAGCTTGACTTTCTCAGATCCTTTTGAAACATAGACTTCACAAAACGTCATATTGCCCTTTTTATCATCGCCCTGGATAGCTTTATCAATGTTCCATCCGCCATAATTTTTCTCTATGTATTTGATAGTTGTTTTTGGAAGATCCTTGTAATTTGCCTCAAATTGAGTTTGAGCAAAAACGGCTATTCCTAAAAAGACAAGCATAATCGTTACAAGTGTTTTTTTCATAATATTAGGTTTTGGTTTGCAATAAATGATTTTGTGAAATAAAATTAAACCGGAAGAACACTATTAAAGATAGTGTTTTTTCCTATAGTTTATATACCTAATAATCGTTATTTTATGAGTTGGATAAAAGACACTATGGCGTTAATCCTCTAAAAAGCTGGACAAAAATTTTAATAACAAATGTGGGAAAAGCTTTTTTTATTTAGTTCAGGTCATTTGCAGCTTTCGCAAATATCAAAATGTATCGATGGCCTCAAAGACCAGCGGGTGCTTTACATAAGGGACAAGCCATCCCGCAATCCCGCTCGTGATAGCGCCGTCAGTTAACAATAAGAAAGGCGACCAGAGGTCGCCATATATATTTGTGATTACTCGTCTCCCACAAGCTAACACGCTATGGCCGCTCGTGATCACACCGTCAATTAAAATTAAATAAGGCCACCTGGGGTGGCCATTACCTTTGTCTTTCCGGTGTGATTACTCGTCTCCCACAAGCCAACACGCTATGGCCGCTCGTGATCACACCGTCATTAAAATTAAATAAGGCCACCTGGGGTGGCCATTACCTTTGTCTTTCCGGTGTGATTGGCCGACTCGTCTCCCGCAAGCCATCCCGCTAACCCGCTCGTGATCGCGCCGTCAATTAACAATAAGAAAGGCGACCAGAGGTCGCCATATATATTTGTGATTCCGGCGCGATTAGCTCGTCTCCCGCAAGCCATCCCGCCAACCCGCTCGTGATCGCGCCGTCAGTTAACAATAAAAAAGGCGACCAGAGGTCGCCATAAATATTTGTGATTCCGGCGCGATTCGAACGCGCGACCCACAGCTTAGAAGGCTGTTGCTCTATCCAACTGAGCTACGGAACCCTTTTACCCGCCTTCGTCAAGGTTTCGACGGGCACGCAAAAATAATAAAATTCGGATTTCCAAGCGCCTATTGCCGGATATTTATAACAAACAACCTTGATTACACTGTGCAATAATTGATTAACGAAACCTGCCACTAATTCCTCCGGCCTTTCTTCATCAATGCCTCAATCTCTTTATTCACTTCCTCCAGTTTCTTTTCCATCACCGTCATATCTGTGATGTCAAACTGGATACCCAGTAATCCGGTATGTCCGGTTGTAGCTATCTTTAAAGGCATTTTAATGGTCCTTAAATGCCTTGTTATACCTTTACTATCGGTTTCCGAATGCACATATACCTTTGTGCCCTCCTGCATGATTTCAAGTTCCTGTTTGCGCCAGCTATCCACATCCTCATTCGGGTGATTATCATAATCGGTGGTTCCGATGATCTGATCGGGAGTTTTATCATATACCGAGGCCACAGCAGAATTCACCACAACAAACACACCATTTTCATCCTTCAAAAAAACCTTGGCCGGCACCTTATCCAAAATGTCAATTAAAAGCTTCCGGTTGCCATCAATAACTTTCATCATCTCCAGGGCCTTCAATTCCAGATTTTTCAATTTGGATATGTTTTTGCTGATACCAAACGTTCCGATGATCTCTCCCCTGGTATCTCTCAGGGGCATTTTGGTGGTATTGACCCAGCTTATCGTTCCATCTGTCAGTACTTCCTTTTCCTCGAGATCGATGATGGCTTTTCCGGTCTTTATAATGTTCTGTTCATCATTAAAAGCTGGTGTTGCATGTTCTTCGAGAGAAAAAGTCGAAATCGGATTTTCCAATGAGTTCTTCCGGATTTTTCAGACCAAACAGCTCCAGCATGGATTTGCTGAAACGAATAAACCGGCTTTGTTTATCTTTAAAGTAGATATGCTCCGGCACATTATTCAGTAAGGCATCCATCAGTGCTTTTTCTTTTTTGAGCTCATGGCTGGCCGCTTCAATTTCCTGTTGTTTTTTGCTAATTTCCTCGGCCAATCTGACGGCTTCAAATTCCTTCCGCTTGAGGTCGGAAATATCAACCTGTACACCAAATAGTCCGGTAATACCCAGATGCTCAATATAAAATGGTTTCTTTGTCGAGCGAACAATAAGGCTGTCGTACTTGGAAGGATCTCCTTCTTCGAAGGCCTCTGTTTTCCCGCTTTTAATAATATTCTGTTCGTGCAGAAAATATTCTGTTGCTTCTTCACGTGGATAGAAATCGAAATCAGATTTCCCCAGAATTTCATCCACTGTTCGATTATAATTATCAGCAACCTGTTTATTGGCTATGATGAACCGACCCTGGTTGTCCTTCAGAAATATTTTTTCAGGTACTTCATTCAGCACGGAAATGAGGAGTTTACGGTAGTCATCAATTTCCTTGATCATCTTCTGATTCCGCTCGTTCTCCTCCTGTTTGAGTCGCTCCATCTGCTCATGGGTAGCCTGCAACTCCTCAATATTTTGCCGGAGTTCCTCATCCTGAGCTTTCATTTCTTCAGCCTGCTGCTGAAATCTTTCGAGGAACTGCGAGGTCTGTAAATGCAACCTGACCGTGATCAGGGCTGAAGCTATGCTCTCAGCCACCTTTTCAACAAATTCCACTTCATGAGTTTTGAAGTCATTAAACGAAGCGATCTCCAGCACACCCAGAACATCCTCATCTTTTTTTAAGGGCACGATCATCAGGCAACCCGGCTTTGAACCACCAAGACCGGACGAGATCTCAAGATAATTATTGGGGATTTTATTCAGCAGAACGGTTTTCTTCTCCAGGACGCAATTCCCTGCAAGTCCTTCTCCAATGTTGATTTTCTTTTTCAGAAATTTCTGTCGGTCATAAGCATAGGAAGCTACCAGGTTCAGGTATTTTGAATCCTCCTCCTCTTCAATCAGGAACAGTCCTCCCTGATTGGCGGACAAATACTGAATAATATTACGGATGATGTTGATGGAAAGATTGTCCAGATTGTTATTGTCTGACCGCAAAATGTCATTGAACAGTGCAATACCATGTGCGGTCCAGTTCCTGATCTCATCCTCCCGTTTACGCTTTTCCTCTTCTTCCCGCTTTAATACCAGGTTTTGCTTCAGGCTATTCAGGGCAATGCCAAATTGATCTTCATCGCTGACAGCAGAAAAATCAAGCCCTGTATTTCCCTTTCCCACTTCAGACACAAACATGGAACCTTCTGTGATGCGTTTCGCCAATCTGGCCAGAGCTTCTTTCGACTGCCCGATTTCATCGCCCGAGTTCGTATCAGCAATCTGAACCTGGTGACCATTTGCCAGCGACATGAGATTGTTCCTCAGGCTGATCAACTGTTCAGAAATGACATTGCTGAATAGAGAAACGACATAAAACAGTATTCCGGTTATCAGTAAAGCTATCAGTACGATTATCACTGTAATCCGCGTAATAGCGGCGAGCACTTCCGACTTATTGATCTGCGTTACCAGGGTCCAGTTTAGTTTGTCAATGGCAAGTGGCCGGTAGGTGCACAGGACATTTTCGCCTGTTTCGCTCGAATAGGCTGATATGCCGGTCTTTCTATTTTGCACTCCGGAAAAGGCTAATGGATCAACTTTCTGGATCATGGCCGTGGTGGAAAGTTTTTCAACCTCTGTGCTGGTGCCACCCATATAACTGTTTCGCTTTAATCTTTTAAGATAACCGACCTGATCCGAGACAAACTCAGGATCATTGTTCCGGTAAAAAAGGTCCTTCCCAATGATGATAGTTTTCAGGCTTCTTCCTGAGGAAAGACCATCTTTATCCAATGCCAGCAATTGATCCAGAGGTTGTGTATCCAGGGCAAAGACCACAACGCCCGCCATCTGTCCACCTGTATAAACAGGAGTTGAGATGAACATCATGGGCTTTAACAATGCCGGCAGGTATTTCGATTCATCGATATAACTTACTGTTCCTTGCACGGATTGCGCAATGGCAGTCTTAAATGCCAGGGCAAGTGCACTGTTCCTGAATGGGCCATCGAAAAGATTCGTGGCAAAATCGATGTTCTTCCTGATGGAATACACCACATTACCGCTCTTGTAATCAATCAGGAATATATCGGCTATCCCTGCCTGCTGGGCAAATTTCAGAAACTCCGGGTGGTACTGGGCATGCAGACTGCTGTAAATACTGCCATCATCAGCTTTGTTCAAAGTACCCTTCATGGCAAGAGTCTTTACATTTCCTGCCAGATAGAGATACTGCATGATGCGTTGCTTGCTGTCGGCAGGCAGCAATGCCTGCAAATTGGCTTTATTGTCCCCGGACATCTCCAACCTTGGGATAATTTCGGAAGTATAGAATCCTTCGAGCAGGGTAGTCATTTTACCCAGATCAGTTACTGCAGGTGTTCCGTAATTGTCACTTTCGATATTCTGAAACGATTCCCCAAGCATGTTTAATGCCTCGATCGTTTGACGATCCGCAGAAAATAATTTGATCTGGTTGTTCAGATTGGTAAAATAATCCTCAATATGTTCTGCTTTTGCATTCTGTAACAGCAGCATTTTATTATAGGATTCTTTGATAACAGCCTTGCGCTGGAAAACATATACAATGAAAACAATAATGCAACCGGCTGCCAATGTACTTAACAAAAAGGCCATCCGTATCTTCCACCGGATACTCCATGATCTGGATTGACCGGGTACAGTTCCCTGCTTCGGGTCCGAAGCCATGGCTGCATATTCTTTGGAGGTATTCATAGAACTTACCATAATTACTCAAATTATACAATGAAGAGATTTACGAGATATTCCCGCCGGGTGTTACCAAAACAGGAAAGATAATGAAATAAAGAGTAAAAAATAAATGCCAAAAGGTGAAGACTAAAAATAAAAAATTAACCGAAGAAATGATAAAATAAATTACATTTGCGATCTGTCTGAAAAAAATTAATGCAGTAATGAGCAAAAAGATCGAAGAAACCCCAACGGGATTACAAAGTGTGGAAAACGCGTTAAGCCGCACAGAGCAATATATCGAAGAAAATCAGAAAAGTCTGACCATCATTATCCTGGCCATAGTGGTAGTTGTTGGGGGATATCTTGGTTACAAAAAGTTCTATCTCGAACCCAGCAATCGCGAGGCTCATGCTGCCATGTATGTTGCCGAACAGTATTTTGAACAGGACTCTTTTCAGCTGTCACTGGATGGAGATGGGGCCAATTATGGTTTCATCGACATTATCGATGAGTACAGCGTGACCAATGCAGCCAATCTTGCACACTATTACGCAGGAATTGCCTGTCTGAGAACCGGCCAATATGAAGAGGCCATCGAACATCTTGAGAAATTCGACGCTGAAGATATCATGGTGGCTTCAGTAGCCCTTGGTGCAATCGGCGACTGTTATCTCGAACTTGATGATAAGGAAAAGGCCGCCTCCTTCTATTTGAAGGCAGGTCAGCGCAAGAAGAATTCGTTTACTTCTCCGTTATACCTCAAGAAAGCCGGACTGGTGTTTGAGAATCTTCAGCAATACGAAAAAGCCCTGAAGGCTTATGAAACCATTGAAAAGGACTATCCGGAGACTGAAGAAGGAAGGCAGATCAAAAAATATATTGCTGCCCTTAAAATTAAAATGAACTAACCGCTGGCAGATTTAACCAAGAAAGTATCAATGAATAATTGTTTATTGATACTTTTTTATTTTTCTACACCATGGCTACTGCTCAAAAAAATCTTTCGTCGTATGATCCCGGGGATGTTCCCAGTGCCCGGCATATGAAATTCGGTATAGTGGTTTCGGATTGGAACCAGGATATCACTTATGCCATGTGCGAAGCGGCAATCAATACACTTATCACCCATGGCGTTGATATGGACAATATTGTTTTGAAACATGTTCCCGGAAGCTTTGAACTTACACTGGGTGCACAATGGATGGCAAAAAGCGAGGAATTCGATGCCATTATTTGTATAGGCTGTGTTATACAGGGTGAAACCCGTCATTTCGATTTCATTTGCCAGAGTGTTGCACAGGGTATTACGCAGCTCAATCTCGATTTCAGTATTCCGGTTATTTTTGGTGTTCTTACCACCAATACGCTTGAACAGGCCATGGATCGTGCCGGAGGTAAACATGGCAACAAAGGTGATGAAGCTGCCATTACAGCCATAAAAATGGCAGCTCTGAAAGGGGAACTCGAATAACAAAATCATTCATAATGTATAAAGAACAAGATTTTGAGGATATTCGACCGTATGATGATGAAGAAATCAATCCTGCCTTAAAAAGAATTATCACCGTAACTGAATTCGGCAAGATCCTTGATTTTCTTTTTCCCGACAGGGATAAAGATCAGATCATTCAATGAGCTGTCCCAAACCTATACAGCCCTTGATTTTCAGAAGAGATTCATGCATCCTTTGGTAAACTCCATTGTGAGAAGAACTTCAAAAGGACTTACTACCAGTGGTTTTGATAAATTAGATACCGGCTCACCCTACCTGTTTGTTGCCAATCACCGGGATATTGTTCTGGACTCAGCTATCCTGCAGGTCATTTTGCTTGACCATGGCCATGATACCTCCGAAATCACTTTCGGCAGCAATTTAATGACCAATCAGTTTATCATTGACCTCGGGAAAGTGAACAGGATGTTCAAAGTGTATCGGGGAGGCAACCGGATGGAACTCTTCAGAGCTTCTCAGGTACTTTCGGCATACATCAGGTACACCCTGACCCAAAAACGTACCTCGGCCTGGATTGCCCAACGAAATGGCCGTACCAAGGACGGTAATGATAAAACCGAGTCGGGATTGCTCAAAATGTTCAACATCAGCGGTACCAGTGATTTCCGTAAGTCCTTCGAAGAACTGAATATTGTACCTTTGGCAGTTTCGTACGAATATGAACCCTGCGGCGCTTTCAAGGTCCGGGAATTGATGGCGCTGGCAAAAGGCATACCTTACCAGAAGGAAGTTCAGGAAGACCTGATGAGCATTATTACCGGTATTACTCAGCAAAAGGGCCGTATTCATCTGGCTGCCTGTACTCCCTTGAACCAGTTGCTTTCCGAAACCGAGGGGTATCAAAGTATCAACGACAAGATCAATAAACTGGCTTCGCTGATCGACGCGTCCATTTACAAGAATTACCGGCTTTGGCCGACCAATTTTATTGCCTTTGACCTGCTCCGCCATGGAAAGGAATTTCTGCGGCATTACACACCAGCTGAGGTGGATGAATTCAATGCCTATGTGTCAAAGGAATTGTCAATATTTCCCGGTGATACTTCCCAGCAAAAAGAATTGCTGCTGAAGATCTATGCCAATCCTGTAATAAATGCAGGTCTGGCATCCTAATTACCCTGCCAGGCTCCCAGGTTGGGTTTTTCCGAGACCGGAACAGGATTGTTCCAGAAATCATAGCCGCCGTTATTTTGAATGATCTTACCAGCCTGTCTGCAAGGAGAATCCTGATCCAGCAGAAACCAGGAAAGCATTTTCAGCATATCGGGTTTTATGATCGAAAATTCATATGAAACCGGGAGCAACAAACCGGGATCTGCCTGAAGGGCATGGAGGTCTATGTTTTGCTTAGGTTGTTCCAGGTTAAGGTTTTGGTGGTAAGAGGACCAATAAAGGTTATGATCAAATACGGCCTTTGTATACCTGCCATCTACAAACTTGCTGGTTTTACCCGTGATGAGCATAATGTTGTTCTCAAATACAAAATCTTCATAGGCTCCAGGCTCAAAATTTACTCCCAAACCCTGTGATGACACAATGGTATTGTTATAGGCCTGAAAATCTTTCATGGGCAGGGCCACCGGGTCACACCACATGAAAATACCAGCCTGGCTGTTTTTACTTCCGTCATTAAAGCTGATATTATACCGGATCAGATTCTGTGCCCATTCCGATGCACCGGCATACTGAAATATCCCATAACCGGCACCTTCATTAAAGGCTGACAGATTGAACTGCATGACAGAGTACCTCATCCCTCCGTCGAAATCAAACCCCCCTCCGTCTTTACCCTGCGGCGAAGTTTTGTTGTGATGTGAATAGCAATGCTGAATGGTGATGCTGTCGCACATATAAGCCCATATCCCAACAGGACCGTTACCTTCACGGGGCATATCCCAACCATTGTTCATGGATTCGCAATACTCAATAACTCCATTGACAACACCCGCAATCAGTATTCCATTACCACTGTGATTATCAGTGATCACCGGACAACCCGGATTGTTTTCGGTAATGGAGTGTGCAACATATACCCTTTTCAGGGTTTTGTACTTTTCCCCGTGCTCCCCGTATTCGGGTTCCCCCGATTCGGCGAATATGCCGCTAAATCCGTTTCCATAGGCATAAACATGGGTGATGGAAAGGTCACTTCCTCCTTCAATGTGTATTCCGCTATACAGGTAACCTGTTGCATCCACACTGTCTATTGTTCCATACTTTACCCGGCGAAAAAGAATCCCGTCGGTCCTGTTTCCCGATAATCTTCCTGATCCTATCACCGTAAGATTTTTACATACCAGATGGCTGCAGTTTTCTGCCAGAATAGCCAATGAATCACCTGATTCAACTGCCGCTCTGCCGGCCCCGTAGGAAGAAAATACAATGGGGGCCGTATCCCTGCCATGCAGGTTTTTTAGCCTTAAGGTTCCCCGGAATGGCTTACCAGTTTTCAGCAGAACCTGATCACCGGGCTTAAAAGCAAATGCATTGATCTTTTCGAGGGTCTTCCATGGCTTATTCAACGAAGTTCCAGCATGGAGATCATTTCCATTTACCGGATCCGCATAGTAAACCGTACCGTCAATACTTCCTGAATTCCGGCAGGCTGCCAGCCCCAGGATTAAAAGTGGAACAATAAAAAGTCTTATCATAGGACCGAGATGTAATTTCTACTCCCTTTCACTCCCACATGGGCACTTCTATCACCAGCAGCTCACAAGGCTCAACAGCCCTCATTTCCAGGGACTCAATTTCCCAAATTCCAGCACCATCACGCTTTTGAAGCCGCTGTTCTCCTTCAAATTTAACTGATCCGTCAATAACAAACAAATAAATACCATTTTGTTTATGGTGAAGTTGATAGACGGTGTTTAAGCTCACCCTCCAGCCATCAGTTTTAATACTTGTACTTTCTCCTGTAATCCTTTGCCTCCCTGACCATCTTTCCGAATTGCTTGCCCAGCCGCTTTTTATCTTCGATCTTTATTTCGAATCGCTTCTGCTCCTTTACCAGTTTCAGATAACTCTCATAGATCTTGGGATCGAGGCTGCCGTCTTCATAGGCGCGCAGCACTTTACAGCCAAATTCATTAAGATGAAGACAATCTGCAAACCTGCAATTTTCCGCCAATTGATCAATGACCGGGAACAGGCCTGCCGATGTGATTTCATCATTCAGCGCAATGCCGAATTCCCGCATACCGGGCGTGTCAATAATCAAACTCATGTTATGCAACAGAAAAAGATCACGGGTTGTGGTGACATGTTTTCCCTTGTTCGTTGAATCACTAACAGAATCTGTTCTCCGGTTCAGATCTGTCATCAGGGCATTGACCAGGGAACTCTTGCCCACACCCGATGAACCCATCAGGATATAGGTCATTTTTGGCTGTAACACACTGGTATAAAGTTCATTTAGCCCCGACTGGTCCACTGTGCTGCAAAAATAAACCGGACAATCTCTGCCCAGACGGGCTATCTCCTGCTGATAAAACTGTCGATCCTCTATCAGATCTGTCTTGTTTAAGACCACTACCGGTTTGATCCCGTTGCCGATAATCTGTACGATGTACCGGTCAAGCCGCATCAGGTTAAAATCACGATCAAGACCCTGTACAATAAGAGCGTAATCGATGTTCGCCGCCAGTATTTGTCTTTCGGTACGATTACCGGGATTTTTACGGAACAACGCATTTTGCCGTGGAAAAACCTCTACAATATAACCCTGCGTATCATATTTCAAAAAATACACCCAGTCCCCTACGCTGGGTAAAAGCTCCGGTTCGGTGCCGAAAAGCAGCTTACCTGACAGTTCAGCAATCAACTCTCCCGAGTCGGTGACGAGATGGTATTTGACCCCCTGGACCGATACTACCCGTCCTATGTGAAAATCCTTGTTGCTTCGGTTTTTCAGATCGTAATCATTGAAAAATACATTCCAGCCATATTTTTCCAGTATGTTCATGACAGTAAAGTTAATGTGATAAAACAAAATAGAATTTGAAAAGCAATGTTAATTGATTGGCGAATGGAGATGGGTGATTGGTGATCAGTGATCGGTATTGGCGCATCATACGGTACAAGTTGTTACTTGTCAGCCGTTGCCCGTCACCTGTCACTTGTCAGTTGTCACTTGTCACCATTACCGGACCCTGGTCAGGGTGCAGAAGAAATATGTGTGGAATGTTTTCATAAAGTAACAAAGGTATAAATTTTTATAAAATGGCAGCATGCAAAAAATATTCGGCCGGCGGATGCAACGGAATTGAGCCTTTATATTGGTATCAATCCTTACAAAAACACTAATTTTATGGACCATTAATCATCCTTTAACTATTCACCAACAACCAGAATGACCTTTGCCGAAAAAGTAATTGCATTTAACGGGGCTCTCGAATTTACAGGTGACCTGCCGGAAGGCATTGACATGATGAATCCTTTTAAACGCAATACCCATGTCGAACAGATTACCCGGGAATTCTATTCCAGGTATTTTTCCGATCGCAATCCCAGGCATATCATCCTGGGTATTAATCCCGGCCGTTTTGGAGCAGGGACCACAGGAATTCCCTTTACCGATACTATCCGTCTGAATGAAAAATGTGGCGTTCCCTTCCACGGATTTCGGACATACGAACCGTCCTCTGCATTTGTTTATGAACTGATTGATGCTTTCGGAGGAGTGACTGATTTCTATCAGAAATTCTTTGTCAGTGCCATTTGCCCGCTTGGTTTTACAAGGATCAGCAACCAGGGCAGAGTCATCAATTATAATTATTATGACAGTAAGGCACTCCTGGCAGCTGTTTATGACTTCATTCTGGTAACCCTTAAAAAACAACTGGATTTTGGCATTGACACCTCTGTCTGTTTCTGTCTGGGTGCCGGTAAAAACGCACTCTTCCTGAGCCGGCTGAACAACGAACACAAATTCTTTAAAAGAATCATTGTTCTGGAGCACCCCAGATATATCATGCAATACAAGGTGAATTCAAAAAAATTTTACATCGATAAATATTTACATTCAATCAGGGAGAGTTTATGAGTGGTTTTATCATGAAAACAGTCCTGCTCATTGGTGTATTTCAGTCTTTGTTTTTCATCATGCTGATCCTTCAGAAGAAGAACAAAGCCCTGCATGACTATATTCTGGCAGGCTGGTTGTTGTATCTTGGATTTATGATTGGTATCTATGCGTTTTATTCTGAAGAACTTTTCGACCGGATACCCCATTGGATCAACAGTTACATTTCTTTATTAATGCTCCATGGACCGTTCCTGTACTTTTATACCCTGGCCCTCCTGTCAAAGCGGAGTCAGCTGACCGGATACAAAACTCTCCTGCATTTTCTTCCCTTGATTTTTTTCAATGTATATCTTGTCATAGCCTTTAACATTCCACCTATCGCACAAAATATCCGCCTCGACTATGTAAATTCCGGCATAAAATTACCCTGGCTTTATGTGGTGTTTTTATCAGCGACGGCCCTATCAGGTCCTGTATATATTATGGGGGTCATGCAGGTGCTGAGTAAGCACCAATTAACCATCGTAAACAATTACTCCAATCTGGAAAATATTAATTTATCATGGCTCTGGAAACTGGTTATCGCTTTTGGCGCCGTGTGGATCGGTCTGATCGTGTTTGCCTTCATTCACCATCTTATGTTTTTATTCACACGTGATTTTTGCACCAACGGATTGTTTCTCTCTCTAACCGTATTTGTTTTGCTTGTCGGCTATTTTGGACTTCGACAATCGGTAATCATTCAGCCCTATACCCTATCCAAAGAGGAGGCCGGCCAAAAATCCGGCATGCGTTATGCAGGCTCGGGCCTCAGAAAAGAAACAGGTCTTGGTTTGATGAAGAAGCTGGAAACTTATATGGAAAAAACAAAACCCTACCTGGATCCCGAGCTTACTTTGCAACAACTTGCCGATCAGGTTGAAATACCGCTCCACCAACTTTCACAAATCATCAATGTGTTTTCCAATCAGAATTTTTTCGACTATATCAACAGTTATCGGATAAAGGAAGTTAAACGGAAAATGACTGATCCGGATTTCGATGATTATTCCCTGCTTGGATTAGCATTGGATTCAGGTTTTAATTCCAAATCAGCCTTTAACAGGTACTTTAAAAAGGCAACGGGTATTACTCCCCGTGATTACAGGAAATCTCATCCTGAGCCTGAGTCTGGTCAGCATTAATCTCCACAAACACATCCCACTTTATAAAGCGGAGCGATTTGAGGGTATTCCATCCTTTAACTTTGGTCTGTAATTTCTATTCATTTAATTTAATATTCAGGTCATGAAAACAAAAATTATCCTTCAATCATTAATGGCTGTCTTTATTTTGTCTGTCTTTCCGGTTCCCCTGTCAGCACATTGTGACTCCTATGATGGGCCCTTGATTAAAGAGGCATTGAAAGCCATTGAGACTAATCAGGTAACACCGGTTCTAAAATGGGTTGAACCAAAGTATGAAGAAGAGATCACAAACCTGTTCAACAAAACAATTTCAACAAAGAACGGAGACAGGGAGATTTATGAGATTGTTAAGAAACACTTCCTCGAAACCCTGGTAAGATTGCATCGTGAGGGAGAAGGAGCGCCTTTTACCGGATTAAAGCCGGCTGGTTCAGCCTCGAAAATCATATTGCTGGCTGATGAGGCGATTATCCGTAATGATATAGGCAGTCTCATTAACATGCTCAATCAACATCTGTCGGATGCAGTGGCCGAAAAATATATTTATGTTGCAGAAAAGGCTAAAAACAAAGACAATAGCACAGCGGAAGGAAGGGAATATGTGAGTGCCTATGTGGAGTATACCCATTATCTTGAAGCGCTTCACAATAGCATGAATGGAGAAGCGCTACATGCCGGTCATGCGGAATGACGACAATATTTGACAATAGCCTCCACGTGGATCCTGGTGGTATTCAGCATGGGTATCCCGGCATATTCTGATCCGGTAAGTATCAGCGGAAACTCGGTGCATCCCAGGATAAGGGAATCAATATGCTGTTCCCGGACCATCCTGGCAATGATAGCTATGAGAAGGCTGCGTGTTTCATCCTTGAAAATACCCAGTTCAATTTCACTAAATAGTTTCCGGTCAATGATTTCTCTTTCCTCCTGTTGGGGAAGAGCTATTTCAATACCCTGCCGGTCAAAGACATCCTGGTAGAACGTAGCACCCATGGTAAAACCAGTGCCCAGAAGCCCGGGTCTTTTCAGACCCTGCTGAACCATTTCCTGACAGGTAGCTTCAACAATACTGATCAGCGGTAACGCTGATCTTTCTTTAATGCGGTCGAAAAAAAGATGGGGTGTATTGGCTGTAATCGCCACGAATTCAGCACCGGCTGATTTCAGCGCATTGATCTTTTCGAGAAAAACTTCAATGATTCTATCATAGGCCCTGGCTTTCATCAATTCCAGAAAAGCAGCCAAATCCACACTGTAAAGGATAATTTCCGGATAATGGAGATCATCCTTCTCCCTTTTGAAGGCAGTGATGATCCCTTTGTAATAGTCAAGGGTTGATTCAGGTCCCAAACCTCCGATTAATCCGATGCGTTTCATATAGAAGATATTGATACAGACAAATCTATTAAAATATCCAACGACAATCCCGTCTTTTTAATAAAAACATGCGCTGCAACATTTATCAACACCTGTATTTTCTTTGCAATAGTTTTCTACTTTTATCCTCTCAAACTTTAAAACTCCTGCATACCATGAGCGGTTTTTTCGGTTCTATATCCAAGAATGACTGTGTGTATGATGTCTTCTACGGCACTGATTATCATTCCCACCTGGGTACCAAAAGGGCAGGAATGGCATTTTATTCGAAGGAAAACGGATTTCAACGGGCTATACACAGTCTGGAGGATGGCTATTTCAGGAACAAGTTTGAAACCGATATGCCTGGTTTTTCAGGGAACATCGGTATTGGGGTGATCAGTGATACTGAGGCACAACCCATTCAGGTTACCACTCATCTGGGACGCTTTGCAGTGGCTACTGTCAGCAGGATCGTCAACCTGGCTGAGCTGGAAACCTACTTCCTGAAAAAGCATCAGACCTTTTCAGAGACCAGTCAGGGTTCGGTAAATCCTACAGAGTTGGTAGCCAAACTGATAGCGGAGCGTGATGATTTTGTATCAGGTATTGAAAATGTATACCAACGCGTGAAAGGTTCATGTTCCCTGATGATATTGACCGAGGATTGCCTGATTGCAGCCAGGGACAAACTGGGAAGAACCCCGGTTATTCTGGGGAAAAAGGAAAATGCACGGGCGGTGACATTTGAAACATGTTCATTTCCGAACCTGTCCTTTGAGGTTGAAAAATTTCTGGGGCCCGGTGAGATCGTGAAAATAACAGCCGACGGTTACGAACAATTGCGAAAGCCAGAAGCTGAAATGCAGGTATGTTCCTTTTTGTGGGTATATTACGGCTACCCGCCCTCTTTTTATGAAAACATTAACGTGGATGAAACACGCTACCGCTGTGGTGCTGCCCTGGCAAAAAATGACGCAGTTGAGGCCGATTTTGTCGCAGGTATTCCTGATTCCGGTATAGGCCACGCCATTGGGTACAGCAATGCAAAAGGAATTCCTCTTAAGCGACCCTATACCAAATATACCCCCACCTGGCCACGCAGCTTTATGCCACAAAATCAGGTAACCCGGGATCTGGTGGCTCGTATGAAGCTGATAACCAATCAATCGGTGGTAAAAGATAAAATTGGCATATTTCTGGACGATTCTATTGTTCGTGGAACGCAATTGAAGGATAATGTCCGCGACCTGCATGCGGCCGGTATTAAGGAAGTCCATATGCGAATTGCCTGTCCTCCGCTCACCTATCCCTGTGAGTTCCTGAACTTCAGCCGTTCCAGATCCAATCTTGACCTGGCAACGCACAAGGCGGTGAGGAAGCTCGAAGGCAAGGATGAGTTTGATATGGCCGATTATTCCGATATCCGCAACGGAAAATACATGGCCATGGTGGAACAGATCCGTAAAAACCTTGATCTTTCTTCACTTACTTTCCAGAAGCTTGATGATCTGGTGGAAGCCATTGGCCTGCCAAAAGAAAAACTTTGCACGCATTGCTGGGATGGATCGAGCCATTATTAGTGGCTTTGTGCGCATCAAGATACGGGTTGTCACTCACCCAGATGTCTTCCGATTGCTTCAAATAACTCTTCCATGGAATAAGGCTTAACAATGACCTCTGTGCATCCCGCCTCCAACGCCAGTTCTTTTTCTATGGGTGATCTGGCAGCGGTTTGTGCAATGATGGGAATCACGGCATCCTGTTCGCGGATTTCCCGGGTAACCAGTTTACCATCCATATCCGGCAGCTGTATATCCATGAGAATCAGGTCAAAGTTCGGATTGTCCCTAAACTGCTCGATAGCATCCAGGCCACTTTTTTCTCTGACAAAGAAACAATTTGTTAGCTTCAGCAACTGATGAAGATAAAGGAAACTCATATCATCATCTTCCACCACGAGCAGTTTTTTATTTTTGAGATTGAGGAGGGACATATAAAACCTATTGGGCATTTCAGCGTAAATGTATAAAAAATCGTACTTTTATGCCGGGAATAGCATCATGAAAAAAAACATCATCCAGCAAATAACTCAGTTTTTCGAAAAGGATATCTGGAAAATATCTACCAAAGACAAACATCCGGTTTTTAACTTTTCTGTAAGACAGGGACGAATTCTTTTTATTGCTGCAAGGGGATTTAACAAGGATAAGATACAGCTGAGGGCCTCAGCCCTGTCCTTTTACACCCTGCTGTCCATTGTTCCCATTCTGGCCATGGTATTTGGCATCTCACAGGGATTTGGACTGGAAGAATACCTTAAGACTACCCTCACCGAGCGCTTTAAGGAACATGATGATATGCTGAACGTTTTACTTGGCTTTGTTGATCGGTATCTGAACAGAATCAACGGAGGATTCATTACAGGAATCGGACTGGTAATATTGTTCTGGACTGTATTGAAGGTTCTTGGAAATATAGAAAGCTCATTCAACAACATCTGGCAGATAAAGAAATCGAGGATGGTCACCCGTCAGTTTACGGATTATATATCCTTGTTGGTCATTGCCCCGGTGTTTCTGGTGATTTCCAGCAGTTTTAACCTTTCACAGTTGCAAAGCGTATCCGAAACCATTCCCTTTCTTCATTATCTGGACAGTGTTCTCAAGGTGCTGGTGACCATTCTGTCCTTTACCCTGATATGGTTTGTTTTTACCTTGATTTACATTGTCGTACCCAATACAAAAGTCAGGTTTATACCTGCCCTGATCGCAGGGATCATAGCAGGCACTTTATTCCAGGTACTGCAATGGGGATATGTGAATTTCCAGTCCATGCTGTCGGGTTACGGCGCCATTTACGGTACATTTGCCGCCCTGCCCTTGTTTATGATATGGCTTGAGCTGAGCTGGCTCATTGTTCTGTTGGGGGCTGAAATATCCTTTGCCTATCAGAATGCTTCGCATTATGAGCAGGAAGCCGAGGAACTGCAGGTAAGCCTCAAGCAACGAAGGGTGCTGGTATTGCTGGTGGCACAGAAAATAGTCAGGAATTTTACGGAAGGACTCCAGCCTTTGAATGCAGCAGACATTGCCAGCCAGTTAGGCATTCCGGTCAGAATTGTCCGGGATCTTGTATATGATCTGCTCAACGCCCGGATAATTATTGAGACACTTAACCATGAAATCCGCGAAGTTGCTTACCAACCTGCGCTTGATCCCGCTAAAATTACCATCAGCTTTGTGATTGACGCCCTGGATAAACAAGGTCAACAGGTTACTTTTGAACAGGAGACCACGGAAATGAAAAAGCTCAATGAGATCGTGGAGTCTTTTTATCAGGATATCCGGGATTCTTCTATGAATACAGCCATTAAAGAGCTTTAATCCTTTTGTTCATTTTGCGGACCTCTTATTGCTTTTATCATCCCCCAGACAGTTTGTTGTCGTGGTGTCATTAAGGATTCAGTTGATTTTTATGGCCTGGTGAAGAAATTTCATCTGAAGGGAATCGCTGTCGGAATAGGCTGATCTGAGTTTTTCAAGTTGTTCATGTAAAGTTTTTTTTACGAGGGCATACGCCGGATCATGGTAAACGTTTTTCATTTCCTCCGGATCATTTTGCAGATCAAATAATTCCCATTCGTCGATATCATAATAGAAATGTATGAGCTTATACCTCTCCGTGGTAATTCCATAATGCCGTTTAACACTATGCCATCCAGGGTACTCATAATAATGGTAATAATGCTCCGTTCTCCAGTCTGCAGGGGTTGATCCTTTTAAGATCGATAGCAGGCTTCTGCCCTGCATATCTTGTGGTATCGCAGTACCTGCAGCCTCCAGAAAAGTTTCAGCCAGATCAAGGTTCGAAACCATATCATCGCTCATACTACCCGCCTGAATGGCTGACGGCCACATCATCAAAAGCGGTGTACGAAGCGACTGTTCGAACATCCATCGTTTATCGAACCAACCGTGCTCTCCCAGATAAAAACCCTGATCGGATGTATAGACTACGAGGGTATTTTTATCCAATCCATTCTTTTTCAAAAAATCCAACACGGCTCCCACACTTTTATCGACGGCAGCAATACAGGCCAAATAGTCCTGCAGGTATCGCTGGTACTTAAACCGGACCAGATCATCTCCCTGAAGATCTGATTCATAGAATTGTTCGATGATCGGATCATAATTGGATTTCCATACCTGTAATTGCTCCGGGGTGAGATTTTTCAAAGGATTATCCTTGTTCAGCTTCAGATCCGATTCCAGTGTCATGGTTTTGGAAATGGTCATGTCCTGGGTAAGTTCAGCCGTTCCACGGTTGGCATAATGATCAAACAGGGTGGCCGGTTCCGGAAATTTCACCCTGTTGTACATGCCGACTTCGTTAGGACCCGGTTCCCATGGCCTGTGAGGAGCTTTGTGATGCATCATCAGCATAAAGGGTTTGCCGGAGTTTCTTGCCTCCGACAGCCATTCCAGGGTTTTCCTGGTAATGATCTCCGTTACATAACCCATTTCACGATAGGTACCGGCCTGGTTTATAAAATCCGGATTATAATAATTTCCCTGCCCTGGTAAAATATCCCAGTGATCAAAACCGGTCGGAATTGATTCCAGATGCCACTTACCGATCAAGGCTGTCTGGTATCCTGCTTTTTGCAGCAGTTTGGGAAAAGTCTGCTGGCCACTGTTAAAAGAATCAGCCTCGTTGGCGATAAAGCCATTCAGGTGACTGTACTTCCCTGTCAATATGGTTGCCCTTGAAGGACCGCAGATGGAATTGGTGACCAGGCAGCGGTTGAAACGCATGCCTTCCTGTGCGATACGATCAATATTGGGTGTTGGGGCAAGGCCGGCCAAAGGGCCGCCATATGCACCAATAGCCTGGTAGGCATGGTCATCACTCATGATAAAGACAATGTTCGGACGATCCGCGTTTTGTTTTTCGGCCGTACTGCATCCCGTGATCATTGAAGTGATACCGGCGATGGTCAGCAGCTGAAATCTACCGTTTAACCCTTGCATTGCCTTCCCAAATGCTCCAGATTTGTTCTTCGTCAGCAGGTTGTGCATAGTCGGTCAGGAACGTTGTGGCCAAGGCACCGCTGGCCCAGCCGAATTCAATCCATTTTTGAGGATCCCAGCCTTTCAGGATAGCATAAAGCATACCCCCCACAAAACCATCGCCTCCGCCAATGCGGTCGAGTACAGCTATTTCACGTGGTTCAACAACATGCCACTGGTCACCCGTCAGCATGATTGCTCCCCACATATGGCTGTTTGTATTAACCACCTGCCGAAGCGTTGTGGCAAAAACCAGGGCATTGGGAAAAGCCTTTTTCACATTGGCAATCATTCCCTTAAATCCCTGTATTTTCGCCGCAATGTCCTTGCCTCCCGCTTCGGGGCCCTCGATTCCCAGACAAAGTTGAAAGTCCTCCTCGTTGCCTACCAGTATGTCTGAAACACTGGCAATTTCCGTAAACATGGCGCACAATTCCTTTTCGCGGCCTTTCCAAAAGGACGCCCTGTAGTTGAGATCGAAGGATATCCGGGTGCCATACTTTTTCGCGGCCCTGGCAAGTTCAAGGCAAAACGTGCTGGTTTCGGCCGAAAGAGCACCTATCAATCCCGATAAATGCACGATTTGTACACCTTCCTTGCCAAATATCCGGTCGAGGTCAAAGTCCTTTACATTGAGTGTTCGTCCCACTTCACCGGCACGATCATTCTGGACGCGTGGACCGCGCGATCCATGTCCGCTGTCAGCTATATTGAACTGATGACGGTAGCCCCACGGATCCCCCTGCTCTACTTCTTTACCTTCATAGGAAATGTGACGGCCCGCCAGACTGTTTTTTATAAACTGTGCAATTGGACTGTCCTTCACAAAGGTTGTAAGAACCTTAACCGGAAGTCCCAGATATGAAGAGATGCTTGCTACATTGGATTCAGCACTGGTAGCCTGCATGGTGTACAATTCACTGCTTTGCACGGGCTGTCCGTTAACCGGAGTGATCCGGATCCCCATGCTCGTGGGTACCAATAAGGAGAACGCACAATTCTTTTTAAGCTCAATTTTCATTTCTATTACAGTTTTGGATGTTCTCTCAAAGATAATTATTTGATAGAACTGTGAATGGGTTGGGTGGTGAAATGGTGGAAAAATAACTTTATCTTTAGGACATGTTTGACAAAAGAATAACATGAAAAATTCTCTTTTAATTAGAGCACTTTCGCTTATGATGGCACTAACTGGCTGCA
Organism: uncultured Bacteroidales bacterium; assembly: GCA_963800645.1. Lineage (GTDB taxonomy): Bacteria > Bacteroidota > Bacteroidia > Bacteroidales > UBA10428 > UBA5072. Next base: position 363,713 of record CAWDBX010000007.1, on the reverse strand, counting down.
ATGGCCCGGACAAAAAAACCGGCGTTCCGGAAGAAGGTGATTTTCTAAACCAACTGACGCAACAGGAAATTGAAAATGCCAGGTTGACACCGGAATTGTTATGGAAATTCGGACGGGTTTCGGAACTGCAGCTTTCACCGGATGGGACTACGGTTTTATACACGGTAACCCGCTATGATGTGAAGACCGACAATAAGCACACCTGGATTTTTTCGGTTCCTTCACAAGGGGGACAACCAATTAACCTTACAGAAGGTCTGCCCTCCTGCAGTAATCCCAGGTGGATCAACAGTACCACCATTGCCTATCTGTGTAAGGACAAGGAAAAAGTACAGATCTGGACCATGCAGGCAGATGGTTCGGATAAAGTAGTTGCCTCTTCTGCTCAGGAAGATATAAATGGATTTGAATTCGCGCCAGGCGGAAAACGGCTCTTTTACCTGCAGGATGTAAAAATGGACTCCACCACCCAGGACTTGTATCCCGATCTCCCTCTGGCCAAAGGGATTGTTATCGACGACATGATGTACAGGCACTGGGACTCCTGGAATGATTATGCCTACAGTCACATTTTCGTGGCCGGTTTTGAAAATAATCAGGTAGGACCGGGTACTGATCTACTCGATGGTGAGTCATTCGATTCCCCGCTTCCTCCTTATTTTGACATGGCCGATATTGCCTGGAGCCCCGATGGTGCGAAAGTAGCCTATGCCTGCAAAAAGCTGAAAGGAACTGAATTTTCAGAAAGCACCAATTCGGATATTTATGTGTATGATGTTGACGGCAGGACCACGGAGAATATCACGAAAGGCATGATGGGATATGACCGTTACCCGGTATTTTCCCCCGACGGCAGCAAGCTTGCCTTTATGAGTATGGAAACACCCGGTTATGAAGCTGACAAAGAAAGGCTTTTTGTATATGATTTTAACAAGCGCATCAAAGAATACCTGACGGACAAATTCGACCAGAATGCCATACATTATGCCTGGAGTGAAGATGGGGAAAAAATATTCTTTATCAGCGGAATACAGGCTACTTACCAGGTATTTGAATCCACTTTGGAAAGCAAAGAAATAAGGCAGGTTACCAAAGGGGTACATGACTATACCCATTTGGTATTGAACAATAAGGTACTGGTTGGTATCAAGGGTACCTTATCGGTAGCACCCGAAGTCTTCAGGGTGGATGCCCAAACCGGGGAGGAAACCCAGCTTACCTTTACCAACAAGAATATTTACGATGCTGTAAAACTGGGAAAGGTGGAGGAAAGATGGGTAAAAACCACTGATGGCAAGGACATGCTTGTATGGGTAGTATTTCCGCCCGAATTCGATCCGGGGAAAAAATACCCGGCTTTGCTGTACTGCCAGGGCGGTCCCCAGAGTGCTGTTTCCCAACGTTTTTCATACAGATGGAATCTGCAACTCATGGCCGCAAACGGATATATTGTGGTTGCACCTAACCGCAGGGGACTGCCTACTTTCGGACAGGAATGGAATGCCCAGATATCCGGAGATTACGGCGGGCAAAACATAAAAGACTATCTGAGTGCTATCGATGAAGTTAAGAAAGAACCTTACGTGGATGCAGATCGTCTTGGTGCTGTTGGCGCAAGCTATGGAGGTTATTCGGTATTGTATCTGGCCGGTGTTCATGAAAAACGTTTTAAGGTGTTTATTTCCCATTGCGGGATGTTCAACCTCGAAAGCCAGTCGGCCGCTACAGAAGAGATGTTTTTTGTGCATCACGATCTGGGTGGTTATTACTGGGACAAGCCCAAACCAAAAAGCTACACCCAGTTTTCACCCCATTTGCATGTGGATAAGTGGGACACGCCAATTATGCTGATTACCGGGGCCAACGATTTTCGCATTCCTTATACCGAAAGTCTTCAGGCATTTAATGTTGCCCAGCTTCGCGGCATTCCCAGTAAATTGCTTTTTTACCCCAATGAAAACCATTGGGTTACCAAGCCGCAAAACAGTATTATGTGGCAACGGGAATTTTTCGGCTGGCTGGACAGATGGTTGAAGCAGGACCGGGAGCAGAAGGAATAATTATTTTAATTAATTGTATATGAAAATATTAACTATTAGCAAATGGTTGTGCTTCTGTTTGTCCGCCACCATTTTTAGCCAGGGCGCCGTTATTGCCAATCCCGCTGACAGCATTATGCAGGTTCCATCCTGTTCCGATTTTGAAGTTACGGGAGATGGAAGTCATTCCGAATGGAACAAAGCCCGTTGGACGACCCTTGAGCAGCGAAGAGCTGATTCCCCCTACCAGACCCGGTTCAAAATCATGTATTCCAAAAAGGGATTGTATTGCCTTTATGATTGTGAGGACAGTAAGATTACAGCCACCCTGAAAGGAGAAAATCTGGATCTTTACCGGGAGGATGTAGTTGAGGCTTTTTTCTGGGCCGACGAGACCATTCCGGTATATTTCGAATATGAACTCTCCCCCTTGAATTATGAACTGGTGCTGATGGTACCCAATTATAACGGAAACTTTCTGGGTTGGATCCCCTGGCATTACAGTGGTGACCGATTAACCAGACACGCAGTATCCGTCCGGTATAAAACAGGGAGTCAGAATGAGGTAGAATCGTGGATATGTGAATTTTACATACCTTTTGAATTGCTGAAACCCATGGTGCAAACCCCTCCGGCCAAAGGAGCCCGATGGCGTGCCAATTTTTACCGAATCGATTATGACAAGGGTCAGTCCAGCTGGGTATGGATGCCGGTGAAAAAGACCTTTCATGATTATCAGCGGTTTGGAACAATTCAATTCCAGTAAACAATCACTTCTTGATCACCTGAACTGTTCCCTCAAACTTTCCGGATCTCAGCTTTACCAGGTATATGCCACCATCAAAACCTGAAAGACTGATTGGTTTTGACTGGTAACCAAATTCACCGGCAAAGGGTTCCACGTGTTTAATTAACCGTCCGTCTGTTTTATACACATCGATATAGACTGTTCCGGCTTTTTGCAGGAAGAATTCCAGCGTGGTGATATCCTCCGTCGGATTTGGAAAACAGCCCAGCAAGCGGTAATTGTTGTTGGTGAAATCCTTTCCGGGCAGTGCTGAGGCATCATCGAAGAGATCAATCCTGCTTGAGGTCCATTCATCAAATCCTGTTGCCTGCATGGCTTCGTCAGATGCCCCAAACCAGTCCTGCACCACCGAAGTATATACGTTCCGGTAGTCAATGGCATATTTCATATTTCCCTGGTTAAGGTCGCCCAGATCGGGATTGGTACCCACAATGCCACCTTTCAGTCCCTTGCCGAATAAGAATATCGGCGTAGCTGTACCATGATCGGTTCCATAGCTGGCATTGGAATATACGCGGCGTCCAAATTCGGTAAAGGTCATGGTAAGTACCCTGTCCTCCAGTCCCAGCAAAGCCAGATCATCCTGGAATGCCTTGATGCGCAGATGACAGATGATAGAGCAAGGCTGCATGTGCGCCCAGGGTAGAATCGAGTTTTTCAACCTGTTCTCCATGGGTATCAAATCCACCAATGCGGCAAAGGAAGATCCTCGTTTTAAGCCCTCCTTTCAGCAGACGGGCAATCAGTTTAAGCTGACCCGAAAGCGGATTATGCAAAAATCGTCTCGGGTGCGGTCAGCGGATACGATTCAGGATAAGATACAGCGGAGAATTGCTGCCATTATCATAGGCCTGTTTAAGCCGGTCGGCATACTGGTTCGATTTTTTTTCAAATTCCATCAGGTATCTCAGTTCATCACCTGCATGACTGTCAGGGAAAAGCAATGGGCGGCTCCACGCCCACGGTGGTGATCAATTCGTAAAATTGTTCGGGATTGTGAATATTAATCCCAATGGGAATGCCTGCCTCACGATGAAAGGCCAGGGAAATGACATTACCCATTTCGATACCTATAGGATCGGGCATGGCTTCATTCGGATAGGCATCGGGATAACCCGGGTATTCATAATCGAGAAATCGTCCCATCCAGCCGGATGAAAAGTAATCCCCGGCGTCACCCCCCATGAAAACAATGTCCCTTCCCCTGAAATGCGACATATTCATGTCGGGATAACCCACATTCTGCACTATCGTGGCCTTACCCTGATCATACAAGTGCCTTAAATCCGATCATGTCCGGATGCAGACCCACCTGATCCGCCACCGGGAGTGTATCATCCACGGGAATGTATTTTCGTGACCGTGATCAGGTATAGCAATATTGGGCCTGAAATTGTAATATTCGTTATACTGATCAATCGGGATCAAGGTATTCAGGGCATCGTTTCCGCCATGAAGCTGCACAAATATCAGTACATTATCATTCCCGGATGCCGCAATTCTCTTCAGTCTTCTGTTGCCAGCAAGCGCCCGAAGAGGAACACCGCTTAACATCACCGATCCTGCAGAAGCCAGTGCTAATATTCCGGATAAATTTTCTACGGTTCATAACGGATTAGGTTTAATTTAGAATAACTGATATTCAGGTGTCTGAATAATTGCAGAGACCAGGGTCTCCAAGCCTCTCCCTTACCACCGTGTCAGTCGCCGCCGGAATATAGGCATTCCATTCATTCTGCCAGGTTGTAAGCGGCAGGTTTTCAAGAAACACATCGTTCAGAAAATAATTGCTGCGATCCTCATTCAGTTCAACAGCAAACATATAATTAGTCAGTGTTCGCTACCAGGACGGCGCATCGGACGGATCAGCTGATGATATCCTGAATTCCTCACCCAGTCCACAATATCGAGCTTAAAACCATAATCGCTGAGCCTCGGCTTCATTTACCCAGCAAGGCAAATGAAAAATGATATCGGTAGGCCAGACTGGTGGGCGTGATCCAGTCGCGGTTAAAGGTGGGTTCCTGATGGTAAGGCGGATAACCGGCCACATCGATCGGCTCATAAAAATCAAGACCCTGATCACTGATGAAATTCCAGGATACCCCCGATATAACTTTTGTTATAAAGATCTGTCCAGGATGCAGGCATTTCCACATCGAAAAACCGAAGCGAACCGAAAATAATCTCCAGGGGCGATTTGATGATGGCCCCCATGTTGTCATCTGAAGTCACTGCATTGTCAATATCATAAAAATGCTCGCTTTTCAAAAGCTGCTCAAGCACCGGTCTGATCTCATAATCCCGAATTCCTGAAGGTATCAGCCAGGGGTATCATGATATCAGTCTCAATTCAGCTTCAATTCTATAATAAACAAAAAAGCGGTAAATCTTTCTGACCAGAAACCTGGCGGTTTCCGGCTGCGCGAATATCATTTCAATCAGGTCATCAAATTCCTTTAAGGGCGGCCGCTTTGGTGGCCAGCTCTTCTGCAAGTTCAAAAGGCGTGATGGTTTGGTTCTGAAAAGCAGCGCTGAAAGTTTTTGCACCGGGATCATGCCGGGTGGCGATATCGACCGGAACCGGATCCTGAGTAAAGTCTGTTTCAAGTTTACCTGCCGGGAATGCCTGTATCCGGATCATAGATGGAAATGTCTCATCAAACTGCCAGCCGGTAAGCACTGCGACAGGCCGCCTTGATGTCATCTTCGGTATAATTGGTATAATTGCCTTCCGCTATCTGATGTCCCCTACCGATGGAATACAATTCGAACATTTCCCGGGCAAAGTTTTCATTGGGACTGTCCTTGTCGTTTGATTTCACCATCGATATACCGCAGCATGGCATTGTCGAGACATATTTTCTTAAACAAGGTCTTGAAATTCCCAAAAGCATAATACCGGTATAATGCATTCTGATAATAAATCGCTTCACTGCTGTTGACAACCGTCCATGCAACCGGCAGATGGGTATGCAGGAAATAGGTCATGCGTTCCTTCAGGTTATTGCCGATTTTCGCATTTGTTCGAGATGCCAGATCTTAAAATAATTGAATAAATCGGTCTGTTCGCTGTTGGATCATGTAGCTGCCGGATAGGCAGGCGGATTGACCCAGCTTTCCCCGGTAAGCAGATCTATGGGAGGTGCAGGTACAGGGGTATCGCTGAACAGGTTTGTCAGGGCCTGATCAGCAGTTAAGGCAGCAAAATCTTTAATACTGCTGATGGTGGGCCCCCAGGTTGCTCTGCGTAAAAGGTGCGCAGCCCTTTTTTCGCCAAGTTGGCCGGTAACAGGGTTTAATGATGCCATAACTGTTGGATTTGTTTTTACTAAGTTATTAAATAAAATATATATTTATCCGAATATCTTTTGTAAATATAGTATCCCTTATTAATAACGTTTATACCAGTTATTATTTTTATGGTTTCCTATTAATGTTACGATATTTCATTGCAGAATTGCCGGTTTTTATTCTTGCAGCCGTTCGTTAAAAAATATTAAACTTTGGAAACTTTTTATATATTATTTGTTTCCAAAGTTTATTTAGTTTATATTTGCAGCATGAATGAAGAATTAGCCAATATACTTCAGCGTGTTCTTGCTCTTTACCGCAAATACGGGATAAAGAGTGTTACAATGGATGATGTATCACATGAACTGGGCATTTCAAAGAAAACGTTATACCAGTATGTGCGTGATAAAGATGAACTTGTAGAAAGGTGATTGATACTGGAAATTTCCGACCCGCACAGATCGTATGAATTGATCTGCACTGATAACCAGAATGCCATTGAAGAACTGGTGGAGATTGCACGATGTGTTGGTCATCATGCTGAAAGATTATAGTGCCGTGGTAGAATATGATCTTAGAAAATATTATCCTGATCTCTACATCAGTTTACGGAAGTAAGGCGGAAAAACATATTTACAGTTTTTCAGAACAACCTTGTAAAAGGGAAGCAAGAAGGCTTATACCGGGAGAGCTGGATATTGAGATCATCTGGCAAAACTAAGTGTTTCCCATATCGACAGTATGATTGACAGTGAGGTTATCACCTCAGTGAATTCCTGGATCAGCGATTTTTTCATGAATTTTTTATTTATCATATGCGGGGGATTGCCAATGAAAAAGGTCTTGATTTTTTGACTGATCAGCTGCAGAAGCTCGAGAAACCGTGAAAATTACCATGCATAAAATATAATTAACCATATACATGTAAAATCACTAAACAATGAAAATCAGTTCAGTATTTATTACCATGTGGTCATGCTTTCTGTGCATTGCCTGTTACATGCACAACCGCAGCCCGACAGCAGCCCCATGAAGTTTTCTTTGAATGAAGCCAGGGATTATGCCCTGACCAACAGTCCTGTTTTATTGAATTCCGCCCGTGATGTGGAAATTGCGAAAGAAAAAGTCTGGGAAAACACATCCATAGGGTCTTCCCCAGGCTAATCTGAACAGTTCCTATTCCTATACACCGCAGCTGGCCGGATTTGTCTGGAACAGTTGGGTAGAATTCATTCCAGACTTTCAATCCCGAATGATCTGAAAACCATTCTTTTTCGATGGATGTGCAGGTCAACCAGCTCATTTTTAGCGGTCAATATTTGATTGGTTTAAAAGCAGCCAAGGTATATGCCAATCTTGTCCGAGCTGGCCAACACCAAATCGAAAATCGGTGTTGTGGAAAACATTACGAATACCTATTTTACCGCACTTATTGCCAGGCAATCAAGAGACTATTCTTGATTCTACGCTGACGTGCAGTGGAAAAACCCTATATGAAACCGAACAAATGTATAAAAATGGATTTGTCGAGGAAACCGATGTGGATCAGCTGAAAATTCTGGCATCGAACATCAAAAGCTATTTATCCGTAGCCGAAAGGCAGATCGATCTGATGGACAGGCTACTGAAGTTCCAGATGGGTATACCCATTGAACAGCCCATCGATACTTACCGATCAGATTGATCCGCTGGTGATATATGATTAATCTGGAAGCCACTGCATTGACAGCTTTAGTTTGAATAACAACGTTGATTATCAAATGCTGACACACAGGAGAAGCTCATGCAACTCAATTTGAAGGTTCAAAAATCCAGTTTCTGCCCTCCCTTACACGGCTATTATCACCGATATGAGGATTTTGACAACAACCTCTTCAATGATCAGTCGCCCAACATGTTCGGATTATCCCTCAATTTTCCCCTCTTTAGCAGTGGACAACGGACTGTCACAGGTGAAGCAAAAGCAGCTGGAATATATGAAAGCACAGACCAACAAGCAAATGGCCTCAGACAATCTTGCTGATCCAATATGAGACTGCCCTTTCGGATTTTCTGTCTGCCCATGATATTTATCAGTTGCAAAAGGAGAACCGGGAACCTTTCCTTGAGGATTTATAAAAAATCCATTGTCAAATTCCGGAAGGAATCGGTATCCAGTCTTGATCTGAACCAGACCCAATCGCAATATTTTGAGGCGGAAAGCGCTATTTCAATGCCCTGATGACTCTTGTTGCGGCCAAGACCAAACTTGAAAGTCTGTTAACCAATTCAATTTATAATATGTAACTCATAAAAATCAAATACATATGAAAACCAACGTATTATATTGCCTCTTATCCTGTCATTGCTGTCGCATGCGGCGGTAATCCCGAAGCCAAACTCGAGGCACTGAAAAAGCCAACGTGACAAGATTAACCAAGAAAATTGAAAAACTGGAACAGGAAATTGCCGCCTGCTGCAGATTCTGCATCCAACGTGGTGAACCTTCAACTTATGTTTCCGTTGAGGAATGTCCAACCCCAGCCGTTCAATCATTATATTGAGGTTCAGGGTAAACTGGACGGCGATGAAAATCTTGCCATTTATCCCGAAACCATGGGTAATGTGGTTGAAGTTTATGTCAGTGAGGGTCAGCGCGTTAATGCAGGTCAGGTATTGGCACGCATCAATGATGCCGCCTTATCAGGAGCAGTTGAAACGCTGCAATCAACCTATGACCTGGCAGTTGAAACCTTCCAGAAACAGGAAAATCTGTGGAAACAACAAATCGGTTCAGAAATCCAATACCTGCAGGCAAAAACCGCCAAAGAATCACTGGAATCACAAATTGCCGGCGTGAAAAAGCAAATCGACATGACCCGGATCAAATCACCCATTTCGGGTAATGTGGAAGAATCGATGGTAAAGGTTGGACAGGCAGTTTCTCCCTGCCATACCCTGCTTTCAGGGTGGTCAATTTCAGTCATCTCAAGGTTTCGGCCGATGTTGCCGAAGCCTATACAGCCAAGATCAATACCGGCGATGAGGTAATTGTCTTTCTGCCCGATGTAAAACAGGAGATCAATGCCAAGGTTACCTTTTGCAGCAAGTACATCAATCCCACCAACCGTACTTTTGCAGTGGAAGCACAGTTTAAGCAGTAACCGACAAATTGAAAGCCAATATGATATCCGTACTGAAAATTAATGATTATAATGCACCAAAGGCATTTGTTCTTCCGATTAATGTTATTCAGACCGATAACAAAGGACAATTTGTTTTGGTCGCCAAAAAGGAAAACAATCAGTATATTGCCAGGAAACAGGCTATTCAAACCGGTCAGATTTATAACGGACTGGCTGAGATCATCAGCGGGCTTGAACCGGGTCAGCAAGTCATAACCGCTGGTTATATGAACCTGAATGAGGGTGAAGCCATAAGTTCTAAATCCTTAAATACCGTAAGAAAATGATTCAGAAATATAAAGAATTCAAGCCCACAAGCTGGGCCATCGACAATAAAACCAGCATGTATGTGCTTGCATTTATTGTGGCTATATATGGTTTTATCAGTTATTCAACCATTCCCAAAGAGCAGATACCGGAAATAAAACTGACCTATATTATGGTAAGTACCCTTTATCCGGGCACCTCACCTTCGGATATTGAAAATTTTGTGACACGCCCGCTGGAAAAAAACATGAAGTCCATTGAGGATGTCAAGGAAATTACCAGCAATTCGGTACAGGATTTTTCAGTCGTTCTGGTTGAATTTAATACCGGAATGGACATTGCGGAAGCAAAACAACGTGTTAAAGACGCTGTTGACAAAACCAAAAATGATCTGCCCAATGACCTGCCTGCATGATCCTTCGGTGATGGAACTGGATTTTTCGGAATTCCCCATCATGAATATTAATCTTTCGGGTGAATACAGTCTGGATAACCTGAAAACATATGCCGATAAGATGGCCGACCGCATCGAAGAGGTTCCCGAAATAACCCGGGTGGATATTGTTGGGCGCACTTGACCGTGAAATTCAGGTGGATGTGGATATGTATAAAATGCAGGCTGCCAAGGTTACTTTCCGGGATATTCAGAATGCCATACATGTATGAAAATATGACCATTTCCGGAGGCAGTATTGATATGCAGCGGCATGAGCCGTTCGGTAAGGGTGGTAGGTGAATTTTCCGATGTGGATGTTATCCGCAACATCAGCCTTATTTCCTCAAGTGGTGCCATTGTTAAGTCTTTCCGATATTGCCGATATCAAAGACTCGCATAAAAAAGCAGAAAGCTTTTCCCGTTTGGCCGGTAAAAATGTTGTCACCCTGAATGTGATAAAAAAAAGCGGTACCAACCTCATCAATGCCGCTGACCAGATCAAGGTCATCACCGATGATATGAAAGCCAATGATTTGCCAAAGGATCTTAAATATTACCGTTTCCGGTGACCAATCCTATTATACCCGGATCATTCTGAAAGAACTCAACAATACCATCATCATCGGTTTTATTCTGGTAACCATTGTGCTGATGTTCTTTATGGGACTCACCAATGCCATCTTTGTGGGTTTCTCGGTTCCGCTGTCCATGGCCCTGGCCTATATTGATCATGCCCGGTACTTGATTTCACCCTGAACATGCTGGTCATGTTCTCGTTTATTTTTGCATTGGGGATTGTGGTGGATGATGCCATTGTGGTCATCGAAAACACGCACCGGATCTTTACCAAAACCGGACATGGATATTAAAAATTCTGCCAAGGCTGCTGCCGGTGAGGTATTTGTGCCCATTCTTTCCGGTACGCTGACCACACTGGCCCCTTTCTTTCCGCTTGCATTCTGGCCGGGAGTTGTGGGTAAGTTCATGTATTATATTCCGGTTACCCTGATCATCACGCTTTTCGCTTCCTTGATCGTCGCCTATGTCTTTAACCCGGTATTTGCGGTTTCCTTCATGAAACCCGATGAAAAAGAAGGTGAAGTACGAGACCGGAAATCCGTTTTAAAACCGGACTGATCATCTTCCTGATTTCGGCTGTCTTTTATATTCCCGGCTTTATGGGGAACAAGTTTTCATGGGTCTTGGCCAACCTGGGTGTATTTATTGCCCTAAGCTATATTGGCCATAACCTATATATGTGGAAAGTATTGCTGAGATTTCAACAAAATGTAATTCCCCGGATGCTTCAGGCCTATGAAAAAGTATTAAGGTGGGCCTTGAAGGGCCGCAGGCCGGTCAGGCTGCTTTGGGAATTGATAGCATGTTTGTCATCAGCATTGTCATTTTTGTCACCAGTAAGCCCAATGTGTTGTTCTTCCCTGGAAGGTGATCCTGCCTCTATTTTTGTTAATATAAAAATGCCGGTGGGAACCGAAGTTCAGGTTACCGATTCAGTTACCAGAAAGGTAGAAGACCGGGTTTTCAAAGTCCTTGGCGAAAATAATCCGATCGTGGAATCGGTAATTGCCAATGTGGCCAAGAATGCCTCCTCGGACATGTTCAATTCGGGTGCAGTAACTTCAAACCTGGGAAGGATCACCATCAACTTTGTGGAGTTTGCCAAACGGCATGGAGAAAAAACCACACCCTACATGGATAAAATCAGAAAGGAAGTGAGGGATATTCCCGGCGCTGAAATTACCGTATCAAGGAAAGTATGGGCCTCCTGTCGGAAAACCCATCAACATTGAAATTTCCAGTGAAAATCTGGAGAACTCATTGCTGACCACTGACAATCTGAAACGCTATATTGATTCACTTGAAATCGGAGGAATTGAAGAGTTGAAATCGGATTTTGAAACCTTCAAACCCGAACTGATCGTGGATGTTGACCGTCAGCGCGCTAACCGTGAAGGCATTTCCACGGCACAAATCGGCAGCGAACTGCGTACGGCCATCACTGGTACGGAAGTATCGAAATACCGCGTGGAAGAAGAACAATATCCGATTCAACTTCGCTATAATGAATACCTGCGTGAAAATATCGACCGGCTGATGAACCTCAAGATTACCTTCATGGATATGGCGACCGGCCGTTTGAAGAGCATTCCGCTATCCTCGGTAGCCACCGTTACCTATCAGAATACCTATGGCGGAATTAACCGCAAAGATCTGAAAAGGGTAATTACGTTATCCTCAAACCTGTTATCGGGATATAATTCAAATGAGGTTAATACGAAACTTCGTGAGGTGCTCCCGAAATTTCATAAACCGGCGGCACCGAAATAACCATTACCGGTGAGCAGGAAGATCAGGCAGAGAATATGGTATTTCTTTCAAAGGCCATGCTGGTGGCATTATTTATGGTAATGTTCATCCTGATCACCCAGTTTAATTCCCTGAGCAAACCCATCATCATTGTATCGGAGGTATTATTCAGCATTATCGGTGTGTTGCTTGGATTCACCATTTTCAGCATGGATTTCTCCGTCATCATGACCGGTATGGGCATTGTGGCACTGGCAGGTATTGTGGTGACGCAACGGGATCCTGCTGGTTGAATTTACGGATAAATTAATGGCAGAAGGGCATGCGAACCCGTGAAGCCATTATTCAGGCCGGTAAAATCAGGATTACCCCTATTGTTCTTAACCGCAACGGCTACCATTCTGGGTTTGATACCGCTTGCCATCGGGTTTAACATCAATTTCAGCACCCTGCTGACCGATCTGAATCCGCAAATCCATCTTGGCAGTGATACCAGGCATTTTTCGGACCCCTGGCATGGACCATCATCTTTGGCCTTTCCTTCGCCACCGTTCTTACATTGGTGTTTATTCCGGTTATGTACAGCTCCTGCACGTAGGCAAGATCAATATTTACCGGGCTGCTCACAGGATAAAACTGAGAAGGGAAGCCAGAAGTAATTGGTAATTAGCAATGGTAATTAGTAATTGGTAAGGGGCAATGAGTGGCTGGGTGCCGCTCATTGCTCAATGCTTTAGAAGTACTATATTTTAAAAACCGTCCACTAACAGCCTTCTATTTTTATGCTGCAAGCACATTTGGTGAATTTGCCGCCCTGTTGGTGGCTTTTTTCTGGTCAATTACCGCATTGTCGTTTGAATCCGCCAGCAGAAAAGTAGGTTCCTTGCCTGTTAATATTATCCGGTTGGTTATAGGGCTTGTCTTCCTTACCGTGTTGAATATTGATTTTCAGGGGACTTATCGCTGCCCACCGATGCCTCGCTGCATAATTGGATATGGTTATCGGTATCGGGATTAATTGGCTTTGTGCTGGGTGATTTTTTCCTTTTTAAATCGTATACCATTATTGGCTCCTGGTTTGCCATGCTGATCATGACACTGGCGCCACCCATGGCTGCCATTTTCGGCTATATACTGCTTGATGAACACCTCAGCGTGTTATCATGTGCCGGTATTATCGTTACCATGGCAGGAATTGTTATCGCCATGTTCAGGCGTGATAAGGAAAACCGTAAAATGACAGTCAGCAAGCCATTGATTGGTCTGCTATATGCCTTTATAGGCGCTTTGGGACAGGCATTGGGGATAGTATTCAGTAAATATGGCATGCAACAGTATAATCCTTTTGCCGCAACGCAAATCAGCATCATCGTAGGTATTATCGGATTCATTATACTAATCACCATGCGGGCAAGTGGAAGCCTGTCACGGCTGCCCTGGTTGATCGTAAAGCCCTGATCCCCATTACAGTCGGTTCTTTTTTCGGGCCTTTTTTGGGTGTTTCCTTTTCCCTGTTAGCCATCCGCATACCTCCACAGGAGTTGCCTCTACCATTATGGCCCTGGTGCCCATTTTTATCATTCCACCCAGTATATGGCTTTTCAAGCACAAAGTTACCGCCAGGGAGATTATCGGAACAATTATCAGCCTGGGAGGTGTGGCATTGTTCTTTTTGTTTTGTAAAAATGAACCATTATCATTACTTTCGAGCCACCTAATATAAACGGATTATCATGAAAGATTATATCAGACGTTCAGCCAAATTCATCCTTTATCTGGTCATTATTTTTGTCGTTGTACTGTTCATTTTCCCACTGATCAGCGATGGCATCGCTCCCAGGATTACATTTGATGAATTAATTCATAATCAAAAGTCTTCTACTGTTTTCCGGCTTCCTGATCGCTTATGCACTGGTTTATCCTTTGATTGCTTTTGTAAAAGTCAAACGCCATCTGAACGGTACTTTCGCCGACAACCGCAAGTATTTTTGAAAAAGCGTTTGAAACCCTTCAATACATGAAAACAGAAGAAACTCCGAAAAAATAGTGTATCGCAGAAAATCTCAGTTCACGCGATTTCTCCAGTGGTATGAGGACAGCGTTGTGATATATACCAAAGAGAATCCGGTGATCATATCAGGATTGCGCAAGGGGGTCGTAAGAATCGACAGGATGATTGATCAGTTCCTGATCAAAGCCTCGGAATAAAATCCGGTTTATTTGGTTGTATTGGTTTTACTGGTGGTGTATCGCTGCGATACGAAATCCCAGTTAACGACATTCCAGAACGCATCCGCATATTCGGCCCGACGGTTTTGGTATTTCAGGTAATACGCGTGTTCCCAAACGTCAATACAGAGGAGTGGAAAACCTTTATCTGCCACGATATCCATAACCGGACTATCCTGATTGGGAGTGGTGGTTATTTTCAGTTTACCACCTTCAGCAACAAGCCATGCCCATCCTGAGCCGAAGACAGATTTCGCAGCGGTGCTGAATTTTTCTTTGAAGGTATCTACCGAGCCAAAATCCCTGTTCAGGGCATCCAGCAATTCCCCGGAGGGCTGTTTGCCGGTGGGAGGTGCCAGCATTTTCCAGAATAATTTGTGATTCAGATATCCTCCTCCATTGTTCCGAATGGCTGCCGAATGCTTTGACACTTCAGCCAATATTTCCATAGCGGTTTTACCGGTCAGTCCGGCCTCTTTCACAGCCGCATTGAATCTGTCTGTATAGGCTGCATGATGCTTTGTATGGTGCAATTCCATGGTTTTCGCATCGATGTATGGCTCAAGTGCATTATAAGCATAGGGTAATTCAGGAAGCACAAATTCACCGTCCCATTTTCTCTTCTTTTTTGCTGCTTTTAACAGGGAGGTGAAGCCCATGGCAAACAGGCCGGCCGTCCCCAGAAAAACGGATTTAAGGAATGTTCGTTTATCCACTTTCAAATAGTATTAACGGATTAGATTAAATTTACAACAAACTTACAATAAAATAGTTTAGTTTGAAAAGAGTTAATTGTTAATCGTGAATACCTATTTCTCCGGATACAATACCACCCTCACATACTTTTTCAGATTTATCTTACTGGCAACTGCCTGCAATCTCTCCGAGGTAACAGCGTCGATACGGTCGGCATACTGCGTGATCAAACCGGGATCATCGAGGCGATAAGCGTCCACAAGTTGTCCGATCCAGTAGTTATTTTCTTTGAGGTTCCTTTCCATTTCTCTTCGCTGAGCCTCCTTTACTTTGTTCAGATCTTCGGGGGAAACTCCTTCTTTCTGGATCCGGAGAATTTCGTCCAGGGCTGCTTTGGTGAGTTTATCCGTGTTTTGCGGGGAACAGGGAATCATGATGCTTGCTTCCATATGGGGATAAGGAATCTTGATCAGTCTTACATTAACACCCATCCCATAGATCCCGCTCATTTCCTCGCGCAGTATTTCGGTATACCGGATATCGAGCAGCTGACCCAGGGAACCCATCATATGGGCTTCCATCGGATCCCAGGATTCCCCGGATTCAAAGTAGATTGCCACAAAACTTTTAGGATCTTTTCCTTTGTATACTGCTTTATCGGTTTTCTTTTCCGGGGGACGAATACCCATATCCTTCCAGCTTTCCGTCCTTTTCTGAGGAGGAAGTCCCGCCAGGTAGGTTTCAATGAGCGGTTTAATGCTGTCGATTTTAAAGGAACCCACAAAGAAAAACGTGAATCCGGAGACATCTGAAAACCTGTCACGATAGATCTCAAAAACCCTGTTAAAACTTATCTTATCAATATCTGCTTCTGTTGGAATCAGGTCTGCCCGGGGATTGTTCTGACTCCTGATTCGGGTATACTGGTCAATGAAGTAGTTCTCGGGATCGGCCAGCAGGTTCCTGACAATTCCTTTTTGTTTGGCAATATAGGCTTCAAACAGCGCACTGTCCTTCCGGGGCTGTGTAAATCCCAGATAGATCAGCTGCAGCATGCTTTCGAGGTCGGCAGGTGTTGAAGAGCCTATAAATCCTTCCTGGTATGGATTAATAAAGGAACTGGCGGAAACAACTTTCCCGGCCAGCAATTTATCAATGTCAGTGGGTGAATAGTCCGCTAAACCGCATTCTCCCACAATATCAGCAGCATTAAGGGCCGACTGGTGATCGGCAAGATCATACACCGAATAGCCACCCGGACTGAACGCCCTGAACAGAATTTCATTGTTTTTAAAATCCGTAGGTTTGAGAATTACCTTCGCTCCGTTGGACAAACTCATTTCAACTACGCCCAGGGCTTCATTCTTCCTGGTCAGAATAATTCTGCCCTTCTTTGGTTTTTCATCCATCAGTTGTTCTCCGGCAGTCTTGTCTACGTAAGCTGCAATCTCTCTTTTTTCCGCACCGTCAACCATGGCCAGCAACTGCTCATCACCGGGTAAAGTGATTCCTTCCTTTTGCGGCGCCATCAGCATGACTACCCGGTTATCACGGGTGAGCAATGAAGCGGCTATTTTATTAACCTCTTCGAGGGTAATTCCACTGAGGTATTCCTTTACAAAACCAAATTCAAATTCGATCCCGGGAATGGGCTCCTGCGCCAGGAAATTGCGTATATATTCTGCTGCAAATTGTTGCGATTCCGTTTTATCACGCTCATTATAAGCCTGTTCAAATGATGAATAAAACTGCTTCTTTTGCCGTTCCAATTCACCGGGAGTAAAACCATACCGGGTTACCCGTTCCATTTCCGTAATCATGGCCTGAATGCCAGTTTCAATACCGGTTTCAGTAACAACGCCTATCATTTGCATCGCACTTTTTTCCCGGGTTCCCAGTGATCCATACTGCACAACCGAATAAAGCAGGGGCGGGCTGGCCTGCTCTTTCAACTCCTGGATACGCTGATTCAGCATGGTGGAGGCCAGTTGTATAGACAGACTTTCTCTGTAGTCTTTCAGAACCTTTACTTCCAGTGGATCTGTCTTGCAGGCGATCTGGATAATGGTATAAGGTGTCTCCTTGTCGGAAGCCACCACGGCAGCAGTACCCGGATGATCAGGCACTTTAAATTTCACCCGTGGCCTGGAAGTTTCAGGCATCTGCAGGCGTCCGAAATGCTCACGAACAGCCTGTTCAACAGTATCCGGATCAATATCGCCCACTACCAGAAAGGCCATCAGATCGGGGCGATACCAGTCTCTGTAGAATTTCCGGAGTGTCTCATGCGGCGCTCCTTCAATAATCTCTTTCTTTCCGATGGGAAGTCTGTTGGCATATTGTGAGTCTTTGAAAAGCACCGGGATAATTTTGTCTTCCATGCGTTGCATGGGACCCCTGCCAAGACGCCATTCCTCCACAATCACGCCCCGCTCCTTGTCAATTTCAGTACCATCAAAGGTGAGATTATGTGCCCAGTCTTCCATGATCTGGTAACCTTTGTCGAGGATGTGGGCTGAATCCGTTGGCAGGGTCAGCATATATACCGTTTCATCAAAGGAGGTATACGCATTGATCTCGGGACCAAACTGAACGCCAACGGACTGCAGATATTTTACCAGGTCATTCTTGGCAAAATTCTTTGTGCCGTTGAAGGCCATATGCTCAACAAAATGTGCCAGACCTTGCTGGTCTTCATCTTCGAGTACCGAACCTGCATTTACAGCAAGTCGCATTTCGACCCTGTTTTCGGGTTTACTGTTTTTTCTGATGTAGTAAGTCAGGCCGTTTTCAAGTTTTCCAATCCTGATATGCTCATCTACAGGGATAAGCTGATCAAGTTTGTCCTGCGCCTGGCTGAATTGCAGGGACAGCAAAACATAAAACAATACGGCAATACGCTTCGGTATCAACAGGAATAGGGCTTTGTTCATCATGGTGGAATTTTGGATGATTGTAAGATGTTTATCAGCTTATTTGGCCTGTGCAGGAAGAAAGGGGAAATAGTAATGCATGTTTTCCCTGGTCAGACGGGTTCCGTATTCGGAATCCTGAAAAGCCTCGCAATAGTTAATTTTACTGCCCCTGTCGGCGCCATAGAGTTCAATCAGTTTAGCTCTGAAGGGTTCTGCATTCCAGCCGGATTTTCTCATTTTACCAAGCCAGGCACGCCTTTCAGCATCAGTTGCAGGAACCTGATCCAGGATTCCCATATTGAAGGGAAGCCATTCATACATCTGTGAGGTATGCTGGTGATACATATCCATTTTCTTTTCAATGGCATCGTCAATATCAATACACACGTCAGTTTTAAAGGGCTCGGGATGGGTAAAACCATCGTAGGTGTATAAAAACACAGGATTCCTTTCCAGAAAGGGAACTTCCGGCAACACGGTAGGAACCGTAACCATATAGGCCGCATCATTTACCAGAACCCCGGTGTAACGGTGATCGGGATGGTAATCATAGGGTCTGGGATAAATTACTATATCGGCCTTATGTTCCCTGATGATCCTTATGATCTGCAACCGGTTCTCATAGGTAGGCATGAGCTGACCGTCGTGATTGTCGAGGGTGATGTACCTGATGCCAATAACCTCTCCTGCCCTGCGAGCCTCTTCTCTGCGTATCCTGGCCAGTTCAGGGGCCTTGAGCGACTGATGCCCGGCATCGCCGTTGGTGACGGATACCATTAAAACATCATGTCCCAGCTGCGCCCATTTATAGGCGGAACCGCCAACTTCATCGGGATCATCGGGATGGGCACCAATAATGATGATGTGAAGTTTACGATTCTGATCCTGTTGGGCACTGATCGAGGTGGAAACTGCCAACAGAGCAGTAAGGCAGAGAAGCGAAAAAAAGTATTTCATGATGAATAATATTAGTTTATACAGATTTTATTAAAATGAATTTTTGCAAAGTTAAAAATACCTTTTGTTTATACCATCATATATATCTCCCGGTGGCCACATTATCCCTTACCGATAATCCTTATCAGTTCAGCCGGGCGTTTGAGCAGGACTTTTGCCCCATTTGCCTGTAATTCTTCTCTGGTTCTGAATCCCCAAAGCACACCCACCCCATACATTCCTGCCCTAAGGGCGGTCATCATGTCAACGTCCGAATCACCCATATAAATAACAGTTTGAGGAGGTATCCCCATCTGTTCGCAGATGAATAATGCTCCTGCCGGATCAGGCTTTTTCGGGAAATCCGGACGGGCACCCATCACACGTTCAAATCGAATGTCTCCCAGCAAATAGGTAACAATTTTATGGGTGAGTGGTTCAGCTTTGTTTGAAAACACTGCCAATTTCAAATTTCGGAGGGAAAGTTCCAGGAGCAATTCCTTGATGCCGGCATATAAACAGGTGTTTACCAAACAATTATCATTATAATCCTCCGTCATTTCGGCCAGGCAAACGGATATTACCGCCGGCGAAACGTGCAATTGCCGGAAGAGACTGCATCACCAGGTTATCCAGTCCCCTGCCTACCAGTAATTTATAATCTTCCGCAGGATGTTCGGGATATCCGTGAGTCCGCAATACGCGATTCATGGAACCTGCAATGTCTGAAAGCGTATCGGCCAGTGTACCGTCCAGGTCAAAGATTATTCCTTTGAAAATCATTTTTCAATTGCATGCTGATGAAGAGACACCTGATTTTGTACCTCCGCCGGATTATTAATAGAACTTCATGTGATATTTGGCGTTGGACATGAATTTGTCTTTCGTAAAATAATCCGTATGATATTGTCCGTTGAGGTACCGCTCTGTCTGATCGCAATAATGCCTGCTGGCCGGAATGCCCGAATTGCCCGTAGGGATCACCGTGAGTGAGTTATCCCAGTTGCTCACATCGAAAATATGCCTGTGCGAGGAGCCATGGTTGGCATCAAACGGTTTGTTGTTATCATAGCTGTAAGGCGACACCGTGTGAAAACTTCCCCCTACCGGAAAGGGTCCCCTGTTCAGGCTGAAAACCTGGTCGAGTATCTTGACGCTCGACAACGGATGAGCCAGCACCAGATGGTGCAAATTGCCCCATTCCCATGCATCGGGATCACTGCCTAACCTGGTACCCAGATCAGCCACAGTGGCAGTAAACGCACAAACGATCATATCATCAAAGTTCTCCGTTTTGCTATCTGTAGCGATATCATCGAACCAGGATGACACTTTGCTGCTTATGAACTGGTCCGTACTGATGCGACTGATCGAGCTGACACTTTTAAAACTGCCGAATAAACCTTCCCCCAGTTCATCGGCAAAGGTGCAACGCACAAATTGCATATACAACGATTCAAAAATGGCTGCAGCGGCGCTTTTGGCATCCATCCTGTAATCCCAGTCCTTCAGGATTTCAAATGCCCGGCTTTCGGAGGGATCCATGCTCTCCTTCCTGCTTAAGGCATCCAGTATGGCAGGTAAATACTGTTCCGCTAGCTTCGATTGCTGGTCGAGCTGGATGGCCTCGAAATCTTCCATGCTCAGCACTTCCCTGGCGGAAAGCAATTCGGAAATTCTTGCAAATCGGCTGGGGTGTGAATACCATGAACCGATATGATAGGGATAATCGGGCGGTGCCGTCCGGTTGTTCGCCGAAGCCACAAAGCCGGAAGCCGGGTTGAAAAGAAAGGGCAATTCTTCAAAGGGAACATAGCCTTTCCAGTCGTAAACGTCGGTATCCCCCGGCAATGCTCCAAAAGCAATATCACGCCTGCGAATTGGAATACCTGCGGCACAAAATAAACCGATATTGCCTCTTTTATCGGCATATACAATATTCTGACTGATCGACGTGAATGTTTTCAGGGCCGCAGTAAAGTCGTTCCAGTTATTGGCACGGTTTAACAGCATCACGGTCCGGAATTCATCACTCATCTCATCTCCCACCCAATGCATAGTGATTGTTTTTCCCGAAATATTTTTAAAGGAGGACACCACAGGTCCCCTGTGAGAGAACCGCAATGTTCTTTCAACCTGTTTCCCGTTGCTGATCCTGATGATGGTTTTTCTGACATCAAATTCACGCCACTCCCCATTATAGGCGTATTGTGATGAATCTTCCGGATTGATTCTTTCCTCGTAGAAGTCCATATTATCCACATAGGTATTGGTCATACCCCAGGCGATGCTGTCGTTATGACCGCAAATGATCACCGGGGCGCCGGGTAGCAATAAACCCGTTACATTCAGTTTCCCCTCGATCATCTGGTGCATCTGGTACCATATTCCCGGCACACTAAGGCCAAGGTGCATATCATTGGCCAGTAGGGGCATGCCTGTAGCACTTTTCGATCCGGAGACCGCCCAGTTATTGCTGCCCTCCAACACATCGGCCCCTAATTGCTGCAAAGCCGCAGTATGGAGCAATAGATCAGGCAGTAGGGAACTTGTACCGGCATTCAGCGCCGCATCCTGAAAAACGGCAGGTTGTTTTCTCATCAGATCGGGCAGCAATTGCCGGTAACGCAAAGAGTCCACCGTTTTCTGAATGGTAGAAAGGAGGATCTCACTCCAGCCGGCCTTCAGGTCCCACGCCATATAACCGATCATATTCAGAGAATGATAGGGTTCCCATTTTTCAGGCTTATATTTCAGGATGGCAAATTCAGGAGGCAACCGACGCCCGTTGTTGCTGATGTACTGGTTTATTCCTTCCGCAAAGGCATTTATGGCCTCCAGACTCGCCTGATCTGCCTGCGCAATGATTCTTTCAGACTTTTCCCGAAAACGTAATGCTCTCAGTAACAAGTCCGTGTCGACATAATCTTCCCCGAAAATCTCCGACAACCTTCCTTCCGTTACATGCCGCAACATATCCATTTGCCAGAGCCTGTCCTCAGCCAGAAGATAACCTGTTGCCAGGTATAAATCATGCTCATCCTGAGCAATGACATGGGGTATCGCAAAACTGTCGCGGTATACCTCCACAGGGGCATGAAGCCCTTCTAACCGGCAATCCTCATTGTAATCAGGAAGAGCGCGGTGCGAAAGGTGCCTGATAAAAATGAAGCCTGTGGCAGCAACCAATATCAGCAATACCAGTATACCAAAAAGTAAGCGTTTCAGGATTTTCATAAGCATCATTGATTAAGGTTTTGGTGCATTTTTCGAAGGGTTGAAAGGTTGATGCCGGAAACAGTGCCGGGCAAACGAGAATAAAAGTAAAACAATTTTATCATGCCCGGTTGGTAACATCATTAAAAATACTAATTTAGTTGAAATTCAAAGCGTGCTTAACATTTACACTTATGAAAATCAAGTCTTTATTCTCATTTGCGGTTTTGGTGGCTGCAATTCTCCCGTTGGGTGTCCAGGCTCAGTCTGATTCCACTAAAGCAGCTGCAAAAGCTGATAAAATCAAGAAAGGCTGGAATTTTGGCGGAGTCCCTGTGATCGCCTACGACACGGACATCGGTTTTAAATACGGCGCCCTGGTAAACGTATTCCATTACGGTGATGGCTCTCAATATCCCAAATACCGTCATTCCCTATACTTTGAATGGTCGCGTACCACCAAGGGAAGCGGGATCAATCAGTTCACCTATGATTCGGAATATCTGATACCGGGCATAAGGGTGTCGGCCGAAGCCAGTTTACTTACCGAGCAATCACTTGACTTTTATGGATTTAACGGATATGAGTCCTTTTACGATCCCGATTTTGAAGATGAGGAGAACGACAGTTACATTTCGCGAATGTTTTATAACCAGGAGCGAAAATTAACCCGCCTGAAAGCTGATTTCCAGGGTAAAATTACCGGTCAGAAATTCCGCTGGCTGGCAGGTATTGAGTACAACCATGCAAAAATGGGAACAGTGGATATTGAAAAGCTGAATAAAGGGAAGGATCCTGAAGACCAGTTGCCCGATACTGCACTGCTTTATGACAGGTACGTTGAATGGGGTATAATACCCGAAGATCAGGCTGAGGGTGGTCACACCACACTGTTGAAGGCCGGCCTGGTATATGACACCAGGGATATCGAAGCCAATCCCATGAAGGGGATCTGGACCGAAATGCAGCTTTTAATGGCCCCTTCTTTTCTGGGGAACGATGACCTGGCTTACACCCGGATTGCTTTGACCCACAGACAGTATTTCACACTGGCTCCCCAGGTGCTTAACTTTGCTTACCGGGTAAGCTATCAGGCGAAACTGTGGGGAGACATGCCTTATTACATGCTGCCCTTTGTTTACAATACTGCGCCTGCGCTTACCCGCGACGGTCTGGGCGGTGCCAAGACGGTAAGAGGGGTCATGCGCAACAGGATTGTAGGGGACGATTTCTTTTACGGAAACCTGGAAATGCGATGGAAATTCTTAAGGACGCTATTGTTTAACCAGAATATTTATCTGGCCCTGAGTGGTTTTTTTGATGCAGGAATCGTTACCAGTCAGTATGAGGTGGATCTGTCGGGTGTGCCTGCCGACCAGTTGTTTCTGGTGCAGGGCGGCGATGAAAAGCTGCATATGGGAGCCGGCGCAGGACTCCACATTGTAATGAACCAGAACTTTGTAGTTGCCGTGGACTATGGCCGTGCTCTTGATCCGGGTGACGGAGAGAGCGGGCTGTATATCGGGCTGAATTTCTTATTTTAGAGACCAGATGAAAACAAAACACCTGATTTTTTTCTCCCCGTTGCTCTTTCTGATATTGATCTCCTGTAAATCAAATTCCGGAGATAGCAGGTTGATGCAACCGGGTGAGGGAATGGCGAAAATGGAGAGTGCCGATGTTTCTCCTTCGCCACCTGCACAGGAAACCGTCATCGTGGTGCCTGACAGTACCCGAAAAATCATCAGGGACGGCCGGATGGAGATCAGGGTAAAGAATCTGGAGCAGGGCAAACATGATGTTGACACGCTGGTGAAAAGGTACCATGGCTATTATGCCGATGAAACCTTCAACAATATGGATTATGCTCATGGTTACACCCTCAGAATAAGAATACCTTCGGTAAGTTTTGATGCTTTCATTACTGACATTGAATCCGGTGTCGGGGAAGTTGCCTTTAAGAATATAACCTCGAGGGATGTGACAGAAGAATATATTGATCTGGAGACCAGGCTGAAAAATAAAAGAAACTACCTGATCCGTTATGGTGATTTATTGAAACAGGCCGGATCAGTGAAAGACATCCTTGAAATAGCGGAAAAAACCAGATTAATTGAGGAGGAAGTGGAAAGTGTACAGGGAAGGCTGAAATACCTCAACCACCAGGTTGATTTCAGCACGCTTGAGCTGCAGATTTCCAGGAAAAACGATTTCAGCGTTTATACCAATAATAAAGGCAGGTTTGTCGACCGGCTGAAGCTGTCCCTGGTAAAAGGCTGGTACGGACTGGTGAGTTTCACCCTGTTTGTTATCCGGTTGTGGCCCTTCTGGATAATTGTGGGGGTATTGTATTACCTGATCAAAACAATTATAAGAAAAAGAAAAAAGCTAAGGTAAGCCACAGGGGTAATGGCAGCAATATATTTTATACCTTCGGAAGGGATTCTATAAATAAACAATAAAATATTTCCACATCCCATAAATTAACTTATTTTTGTATTGATAAACTATTCATTTTTTTATTTATTTATTCTATGAACATTTACGTAGGTAATCTTCATTTCAATGTTAGTGAAGACGAATTAAGAAAAGCTTTTGAGGAATACGGCGAAGTTGCATCGGTAAAAATTATCACCGACAAGTATTCCGGCAGAAGTAAAGGTTTTGGCTTTGTAGAAATGCTCAATGACAAGGAAGCAAAAGAGGCTATTGACAATTTAAATGGTGCCGAGATTAAAGGGCGCGCCGTTAACGTTAACCAGGCCAGAGAGAAAGACAATAATTCCGGTGGCGACAGGCGGAATTTCAGACCAAGATCGTAAGCACGGAACGTTTAACCTGACAGCTTTCGCAAGCACTACCTGTCAGGATTTTGATGAATAACCTGACAGCGTTGCAAAACCTGTCAGTGTTTTCTTTTATACAGATCTGCTGTTCACACAGAGGAGACCTGTTTTGTAATTAAATAAAAAACCTGGTATGCAAACACATACCAGGTTTTTTATTGGTCGGTTCTTAGAACCTGAGATCAACTCCTAAACCAAAGAACAGGGAATCCTTGTATAAAGTGTCGGTATATCCTCCGGCATCGGGATCTCCAACAGTTTTGGTACCTTCCTGGTAGGTGACATAAGCACCTCCGAGATTCACCATGATCTTTTCGGTTATTTTATAGCCTAATCCGCCACCCAGGGTATTGGAAGTAAGGCTGTAACTCAGATCCGACTGATAATCCTCGCTGACACCGGTATTGGCGTGCAGATATCCGGCGCTGATCAGCAGCTTCTCTGTAATGGCATATTCAAGTCCCAATGCAAATTCAAAGAAGTTGTCATCAATCACTTCATCATTTCCGACCGGTTCGGTAGGTTCTGCGTCAAGGGTTTTGCCATAATTGGCGCTTTTATCCCAATAGTAATGGAAACCTGCAGAAGCAGTTAATTTGGGAAGGACCTTGTATTCAATACCGACAGATAGCATGGCGGGCATGTCACTATGAACGGTTGAATCCTGATTGAAAAGTCCTCCGTCTTTATCGTCAATAATCTCGGTGGTCAGGTCCATCTTGGTCTTGAACTCATATTTTAGTCCGATATTGATTTTCTCATTGGGTGCAATATTTACTCCGATAATCGGTGCGAATCCGGTGCCTGTTTCTTCTGCATCAACAGCCCGATCAGCCGTTTGTACATCCAGCATAGCGCTGACGCCTTTAAACGTGGCCTCATAGGCAGAGCCTTTAATACCTGTAGCCTCGGAAATTCCATAAACATAATCGCCAGGAGTATAGGAACCGGGAGGCAAATCGTATAGCGGTACCGGCGGTACTGTAGGAGAAGCCTGGATCTGGATATCGTTAATATGTCCTTCGTAAGTATTCTTAGCGGTCACTAACCGTCCACCCAGATATACACTGAAGACCTTGCTGATGTCATAGGTAAGGCCCAACTGATACCCAAAGAAAACCGAAGTACCCTTGAAATAAATGTCAGCGCTGTAGCCGGTAACATTTTTGAAGTTGGGATCAAATCCATATCCGTTCGGAGGGGCAGCGGATAATGCACCGTCAGCCAAACCACCGAGTTGCTGTAATAAAGGCACTAAACTGGTCAATTGTGATTCAAACGAGGGCAATCCCTTCTCGTATTCTGCACCACCGCCACCGCCAATGGGATTGAATCCAAAGGAAACAGCAATTTTGCTTTTTTTCCAGGTTGCATAAAAGCCGGGGAAAACGGGAGCTAAAACATCACCTTCAAATGTTTTGGGGTTTGGGATCAGCAAATCATAATCACGGGTAACATCCTTGTTCTGTAAAATCGTCTGTGTGTTCAAAGAAAAATGAAAACCATCCTCAAGTTTGGTCAGTCCTGCAGGGTTGAAATAAACCGCATCGGGACCGATAGCAGCATCGCGGACCAGTGTACGCACCCAGTAGGCACTCTGATTGGTGTTGGTCACTATCCCGCCGCCAAATGCCGCGGAAGCGATAAAAACAAGGCTAGCGATCAGGAGAAATTGTTTTTTCATAGTTTTTTCTTATTAAGTTTATAAACGAAAATAAACATTTCCGCAATATAAGCAACCAAATGGTCTGCATTAAATGCTTTTTATTTTCACTAAACCAGTTGTATCATGTTTAATATTTGATAATTACGAGTTATTTGCATATTTTAATTATTACCATAATATCCCCTTCTGTTTTATTAAAGTTCCGTGCAGATGGGTATTTATGAAACAATTCCTACTTTTACTACGCAAAAATGGCATCCTGATGATCCACATTGATAAGGAAATGATAGAAACTCTGGCAGAACAGGCACGTTCCGCCAACAGGAAAAGAAAAAACCTGAATTTTCATACCGTATCTGCCGATCCGATGCACCGGATGCTGCATGCCATGGAACCTGAAACCTATGTTCAGCCGCACAAACATGAAAATCCTGATAAACGTGAAGCCTTCATTATATTAAAAGGAAGGGTAGCTGCCGTGCAGTACACCGATACCGGTGACGTAAGCGATTTTATTATCCTTGATCCCGCAACGGAGTGTTTTGGCGTGGAATTTACTCCCCGCACCTGGCATAACCTGATTGTAATTGCACCGGGTACCATCGTGTATGAAGTAAAAGACGGTCCCTGGGACCCTGCCGATGATAAGTTTTTTGCCACATGGGCACCGGCGGAAGGCGATGATGGCTGTGAGGAATATAAAGGGAAGATATTGAAGGCGATTGGAGTAGAAAGTCCCGGATTACAGGTTCCGGGTTCCGGGTTGCAGGTTGATTAAAACTTTGTTACTTTGCTGCAGCATTCATTATCTTAATCATAAAATATGGCTATTCAGAAACCAGGGATTCCCAAAGGCACAAGGGATTTCGGACCCGAGGAAATGTCCAAACGCAACTACATTTTTAATACCATCAGAAATGTCTTCCAAAAGCATGGCTATGCCCAGATTGAAACCCCTGCCATGGAAAATCTGGATACCCTGTTGGGAAAATACGGCGAAGAAGGAGACAAACTGCTGTTTAAAATACTCAATTCCGGGGATTTCCTGTCCGGTATCCCTGTATCCGGCCTGAAAGAGGTTGGTCAGAATGCCCTTTCCCTGAAAATGTGTGAAAAGGGACTTCGGTATGATCTTACCGTACCTTTTGCCAGGTTTGTGGTTCAGCATCAGCATGAAATAGAATTTCCCTTTAAACGTTACCAGATACAACCGGTGTGGCGCGCTGACCGACCGCAAAAAGGACGGTACCGCGAATTCTATCAGTGCGATGCAGATGTTATCGGAAGTGATTCCCTGCTGAATGAAACAGATCTTATCCAGATCATTGATGAGGTTTTCCGGCAGCTTGGGATCAGGGTTAAAATCAAGCTGAACAACCGTAAAATACTGGCCGGGATAGCTGATTATATCGGGCAGCCCGATAAGATCACGGAATTCACCGTGGCCATTGACAAACTGGAAAAAATTGGCATTGAAGCTGTAAATCAAGAGCTTCAATTAAAGGGAGTAAGTATTCAGGGTATTCACAAACTTGAGCCCTTGTTTGCCATCCACGGGAATAACCTCGAAAAACTTGAGAAGCTCAATAAATTGTTACACACCAGTTTTTCAGGCATTAAAGGCATTGAAGAAACCAGCCGTCTTCTTCACTATCTCGAAACACTGAAGCTCACCGCAGAAACCGAAATTGATATTTCCCTGGCCAGGGGACTCAATTAT
The DNA here is from genome assembly GCA_963800645.1 of uncultured Bacteroidales bacterium. Lineage (GTDB taxonomy): Bacteria > Bacteroidota > Bacteroidia > Bacteroidales > UBA10428 > UBA5072. The sequence goes on along the minus strand of CAWDBX010000007.1, from coordinate 335,153 downwards.
TACACAGGAACAATAATCGAGGTCAAGGCACTGGATGCGGAGATTGGCAGCGTATGCGGAGGAGGGCGTTATGATGATCTGACCGGCATCTTTGGTCTGAAGGATATTTCAGGCGTCGGAGTATCTTTCGGCGCCGACCGGATCTATGATGTGATGGAACAACTGAAACTCTTCCCCGGGGAAACGGCAGCCTCCACAAAGATTCTTTTTGTCAACTTTGGTGAAAAGGAAGCCCTGTTCTGCCTGGAATTACTGTCAAAATTATATGCCGCAGGAGTTGCAGCCGAAATCTATCCCGATGCCGCCAAGCTCAAAAAACAAATGGCCTATGCCGATGCCAGGCAAATTCAATTTGTGGTGCTTGCCGGCGAAAATGAGCTCAAAGAGGGAATGCTGACCGTCAAGAATATGACCACCGGGGAACAGGTGAAGGTAGCGCCGGAGGGGATTTTGGAGCTGGTAAAGGGGGGGATAGTGAATAGTGATTAGTGATTAGTGATTAGTGATTAGTGATTAGTGATTAGTGTACCGATAGTGCATCCCTTTGGGAAAAAGTGAATAGTGAATTACTCTGTGGTGATCACAGTCTGCGCCTCCTGTAAACCCTCTGCCTTAGCCCGCAATAAAATCTTTCCCGTCTCCTTCCCTGCCTTTACAATCACCAGGCATTTACCCTGCCAGGCTTTCCGCTTTGGAAGCGTATAACTTTCAAGGCTCACCGGATTGGCATTGCCAACGCCTGCGATAGTACCCGGTCCTTCGATCTCAAAGGTCACCAGGTCCTCTGATTTGGGGTGTCTGATCCCATCAGGATCTGTAAGTTCAACGGTAATGTAACACAAATCCTGTCCGTTGGCCCGAATAACGGTACGGTCAGGCTTAAGCTGCAACCGAACAGGTTTTTGTGCTGTTTTTAGTTCGACAGCATTCATGATCTTTTTCCCCCTATAACCGATTGCACGAAGAACACCGGCCTGATAGGGAACCTGCCAGGTGGCCGTAAAACGGGTTTCACGGTTTACATTTTTAACACCCAGCGATTTACCATTCAACAACAGCTCAACCTTTTCGCAGGATGAGTAAACGGTAACCTCCAAAGGCTTGTTTTCAAAGCCTTCCCAGTTCCAGTCAGCAATTGCATCAAACCAATGCCACTTCGACCAGGACTGCCGGTTTGGATTGGTTTCAAAGGAAGGTACCGGCGGAGTAACAAAAACCGACAGCTGGTCTTCCTTCCAGAGAACATCGCGGTAGAAGGATTGCGGCCTTTTCCATCCGCAAATATCAATATCTCCGCAAAAGGCCAGGTTCCATGGAAAAAAGCTCTGTTCCTGCCAATAACCGCGCCAGCCAATGCTGGCCTCACCAAGATAATCAAAACCGGTCCATACAAAGTCCCCGATCACCCACGGGTTGTCAAGGACATCCATCCAGCTTTGGAAAGCCTCGAGGGGATATGATTCCAGTCCAACCATGATCCGTTCGGGCACCCTCATGTGATCCTCCACATATATGCTGGATTTCAGATGGTCACCTCCGGCGGCATAATTGTATCCTGCCACGTCAAGCACTGCAAAAAAAGGATCCTTATCCGGTTTAAGATCATTTACAGCGGCGGTCACTGGTCGTGAAGGATCGATATATTGTACAAATTTGCGTAGCTTTTGGGCAACTTCCACTACTTCAGGAGTATGCCGGTTGGGTATTTCATTGCCGATACTCCACAGGATCACGGAAGGATGGTTCATGTCACGAAGTACCATACTTTTAATATCCTTTTGCCACCAATCCTTAAAATACAAATGATAATCGTTTGGATTTTTTCTGTCCGCCCACATGTCAAAGGCCTCGTCAATCACCAGCATACCGAGCCGGTCGCAGGCATCCAGAAAGGCCGGTGAAGGGGGATTGTGGGAACATCTTATGGCATTAAAACCACTTGCTTTCAGCAATTCAACCCTTCTTTCCTCAGCCCTGTCAAATGATTTGGCACCCAGTGGTCCGTTGTCGTGATGGAAACAGGCTCCCTTAAGTTTCATGGATTTACCGTTCAGGGTAAAGCCAGTGACGACACTGAATGCAACCTCACGAACCCCGAACCGTGTTTCCTCGAGGTCGCTCAGAACATTGTTCCTGTACACTTCGCCAAAAGCTGTATACAAAGCAGGATCTTCCAGGGTCCAGCGCTGAGGATCCGGCAAATCCACCGACTGGATAAAATCCTGTTCTTCTCCGGGGCCAAGCATTTTAACCAGTTCAGCATGCGCAGATTCCTCTCCCCTGCGGTTCTTTATCCGGGTTATTAGTTTGACCTCCGTGGCCGAATCACCCTGGTTCATGATGCTGGTCCTGATCAGTAAAGTGGCCATTTTTTCGGTTACAACAGGAGTGGTTATGCTGGTTCCCCAGGTGGAGACATGAACCGGTTCATCGATGGTTAACCAAACATGCCGGTAGATCCCCGATCCGGAGTACCACCTGCTGTTTTCCCCTTCGTTTTTCACCTTCACAGCCAGAATATTATTTGCACCAAATTTGATCAGACCGGAGATATCATAATAAAATGAGGTATATCCATAGGGATGTTCACCCAGGTAATGGCCGTTCAGCCAGCATTCCGCGTTCATATATACCCCGTCAAACCTGATGGTAAAAGATTTGCCTTTCAAATGATCAGGGACAACAAAGGATTTTCGATACCAGCCTGTTCCTCCGGTGGTGAATCCGCCGTTTACCTGGCTAATGGCGTTCCGGTCAAACGGTGATTCGGTTCCCGGCAAATCTTCAATACTCCAGTCGTGTGGCAAGTCCACGATACGCCAGTCCGAGTCATTAAATTCAGGTTGCTCGGCCCTCTGGGCACCCCCCAGGTGAAAACGCCAGTTGTCATCAAACAACTCCGTTCTGCCGGAAAATGGCTGAGCAATGGATGAGACCAGTGGCAAAAGCACAAACAAAGGAACCAGTATGGTTTTCATGATGTCCGTGTGAGGTGACTTCTAAAAAAGGTTATAAATCAATGCCCGTTCAGGACTAAGCGGGAACTTCTCATCAGCGGCAAACACAGGCTTACGGCTGATCCACTTGCCGCGGGTAAAATCGGGAAAATCAACCAGTGCCCCTCCTCTGGCCACCGACATTTCGGACAATGCTGAAACCGCACTCCAGGCAGCAGCATCATAGGCATCGAGCGGAACAGGTTTATGATTTCTCACGGCATCAAAGAAATCAGACAGCATGATATAATCCATACCGCCATGACCGGCACCTTCAGCTTCCAGTCCTTGTTCACGCCAGTACTTATGATCGTATTTTGTTATCCATTCTGTTGAGTCGTCCCATTCGTGAGGAGTCTTGGACTTCCCTTCCACATAAATGGTATCGCCGTCATTGTACCACAATCCGTTTGTTCCTTCAACGCGGAAACCCAGCGAGTAAGGACGTGGAAGATTAGTGTCGTGGGTAACAATAATAGTTTCACCATTGGCGCAGCTGATCATGGAAGTTACGACATCACCCAGGTTAAAATTGATGCTGGCATAGGGATGCTGGGCGCCCCCATTATCTACAACGAACTTGTGCAATCCGCGCGATTTGGTGGCCATGGCTGAAAGGGTCATAAACCGGTTACCCCGGTTTATGTCGAGATAATTGCCTACCGGACCGATGCCATGTGTCGGATAGAGGTCCCCATTGCGCCGGATAGCGTGCAGTCCTCTCCATTGTGCTTCGGAGTATGCCTCCTTGCCCATTTTAAGATCGCCCCCTTTAATATAATCGTAATGAACGCCGTCATTGAATTTAATCGAGCGCAGATCATGCTCGTAGCCGCAACGACAATGGATAAGCTCACCAAAAAGTCCGGTGCGTACCATGTTCAGTACAGCCATAATATCCCGCCGATAGCAGACATTCTCCAGGATCATCAACTCTTTGCCGGTTTCTTCATGAACATTGACCAGATCCCAGCATTCCTCCAGCGTATTGGCGGCCGATACTTCAACCCCGGTGTATCCAACTCCCGCCCTCATGGAGGCTACAGCCATCGGCACATGCCAATCCCAGGGTGTCGCTATGATCACCGCATCCAAATCTTCATTCTTCAGCATATCTTCAAAAGAGCGTTCACTGCCGGTATAAATTTTCGGTTCCTTCCCGCCTTTCTGAGAAATGATTTTCAGGGCCGCATCCAGGGAAGACTTTTGAATATCACAAATCGAGGTTATTTCAACATTTTTTAGCGATAAGGTATCGTTCAAATGGCTCCGGCCCCGGCTTCCCACTCCAATAAAGCCCGCCCTTACCGGACCCGCCTGCTCAACTTCTTTTAAAGAAATGGTTTCATCAGGCTGAGCAAACAGCTCTCCTCCGGTAAACTTCATGCCCATCAGTCCGACTCCGGTAATGGCACTTTTTCGGATAAAATCTCTACGATTGTTTCGCATGGCATATGCAGTTAATTTTTCAATAAATACCCTTTCCACTACATCTCAATCAGCACAACGGATGCCGCAGGCAATTTCACTGTAAGCATGTTCCCGGAGATTTTAATATCCTTGAACGGAAGCGACTTTACACTCCCGGGATTTTCAAATGTGTTGTGGGCTGATATTTCACTGGCTGTCAGGACCGTACCAGTAATTTTACCCGGCCTGGAACCCCGCACCTCAATATTTAATTCAATTTCCTTATGTGGATCAGCATTGGTAAGCGTTACATGTACCAAACCGGCTTTGTCCCTTGAGGCTGATACGGTTACTGCCGGAATGGATTTTCCCTGCAGCGTATAATCCGGTGATTTGAAGCTTACCGGTATCAACGCCGCATGTTGATGAACCTTATACATTTCAAAAACAAAGTAGGTGGGGGTTAGGATCATTTTATCACCTTCAGTGAACAGGATGGATTGCAGTACATTTACCATCTGGGCAATATTGGCTCCCCTGACCCGATCGCAGTGATTATTGAAAATGTTCAGATTAATGCCGGCCACCAAAGCATCTCTAAGGGTATTCTGCTGGAACAGGAATCCAGGATTTGTACCGGGTTCCACATTATGCCAGGTACCCCATTCATCCACGATCAGCCCTACATTTTTTTCCGGGTCATACTGGTCCATGATGGATGCATGCCGTGTGACAAGCTCTTCCATATACAGGGTTTTTTGTATGGTTGAAAAATACTCTTCTTCGGTGAATTGTGTGGCAGATCCCTTTGCCTCCCAGGTTCCCGGAACGGTATAGTAGTGCAGGGAAACACCGTTCACCATGTGAAGGGGAATATTCTTCATCAGTGTTTCCGTCCAGTGATAATCATTGGTGTTTGGTCCGCCGGCAATTTTATACAACCTGTTATTTCCGTAGTTCCGGGAATAGGTTGCGTATCGTTTATACTGGTCGGCATAAAATTCGGCCGTCATATTTCCTCCGCAACCCCAGTTCTCGTTGCCAACTCCCCACAAGGTAACCTTCCAGGGTTTCTCCCGGCCGTTTTGTTTGCGCAACTCAGCCATGGGACTCTGTCCGTCGAAGGTCATATACTCTATCCATTTGGACATTTCTTCCACGGAACCGCTGCCCACATTTCCACAGATATAGGGTTCAGTTCCCAATTGTTCACACAAATCAAGAAATTCATGGGTCCCAAAGCTGTTATCCTCCACCACACCTCCCCAGTGGGTATTGATCATTCTGGGCCGGTTTTCACGCGGACCAATGCCATCCATCCAGTGGTATTCATCTGCAAAGCAACCTCCCGGCCAGCGGAGATTTGGAATGTTAAGCCTTTTCAATGCCGCTACAACGTCATTCCTTATGCCACGGGTATTGGGGATGGCAGAATTCTCCCCGACCCATATGCCACCATAGATGCAATGGCCCAGATGCTCGGAAAAATTGCCGTAAATATGCCGGCTAATGGTGTCGGAGGTCAAATCGGCATTGATGACCATCGGATAGGGTTGTGCCAATAGCAAGGCAGAACAGGCATTCAGCATAAAGAGAATGCCTGAAAGGATTATTTTATTCATAGCTTAAATAGTTAGATTATTGATGCCTCTTTTAAAATCTTGTCATCCAGGCTTCAGGGTGTATTTCCTCACGAATGTGTTTGAGCTCTTTCACTGCCATTTCTTTGTCATCGAATGAAGCAAAACATACGGCATACAAATTGCCGATCTTGCCGAACTTCTCTGCATTGAATCCTTTGTTTTTAAGCGTTTTGACAAGTTCATCGGCATTGACTTCATCCCTGAAACACCCTGCCACGATATAATACCGAAGATCTTCCCCCTTTGCCAGACTGTCCCCGGCAGTGATTGATCCTGTTACTTCCTTGAAGATCAAAGTAGTATCGGTAGCAGCAGCCCTGACTGAATCGGATAATCTCTCAAAAATCGAATCCATCATACCGGCCGGTTCCGATTTTCCCCTGAATACTCCCCTGATGTTGTCGCCAAAGGTAAACCAGGCAAGAATTGCAGCATTGGCAAAAAGAATCAGAATAATCCACTTTAAGATCAGATTGATGCGATTTGCGGTAGGTTTTTCCGGAACAATTGTACTTTCCAAAGGTACTGTTACAGGGGATGACTTTGTTTCAGAAGAAACCGGTTCAGGTGAAGGCACCGGCTGATCCTCTTTCCTGACAGGTATTTCTTCAGAAGATACGGCCTGATCGTCAAGGGAAATTAATTCGGGTGTTGGGACAGGTATTGTTTCCTCTGCAGGGCTCTCCCTGATTTCATCCGCACCCGTTCCGGGTACATCCCGGGATTCCGGAGCTTCCACAGGGGCAAGGATTTCCTTTTCAGGCCGGGAGGTCGATTTTGCGGTTCGCCTGGATTTAGTCTTTGAGGGTGGTTTTACCTCATCCACCGAAGGAGCCGGATGTTCGGTTTCGCTCTTCTCATCCGTGTCAGTTTGTTTGCTGGTACGTTCAAAATCAAAAACAATTTTTCCGGCACTGTCTTTTTGCAGTGTTCCAAGTCCCTTAATGGTGTATGGCTTGCCGCTATCCAGCACTTTTGTAACCTCAACTGCATAATCCGCCACCATATTCCGGGCAATGTCGGTTTCAAAACCTTCGGTTCGGGCGATGTACTCGATCAGCAGTCCGTCGTTGTACCGAAGAAACTCATTAAAGACAATAATCCTGGGTTCATTTTGCCTGATTATAAAGGCTCCGAAATCGGGTATGATCACCCTGAGATTGCTGTTTAACAGCGCATTAATGCTTTTCTCCATTAGATCGATTTCAATTGTGTGGGGTAATTGGTGAATGTAAAATGATGAAAGATTAAATGCGAATTCTAAATTACACCAAAATATTAATTTTAAAGGAATATCTGGTACACAATACATAAAAATTTTCCAACCAAGGAAAATACAAACAAAATGAAGATAGGATAAACGAACATTTGTTTTTTTATTCTATCTTGCAATAACATTAGTAAACATGATTGTATGCATTCGAAACAAATCCTGGGCATAGACATCGGCGGATCCGGAATCAAGGGTGCGCCTGTTGATACCAAAACCGGAAAACTTCTTGGTGAAAGGCACAGAATACCCACACCTGAACCTTCCTCACCTGAAAAAGTTGCCAAGGCCATAAAAGAACTTGTTAAACATTTCAAGTGGAAAGGTCCGATCGGTTGTGGCTTCCCCGCTGTAGTCCAGAACGGGGTTGTAAAAACCGCGGCCAATATCGACAAGTCATGGATCAATACAGATGCCAGAAAGCTTTTTAAGGAGGTTACCAAGTTACCTGTTTGGGTGATCAATGATGCGGATGCGGCAGGATTGGCCGAAGTGAAACTGGGTGCCGGGGCAGGTTTTAAAGGTGCCATTGTGGTCCTGACCGTTGGAACAGGAATTGGCTCTTCCTTGTTTATAAAAGGAAAACTATACCCGAATACCGAATTCGGTCACGTGGAATTCAAAGGCATGGATGCTGAAGCCTATGCCTCTGATGCTACCCGCAAAAAAGAAAACCTCGATTGGGAAATCTGGGGGAAAAGGCTTAATGAATATCTTTCTCATATTGAATTCCTTTGCTGGCCCGAAATGATCATTCTGGGCGGCGGAGCCAGTAAAAAGCTCGATCTCTTCCAAGCACCACTTGAATCTTATTGCCAAGGTAGTACCGGCAAAATTTTTAAACGATGCCGGTATAATCGGAGCTGCACTGTCGGCCAAAGTCAATCTTAAGACACATTAAAAGGTATCCTGTTTACAATGGACCTGCCGAGGGTAATTTCATCGGTAAACTCAAGTTCATCACCAATGGATACCCCCCTGGCCAGGGTAGAAAATACCGGTTGATAGGCACTTAGTTTACGGTAAAGGTAGAAATTAGTGGTATCTCCTTCCATCGTTGCACTCAGGGCCAGAATAATTTCACTGATGCCTCCTTTTTTGACACGCTCCTCGAGACTTCCAATATTAAGATCTGAAGGCCCCAACCCATCCATGGGAGATATGATACCTCCCAGTATATGGTAAACACCCCTGTATTGCTGGGTATTTTCTATGATCATAACGTCCTTGATATTTTCAACGACACAAATGGTGGATTGATCCCTCCGTTGATCCCTGCATATCGGGCAGATGTCTTCATCACATACATTCCTGCATATTTTGCAGAATTTTAGTTCCGTACCCAGTCTGATGATGGTATTGCCAAAAGTTTCCAGCGAAGCGCTATCCTGCTTCAGCATATGCAGAACCAAACGGAGTGCCGTTTTCTGTCCGATCCCCGGAAGTGTTGCAAATTCATTGACCGCTGCTTCAAGCAATTTAGATGGATAGTTGAAATTCATAGGTAAACCATTCAATCGTGTAAACATCGAAAACACTTACAAAAATAACCTTTTATTCCTGCAAGTGTTTTCCGGATTGATTGTTTTTAGTATTCTTGCAAACAAAAGGACCAATTCTTCCGATATGAATCCCTGGATGCTATTACTCATGGTGGCAGTGTATTTCAGTCTGCTAATTCTCATTTCCGTTATTACGAGTCGCGGTGCAGACAATGCCTCCTTCTTTGTCGGGAACCGTAAATCGCCCTGGTTCCTGGTGGCTTTTGGCATGATCGGCGCATCCATCTCAGGCGTAACTTTTATTTCCGTACCCGGTGAAGTCGGCGCCTCTGCTTTTTCATACCTGCAGCTGGTGTTTGGCTATTTTGCAGGGTATATGGTGATCGCCAATGTTCTTTTACCCTTGTATTACAGGATGAACCTTTCCTCCATTTACGTGTATCTCCATCACCGGTTAGGTTTGCACAGCTATAAAACAGGTGCGTTTTATTTTCTGCTTTCCAGGGTTATTGGTTCTTCATTCCGGCTATACCTCGTGGCCCTGGTGATCGACGGTTTTATACTTTCTAAAATGGGAGTTCCTTTCTGGCTCACGGTAATGATCACCATTGGCCTTATTTATGTTTACTCTTTCAAAGGCGGCATCAGAACCATTGTCTATACCGATACCTTCCAAACCACCTTTCTGATTCTGGGCGTGATACTCTCCATTGTCTTAATTTCCAAGGAGCTAAACCTTGATCTGGCCGCACTGTTTGAGAAAATAAGCGCCAGCAGTTATTCCGACATCTTTGTCTGGGACTGGAGACCCGGGAATAATTTTTTCAAGCACTTCCTCAGTGGCATGTTTATCTGCATTGTCATGACCGGACTTGACCAGGACATGATGCAGAAAAACCTGAGTTGCAGAAACATCCGGGAAGCTAAGAAGAACATGTACTGGATGAGCTCGCTGCTCATTCTGGTGAATATCCTCTTTCTTTCCTCTGGGAGCCCTGCTCTATATTTATGCCAATTCAAAGGGTATTATTGCCGAGCACTTCAACGATCCCGCCATGCTTCAGAATTGCCCCATTGGCTTGAAGTACCCGGGGACAGAAGGTATGCAGTGCAGCAAAACCGATGAGCTTTTCCCCTTTCTGGTATTTAACTACCTGCCTCCTTCTGTTGGTTTTGTATTCATATTGGGATTGCTGGCTGCCGCCTACGCCAGTGCAGATTCGGCACTAACCGCACTTACCACTTCCTTTTGCATTGATTTCTTAGGATTTAAAGAGGATAACCAGAGAATGGGTACCCGGAACATGGTACATGTCGGTTTTTCGATGCTGTTTGTCCTTGCGATACTGCTGTTCAAGGTCCTGAATAATGAAAGTGTCATCAACGCCCTTTTCAAGATAGCCGGATATACCTATGGGCCCTTGCTGGGCATGTTTTCATTTGGCATACTCACCCGTTACCAGATCAGGGACAGAGTTGTTCCCTACCTTTCGGTCATTGCTCCCGTTCTGTGCTTTTTCCTCGACAGGTATTCCGAAACCCTGTTATGGGGTTACCGGTTTGGTTTTGAACTGCTGATTATCAACGGTCTGATCGTGTTTGTGGGACTGTACCTGACGAGGAGGAAGAAGGGACAAGGGACGAAGGGACGAGGGACAAGGAAGAAGGGACTAGGGACAAGGGACAATTCCTTATTTCAATCCGCTCCTCACCAGCAGTGGTTCCACCGAAGGCTCCTGTCCCCTGAAACGCTTGTAGAGTTCCATAGGATCTTCAGTACCTCCGCGCGACAGGATGTTATCCCGGAATGATTTTGCTGTGGCTTTATCAAAGATCCCTCTTTCGGCAAATAGTGAAAATGCGTCAGCATCAAGTACTTCAGCCCATTTGTAACTATAATAACCGGCTGCATAGCCCCCGCTGAAGATATGGGCAAAACCCGTGCTGAAACTGCATCCGGCAACCGGGGGAAACAGCTCTGTCCGGGCCATGGCTTCCATTTCGATTTCAGCAACCGGCTTGTTCAGTGAATCGCGCAGGGTATGCCATGCCATATCGTTGAGGCCAAAGCTGAGCTGGCGAATAAAAGCAAATCCTCCATTGAAATTTCTGCTTCGAAGGATGTTATCAAGCATTTCTTCAGGCATCTTTTCTCCGGTTTCATAATGTACCGCTACCTGGTTAAGCCATTCTTTCTGTTCTGCCCAGTTTTCCATGATCTGGGAAGGGAGTTCCACGAAATCACGGTAAACGTTAGTACCTGCCAGACTCATGTAGGTACAGTTGCTGAAAATGCTGTGCAGGGCATGACCGAACTCATGCAGGAAATGTTCTGACCTCATCATAGGTCAGCAGGGAAGGTTTTGTCTCTGTCGGCTTTGTAAAATTCAGCACCAGTGAAACGTGCGGTCTGACATCCTTGCCCTCAGCTTTGTGCTGTTCCAGGTAATTGGTCATCCATGCCCCACCCTGTTTACTTTCACGCGGGAAATAATCCACATACAGCAAGGCCAGAAAAGAGCCCTCCTCATTAAAAACTCTGAACGTTTTCACATCCTTGTTGTAGACAGGAACAGTGGTATCCGCCTCAAAGGAGATGCCATAGAGTTTCCCGGCCAGGTCAAAAATACCGGACTCCACCCTTTCCAGCCTGAAATAGGGTTTGGTCATTTCATCGGTTATGGAGAACTTTTCATTTTTAAGCTTTTCCGAATAGTACGCCCAATCCCAGCGCTGAATGGTAAAGGAGGCCCCCAGCTTACGGGCATAGGCCTGCACCTCGTCATATTCCTTTCTGGCAGCCGGTTTTGATTCTTTAAGCAAATCCTCGAGGAAAGCATTCACCTTTTCGGGTGTTTTGGCCATACGTTCTTCCAGTACATAATCTGCAAAGGTTTTATAGCCCAACAGGTTGGCGAGCTTCAGCCTGTAGTTTACGATCTGCCGGATGATTTCCTGGTTGTCTCTTTCATTCTGCTGAAAGCCACGCTTGTTATAGGCACGGTACATTTCTTCACGGAGATTACGGTTATCCGCAAATTTCATAAAGGGCAGATAACTGGGTGCCTTAAGGGTAAACAACCATCCTGAAAGGTTTTTGGCTTTGGCTTCCATGGCTGCCGCCTCCTTTACGAAATCAGGAAGTCCGGCAAGCTCCTTTTCATCGGTTAAGTTCAACTGATAGGCATTGGTTTCATCCAGCAGGTTTTCCTCAAATTTCAAAGTCAGTTTGGCGAGTTCTGTGGTTACTTTCCTGTATTCCGTTTTGGCTTCGGCATCAAGGTTGGCACCATTGCGCACAAAAGCCTTATAGGTATCCTCCAGCAGCTTCCGCTGTTCCGGATTGAGTCCCAGACTGCCACGCTCCTTATATACATCATTAACCCTGGCATACAGTGTTTCATTCAGGGTGATGTCATTATAATAAGCCGTGAGAAGGGGTGATACTTCCTGGGCAATCTGCTGCAATTCCTTGTTGGTTTCAGCTGAATTGATATTGAAAAAAACCTGTTCCAGCCTTTTTAATTTATAGTTCAGCACCTCAAGTGCTTCAATGGTGTTTTGAAAAGTTGCTTTGTCAGATGCTTCTGCAATTTTCAGCAGGCCTGTTCTGGCTTCGCTGATGGCGGCCTCGAAGGCGGGCTGGTAATGTCCGGTCTCAATTTTGTCAAATGGAACCGGCTGATAAGGTGTATCGAAATCAATCATAAGCGGATTATCGGTTTTACTATTTTTTTGTGTGCACGAAAATAAAAATATCACTGAAATAAACAGTGCAGGAAACGCTACTTTCATATTGGGAGTTTTGAATGAACCTGCAATATAACAGTTTGTCGAGGAGAATAACAATTACAATGCTTTTATGTTGGCATGATTTTAATCATGCTGTCGCGACTTGACCCCGCCCCTACTATATCCTTGTAAGGCCTGTCTGCCATCAGACAGTCATGAAATAGGGCCTTACCGTATTTTAAAAAACCAATCCTTCCTGTTCACTTCCTTTTAATTATATTTACCAAAACTTTACGCATGAACAGGACCATACTACTCGGACATGGCAGTGGCGGGCTGATGACGGGTGATCTGATCAGGGAATTGTTTGTGAAACATTTCAACAATCCCATTCTCGATGTTCTTACCGATTCTGCCGTGGCTCAGATCGGGGATACCACGCTTGCCTTCACCACGGATTCATTTGTTGTTGATCCGATTTTTTTCCCGGGAGGAGATATTGGAAAACTGGCCGTTTGCGGGACTGTGAATGATTTAGCTGTTTCAGGCGCCAAACCTTTGTTCCTGAGTTCCGGCTTTATCATGGAAGAGGGATTTCCCCTGGACGATCTGGAACGAATTGTTCATTCCATGGCAGAAGAGGCATTAAAGACCGGCGTTCAGATCATTACCGGTGATACCAAGGTAGTAAAGAAAGGGCAATGTGACAAGATCTTCATCAATACTACCGGAATAGGAGTCATTGAAAAGCGCCATGCGCCCATATCCAGGGGCAGTCTCATCAAGCCCGGTGATCAGATTATTGTTAACGGCTATTTGGGGGATCATGAAATTGCCATATTGTCAGCGCGTGAAAATCTCCATTTTGAAGAACCGGTCATTTCAGATGTTGCTTCACTGAACCGTCTTATCACGTCATTGCTTGAAGCAGGCATAGAAATCAGGTTTATGCGTGATATCACCCGGGGAGGCCTGGCCACCATCCTGTCTGAAGTGGCCTCATCACTGAAACACGGGGTAATGATCGATGAAAAAATGATCCCTGTGCGCGAACAGGTTAACGGAGTATGCGAGATATTCGGATTCAATCCGCTTTATCTGGCCAATGAAGGAAAGGTAATGATGATCGTAGCACCTGAATCTGCCGAGCTGGCCGTAAAGCTGATGCAACGATTCAGCGCCGGAAAAGATACACGGGTAATCGGGACCATTACCAGTGACAATTCCGGTAAAGTGCTGATGAAATCAGTAATTGGCGGCACCAGGATCCTCGACAAGCTTGCCGGGGAGCAGCTGCCCAGAATTTGCTAATCATTCTGATGCCCTTAAGTTTATGCATGAGTTTTCAATTGTTCAAAGCATTGTGGAGATTGTGCTGGATTCGGCCCGAAAACACGGTGTTGATCAAATCAGTGCCGTGGAGGTCGAAGTCGGGCAGTGCTCGGGTGTGGTGAGAGAGGCCATGGAGTTTGCCTGGGAAGCAGCAATAGCAGATACCCCTTTGAGCAACACCTCCTTAAAGATAAAATCCATCCCCTTGACGCTGAAATGCACCAGTTGCCGGCACCAGTATCATCCCGAGGAAATATTTGATGCTTGTCCCCGCTGCCATGGGGTGAATCCTGAAATTATTACAGGAAAAGAACTGAAGGTAGTGGCCATTGAGACCTGACAATGGCTGTTTTGAATTAACTTTATCCCATCATTAATCTCAATACTGAAATACGATGTGCGAACATTGCGGATGCGGCGAAGGAGGTGGAGGTTATACCCTGATCAATCCTGCAGAAGATCATCACCACCATCATCATCCTGATCATGAGCACCCTCATGAACAGGATCATTCCCACGGTCATGACCATTCCCACGATCATGATCATCCTCACGGACACAACGATCCACATGAGCATCAGCGCATCAGCATCGAAACCAATGTATTGCAGCAGAATAATCTGCTGGCCCAGCGTAACCGGGGTTATTTCGAGGCTAAGAATATCCTGACGCTGAACCTGGTCAGTTCTCCCGGATCGGGCAAAACCACCGTCCTGGAACGTACCATTTCCGCCTTGAATCACCAGCGCGTTTATGTGGTTGAAGGTGACCAGCAAACCTCGCTGGATGCTGACAGGATCCATGCCACCGGCGCACCGGTGATACAGGTAAATACCGGAAGCGGATGTCATCTTGATGCAGCCATGATTCATGCTGCAGTAAAAGCCCTTCAACCCGACAATGACTCCCTGTTCATTATTGAGAATGTAGGAAATCTCGTCTGCCCCGCCCTGTTCGATCTGGGCGAGCAATACCGGGTTGTCATCATCAGCGTAACCGAGGGGGAGGACAAGCCCCTCAAATACCCCAATATGTTCCAGAGTTCCCATCTTTGTCTGATCAATAAGACCGATCTGCTGCCCTATGTTGAATTTGACCTGGAGCATCTTAAATCCTATGCCCGAAAAGTGAATCCGAACCTGCATTTCATTGCTGTGTCAGCCAAAACCGGAGAGGGTTTCGGGGAGTGGCTCAGGTGGATTGAAGAAGCTGGGAGTAAGAAGTAGAAACCAGCAGGAGGAACTTTTGCTGCTGCTGATCCTACTGACGTTGCTACTACTGCCGTTGCCACGGATACCCATCTCCTGTCGCTAATTTAGAATCGGTATATATTAATCATTACCTGTTTTCATTGTTATTTAAATAACAATATAATTGTTATTTTTGTAACAGAATTTTTTGTCTTTCGTATGATTGCGTTTATGGGGTCGGTACAAAGGAGGTTGAAGCATGAGGGTGGCTGAAATTGTTAACATTACAAACGGCAAAGTGATCTGTGGGCATGATCTGCTCGAAACTGAAATAACACATGCATTTTCATCAGACCTCTTGAGTGATGTACTGACCATCAACAGGGTCGGAATTTTACTCATCACTGGTGTTGCCAATCTGCAAACCATTCGCACTGCCGAGATGGCAGAAGTATCCTGTGTTTTGCTGGTTCGTAACAAAAAAGCCAACCAGGAAATGGCCAGCCTGGCAAAAGACAATGGTTTGGTAATCATTGAATGTTCAGGGTCCATGTTCGGGACAAGCGGCAGGCTTTTCCAGTGCGGAATCAAGCCGCTCTACTAGAACATCATGAGGATGGTCCATACCCCAAAGGCCGGTGTGATATGAAAGAAATGAAATTTGAATATCCGATTGAAGGAGGAGATTTTATCAAAGCCGGGCATGCTTCCAGCAACATTAAGAAGATTCTTAACCAGCTTAACCTCGACCCGGTTTTGGTGCGGCGAATTGCAGTGGCCATGTACGAAGCCGAGGTGAACGTTGTGGCTCATGCCTTCAGGGGAACCATGATGGTTTTTATCAATCCCGGAAAAATTACCGTCAGGGTTGAGGATGAAGGACCTGGTATACCCGATATTGAAAAGGCCATGCAGGAAGGATATTCAACGGCTTCGGACAAGGTGAGGGAGATGGGATTTGGGGCCGGCATGGGATTGTCCAATATGAAAAAGAATACTGATAAACTTGATATACAAAGCATTATTAATAAGGGCACTGTGGTAGAGATGACTACTTACACGCAACTTAAAAAATCATAAGAATGGCCTTTCATCATGCGCTGAAAATACAGGAGGAGGTTTGCATTGGCTGCACCCATTGCATCAAGGCATGTCCAACCGAAGCGCTTCGTGTACAGGGTGGCAAGGCCAGACTCATTGCCGAAAGATGTGTGGATTGCGGTGAATGTATGCGTGTTTGTCCCGTTAATGCCATTATTATTGAAGAAGATGATTTCAGCAGGATTTTTGGTTTTGAACACAGAGTGGCGCTTGTTCCATCGGTTTTCATCGGACAGTTTCCGCGAAACATAGCCACCCGTAAGATATACAGCGGTATACTCGAAGAAGGTTTTACCCATGTTTATGAAGTGGAACATGGTACGGGCATTTTAACGGAGCTTATTAACCGATATTTGGAGGAAAGACCGGATGTCAGGCCCCTGATCTCTTCATTTTGTCCGGCCATCGTCCGGTTGATCCAGGTAAGGTTTCCCTCACTGGTCAACAATATCATGCCTTATAAGGCACCGCTTGATCTGGCCGACCTTTACTTTCGCAAGAAACTCTCCGATCAGGGCATTCAAACAGACCATGTCGGTGTATTTTATGTCACACCTTGTGCAGCAAAAATCACGGCAGTGAAAAGTCCGGTCGGGGAAGAGCATTCTCCGATTGATGGGGTAATCAATATGAACACCCTGTTCAACCGTGTTTTTTCAGTTATCAGACGCGAAGAAAAAGGTTTTTGCATTGTCCCTGAGAAAGAGCAGCTCCTTCCCGAAGAAATGGTGTGGACATTAACCGGTGGAGAGGCCAGGCACATCAATGGCAGGTGTTTGGCGATCGATGGCATTTTCAACGCTATTGAATTCCTCGAGAAGCTTGAGAATGATACCGTAGGAAATTTTGATTTCATTGAGATGCGCGCCTGTGATGAAAGCTGTGCAGGAGGAATACTCTCGTCCACCAACAGGTTTCTGGTGAGTGAACGATTGCGCAAAAGGGCGGAACAGTATCTCATCGACAAAGAGCAGGGAAGAATTCTGGACAACAAAACCATTACGCTCAACAGGGAATATGTCATGGCCAATGCTTCTATCGGAAAAATTGAACCCAGGTCCATCATGAAACTGGATGAAGACATGGTTCAGGCCATGAAGAAGATGCAAAAAATCGAAAAAATCAGGGCCTATCTTCCCGGTATTGACTGTGCTGCCTGTGGTTCTCCTACTTGCCGGACCCTTGCGGAAGACGTTGTACTGAGACGGGCCCGTACCAGCGACTGTGTTTTCGTGGCCATCAAGGTTAAAGGTGGCGAAACCATGAGCCAGGTGGTGGACTATTCCGAAGAAATCTGGGGAAAGAAACGATTTAAAAATATGTTGCCGGAATAATCATCTGAAAACTTTTTAAATGGATGACTAACTCATGTAACAACTTGACAGGAAAGGATTAAGACCAATGATAACGATAGAAGATATTATACAGGAACTGACCTTGACGGTTTATTCCGGCTCCGGGAAGTTGCGGAATCAGGTTAAAGGAGCCTATGCTTCCGATCTCCTCAGTGACGTGATGGGAAGAGCGAAGGAGGGTGACCTGTGGATCACCATGCAGACGCATAAGAATATTATTGCTGTAGCCTCACTGAAAGATTTGTCCGCCATTCTTATTGTCAACGGCGGCCAGCCCGAAGAAGAGACTATAGCCACCGCAGAATCTGAAGGTGTAGTGTTGCTGGGTACCAGCGAAAGGTCTTTTGCCACCTGCGGGAAACTTTATAAAATGATGGAAGGGAATGCGCTGGTTTAAAGCGGATATGCATATTCATTCTGTGCTCTCTCCATGCGGGGGTTTGGATATGAGTCCGGTAAATATTATCCGACAGGCAGTCGTTAAAAACCTCGATATCATTGCCGTGACCGATCATAACAGTACCCGGCATTGCAGATTAACGCAGCGTATCGGTGAAAGGCACGGTGTATCGGTACTGGCAGGTGCCGAAATAAATACAAGTGAAGAAATTCACTGCCTGGTGTTCTTTGACAGTATCCAAAAGGCTGACCTTTTTCAGCAAATTATCGATCACACGCTGAATGTGATACCAAATAAACCGAAAGTATTTGGTCATCAGCTCATCGTGGATGAGCAGGAAAATATCCTGGAAGAAGAGGACAGGTTGCTGATTGCCTCGCTGCAAATGGGAATCGATGAAATCTGTGATCAGGTGCATCAGCTTGGCGGGATTTTTATTCCGGCTCATGTCAACAGGTTGCACAACGGCATATATAGCCAGCTTGGTTTTCTGCCTCCCGATCTGAAGGCCGATGCACTGGAAGTTACCCGCAAACAGGATGTTCAGGGTTTCCTGACCGGACATCCGGAGACGGACAATTATTGCCTGGTTGCCAATTCTGACGCCCATTCCCTGATGCAAATCGGCGATTCTGTGACGGAATATTATCTTGAAAAACCTGTATTTGAAGAAATAAGGCAGGCACTGAAGGGAGAAAACGACAGAAAAGTAAAGATCCTATGAAAGACCTTTCCTATCATATTCTGGATATTGTCCGGAATTCCATTCAGGCCGGTGCCAGCAGGATTGAAACCGATATCACGGAGAGCAGTATGACAGGTCAGCTTATCCTGAGCATCCGGGATAATGGACGGGGGATGTCGGCAGCCATGGTAAAAAAGGTAACCGATCCATTTTTCACAACCTCCGGGAATAAAAAAGTAGGCCTCGGATTGCCATTGCTGAAGCAAAACACAGAGCTGACAGGAGGTTTATTCAGCATTGAATCGGCCGAAAAAAAAGGTACTACAGTGACAGCAATTTTTAACCGGCATCATATCGATATGATCCCCACGGGAGATCTGGCCATGACTTTCCGGACACTGATTGCTGGCAATCCTGACAAGGATTTCATTTACAGATACCGTGCGGATGAGGAAGGATTTGATCTGGATACGGCGGAAATCAGGAAGGACCTTGATGGTGTTAACCTGAATACCAGGGAGGTTCTGGATTATATTGCGGATTTCATTCGTGAGAATGCCCGGGCATTAAAGAAATGAAGGGACAAAAATGAAATTTATCAAGACCTTTTATAAATAAAGCAGGAAAACGTAAAATCAAATCTCAAAAACACCTAATTAAGCAATTTGGAAATATTTTTATCGAATCAATAATCAAACATTTTATGAACAGAATAAAGAATCTTGCTGATCTGAGAGCGTTGAAGGACAAACTTCAATCGAAAACAAAACTCAGGGACAAAAGTGAAACACCCGAACAGCTGGTGCAGGTAAAAGTTGCGATGGCCACTTGTTGTATTGCTTCCGGATCAAGAGAAACCATGAACTACATTGTGGATGAACTTGACAAAAGAAACATTGATGCCGTGGTGACACAAACCGGATGCATGGGATATTGCTATGCTGAACCTACTGTTGAAGTAATCATTCCCGGCAAGGAACCCATGGTATTTGGCTATGTGGATGTAAAAAAGGCCGATGAGATTATTGAAAAGTATATCAAGGGAGGAACACTTGTAGAAGGCATCATTCCAGTGAACTATAAAAAAATTGACCAATAATAAAATAAAGGAGGCAACTATCCATGGCGGATTATAAAATTCATTTGCTGGTTTGTGGAGGTACAGGTTGTAAATCATCGCAAAGCCATATTCTGGCAGAACACCTGAGCAACGAGATTGAAAACCAGGGGCTGGATGACTTTGCACAGGTCGTCGGCACCGGATGCTTCGGTTTTTGTGAAAAAGGACCCATTGTCAAAATTATTCCCGACAATACTTTTTACACCCAGGTAAAACCGGAGGATGCAAAGGAAATTGTTGAAGAACATATTGTGAAGGGCAGTAAAGTATCACGTCTGTTGTATAAGGATCCCAAATCGGACAAGATCATCACCGATTCCAAAGGGATGGAGTTCTATAAAAAGCAGGTGAGAATTGCGTTGCGAAATTGCGGGGTAATTGATCCTGAAAATATTGAGGAATATATTGCGCGTGATGGATATTCCGCGCTGGGTAAAGTACTGACCTCCATGACACCCGAAGAGACCATTGATATCATTAAGAAATCAGGTCTTCGGGGAAGAGGAGGAGCTGGTTTTCCTACCGGACTGAAATGGGAAATTACCAGGCAGTCTCCGGGCAATGAAAAATATGTGGTTTGTAATGCCGATGAAGGCGACCCGGGGGCATTTATGGACCGTTCGATTCTGGAAGGTGATCCGCATACGGTAATTGAAGCCATGGCCATTAACGGATTCTGTACCGGCGCTCAAATGGTTTGGTATATATTCAGGGCCGAATATCCGCTGGCCATCGAAAGACTTAAAAATGCCATCAATCAGGCCCGGGAATATGGATTGCTGGGTAAAAACATCTTTGGAACCGAATTCAGTTTTGACATCAACCTTCGGTATGGTGCAGGAGCTTTTGTTTGCGGAGAAGAAACGGCCCTGATCCATTCCATGGAAGGCGAACGGGGCGAACCCACCATGAAACCACCCTTCCCTTCCGTTAAAGGTTACCTGGGCAAAGCCCACCAATGTAAATAATGTTGAAACATTTGCCAATATTCCGGTGATCATTAACAAGGGATCACGAATGGTTCAGCAGCATTGGTACCGAAAAATCAAAAGGCACCAAGGTATTTGCGCTGGCCGGTAAAGTGAACAATGTAGGCCTTATTGAAGTTCCCATGGGCATTACCCTTCGTGAAGTAATTTTCGAAATAGGCGGAGGTATCAAAAATGGCAAGAAATTCAAAGGCGTTCAGATTGGAGGACCTTCCGGAGGATGTCTTACCGATAAACATCTCGATGTTCCCATTGATTATGAAAGTCTGATTGCAGCAGGAGCCATGATGGGATCCGGTGGCATGATCATCATGGATGAAGATGATTGCATGGTGGATGTGGCCAAATATTTTCTCGATTTCACCGTTGATGAATCATGCGGAAAATGCACGCCCTGCCGTATCGGAAATAAAAGGTTGCACGAATTGCTCGTCAATATCACCAAGGGAAATGGCACCAAAGATGACATTGACAGACTGATCAACCTGGGAAATGTGATCAAGGACACTTCACTCTGTATGCTGGGACAATCCGCTCCCAACCCTGTTCTTTCCATCATCGACAATTTCCGGGAGGAATATGAAGCCCATGTACATGATAAAAAATGTCCATCGGGTGTTTGCAAAGCCCTGATGGTCTATGAAATTGTAGCGGAAAATTGCGTGGGTTGCACGGCCTGTGCCAGGGCTTGTCCGGTAGGCGCCATCACAGGCGAAAGAAAAGAAATCCACCTTATCGATCCGACTTTGTGTATCAAATGCGGCGCATGTATGGACAGGTGTAAATTTAATGCAGTAATCGTAAATTAATTGACAAAATGGAAATGGTAAAACTCACAATTGATAATAAGCAGGTAGAAGTTCCCAAGGGAACAACAATATACAAAGCAGCCAAACAAGTTGGTGTTGAAATTCCAGTGCTTTGCTACATGGACCTGAAAGATCTTAAAATTGAGCACAAGCCGGGAGGATGCCGTGTGTGTGTCGTTGAAGTGGAAGGACGCCGAAATCTGGCTCCCAGCTGTTCCACCGAAGTAAGTGAAGGAATGGTTATTAAAACGCATTCCATCAGGGTATTGAATGCACGGAGAACGGTTATGGAACTGATCCTTTCCGATCATCCCAAAGAATGCCTGATCTGCGCCAAATCGGGGAATTGCGACCTGCAGAACATGGCCATTAAAATGGGGATCCGTGAAATTCACAATCAGGATATTGCAGAAATGTCGACTTACCGGACTGATTTCTCACCTGCCATCATCCGTGACATGAATAAATGCATCATGTGCCGCCGTTGTGAAACCATGTGCAATGAATTTCAGACGGTTGGGGCTTTGTCGGCCATCAACCGGGGTTTTATGTCGGTTGTTGCACCGGCTTTTGAAATGGACCTTGAAGATTCGGTTTGTACTTATTGCGGACAATGTGTGGCTGTATGTCCTACCGGGGCCCTGACCGAAGTGGATCATACCCGTCAGCTGATACGCGACCTGGCCAATCCGGCCAAAACCGTGATGGTACAAACTGCGCCTGCGGTAAGAGCCGCATTGGGCGAAATGTTCGACCTGCCGGCAGGTACTCTGGTGACAGGCAAAATGGTGGCAGCTCTAAGAAGACTGGGATTCAAATATGTTTTTGATACCGATTTCAGCGCCGATCTTACCATTATGGAAGAAGGAACTGAACTGCTCGACCGCCTGTCACGTCATCTGAATGGTGACAAAACCGTGAAATTGCCCATTCTTACTTCCTGCTGCCCGGGCTGGGTAAACTTCTTTGAATCGCAATTTATCGACATGCTCGATATTCCTTCAACAGCACGCTCTCCGCAGCAAATGTTCGGTTCAATTGCCAAAACCTATTTTGCCGATAAAATAGGCGTGAAACGTGAGGATATGGTGGTAGTTTCCATCATGCCTTGTCTGGCTAAGAAATATGAATGTACCCGTGATGAATTCAAGGTGGATGGCAATCCCGATGTGGATTATTCGGTTTCCACCCGTGAGCTTGCTCACCTGATCAAACAGGCCAATATTGATTTTCATAGCCTGCCGGATGAGGATTTTGACAATCCTTTGGGTGAATCTACAGGGGCAGGTGTAATCTTTGGCGCAACCGGAGGTGTGATTGAAGCAGCAGTAAGAACGGCCTATGAACTCTACACGCAAAAAGAAGCTGGAAAAGGTTGATTTTCATGAATTGCGAGGTATGGATGGTATTCGCGAAGCCACCATTGATTTCAACGGTCTTCCTATTAAGATCGGCATAGCTCATGGATTGGGCAATGCACGGAAACTGCTGGAAGATATCCGGAGTGGCAAATCGCTTTACCATGCCATTGAGATCATGGCCTGTCCGGGAGGTTGCATTGGTGGCGGAGGACAGCCTTTGCATCATGGCAATTTTGAGATTCTGAAGAACAGGATGGCTGCATTATACCTTGAAGATGCCGGTAAACCTATCAGGAAATCCCATGAGAATCCTTATATCATTAAATTTATGAAGAGTTCCTGGGCAAGCCGATGAGTGAAAAGTCACATAAGCTCCTGCATACACATTATGTGGATAAAAGCAAAAAAATCATTTACATTTGATTCCAATAATCTTAAAGCGATAGCAAAACATGTCTAGAATAAAAGTTGAACTGAAGAAGAAGGACGTGGAACCATAAAAGAAATATGCAAGTCCTTCAATAACGAACCCGGTGAACTCATCAATGTATTGCACAAAACACAGCATACCTTCGGGTATCTTCCTGCTGAAGTGCAGGAAGTAGTGGCAAAGGAGTTGAATGTTCCCGTGGCCAAAGTATATGGTGTAGTTACTTTTTACTCATTCTTTTCCATGATACCCAAAGGAAAACACCCGATATCCATTTGTACCGGTACGGCCTGTTATGTAAGGGGTGCGGAGAATGTGCTTGCCGAATTTAAAAAAGACCCTGAAAATTGAGGTAGGTGAAACCACTGCCGACGGCAAATTCTCCATCAGCTGTCTGCGATGTGTAGGGGCCTGCGGACTCGCTCCCGTGGTCATGGTAGGTGAGAAAACTTATGGCAGAGTTTCTCCCGAAATGGTCAAAGATATTCTGAAGGAATACGAGGAATAGTTGGGAGACCATTTATGATAGGAGAGCCACAATTTGTTGTGGCTCTTTTTTTTTACAGGAACACTTTGCATAATAATTATCCTGATTTTTGAGTTATTAGTCAAATGTGGCGGGTGTAAATTGTAACCCATTCAGCAGAATTCCGTACTAACTAAAGGTTACCCGCAAAAACATAAAAGAATGCGGGTTTTCCGAAACCTTTAGAAGGTATTTTTGTTATAATATAGCAGCCTGTACAATGAAAAAAGCAGTAATGGTTCTTATCGCGGTAATCTTTATCGTCGTATTGTTTGTGTCGTGTAACAAAAATGTCTGTCCGGCCTATGTCATGGATGTAAAATCCGAGAAGGTGGAAAATAATGGTTAGTGATTTTTAGTTTTGGTCTTTTTCACTATTTTTAATTCCATAAAACAGAATAAATCATGACTATCAGAAAATTTTTTGTTTCGTTGTTTTTTTTGGCATTAATTGCTCTTACCTTTGTAGCCTGCAGTGGTACTAAAAATGTATGCCCGGCATATACACAGGAAACAACAGAAACGCCAACTCCTCCTAACAGCTAATTGGCATTCTGGCATCAAAATTGTGATTAATTCCGGCAGAAATTCATTGTATCGGCGGATTTAATTAAACAACACCGTGAATTGAAAAATATTTTTGTTTTTTTTCTTTTTACCTTGTATTGCATTTCTGCCTTTGGTCAGGGTGATATTGACACACAGGAAAAAATACTTTACCAGAACGAAAGGAGTATTAACCTTTCACTGAATTCTAACGGATTTGGAGCCGGATTCAGGTTCGGGAAACGTAAAACTTACCTTAGCAAAACCATCTACGATATCGATTTTGCTTATATCAAACATCCCAAAGAAGTAAAAATCTCTTCTTCACCCTATTCCTATTCCACCAGCAGAAAGTATGTTAACGGAAAAACCAATCTTTTTGTAAATTTCAGGCCCTCCATAGGCTATCAGCGCGAAATATTTTCCAAAGAAGACCGGGGAAGCATCGCCATTAAGTATTATGCCACTGGTGGACCAAGCCTTGGGATCACCAAGCCTATTTATTACAATTTTTATATCATCAGCAGGATCAACGGCGAATATTATATTGTTGACACGAGGGTGGAAAAATATGAATTTGTGCAGCATCCGACCAATAAGGAAATTGCCGGCCGTGCCCCTATATGGAAAGGTTTTAACGAACTGGCCCTGTATCCGGGATTACATGCCAAGTTTGGCATCTGTTTTGAGTACAGCTCGGTCAATCAGCTGATCAATGCCATTGATGTGGGTATGGTGTTTGACGCTTTCGCCAAAAAAATACCCATCATGTATACCGACTATAACAACCAGTTCTTCCTGACGCTTTATATCAGTTACAGGTTTGGCTGGGTGATTGACGCAAAATACAAACCGCCGAAAATTACCAAAGAAGGCGGCCGTAAGTCCGATTAAATCCTGAATTTACTCAATCTGCAATACATTCACCCCCGGCTCCATGTAAATTTGCTGCCCTCGGCACAAATCCAAAAGGAGTCTGAGCCTGTTTTCATGCCATTATTTTGTTACCATTCAAGCAAATCCATGGAATTATTTTTCAGAAATGGCTATTTTTTTTTAGCTTTGCATTCTGGTCAAGAACTAATTAGTTTTCATTTTATAACCAATTAATTAACATATAGATATGGCAAAAATAAAAGTAGGTATTAACGGTTTTGGCAGAATCGGACGGCTCGCATTCAGGGCTTCAATTCTCAGGAATGATATTGAAGTTGTTTCCATAAATGACTTGATTGATGTCGAATACATGGCCTATATGCTTCGTTACGATACCATTCATGGCAACTTTAAAGGCACTGTAGAGGTAAAGGACGGAAAACTTGTTGTAAACGGAAACGCTATCCGGGTTACTGCCGAGAAAGATCCGGCCAACCTGAAATGGAATGAAGTAGGTGCAGAATATGTCATTGAATCCACAGGTTTGTTCCTGAGCCGTGACAAAGCTGAAGCACATCTTAAAGCCGGTGCCAAACGGGTGATTTTATCAGCACCTTCCAAAGATGACACCCCCATGTTTGTTTATGGTGTTAACCATAATACCTATAAAAAGGAAATGGATATTATTTCCAATGCTTCCTGTACAACCAATTGCCTTGCCCCGGTTACCAAAGTATTGCAGGACAATTTCGGAATTGTAGAAGGTCTTATGACTACAGTTCATGCTACCACCGCCACTCAGAAAACCGTTGACGGCCCTTCCGCAAAAGACTGGAGAGGTGGCCGGGCTGCCGCCGGCAATATCATTCCGTCATCAACCGGTGCTGCCAAAGCTGTTACCAAAGTTATTCCTGAACTGAAAGGTAAACTTACCGGTATGGCTTTCCGTGTACCCACACTGAATGTTTCGGTTGTTGATCTTACCTGCCGCTTGGAAAAAGCTACCGATTACGATGCCATTAAGGCTGCCATGAAAAAAGCCTCTGAAACAGAATCTGAAAGGCATTCTCGGTTATACGGAAGATGAAGTGGTTTCAAGCGATTTTATTGGCGATGCCCGTACATCCATCTTCGATGCAAAGGCCGGTATCATGCTGAATGCCAACTTCGTAAAAATTGTTGCCTGGTATGATAACGAATGGGGTTATTCCTGCAAATTGCTGGATATGATTGCCCATATGAATACCGTCAAATAAAACCTGGCCTGACCAGGTTCAAAATAAGTAACCCCAAAGGTTTTAGGACCTTTGGGGTTTTTTTTTGAGATGCCACACCTCTTTATTCCGCAGTATAAAATTTTCCATCCTATATTATTCAATTTTTAATATATTTACCTATATCTGATCATTCTTTCAATCGGTTTTTAAAAATTAAATGATGACCGGTATGAAATTGTTTCCCAAAAAACTACTTTTTCCTGCCTGGATTTCCTGTTGTTTCTCGATTATTTTATTCCTCCCCTCCTGCACCCATGATCCCATAGGTATTGAGGAACTGGACACAGTATGCTTTGATACCCGGGTATTCCCAATTATCCAGACCTCCTGCGGAATTTCGGGTTGCCACAACGGCGTATCGGGAGAAGAAGGATTCGATGCGAGCAATTATGAATCGATCATGAAAGCAGTGACCCCCGGTGATCCAAGAGGCAGCACACTTTATGAGGTAATTACGGATATCCATGGTGAACACATGATGCCTCCTGATCTTCCGCTCAATAAGGAACAACGTACCCTGATCCAGGTTTGGATTGCCCAGGGAGCTATTGAAACTCATTGCACCGGCAGTGATCCGTGAACCAATAAAATGAAAACCAGAAATGAATAAAGCGACATCCGGAAAAATAAGCATGTTGTTCTTCTTACTTTCAGGGCTGATCGTACTTTTGGCTTTATCCACCTGTTATTACGACAGTGAGGAGTATCTTTACCCGTCGCTGAATGACCCGTGCGACACCACCCAAATAACCTATAGCCTTTCGGTTAAGCCTGTCCTTCAAAACAATTGTTACAGTTGCCACAGCAACAGCACATCCTCCTCGGGAAACAACATCAGACTGGAGGATTATCCCGATGTTGTCATCCGTGTGAATGATGGAAGCCTTATGGGAGCAATGTCCCATACCGGCGGATTCTCACCAATGCCAAAAGATGCGGCAAAACTTGAGGATTGCCTCATAAACGTCGTGCAAAAATGGATCGATTCCGGCTCACCCAACAATTAACGCGCAATAGTCTATGAAAAATCCGGAAATCTACTTGTTTGGGGCTTTGCTGATGTTGTTGTCCTTTTCGGGACTTAATGCCCAGGACATTGATCAGCTTTTACAGAGCGCAGCCGGGAATTCAACCGAATATGAAACAGCCACATTCAAATCCACCCGCATCATTAATGGTCATTCCATTGAAAGGATGACCGCCGGCCTGCTTGATGTCAGGATCTCTCACCGTTTTGGTGAATTGAATTCGGGGGCTTACAATCTTTGGGGGCTGGACCAGGCCAATATTCATTTCAGTCTCGAATATGGAATAACCGACTGGGTGATGGTTGGTTTAGGCCGTGGCACCTATGAAAAAACATATGACGGATTCCTGAAATTCTCCATTCTTCGGCAGTCCAAGGGAAAAAGGACCATGCCGGTTTCGCTGTCCTACTTTACCAGTTCAAGCATCAATACATTAAAAGATTGGACCGGTACGGGAAACCTGAACTTTTGGGATCGTGTGACTTATGTACATCAACTGCTTGTGGCCAGGAAATTCAATGAAAGGTTTTCTCTGGAAATCAATCCCACCTACATACATCGCAATATGGTTGCTACAGAGCTTGATCCCAATGATTTATGGTCAGCAGGAGCTGGAGCAAGATTCAAACTTGCCAAAAGGATCTCGCTGAATGCGGAATACTATTACGTGATTCCTCCACGAAACGATTATCGCAGCGTAACAACCTATCATCCTTTTTCGGTTGGTGTCGATATTGAAACCGGAGGGCATGTATTCACCATTATGCTTACCAATTCGCTGGCCATGATCGAAAAAGGATTTATTGGAGAGACCACCGGGCAGTGGCAGGATGGCGGAATCCATCTTGGATTTAATATTTCAAGGATTTTTGCCCTGAAATGATCCATACGGGCATTTATTTGTTATTCTTCTATACGTTCATTCAGTGCCACCATGAAAATCAAATTGCTGATGCTTGCTTTGCTGGTCGTTTATCAGGCATCGCACGCTCAAAAGCTGGTATCAAAGAACAGCCATATCTGGTTTTTCTCCCACACACCCATTGAGGACATTGAAGGCCATAACCGGCAGGCGGTCAGTATTCTGGATCCTGCCACAGGTGATCTGGCTTTCACCCTGCTCGTGAAATCATTTGAATTAAAAATAGCCCTTATGCAGGAACACTTCAACGAGAATTATATGGAGTCGGATAAATATCCCAAAGCTTCTTTTAAAGGGAAAATTACCAATAATGTTACCGTGAATTATGAGAAGGACGGAATCTATCAGGTAGAAGTTTCGGGTGAACTGACCATTCGTGATGCATCCCGACCGTTGACTGCCAAAGGAAGCATTGAGGTGAAAGGAGGAATGGTCGCTGCCAGGGCACGGTTCCAGGTCAAACCATCCGATTATGGCATTGTGATACCTGCTGTTGTTGAGGACAAAATCGCCAAAGAAGTTGAAGTGAACGTGGATGCAGCCTATAGTAACAATTAGAACACCATATGATGAAAACAAAATACCGGTATATACTCTCTTTCCTGGTTCTCGCCCTATTGGCAGTTCTTCTGGCCTGGAAATATACTTTCAGACCATCCGACACCAGCGTGGTTGCAAAAAAGGCGGATGTTGAGATTGATGCTTCTAAACTGCTGCAGGCATTTGAAACCGATGAGAATGCGGCGAACTCCCTTTATCTTGATAAGATTGTGATCGTATCCGGTACCGTGGAATCGGTTTCGGTTGATACCCTGGGAATATCGGTATATTTAAAAAGCGGGGATGCCATGGCCGGTATCCTTTGCGGTTTTGACAAAGAAAATGCGGAGGCTTCCTCTGTAAGAAAGGGAATGAAGGTAAAGATCAAGGGTATATGCTCGGGTTATCTGATGGATGTGGTCATGAACAAATGTACCCTCGAAGCCAATTAAAAAACTAAGTTGTTTTTTCATCTGACACCTGATTTGTTGTAACTTCAGCAGTCTATGATCGTCTTATGGTTTGTAACGCTATCTGATTAAAAATATGCTGAAAAACTACTTCATCACTGCCTGGCGCAATATCACCAGAGATAAATTCTATACCATCCTTAATATTGCAGGACTTGCCATTGGATTAACCGCTGCCATATTTATTTTTCTCTATATCATTGATGAACTGACTTATGACAAGTCACATGTGAATTATAAGCGGATATACCGGTTGGAATCTCATTTTGTCGTCAACGGAAAAGATGATCTTTTTGCAGTTACCCAGATTCCCCTGGGACCAACACTGAAGGATGAGTATCCCGAAATTGAAGAGTATGTGCGCCTGGCCCCTACCGGTACGCTTTTCCTGAAATACGGGGAGAGAGAATTTCAGGAAGACAGCATTTACTTTGCCGACTCTACCATTTTCAGGGTATTTACACATCCCATGATCAAGGGTGATCCTGCAGCAGCCCTGAACCGGCCTTATACACTGGTGCTGACCGAGTCACTTGCCCGAAAGTACTTTGGTGACGATAATCCTATAGGTCAGACCATCAAATCGGTTGAAGGCAACCTGTATGAGGTGACCGGAGTGATCAAAGATCTTCCCGGCAATCTTCACCTCAGGTTCGACGGCTTGACTTTCAGCAGCCACCTTTCGTGAACAGGTTGGTGCCGAGAGGTTTAATGACCGAAGTGCCGGTTCATTCTGGAACGTCGGAATAGTTACCTATGTGATGCTGAAGGAAGGTGCCAGTTTTGATCCGATACTGGAGAAATTCCCTGCTTTTTATGATAAATACATGAAATCCATCGGGGAACAGATAAACGGGAGCTTCACCCTCATGGCCAAGCCCCTGGCCAGGGTACATCACCATTCCGCTGACCTTGGGTATGATCAGCCCGGAGGCAATATCAGGTATATTTATGTTTTTTCACTGGTAGCCATACTGATATTGATTATTGCCTGTATCAACTACATGAACCTTGCCACCGCACGCTCTGCCAAACGTTCAAAAGAAACGGGCATGCGAAAAATAGCCGGCGCACAACGAAACCTGCTGATCCGGCAATTTCTGACAGAATCACTGATCATTGCGATATTCTCTACCCTTTTTGCCCTTTTGTTAAGCTGGATGATGCTTCCCGTTTTCAATATGATTGCCAATAAAAGCCTTAGTTTCGGGGTATTATGGACTCCGGCCATTTTCAGTGGCATTGCTGTGCTGGCTATTCTTGTCGGATTAATATCAGGAAGCTACCCTGCTTTTTATCTTTCATCATTCGACCCGGTGAATGTCATTAAGGGACAAACCGATACGAAAGGCGGGAACGGATTATTGCGCAAGGTACTGGTTGTCTTTCAGTTCAGCATATCTGTAGCCATGATTACCGGCACCTTTATCATTGGCTCTCAGTTACGGTATATGCGAAACTCCGATCCGGGCTTCAACAAAGATAACCTCGTGGTTATGGAAATGCGTGATACCACCTTCAAGAAGAGTCTTGAACCGTTCAGGCAGGAATTGCTTAAAAACCCGGATATTCAGGGTGTCGCTTTTTCTTCGGGCAATCCGGGATATAATTTAGGTATTCAGGTTATGCGCATTGAAGGCGACAGCGGTTCAATTGTAGAACGGGCGATCAACAATTTTTTTGCCGATTATGATTATATCGGCCTGATGGGCATGAAGATCGTAGAAGGCAGGAATTACGACCGGAACATGAAATCAGATATTGAGAAAGCTTTTGTAATCAATGAAACCGCTGCCCGTAAATTCGGATGGGTTGATTCAGCCAACCTGGCAAAGGGCACTTATGCCAGTGCCATTGGCAAGCGTTTTCAATATGGCTACAATCCCGATGGTAATTTTGATCGTGATGGGCAGATCGTGGGTGTCGTAAAAGATTTTCATTACGCTTCCATGCGCAATCCGATCGATCCGCTGGTGATATTGCTGAATGACCAGGACCGTTTCCACTTCTATGCCAATATCCGCATCAGTGACAAGAACCGGCAGAAATCCATTGAATACATTGATCAGGTCAGGCAGAAGTTTAATGACCCGTACCCTTTTCAATACAAACTGCTGGATGAGAACCTCAGAGATTATTACAAGGCAGAGAAAAGGATCAGCCTGCTGACCCGGACCTTTGCCATTCTTACCATCATCATTGCCGCCCTCGGTTTGCTGGGACTTTCATCATTCCTGACGCAGACCCGGACGCGTGAGATCGGAATCCGCAAAATAGCGGGAGCTTCAGCCAATCATATCGTCATGATGTTTACGCGGGAGTTCTCAGTATGGATCCTCCTGGCCAACATAATCGCCGTCCCGGTGACCCTGTTTGTTTTGAACAAATGGCTGCAATCGTTTCCTTACAAAACCGATATCCAGATCTGGATTTTTGCGCTCGGGCTCCTCATATCCCTGTTCGTTGCACTGCTCACAGTAAGCCTAAGGGTATTACAGGCCGCATCGATCAATCCTTCCGATGCTGTAAGATATTCTTAAGGAAAATGGAATATTATTGAATATATTCGATGAGGTTAAACGGAACTTTGATGGTATTCCGGTAATGTTCTCCTAAACTGAAGATAGCTTCATCATCTTCTTCATAATACCAGCTGATGGTGCATTGTTTGCCTTCATCATGCTTCTTCTTAAGAATTCGGAAAATACCAAGCAGGTATTTGGAGGAACCGCTATTGACATATTCCAGGCTCATTTCAAATTTGGTAACCTCCACGGGATGCTGAAAATATTCCTCGAGCCATTCGATAAGGGGATCAAAAAAATCGCCCGGATTCTCAGGTATTGACCTTCCTTCAATTTTCATAACACCTGTTTCCGGATTAAAATTTACCCCTGGCGTATTCGAAGTCTTTTTTATGGTCAATTCTTTCATGATAGTGTAACATTAAAATTATTCATACCGCAAAGCTACAATCGGATCAAGACGTGAGGCTTTTTCCGCCGGATAATACCCCGAGATCAAACCGACAACAGTACAGAGGATGATGCCGGCAACAATCCATAACCACGGTATCAGAAAATCGGATTTCATCACTAAAGATACAATATTTCCCACGAGAATTCCTAATACTATTCCCAAAATACCTCCGAACTGACAGATCAGGATGGCCTCGAAAAGAAACTGCTGCTTGATGACACCGCTTCGGGCCCCAATGGCTTTTCTGATCCCTATTTCTGTGGTTCGTTCGGTCACAGAGACCAGCATAATATTCATCAGACCGATTGCGGCCCCGAACAGCGTTACCACACCAATGATGGTGGCTGCAACCAAAACAATTCCGATCAGATCCTTAAAGATGTTGGCCAGGAAATCGCTCCTCACAATATTAAAATCAGTTTCATCAATGACATTCAGCCGGCGCACCGACCGGAATAATCCTTCGGAATAACCCTCGGCTGCCTCGGAAAGTGCTTCCGCATCAGGTGAAACATTGATGGCATAATCCTGCCTTGGTGAAGGGAAATACTGTCGCACATTGGTATATGGAACAATGCACAGGTTGTCACTGCTGTTAATGCTGGATCCCTTTTTCTTTAAAACGCCGATTACCACATATCTTCCGGTGCCGATGGATATCTGCTTGTTAATCGGATCCTCATTGTTTTTAAATATCTTGTTGGCAATATCCACTCCGATCAGGGCAACATTCCTGTTCATCATCACATCCTGAAAGGACATGTCCCTTCCTTTCTCAATTTCAAATCCGGCGGTATACAGGTAATCTTCATCAGAACCAATTACGCTCACATTGGGGTGCGTCTTTTCCGATTTGTACTTTACCGTGGACATAAAGGAAGCCGTGGTGTAGATAGAGACCCGGGCGGGAAAACTGAAACGTTTCTTGAATTCCCTGGCCTGCCGGAAAGTAATGTAAGGATGATTTTTCTTGCGATATCTGCTTTTACCGATCTGCACCGTGAAACCACGACTTTCAATGTAAAATGTATTGGCGCCCATGGTGGCAAACTGTTTGGTAATGGTAGTTTTGATCGAATCGATGGCAGTCAGGATGCCGACCAGGGCCATGATACCAAAAGCAATGATCAGGACCGTTAAAATGGTCCGTAACATATTGGTCTTTACCGAACCCGCTGAAACCCTTAAATTCTCAATAAATGCAGCATTGAATATCATGGGTCGTTAATTTATCATAAGGCAAAAATAATCAGCATTAAACAATAAACGAGTGAATTGCAGGAATATGATTTCTGCACCGGTAAATTTCCCTGACCGAAAAGTAATAATTCTATCACGTTATTCAAAGTAATCCGGTATTTTTATAGACAAAAAACAGATGCTTGATTCAATTTTTAATCACCGAAGCATACGCAGTTACAGGAGCGAACCAGTAAGCGGGACCGTGTTGCAGGAATTACTGAAAGCGGCGACCAGGGCTTCAACCACTGGCAATATGCAGGTATACAGTATTATAGTTACTACAGACCCGCTGTTAAAAGAAAGGCTGTGGGAAGTTCATTTCAAACAGGACATGGTGAAACAAGCTCCGCTTGTGTTGACATTCTGCGCCGATTTTAACCGTTTCAATATCTGGTGCAGGTTGCGAAAAGCCAATCCCGGATATGACAATTTTCTTTCCTATATGACGGCCGCCACAGATGCGCTGCTTGCCGCGCAAAACTGTGCACTGGCTGCTGAAGAAAATGGTCTGGGGATTTGTTACCTGGGGACCACCATCTATAATGCTGAAAAAATTATTGAGATCCTGGATCTTCCCCATGGTGTTGTGCCGGTTACGACCCTTGTTGCGGGTCATCCGGCCGACCTTCCCGGTTTAACGGACAGACTGCCCGTAGAAGCGGTGGTACATTTTGAAAAGTACAGGGACTATACCGCTCAGGATATTGACCGGCTCTATGCCGAAAAGGAGTCACTTGACCTTACAAAAAAACTCCTGGAGGAGAACAGCCTCGAAACACTGGCGCAGATCTTTACCGAAAAACGGTATACCAAAAAAGACAACCAGTTTTTCTCACAAAAATACCTGGAGGTTATAGAGAGACAGGGATTTATGAATAATGGAACTGGGGGCTGAACGTGGGGTACGCTGCAGGTTGTGAGGGTGTTGAATCACAATCTGCCTTCTTCAAACGCTACACCCAACTCCTCGGCAATCTCTTTCAACTCGCTCACAATGGCGGGAAGAACCTGAATGCCATCTGCCCTGATGCGTTCCTCTTTCTCACGCTCCGGATCACCGGGGATGAAGATCCTGTCATGTCCCTCTGCCGGTTTGGCATTGCGGAAGGTTTCTATCCATTCATCCATGGAGGCCTTGAAGCTCGAACTGTCCTGAAAAGCATCAATGCGCATGGCGCCGAAGAAATGACCCGTACCCTCCCCTACTTTTTTATCCAATACCGGCAGGTAAGCTACCGAAGGAGGGACAAAAGGTCCAAAGTTGGCACCTGAAAATACTGCCGAAAATATATCCACGATGGCGCTGAGGCAAAAACCCTTGTGACTTCCGTGTATATAGTCACCGCCCAGTGTAAGCATGGATCCTCCTGATTTCAGGATAGCAGGATCATCCGAAGGTCTCCCGGTTTTGTCCTGTACGTAACCGTATGGAACTTTTTCCCCTTTCTTTTCAGCTACCGCAAGCTTGCCACGGGCAATAGGAGTTGTGGCAAAATCTGCGACAAAGGGAGGCTGTTTTCCGGCTGGTATGGCTACAGCAATCGGATTTGTACCCAGCAGGGGGCTTACCGAGAATGTAGGCGCCACCAGGGGATTTGCATTTGTCATGGACAGGCCGATCATGTCGCGCTTCAGTGCCATCATGGCATAAAAACCGGCTATGCCATAATGGTTTGAATTCCGTGTTGACACCCATCCTGTGCCCACTTTTTCTGCTTTGTCCATGGCAATTTCCATCGACTTTGTGGCGGCTACCATTCCTACAGCCCTGTCACCATCTACGACTGCCGTGGAAGGTGTTTCGTGTACCACCCGGATATCGGGCCTTACATTAATGCGATCAGCCTTCCAGAGCTGATAATAGTCTTTAATCCTGATCATGCCGTGTGAAGGCAAACCGCGCAATTCAGCTGCGATGAAAACCCCGGCTATTTTTACTGCATCTGCTTCAGGGCAGCCCATTTTCATAAAAACATTACGGGTAAATTCAAAAAGATACTTCTCGCTATACATATTGGTTAGAGTTTTCCTGCTTCAATAAAGGCTGCTAAATTACAAATTTTATGCAGCCGGCAAAGTTGCCGGAGGATAGTTCATTGCCGGGTGCCTAAAATTGGGTGTTGACAGCCGAATGCTAATTGGGGCTTGTGGATTTGGTTTAAAATACTATTTTTACACGGTTCACGTTAATATGTCTGATCATAGCAACCCTCATCTTGAAACGATTTATTCTCCTGCTGGCATTCTATCCCCTTCTCCTAAGCGCTCAAAAGGAAAAGGTACAATTTGAACCGAACCATGATGACAAATGGTTGCATTTTGGTTTTTCGGTAGGAATGAATACCATGGATTTTAATATCAAGAGCTCACAAATGGCCTTGGATTCGGGTATTTACACCGAGGTTTCATTACTGCGTCCGGGCTTTCACGTTCATGCCCTGTCGAACCTGAGATTGAATGATTTTACTGATTTGCGGTTCACCCCGGGTATTTCCTTTGGCGGTATCCGGGAAATCAACTATGTATTGACCAATGACCAGAGTACACTGATCGATCCGGAAGATATTCCGGTAAAAGTAGAATCGAATTTTCTGGAGTTTCCCCTGCTGCTGAAATACAAATCTCTGCGGCTCAATAATTTCAGACCGTTTGTTATCGGTGGAATAAATACCCGTATTGATCTGGCTGCTACAAAAAAAACCTGGGGAAGGTCAAAAAAGGAGAACAACCTCATATTGGTGAAACCCCTGGACTTTTATTATGAAATTGGTGCAGGCATGGATTTTTATTTGCAATACTTCAAGTTTGCCATTGAATTCAAATATTCTGTTGGCATCAGGAATGTACTGCAAACCAGTATCAATAAACATGGTGAAGTCATTGTACCCGATCCCGAAGATGCCATATATACCGAATCAATCGACCGACTTTTTTCCAGGATGTTTATGATTACGTTGCATTTTGAGTAATTTTATCCTGTTGTTCATGCTTCCGGTCTGATTGAAAAAAGAAGTCACCCTCATATTATCGCCGGCCACAGGCCTTTTCCGAAGAATCATACCTGCCTGTTGTAGCAGGAACTCTTGGGTTAAATCCTTTTGATATAACTGCTGTCCGCATTATCCGAAAATCCATTGATGCCCGTGGC
This sequence comes from uncultured Bacteroidales bacterium, assembly GCA_963800645.1. Classification (GTDB taxonomy): domain Bacteria; phylum Bacteroidota; class Bacteroidia; order Bacteroidales; family UBA10428; genus UBA5072. The sequence continues at coordinate 298,274 of CAWDBX010000007.1, read as the reverse complement.
AGAAATATTAAAGTCAACATCACTTTTGAAGTTTTTTTGGGCGAAGAGGCATCTTCGCCTTTGGAGAATTCCTATCATTATCAGTCTGTTGATAACAAACCAGAAATAGTGGTTGTAGGAGCAGGTCCGGCAGGATTGTTTGCCTCACTTCGCCTGATAGAGCTTGGTTTCAGGCCTGTTCTTCTTGAAAGGGGAAAGACCGCCCACGAACGCCGAAAAGATATCGACCTGCTGGAGAATAACCATATTCTGAATCCGGAATCCAATTACTGTTTCGGTGAAGGAGGTGCCGGAACATTTTCTGATGGAAAGCTTTATACCCGTTCCAAAAAACGGGGAGATATCAGCAGGATACTTGAAATACTTTACCTGCACGGAGCCCATGAAAGCATATTGTATGAAACTCATCCGCATATTGGTTCTGACAAACTGCCGGAAGTAATTACCAATATCCGCAAAACCATTTTAGAAGCAGGCGGCATTATGAGGTTTAATACCAAGGTAACCGACCTGGGTGTATCTGATGGCGCTATTACTCATTTACTGACGGATAATCATGAAAAAATCACCGGAAGTGCTTATATTTTTGCCACCGGTCATTCTGCCCGTGACATGTATTACCTGCTGAATGCAAAAGGTATTCTGCTCGAAGCAAAACCTTTCGCCATGGGTATCCGGGTGGAACATCCCCAGGAACTGATCGACAATATTCAGTATCACTGCAGGAAGGATAAATATTTACCGGCCGCATCCTACAGCCTGGTTGAACAGATCAATGGACGTGGAGTCTATTCCTTCTGTATGTGTCCCGGTGGCCAGATCGTGCCTTCAGCCACCGCCGCCTATGAAGTCGTGGTAAATGGAATGTCGGTTTCAAAGCGCAATTCACCCTATGCCAATTCGGGAATTGTGGTACAGGTGATTCCGTCGGATTTCAGATCTTACCTGAACATGCAGGGCCTTGCCGGAATGCGCATGCAGGAACTCGCAGAACAAAAAGCTTACCGACATGTACATAGCGGGCAGAGAGCACCTGCACAGCGACTGACTGATTTTGTCAGCAACCGCCCCTCACAAAACCTTCCGGTTTGTTCCTACCTGCCGGGGACGATCGCTTCACCCATGCATGAATGGTTACCCGATTTCATCAAAAGAAATTTACAGGAAGGATTTAAAATATTCGACACGAAAATGAAGGGTTTTCTCACCCGTGACGCGGTAATCGTGGGCATTGAATCGCGCACATCTTCACCTGTGCGCATTCCCAGAGATCCTGAAACCGGCAGTCATGTCCGTATCCGGAACCTTTTTGCGGCAGGAGAAGGGGCCGGCTATGCAGGAGGTATTGTATCGTCGGCAGTGGATGGAGAAAATGCAGCTGCTTTCAGCGCAAAATATGCCGGAGCCAGGTAATCCTTATCGGAACTTCCCACCAGATTTCTGTAGTTTAATCCTGACAGGCTCAATGGATACCAGACATCCTTTGGGCATCTTCAGCAGCTCCGGTTCGATGAGCCTGTAAAAATCTTCCAGGACATCAGTTTTATCAATCATTTCAATCATTACCGGAAGCTTTTCGGTTAATTCCCAGAACCTGGATGAACTGATGTGACTGCTGCTTGACCCATATCCCATTATTCCCCGATAGACTGTTACTCCGGCAACCCCTTTTTCTTTTGCCAGATAAACAATGTGCTCATAAAGCAGTTTTGAACCAATCCGATCCGTACTGCTTGCGTAAATCTTTATGATACTGTTTTCCGAGAGTTCCATATCAAAGCAGATTTGTAGTGACATAACCCAGATACACGGCAAGAAATCCAAACAAAATACTCATCCCGGTATATAAAAATATGGAAAAGAATTGTCCGTTATGCATTAGCATCAGGTTTTCATTGGTAAAAGACGAGAAGGTGGTAAATCCGCCGCAAAGTCCAACCATCAGAAAGAGCCGCCATTCTGTAGTAAGGATCTCACTTTTTTCAGAGATACCGGTCAGAAATCCGATGATAAAACTGCCCAGTACATTCACACTGAGTGTCCCGATCGGAACCGACTGAAAATCAAACTGAAGATTGAGTTTTGACAAAAAATACCTGGCAATACTTCCTATAAAACCACCCAGTCCTATGATTAATACCTGTTTGATCATAAAGGCAACAACAAAAGTTTTGCCTAATATATACCATTTATAAATACGGCAACGCAACAACATCAGATTGTTCGACGGAAAAAGGACAGATTTTAACATTCCCTTTCGCAGCCCAGCAAAAGCCAGCTCATTAAGATTTCCAGGAAAAAAATACGTGCACTTTTCATATCCGGGATATATGCGCTACAAAACAAAGATGATTTACGAAGGTAATGGTTGCGTTTGTGCTGAAACTTAATCGCTTTTTCGTAATTTCGGATAAGGAATCAGAAAGTTTTTGGAAATCAATACCTCATCAAACTATGTCAAAAGCCAAACTTATTACAAAACTGCTTAAAAATCCCGGCGGATTTTCAGAAGCAGATCTGGACCAGTTGCTGAGACCTGAAAACCCCCAGGAGAAAATCACCGCGCAGGAGCTGGTGAAGATAACCCGGCGTATTTTTGACATCAACGACACCACCATACTGAACCGCTCAGATGCCAGTATGGGAATGATAGGCCGGCTGAACAGGCGAAGCAGGCGTAAAAGAAACAAAAGTTACTTCCGGAAAATCCGGAATGGTTTCCGGGCGGATCCCGCCAACAAGGTAATTCTTGCCGAAGGTGATTCCTGGTTCGAATTCCCCATTTTTGTGAAAGATATCATCGACTGGCTGGCGAAAAGAGAAGACTATGCCATTTACAGTCTGGCCTATGGTGGCGACTGGCTGGCCAATATCATGTATCAGGGTGAATATATCGAGGGATTGCCCGTTCATGACCCCGATGTCTTCCTGATCAGCGGCGGCGGGAACGATATGGTAGGTGGCAACAGGCTCACTACTATGCTGATTAATCCCGGGAAAAACGCGAATAAAATCAATCCTCCTTCCAACGAGTATATCGATTTTGTTTGGTCAAAACTGGGAAATACCCCGGAAGCACAGGACATTCTTGAAGGCAGTCCTTATCTCACGGGTGAATTTACTTCCTTTATCAATGTGATCCGGCTTCAGTATGAGTTGATGTTTTCAAATATTTTCATCAAATATCCCGACCTGAAAATTATTACCCAGGGATATGATTATGCCATCCCTGATCCCCGGATTCACTTTGGGCTTAATATCCCATACTGGCACCAGCCATTGCTCAACTACTTTACTGGTACCGGTAAATGGCTTTACGAATCATTTATGCTGAAAGGAATAACCGACATCAGGCTGCAGAAAAAGATCGTACGCGCCATGATTTTTGATTTCAACGAAATGTTGGTGAAGATTGCCACAAAGACCAACTATCCCAATCTTTATCATATCGATTGCCGGGGCGTCTGCAATGAAACCAGTCACTGGTACGATGAGCTTCATCCCAAGTCACACATATTCAAAAGAATTGCCCAAAAGTACCAGGATTGTATTGACGGGACCCTCACCCAAAAGATAATTAAATGAGGTAAAAGACAGGTTCCTAAAACCGTACGTTCAACATACCAGGGTGTATATCTATAAATGTGAAGTGTTGGTATATTTCTTTTGTATTCCGGACCTGCAGGTTATACATTTATTCTTAATTTCAATAGTTTCTATTTCCAAAATTTTTCTCCATGGAGATATCCTTAAAAGAAATAAAGCAACCGTTGTCCCCATCATCAAATGCCATAAAGAGAGTTTTCCTGAGCTTTGCGGCAGTACTGGTTTTTCTGGTATGCGGGGCGCTTACTGCCAGTTCACAGAATTACAGGGTACTTGGAAAAATAATCGACAAGACAGATAATCAACCCGTTATCGGTGCTTTTGTTTTTCTGACCGATGTGAAGGACACCACTGAAAGAATTGCTGCCACTACCGATGTGAACGGCAAGTTCTTATTGACTAATCTGAAAAAGAAATCCTACCGTTTGACCATACAAAGTATTAATTATCAAAGAGATTCGAGGATCATTGAATTAACCGGACCTACCACCGACCTGGGGACCATCAGCCTTGCCATGGAAAGCAAGGTTTTGAACGAAGTGGTGGTGGTTGGCCAGGGAACAGCCGTTCAGAAAGGCGATACCACTTCCATGTCAGCTGATGCCTTTAAAGTGAACCAGGATGCCAGTGCCGAAGACCTGGTAAAGAAAATGCCCGGTATTACCGTTGAAAATGGCACTGTTAAAGCCCGTGGTGAGGATGTGAAGCAGGTATTGGTGGATGGTAAACCGTTTTTCGGTGATGACCCTTCGGTAGCCTTGCGAAATCTGCCGGCCGATGTGATTGAAAGGGTGCAGGTTTACAACAGGCTGAGTGACCAGGCTGAACTTACGGGTTTCGATGATGGCGAATCATCGAGGACCATTAACATTATTACAAAAAGAAGCAGCAAATACAGCACGTTTGGTAAAGCTACCGTTGGCACCAATTTCAGTGATAAGTACCTGGCCGGCGGTAATTTGAACTTATTCAGCGGCCCGCGGAGATTTACTTTTACGGGCATGACCAACAACATCAACCAGCAGAATTTTGCCATGCAGGATCTGATCGGAAGTACCGGCGGCCAGGGCCAGCGCGGTGGCTTTGGCGGCAGATCGTTCGGGGGGTCCAGCGGTATCAGTGAGACCAGTTCACTGGGTTTTAATTACCAGGATACCTGGGGAAAGAAAATTGCCGTATCCGGCAGCTATTTCTTTAATACGATCGCAAACACCACCATTATCCGTTCGGATACCAAGTACCTGTTGATTGAGGATGGCAATTTCTTCAGTGATTCCAGCTACAACACTTCCAGTAATAACAATCACCGGGTCAATATGCGCCTCGAATACAAAATCGATACCATGAATACGGTGATCATGGTCCCGAGATTCAGTTATCAGGAGAATAGTTCAAATAACCAATCGATACAATTGATAAGCGGTGGATCGGTGTTCTCACAAACCCTGAATTCCAGTGTGTCCGACGCTGCAGCTTATAATGTTGGCAATGACCTGACCTGGAACCATAAATTCCTGAAGAAAGGCAGAACCCTTTCCGTAAGATCATCGATATCCTTTGACAAAAGGGCAACGGATAACACACAATTGGCAACCATAGACTCCATCCCCGATAATCAGTTTTCCGATAACTATACCGACAACCTTACGATCAACACCAACTTGTCCTATACCGAACCCCTGGGCAAGAACGGTCAGCTTCAGGTGAACTACAACAACAATTTCAGAAGAAGCAACAACAGCCAGGAAAAGTATCAGCTGGGTGACGAATCGGAGATCCTGGGCCGGATGGATTCACTGTCCAACGTATATGACAATGATTATATAAGAAACAGGGGTGGATTTGGATATCTGTACAAGAAAGGCAAGCTTAATCTTTCAGCAGGTTTAAATTATGAAAATGCTATTCTGAAAGGCACTCAGACTTTTCCTAAACCGGCCGAGGTTTCTGAGATCTATCAGGGTGTACTGCCCAATTTTATGATCAACTACAAATTTTCGGATATTACCAATCTGCGTGTGTTTTACCGGACCGAAACTGACGCTCCCTCGGTTGTTGAGTTGCAAAGCGCTATTGACAATTCAAACCGGAATAGACTAAGAACCGGAAATCCGGGACTGAAGCAGGAATACAGCCACAGGCTGATGTCGAATTTTTCTTATGCCAATCCTACTTCGGGTTTCAATGCCTTTGTATTCCTGATGGGACAGTATGCTTCAAATGTTATTACCAATCGTACCATCTATGCTGAGGGTGATACACTTGTACAGCCTGAAGGCATCGATGTTACCCTTTATCCGGGATCCCAGATCACCTATCCTGTGAATCTCGACAAATCCATGCGGTTGAATACCATGATCAATCTGGGGTATTTTGTCAAGCCCATCAAGAGCAATGTTAGTCTGGTTCTGGGAGCAGGATATTCCCAATCGCCCGAATATGTAGAGACCCTGATCAACCGGTCAAATGCCTACAATGTATCCGGCAGTCTGATCGTCACCAGCAACATAAGTTCCAATGTCGACTTCACCGTTTCCTATACCTCCATGACCAACCTGGTAAAGAATTCCGTTGATATGCAGAAAGATACCAAATACTGGTACCAGTCGGCCAGCGCCAAATTGAACCTGGTACTCTGGAAAGGCATCACGGTGAATACCGATGTGGTTGGTCAATACAACAGGGGATTGTCCGAAGGGTATGATGAGAAATACTTTGTCTGGAACGCCAGCATCGGGAAAAAATTCCTGAAGAGCCAGGCTGCCGAGTTTAAAATAGGCGCCTATGACATCCTGGACCAGAACAGAAGTGTTTACCGCACTGTTACTGCATCGAGCATTACAGATACCCGGGTCAACGCCTACAGACGCTATTTTCTGGTTTTGTTCACCTACAACCTGAGAAGCCAGCGGGGTCAGCAAGGTCAGCAGCAACAGCAACAGGACACTCATGATCACCCCCCTGGTGTTCCGCAGGGAGTGCCTCCGGGAGTTGTAAGACCACCAGGCGGAGGCCCTCCGGGTGGTTACCACGATCATTAGTTATACCGCAACAGCAAAAAAAATATTAAATCATAGAGACGCAGCATCCGGCGTCTCTATTTTATTTTCATTAAAGCCTCATCTGTTGCAAGTAAAATAGGCTGAACAGATATCTTCTCTCCTACGGCCTCCTGCATCCATTGTTGCGGAGTAAGCCTGCCCATGCTATAGATCCTTTTAACTTCACCGGCAAAATCCTTACCCTCCATGTATTCGGCCAGCTGAAATTCAATAATATGACCATACGCATAATTGGGCAGATACAGGGGCGCATTGATCATGTGGGAATAGATGGCCAGAATCGGTTGATCCTTGATCCCAAATACCGGAGCATAATATTTGTTCCAGATATCCCTGGCAATATTGTTCGCAGCCTCTTTCAGGGCAACGGCTGTGGCTCCCGGATTGGCATAAAGCCATTTCCAAATGCCGATATCCACCAGTGAAACTCCCATGATCTCATACAAGGACCAGAAATTATCGAGGTTGTTGTAATACACTTGCTCTACATTGTTATCCTTGATTCCCAGTAACTTCAGATCATTTTTCTGAAACATGAAAGCAATGGCTTCGGTGAAAGCGGTATTGGGAACACCACGTAGCATATAATAATCTACATCATGCAAACTGATTGTTTGTTCCACGTTATGACCAAATTCATGGATGGCAATATTATATCCCTTGTAATCCATGCCATCGGCAAAGATCCTTGTCCTGAGCAGTGATTTCTGTTCCCTTGTTTCTGCACCCCAGGCATGTCCTGAACCGCGTGCCGGATCCACCTGTATCCTGGAGGTAATTGAATGGGCATCTTCACTGGTAAAACCCAATTTCATCAGGATCTGTGGCAGATCTTTCTGTACGGCCTCCGGATTGGGGTACCTGGAACGGGTTGCCTTATCCAGCGATTCTGCGGGGATGGAAGTACGGGTCTTAAAACCATCATACCAGATGTCAAAGGGCTCTAATTCACGTCCGAGTCGTTTGGTGATGACCGCTGCCACCTTTTGTACTTCAGGTGAAGCAAGATACGTGGTAAACAGGCTCTCCAATTCTTCCAGGGGAAGTTCCATGTCCCTTTCAAAACTGCGGCGAATGTATGTATTCAGGTTGGGATAGTAGGAGTCGACCTGCTGCTGTGCATGAAAGAAATCGAGAATCCTGGCATACCGGGTGGACGGCTCAGGTGTGGTCTCTATCTCTTTGCCCATCTCAAACACCTTGTTGGTGAAAGGATCCCATGTATAAGTATTGTTATTAATTACTTCGGATGGGATTTCCTGGGTAACGATTCTTTTCATCACCTCATACAGCGTTCTTTGTTTGTCAAGCCCCGCTGCACTGCCGTAATTCGATTTTATCTCATCACGGATATTCCAGTGACTCAATAATTTCATTTCTGCAGGAAACAGGTTCACCGAGGTATCTTTCATCAATTTGCCGGCAAAAATATTGTAATCCGCAATATACATGTCCGATTTGGTAGCGGCATTCACCACCAGTTGATTCACCTCCGAAGGAAGGCGCGAATCAAATGCATCCCCCAGTCTGGCATATGCCCAGTCCTTTCTGTCCCACGAAGCTGACAGCCTGGTTTTTTCATCAAGTGTATAATAGGGGAAATTCAGGGTAATGAGAAATGCAATCTTGTTGTTGAAGAAGTCATCCCTGAAATGTGTGGCCGGACTGTAGGAACCAAAGTATTCATCCACCGGAAGTATCTCCCCGATATCCAGATGCAGCGGCCGCTGGATATCAACAGAAATCTTATTGAAGTAACCCAGGATCACTTCAAAGTTGGTCGAGATCCGTTGAAATACCTTATCCAGTTGATCTTCGTCACTGATGAAATTATCCCGGCAGTATGCCATAAACTCAGCTTCGGTCCCGTCGGTTTCTTTCCAGAAGGATGCGACCTGCCTGACGCCCTTGTTGATGCGTTCCCGTTGCGCTTCGCCATGTTTAAGCACCAGCGTGTCGATGGCAGGCTGTATTGAATTTTCCATAATAAAAGGTTTGTAGGTTGATGCACTTTCTTTGTTCTGGTTGCACTGGCAAAGTAAAAGTACAATCATCAGGGGGAATAAAGTTTTCTTGATCATAATGGCACAATTAATGGTTATCGGGTATTACTGGTAATCAACGAGTAAAAGTAAACAGAAAAACGCAGACGAAAACAGGAGAAAAATCACTCTTGTGTATAAGTGTGAAACTAAAAAAACAATAAACCGTATATGAATACAGTTTAAATAAAACAATACCTATAAAATCTATCCCATATGAAAAAGAGTTTAATTTTAGTTTCCCTGGCAGTATTAATGATGCTATTCTCCTGTAAAAAGGATGAGGACACCAGTCTGTTCGATGCAAAGTATACCGATGAAACTCCCGAGCAAAGCAAAGCCAACGTTGAGCAAAATGCCATTGATCTGGTAGATCAGCTGGACAATCTGTCTTCCGCTACGGCCATTGAGGTCCTGATGAATTTTAATAATTTACAGGGTGGAGTTCCGGCGAAATCTGCAAAAGTCAATCCGGTTCTCGAGCCTTTGTCACTCATCAGTTCGCTTGGCGACAAAAGCAATGTTTCGAATGTGTTTAACGGAATGAAACTTGCCGGAGAGCTGATGGTCGAGGATCCTATGTCATTTTCTGCCCTGTTCGATTCGATCGCCGGCAAATACACGTATAATTTTGAGACAGGTGAGTTTGATGAATCCGTGCTTGAAGATAAGGTTGTATTTGAATTCCCGGGTAAAGAAACTGATATTACCAACACTGCAGTGATCACGATTGATAATTTCTCAGTTGCAGAGATCACCGATCCTTTGGAACAATGGCCATCCGGACTTGACACCGAACTGCCTGCCAGTATCAGGATGGATCTGAAATACAATGGAACCAGTGTAGCAGGTGCTGAGTTCAGTGCTTCCTATAAAAGCGATGGAATGCCTACCAGGGTTTCAGTCGAAATTTACGTGGATGATTTCACCTTAACCGCAGCAGTAACGCATAGCCCATACAGCAGTGCATCCTGGAAGAACACCCTGAAATTCCAGAGTGAAGTATTATTTGAAACCTATATCGCTGCAGAAGGGAACTGGAGTGGCGATAACATTGCGGACAATATCGAGGAAGTAACCTACACGGATGACTTTGGCACATGGACTGAAACTCAGACGCATATAGAGGAAATCATCAGGAATGCCAATGCCCATGTGATTCTGATGAATCTTCAGGTAGTAGGTACGGTAAATGTGAAGGCTCTGGGTGATGCCATTTGGGCACTGGATGAGCAGCGTGATGTGATAACCGAAGAAGAATTTGTTCAGGCAGAAGTGGATGCCATCAATGCCAATGCAAAACTCATTGTGATCTACAGGGACTCCAACACAAAAATAGCCGAAGCCGAAGCTTATGTTGATTCCTATTATGATTCCTATGATGAGACCACCGAGTATTATCCTGCCATGCGATTTGTTTATGCCGATGGCTCCAAAGTTGATGTGGAAACTTATGTTAACAACGAACTGGACAATTTCTACACATCTGTGAACGACTTTATTGATCAGCTCAATGTGGAGTATAATTTAGATCTTGGCCATGTTGGCGTAGGAAAATAATACCTGCCCGATTGAAAGCATCTTTAGAGGCTCCGCCAACAGGCGGGGCCTCTATTTTTTTGCATGGATAAGATAGTACGTGGTACCGTAACCGGTCCAAATACCAAGGCCTCCCACAATGTTTGATTTCAATTGATTGTTACTGGTTGCCAGCGGATTGGATGCCGCAAGAACTTCACTCTGGTATACGTTCCAAAATTCAAACTGCTCTGCATCAATGGTACAGAACTTCACGCTTATGGTATCGCCAACCTCAAAGAAATTTTCTTCCTCCAGCGAGATCATACTCGAAAAGCCACGCAGGAAGCCCATCTCGACGGTCTGGCCGTTAAAAAGCCCATCACTGAAGGTGGATATATTTGTTGCCACAAACTGACTGTCCTTACCTTTCCTTTGATAAAGCAGCCTGTAGTAATTCGTTTCAGCAACATTGTCGGTTAACCTGATCCAGATTCTTCCCTTGTCGGTCATTCCCGGATCAGTGGCAAACCACACCGAATCAAGCTCAACCGGTTCGGGAATTGCTGTGGTGGCAGTAATGGTATCACCACTCAACACAACCTCAATGGAATAGGTGTTGCCGGTTTCACCCGACATGGTTACACTCCGGTAAACCAGGGGAGGAAAATAGGCCTGATTTGGTTTCAGGGTCAGTATTTCTTGTTCTGTGGCAGAATACAAAGTTACTTTGGCATGGGATTCGGCAAAGTCGGGCAGTGTGGTGGAATCAATTACGGAGAAATAGGGGGCAGTATGAGACAGGATAACCTCCGCCAATTTGCCGTTTTCAATCCAGCCTTCCACAACCAACTTGGATGGCGGAACAGGCAGGTCCAGTTCCAGTTCTTTTTCACAACCGGAAAAAATGCACTGAAGGACGACCATGCCTGAAAAACAAAGTTTGGTCATATGACTTTTGTAAAGCATCCTGTTTAAAACTTTATGTTCCATGATATCGAAGGCAGTATTGGAAAAACCGAAATTTGCTGTGCGGAAACCGACAGATTATGCTCCTGAACAATATCCCCCTCAATCTCGAAAAATATCAGAAAAGGATTCGCCCGGTTATAAACGTTGAAAATTGAAAAATTCAGACTGGATTCGAATTTTCTTTTTGGCTTGAAATTATACGTGACTGATACATCCAATCTGTGATACGGCGGCATTCTGAAACCATTCGTCTCACCATATTCGGTCAGCAGATTGCCTCCCAGCAGGTAAAGCTGAACAGGCACAGTCATGGCATTTCCAGTAGCATAAATAAAAGCAAGGGAGAAATCCCAGCGGTCATCCGGTCTGTAGCTGGCAATCAGGTTTGCTTCATGCCGCCTGTCATATTTGGCCGGATAAGGTTTTGCCTCATTGATCTCATCGAACTGCCGTTCGCTGTAGGCCAGGGAATATCCCACCCAGCCGGTGAGTTTTCCCTGATGCTTTTGCAGGTAGAATTCAATTCCCGTTGCATATCCCTCCCCGGTGGTAAGGCTGTTTTCAAAAGTAACATCCTGTAATGACGCCCCCAGGCCATACAGCATTTCCACCTGGTTTCTGAGTCTTTTATAGTAGGCTTCCACGGATGCCGTATAGGCATTGTGGTATAAATTCTGATAATATCCAAGTGTCACCTGATCACCGAACTGTGGCCTGGTACTTGCCGTGCTGGGTATCCAGATATCGGAAGGCATCGTTACAGCGGATGCTGATGCAACATGAATAAACTGGAAATTTCGGGTATAGGATGCTTTAATGGAAGCGTTTACTCCGGTCTGGTATCTGGCTGAGAAGCGTGGTTCAAGACCTGTGTAGGTTTTGATGGATTCAAACCGTGAATAATAGGAGGTATCCACGATAGCTCCGTCGGCATCCCTGTTTGTCCGCTGATAAGGACCCAAATGGCTGTAATTATTAAGTCGAAGTCCTCCATAAAATTTTAACTTCCTGGTCAGATCCTTTTCCCAGGAAGCGAATACTGCAAATTCATCGGCATATAAATCCTGATAGGAACTGTAATTCAAATCAACCTGATTGACAGTAAGCATAAATTCATTGGGAACGAACCGGTATAATTTGGCTTCGAGGCCGGCTTTAAATGATCCTTTCCAGAGATCATTCCTGGTGTATTCCAGCTTATAGTTCAGGTTTTTTATAGAGGAATAAAGGTTTATGCCCATAATGAACTGGTCGGCCGTATAATTGAATTCATAGCTACTGTAATTCAAAGAATTGACCAGATAACTACTGTCATTGATCATGAAATTCCAGTTTAAGGCCACGAGCGTATTACCCCAATCCATCTTGCTTTTATAATCGATGTCCGGTTGATCGAGGCTGAAATTGTCCCTGCCATTGTAAGCCATAAGACTGATCCGGTTCCTGCTGCCCAGCTTATAGGTCAGTTTTGCATTCAGATCGTACATGCCATATTTACTGTTGCTTAAGACCCCTTCCGGATCTATATGCATGAAAAATCCAACTACCGGTTTTACAATTTCGTTAATATAAGTTCTTCTGAAAGAAATAAAATAAGACAGCTTGTTCTTTATCAGAGGACCCTGAAGCGCAACTTTGGAATAAATAAGTCCCAGGCTTGCGCTCACAGTATGCTTTTCGAAATTTCCGTCAATTGTTTTAACAGCCAGGACCGAGGAAATTCTTCCGCCATAGTTGGCCGGTATGCCCGATTTTATCAGGGTGGCATTGCTAATAATATCCGAATTGAAAACTGAAAAGAAACCCAGTACATGCGAAGGATTATAAACCACTGCATTATCAAGCAGGATCAGGTTCTGATCCACATTTCCTCCCCGCACATAAAAACCCGAATTTCCGTCATTAGCGCCCTGCACCCCCGGGGAATAATGAATCGCCCTGATAAGATCGGCCTCTCCCATCAGAGTGGGCAGTTTCCTGATTTCCTTGCCGCTCATTTCAACAAAACCTGTTTTGGCACTTTCCGTATTTTCAGCCGGGTTGCGTGCTGTGATAATTACCTCACCGGTTTCGGTAATCTGCGGACTGAGCAAAATATCGAACCTGACATCTTCCTGAACAGGAACACTCAGCTCTTTCGTCTGGTATCCGATGTAAGAAACCAGCACAACATAATCCTTTTTCTTCACCGAGATGCTGAAGTTTCCTTCAGCATCGGATGAAGTGCCTGTTGATTCATTTTTAAAAAAGACCGTAGCACCGATTAGCGGTTCATGTGTCAGGGAGTCCCGGATAGTGCCGTATACCCGGAAGTTTTCCTGTGAGAACAGGATGGAACCGGATAGCAGAAAAAAGACTATAACTATTATCAGCTGTTTCAAATCGGTAGATCAGGAATGAATAAACGGATTAATTGGCTGGAACAACATCGTATATTTTAATTTCCGTAGGCTGTAAAAGCCAATCCTGAATTTTGGGGCCAAATGCCTTGAAATACGACATGGAAAAGTGGTTATCAATTGCAGCCTGATCTTTCCATGTTTCAACAAAGATGAATTTCGTATTGTCATAAGGATTCTGGTATAACATATAAGCTTCACAACCAGGCTCTGCATTGGAGCTGTCGATGATGGCTCTGGCCGATTCAATAAAATCAGCCACATGATCAGGTTTTACAAAAACACTGGCTGTGATCATTTTCCTGGAGATTGTATCTGTCAAGGGTGCTGCATCGGCAGCTTCGTCGGCAACAGGTTGTTTCCCGGTGCAGGCAACCATCACGATCAAAAATCCAAGAATCAGTAAAGGAGAAGTTGTTTTCATACTTATTTTTTTTGGTTCATGAAACAAATATAATGAGCCATTTGCTGAACAGGCTGATAAATTATGAACAGTTTAAATGGTGATGTTTTAATTCCTGATCAACCAGGCACACAGTATGGCCACAGACGATGCCACATTCAGCGATTCCACGTGCGTGCGGTCCCTTTTCACCGGCGGAATGGTTATCCGGGCCTGAATAAACGGAAGAAGTTCTTTAGAAATCCCACGCGCTTCATTTCCGAAGACAATCAACCCTTTGGCAGCGGGTGTTAATTCATAAACTGGCATACCCTGCATGAACGTACCGTAAATTTTATAGGCGGCATCGTGTGAAAGCCTTTCCATCATTACTGCCAGATCGGCATAGTGAACTTTCAGGTTCAGCAAGGCACCCATGGATGCCTGAACCACTTTCGGGCTGAAGCAATCGGCGCAACTGGCGCTGCAGATTATGTTCCGGATGCCGAACCAGTCTGCCGACCGGATGATCGTACCTACGTTGCCCGGATCCTGGATGTTATCAAGGACCAGTGACCACGAATTCGATATTTCCTGCCAATCCGGTTGGACCTGGGGAATATCCATTACAATCATCACAGGAGCAGGCGTTTCAAGTGCACTGATACGGGACAGGTCATGCGCTTCGGCCTCTGCAATTTCTCCGATACCTTCAGATAGAAGTGACTGATGATCAGCAAGCCATTCAGGAGTGGCAATCAACTGCCGTATCTCCGGTATACCGTTTTGCAGGATATCACGGATGATTTTGTCGCCCTCTATAATGAACTGACCGTGGAGATTCCTGAACTTTTTGATTTTAAGAGAACTCAGGTATTTTATTCTGTTCCTGCTAAGCACTTTATAGGCTATAAAATTTTATTTGCGCGAAGGTAATAAAATAACCGGAGCTGCCGGTATTGGAAAACTCTCAAATTAATACTCCTGTATGACGATAATACCTGGATGTTTTAACATCTCGGAAATGAATTAAAATATCAGACAAATGATTTTGTTGAACACATTTTATTTAATAAAATTATCTTTGTCCAAACCAGGTAGAAATACCGCAATTGCCGGTATTTCTATTATTTCAAAATTGTTACCACTTGTATTTCATTCGTTATACAGCGCAGCGCAGTTTTCCGATCTTCCTGATCCTTGCTGTTATATTCGGGTCCTCCTGTGCCCCGGCCAGGTATGTGCCCGAAGGAGATTACCTGCTGAGCAAAAACAAGGTGGAGAATGTTCAGAAAAGCGTACCGGAAGACCAACTGAAAAACTATGTTTTACAAAAGCCCAATAAAAGATTATTTGGTTTAAGGTTCTATTTGTTTCTGTATAACCTTTCGAATATTCAAAAAGAAAAATGGCCGCATAACTGGCTGAGGAAGATTGGGGAAGAACCGGTGATCTATAATCCGGGCCTTACGGAGAACAGTGCGGATCAACTCAGACAATTTCTTGAGAACAAAGGTTACCACCAGGCTGTGGTAAGTGACACCGTGATCTTCAGGGGAAGAAACGCACGGGCTTATTACAGCATCCAATCCAATGACCCTTACCGTATTAAAACAATTACTTATGTATTTGAAGATACAAGTCTCATTTCCCATGTTTTACCCGACACCCTGAATTCCCTGCTGAAAAGAGGCATGAGATTCGACAAGGATGTTTTGCAACAGGAGCGGATCAGGATCGAAAACCTGCTAAAAGAACAGGGGTATTACCGGTTTGTCAAGGAATACATTTTTTATAACGCTACCCTGGATCCGGATGATAATTCAGTGGAACTGGTGATGATAATTAAAGAATTCGTTGAAGGAGAGCCTGATCCGAGAACCAAAGTAAAACAACATCATCGGTATAAGATCGGAAATGTTTATCTGAATCCGGATTACATTGCCCAGCCCGGTGAAAACGGATTGGAACCCGGACAAATAAGTTTCGACACCACCTTTTATCAGGGTCAGTATTTGCTTTATTCCGGTAAACCAAGTCTGAAGCCCGGGGTGATCATTAATTCCAGTTATATTGTGCCCGGTCAGTATTACAAACTCAGCGATGTCAACCGGACCTACAGGAATTTATCTGAATTGAACCTTGTACGATATACCAATATTACTTTCAGGGAGGTTGAGGCAGTTCCGGCCTCGGCACATGAAAGATTGCTGGACTGCAGGATAGAGCTTACACAAAAGAAGGTGCAATCTTACCAGACTGAAATTGCCGGTACAAACTCCGCTGGCGATTTAGGGATCAGGGGCAACCTTTTGTATCAAAACTTCAATCTTTTCAAGGGTGCAGAGGTATTTAACCTGAAGGTTACCGGAGCCATTGAGGCCTTGCGCAACAGATCCGAAGGAAAATACAAAAGCATGAAGGAAGTTGGTATGGAAACCAGCATCGTTTTTCCCAAGTTCTTTTCTCCCTTCAGGCTGGAAAGCTTTGTAAAAAAATACTCCCCAAAGACATCGATTTCCGCCTCCTTCAATTATCAATCACGTCCCGACTACACACGGTCCATTGCCAACAGTTCCTTTTCCTATAAATGGAAGGGCAACCAATATCTTACCCATACCATTTGGCCTCTGGAACTGAACTACGTACAGATATACGAAAACCTGTCCTCGGCTGAGTTTCTTGATTCGATGAAAAACACCCCGTTAGGCTATAGTTTTGAAGATCATATGGTTAATGTGGCGCGTTATGGGATTGAATTGAATAAACAGGCTATCGGGCAACGAAAGGATTTCGTTTTTACCCGTTTTAACATCGAATCGGCTGGTAATCTCGTGAATCTTGCCAACAAGATATTCAATGAAAAAACTACCGATGAGCCCTATGAATTGTTCAATGTACCCTATTTTCAATATATGCGCGGAGATGTTGATTTTAGTTATTACAATATCATTGATAAACAAAATTCATTTGTTTATCACCTGTTTATTGGATTGGGAATTCCATACGGCAACTCCGAGACCCTTCCTTATGAAAAAAAGTTCTTTGCGGGAGGGCCAAACAGCATCAGGGCATGGAATACCTACGACCTGGGTCCCGGTTCATATGTTGAAACGGATACCGCGCTCAGTTCAGTATTTTACTACCCGAACAAGAACGGGGATATGAAACTTGAAGCGAACATTGAATACCGGTTCAAGGTCATCTGGAAAATGGAAGGGGCCATATTCCTCGATATGGGAAATGTTTGGGACATTGGTGAAGATGAGGACAAACCTGGCGCTGAATTCAACTGGGCGCGGTTCCACAAAGAAATTGCCATTGGTACAGGATTCGGTGCAAGGTTTGATTTTTCGTTTTTCCTTTTGCGGTTGGATTTCGGTATCAAACTGCGTGATCCCGCATTACCAGAGGGGGAAAGATGGGTGCAGGCTTTTAGGAATTTTGGAATAAATGATCTGCATTTAAAATTCGGAATAGGATATCCGTTTTAAGGTTGCAGTATTGAAAGATACCGGCAGGTGTGCTGAAAATTGCTATATTTACCTTACCAACAAGTTGTCCTGTTTAGCATCGGGTTATATGAAAGAGTCGTTACGTGATTTCTTCACCTTCTCTACGCTTGAAAGAAAAGGCATCATGGTGTTGATCATTCTTATGCTGATCATCACAGGAATCAACTTCTACTTAGCGCATGACGAACCAACAGTGAAGCCCCGTGACAATCGATTACTGGAAAAAGAATTGCAGGCATTTGAACGGCAACTTCAGTTCAGCGACAGTATTGCAGGTCCTCCGCCGGATTTTCCACCCGAACCGCTAACCGTTTCTGCAGAACTTTTTTATTTTGATCCGAATGAGGTGTCTGCCGGGGATTTACGGCGACTAGGCCTGAGCGGCAGACTTTCCAAAAACCTGATCCAGTACAGGAACCATGGCGGAAGGTTTCGTCAGAAGGAAGATCTTAAAAAGATTTATGGCATGAGTGCACAACTTTACGCACAACTATCGCCCTATGTGAAAATCAAGGAAAAATTCGCTTCTCAGCTTTACAAGCCTCCTTTTTACCCGCCTGCAGGTACATTATCCTTCAATATTAATCTGGCCGATTCAATGGATTTTGAAGGGTTATCTGGTATTGGTCCTGTGCTGGCCAGGCGTATTGTGCGTTACCGGACGCTGCTGGGAGGTTTTTATGATACCGGGCAGCTCAAAGAAGTGTACGGAATATCGGATAGTCTTTATTTATCGATCAGCGCGCGCCTGTTTATCGACACCACCATGATTGTGAAATTAAATCTGAATGAAGCCGTTGAAAATGATCTTGCCCGTCATCCCTATATCGGGAAATATACTGCGCGTGGAATTATCCGGTACCGGGCCAGAGTGCACACCATAAAGAGTTTGGATGAATTAACAGCAAACGGGATACTGTCGGTTGAGGCATTCGAAAGGCTAAAAAAATACCTGTCGATTTAACTTCTTTTAACGGGATATGCTTTTCTTATACATTAATTTTGAGTAAATTTATAGAATTAGAAATCATCTGACTGATACGGATTATTTTTTTGGATTACTGCTGTTTATTTTTTTTTAGCGGCAAAATTTGGTAGATATGGGTCAAAATGATAAATTTGCGGCTCATTAAAAATTTTAAGTATGATTATTGTACCGATTAAAGAAGGTGAAAACATTGAAAGGGCACTTAAAAAATTCAAACGTAAATTTGAAAAGACTGGTGTAGTAAAGGAATTAAGGTCGAGGCAGGCATTTCAGAAACCGTCCATGCGCAAACGTGAAGTCGTAAAACGGGCAATTTACGTTCAGCAGCTTCAGCAGGCTGAAGAATAGACCGATTTTCAGGCAGGGATAATCCAAAATATCCTTATCAGTACAGGCAAATCATTATCCCTGAATCTATGAGGCACTTCGGTGACTTTTTACAATATATACAATATATAAAGCATTACTCTCCGCATACGGTCCAATCATACAGGAAGGACCTGGAGCAATTTTTCCTTTTTTGTTCGTTAGATGCCGCTGCTGACGAAACCTGCATAGATCATCATCAAATTCGTGGTTGGATCGTGGAATTAATGGAATCGGGTAATTCTGCACGAACCACCAATCGTAAGATATCATCCTTAAAAGCCTATTTCAGGTATTTGTTGAAGGAAGGGATCCTCATTTCAAATCCGGTGGCCAAAGTACTGACTCCAAAATCGGACAAAAAGCTTCCTGTTTTTGTGAATGAAAAGCAGATGAATACCCTGATCGACGATATTTCCTTTGGGGATGATTTCAGCGGGATCCGGAACCGGACCATCATTGAGACCTTTTACAATACCGGTGCCAGGCGTGCGGAGCTGATAAACATGCGGATTTCGGATGTGGATATTTCTCAGCAGCAGATCAAAGTTCTTGGAAAACGTAACAAAGAAAGAATAATTCCGCTGAGTCGTGGTTTTTACGAGGTGCTGGAAAAGTACATGTCAGCCAGGGAAGTCGCATATCCAGGATCTGAAGAGGACTGGTTGTTTTTGACCGGTTCGGGAAAGAAGCTTTATCCGCGCATGGTCAACCGGATAGTGACGCGATTCCTTTCCATGGTAACCACAGCTGATAAGAAGAGTCCCCATGTTCTCCGGCATACTTTTGCCACGCACATGCTGAACCAGGGTGCAGATCTGAATGCCATCAAGGAATTACTTGGTCATGCAAATCTTTCGGCCACCGAAGTATACACCCATAATACCTTTGAAAAATTAAAATCAGTATATAAACAAGCTCATCCCAGAGCATAAATTTTAGGAGGAACAGTTATGAACATCAGAATTAACGCGGTAAGGTTTGATGCCGATACTAAACTTGAACAGTTTATTGAAAAAAAAGTCAGCAAATTGGCTCGTTATTTCGATGACATCATTAATGCCGAGGTCTTTTTAAGGCTTGAAAACACACCTGATCTTGAGAATAAAGTAGTTGAAATAAAGCTTGATATCCCCGGGAGCGACCTGTTTGCACGCAAACAAAGCAAGACCTTTGAAGAATCAACCGATATTGTAGTGGATGCATTAAAGCAACAAATTCTTAAACACAAAGAGAAACTACGCGGCTTATAATTCAAAAAATAATTTTGTGATATAAATAAATTGTTATACATTTGCGAACCGATTTTGGAGGGTATTGCCGATGTAGCTCAGTTGGCCAGAGCAGCTGATTTGTAATCAGCTGGTCGGGGGTTCGAATCCCTCCATCGGCTCGCAAATTGCATAGCTTGTTCTTTCATTATAGAGTGTATTGCAGATAAACCGGTTCGATCCGGTTTATTTATGAAATGGGGAGATACCAAAGCGGCCAACTGGGGCAGACTGTAAATCTGCTGGCTGATGCCTTCGTAGGTTCGAATCCTGCTCTCCCCACGTTCTTTATTTGATGATTTGATGATTTATTTATTTGATGATTTAAATGTCAGGATTGGATGATTTGAAAAAGGTATTGATTTGATGTTTCCCAAATCAACAAATCACCAGATCAACAAATCAATAAATTATAAAGTCGCGGGAGTAGCTCAGTTGGCAGAGCATAACCCTTCCAAGGTTAGGGTCGCGAGTTCGAGTCTCGTTTCCCGCTCGATTAACAAGCCGATGTAGCTCAGTTGGTAGAGCGTTTCCTTGGTAAGGAAGAGGTCACGGGTTCAATTCCCGTCATTGGCTCTAAGATTGAATAATTTTAATAATCGAACAATAACTATCAAATATTCAAATTATGGCTAAAGAAAAATTTGACAGGTCGAAACCTCACGTTAACATTGGAACGATTGGTCACGTTGACCATGGTAAAACCACTTTAACTGCAGCAATTACTAAAGTTCTTGAAAAACAAGGATTTGCCAGCTTCCGTTCCTTTGATTCCATTGATAATGCACCTGAAGAAAAAGAAAGGGGTATTACCATTAATACGGCTCACATCGAGTATCAGACAGCAAACAGGCATTATGCGCATGTTGACTGTCCGGGTCACGCTGACTATGTTAAGAACATGGTTACAGGTGCCGCACAGATGGACGGTGCCATACTTGTGGTTGCAGCAACTGATGGTCCCATGCCGCAAACCCGTGAGCATGTTCTTCTTGCCCGTCAGGTGAATGTTCCCAAGGTTCTGGTTTTCCTGAACAAGTGACATGGTGGAAGATCCTGAGATCATCGAACTGGTTGACATGGAAATCCGTGAACTTCTCACTTTTTACAAATTTGACGGTGACAATGCTCCCATCATTCATGGCTCTGCTTTGGGTGCGCTCAATGGCGAACCCAAATGGGAAGAAAAAGTCATTGAACTGATGAAAGCTGTTGATGAATATATTCCGATTCCTCCGCGTGAAAAAGAAAAACCTTTCCTGATGCCGGTTGAAGACGTATTCTCCATTACCGGTCGTGGTACTGTTGCCACCGGAAGAATTGAAACCGGTGTTGTGCATACCGGTGATGAAGTTGAAATCATTGGTCTTGGTGCACAGGGCAGAAAATCAGTTGTAACAGGTGTTGAAATGTTCCGTAAGATCCTTGATGATGGTGAAGCCGGAGACAACGTTGGTCTGCTTCTCCGTGGTGTTGACAAAAAAGAGATCAAAAGGGGCATGGTTCTTGCAAAACCAGGGTCCATCACTCCGCACACCAAATTTGAAGCAGGTGTTTATATTCTGAAAAAAGAAGAAGGCGGACGTCATACTCCTTTCCATAATCAGTACCGTCCGCAGTTCTATCTCAGAACCCTGGATATTACAGGAGAAATTACTCTTCCGTGCAGGTACTGAAATGGTAATGCCGGGTGACAATGTCACCATTACTGTTGAACTGATCTATCCTGTTGCCATGAATCAGGGTCTGCGGTTTGCTATCCGTGAAGGTGGCCGTACAGTTGGTGCCGGTCAGGTAACTAAGATTATTGAATAACAATTATTAATACAGACAGGTAAATTCGTTATCCTTAATGATGGCGAATTTACCCGTTTTATGGCATACGGGTGTAGCTCAGTTGGTAGAGCACTGGTCTCCAAAACCAGGTGTCGGGCGTTCGAGTCGCTCCTCCCGTGCCAATCGAAAAGATTATGAAAAAAATCATATTATATTTTCAGGAGTCCTATAAGGAACTCGTACACAAGGTGACCTGGCCTTCCTGGAAAGAACTTCAGGGCAGTGCTATTCTTGTGATGGTTGCATCATTAATCATTGCACTTGTGGTAGCTCTCATGGATCTTGGATTTAAAAACCTGATGAGTGCGATCTATAGTCTTTTCTCTTAATAACCCCGGGAACTGTTAAAAATGGAAGACCAGGAAAAAAAATGGTATGTTCTCAGGGCTATTGGTGGTAAAGAAAAGAAAGTCAAGGAATACATCGAGAGTGAAATTACGCGTCTCAATTTGCAGGAGTTTGTTTCACAGGTGCTGATTCCCACTGAAAAAGTATACCAGATCAGAAACGGGAAAAAGATCAGCAAGGAACGAGTTATTTCCCGGGATATGTCCTGATTGAAGCTGCCCTGGTTGGTGAAATTCCTCATATTCTCAAGAATATTACGCATGTTATCGGATTTCTTGGATCAAAAGGAGATGAATTACCCACCCCGTTGCGCACTTCCGAAGTCAACCGCATTCTTGGAAAAGTTGATGAACTGGCGGAAACGGATGAAGAATTGAATGTTCCTTTTTATGTTGGCGAATCCGTGAAAGTTATCGACGGACCCTTTAACAGTTTCACCGGTGTTATCGAAGAAGTTAATGAGGAAAAGAAGAAACTCAAGGTATGGTGAAGATCTTCGGGAGTAAAACACCGCTCGAGTTGAGTTTTATGCAGGTAGAAAAAGAATAAACTGAATGTAAAAAATACGTGGCCGGATGATTGTGAAAACCCTAATGCTTCCTGAATAATCATCCAGATAACGTGTAAATCAACTATATAAATCAGAAACAAGTAAATTATGGCAAAAGAGGTTGCTGGATTGATTAAATTGCAGATCAAGGGAGGTGCCGCCAATCCATCGCCGCCGGTAGGCCCGGCTCTGGGTTCCAAAGGTGTTAACATTATGGAATTCTGTAAACAGTTCAATGCCCGTACCCAGGATAAGGCTGGTAAACTACTTCCGGTTGTGATTACGGTATACAGCGATAAGTCTTTTGATTTTATCGTGAAAACACCTCCGGTAGCCGTTCAGCTCCTGGAAGTTTCCAAAACCAAGTCCGGTTCAGCTGAACCAAACCGGGTAAAGGTAGCTTCCGTTACCTGGGAACAGGTAAGAGCCATTGCTGAAGAAAAGATGACTGATCTTAATTGTTTCACCGTCGACTCAGCAATGAAAATGGTTGCCGGCACTGCCCGCAGTATGGGTATTACCGTAAAGGGTGAAGCCCCAGTAAACAAGTAAATATTTATTTCCGGATTAACATGGCAAATTTAACTAAAAACAGAAAATTGGCTCTGGAAAAGATCGAGCCTGCCAAACAATATAAACTGTCAGAAGCTGCAACACTTGTGAAAGAAGTTTCTACCACAAAGTTTGATGCTTCGGTAGATATTGATGTAAGGCTTGGAATCGATCCTCGAAAGGCCAATCAGATGGTTAGGGGCGTGGTTACGCTACCCCATGGTACCGGTAAGCAAATCAGGGTGCTTGTGCTTTGTACTCCCGACAAGGAGGAAGAAGCAAAAGCAGCAGGTGCTGATTACGTTGGCCTTGATGATTATGTCGAAAAAATCCAGAATGGCTGGACCGATGTTGATGTGATCATCACTATGCCCGCTGTAATGGGTAAAATCGGTAAACTGGGAAAGATCCTCGGTCCCCGCGGACTGATGCCGAATCCCAAAAGCGGAACTGTAACAATGGAAGTTGGAAAAGCAGTAAAAGAAGTGAAGATGGGTAAAATCGACTTCAAAGTCGATAAAGCCGGTATTGTTCATACTTCCATCGGAAAAGCATCCTTCTCCGCTGATCAATTAGCGATAATGCCAGGGAATTCTTACATACCCTGGTAAAACTGAAACCTTCTGCAGCAAAAGGTTCCTATATCCGCAGCATTTTCCTTTCCAGTACGATGAGCCCCGGAATTAAGGTCGATGCAAAAGCATTCGACGAATAATTTAAAGACCATATTACATTATTATGAATAGGGACGAAAAAAACAGGATCATCGACAGTCTGACGGATTCCATCAGCAATGCCAAGCATTTCTATTTAGCTGATATTTCGGATCTGAATGCCGAAACCACCAGCAAACTCAGAAGAGCATGCTTTGAAAGGGACATTACTCTGGTTGTCGTGAAAAATACCCTGCTTAGAAAGGCCTTGGAGAAATTTGAAGGTAAATATGACGGTTTGTATGTTGCATTGAAGGATTCTACTTCAATCATGATTACCGACATTAATAACATGCCTGCCAAATTGATCAAGGAGTTTCGCAAAACAAACAAGAAACCCATTCTCAAGGCTGCTTATGTGGAAGAATCTATATACATTGGCGATGATCAGCTCGATGCATTGTCAGGTATTAAGTCTAAGGAAGAACTTATCGGCGATCTGATACTGCTGTTGCAGTCACCCGCCCGTAACGTTATTTCCGGTTTACAGTCAGGTGGTAATAAACTGGCTGGTATTGTTAAAACACTAAGTGAAAAAGAATAAATTATTAGATAACTATTAAATATTCAATTAAAATGGCAGATTTGAAAGCTTTCGCAGAACAATTGGTTAACTTAACTGTTAAAGAAGTTAACGAATTAGCCAAGATATTAAAGGAGGAGTATGGAATTGAACCTGCAGCCGCAGCTGTTGCTGTTGCTGGTCCTGCTGCCGGTGGAGCCGAAGGTGCTAAAGCTGAAGAAAAATCAACTTTTTCAGTATTTCATGAATCATCCGGGTGGAGCAAAACTCCAAATCGTTAAACTGGTGAAGGATATTACCAATCTGGGACTGAAAGAAGCAAAAGAGCTTGTTGATAAAGCCCCGGTTGCAATAAAGGAAAATGTTTCGAAAGAAGAAGCAGAATCTATTAAAGCTCAATTAGCAGAAGCAGGAGCCGACGTTGAACTTAAATAAAGTTTACCTACGTAATGATATCATTTAGGTTTAATCCCGATCCAATCGGGATTAGACCTTTTTGTCATTCTCATAACTTTAGTTCAACATTTTATTTTAAAACATAATGACCAAATTAAATTCAGAACGAATTAGTTTTGCCAGGACTAAAAACCAGTTGTCCTATCCTGATTTTCTCGAGATCCAGTTGAAGTCCTTCCGTGATTTTTTTCAGCTGGAAACCACTCCGGAAAACAGAAAAAATGAAGGACTGTTTAAGGTTTTCCAGGAAAACTTTCCCATTACCGATACCAGGAACAATTTTGTTCTTGAGTTCATGGATTATTTTATCGATCCGCCCCGCTATTCCATTGAAGAATGTATTGAAAGAGGTCTGACTTACAGCGTTCCGCTTAAGGCAAAGCTCAAATTGTACTGCACCGACCCTGAGCACGAAGACTTTGACACAGTTATCCAGGATGTATACCTGGGTACCATACCCTACATGACCGAACGCGGACTGTTCGTTATCAACGGGGCTGAACGTGTTGTTGTTTCACAGCTGCACAGGTCCCCTGGCGTGTTCTTCGGGCAAAGTATCCATGCCAACGGCACCAAACTTTATTCTGCCAGGATCATTCCCTTTAAGGGTTCCTGGATTGAATTTGCCACCGATATAAACAACGTCATGTATGCTTATATCGACCGCAAAAAAAAATTACCGGTAACCACCCTGCTCAGGGCTATCGGCTTTGAAAGTGATAAAGATATACTTGAAATTTTTGACCTTGCCGATGAAATTAAAGTTTCGAAAACAGCCTTGAAAAAACTGGTCGGACGTAAACTTGCAGCCCGTGTTCTGAAATCGTGGGTGGAAGATTTCGTGGATGAAGACACCGGCGAAGTGGTTTCCATTGAACGTAATGAAATCATTATCGACCGCGAAACTGTGCTTCTGGATGAACATATTGACGCCATTATTGACTCGGGGGCAAAAACCATCCTGCTGCATAAGGAAGGTCAGAACCTTACCGATTTTGAAATTATATACAATACCTTACAAAAAGATCCGTGCAACTCGGAAAAAGAAGCAGTATTGCATATTTACAGGCAGTTGCGTAACAGTGAGCCACCTGATGAAGCCACTGCACGTGATGTGATCGACAAACTTTTTTTCTCCGACAAGCGGTATGATCTGGGTGAGGTTGGCCGTTACAGGATCAACAAGAAGCTCGGTCTTGAAACCGCCATGGATACCAAGGTTCTTACCAAGGAAGATATCATCCGGATTATCAAATACCTTATCGAACTGATCAACTCAAAAGCTGATGTGGATGATATTGATCATTTGAGCAACCGTAGGGTACGTACCGTTGGGGAACAGCTTGCCTCGCAGTTCGGCGTTGGTTTGGCCCGTATGGCCAGGACCATCAGGGAAAGAATGAATGTACGCGATAATGAGGTTTTCACACCTATCGACCTCATCAATTCCAAGACCCTGTCTTCTGTGATCAATTCGTTTTTTGGCACCAACCAGCTGTCGCAATTCATGGATCAGACCAATCCGCTGGCTGAAATTACCCACAAGCGCAGAATGTCGGCACTCGGACCAGGTGGTTTGTCAAGAGAACGTGCAGGATTTGAAGTACGTGACGTTCACTACACGCACTATGGACGACTGTGCCCGATTGAAACTCCCGAAGGTCCAAATATCGGACTGATCTCCTCCTTGTGCGTATATGCCAAGATCAATGAACTGGGATTTATTGAAACCCCCTACCGAAAAGTGGAAACCGGAACGGTTGACCTTACCACCGAAGGTATTATCTGGCTCAGCGCGGAAGAAGAAGAATCAAAGGTTATTGCCCAGGCAAATGCTCCGTTAAAGGACAGCGGAGAATTTGAAAATCCAAAGGTTAAAGCCCGGTATAATGGCGATTTCCCGCTGTCAGACGCCCATGAAGTGGACCTGATGGACGTTGCTCCAAACCAGATCGCATCCATTGCCGCATCACTTATCCCGTTCCTTGAGCACGACGATGCAAACCGTGCCCTGATGGGATCGAATATGATGCGCCAGGCAGTACCGCTGATTAATCCCGAAGCTCCCATCGTGGGAACAGGTATTGAACATGAGGTGGTGCGTGATTCACGCTTTCTTATTGATTGCCGAAGCGGATGGTGTAGTGGAATATGTTGATTCAAATGAGGTGATTATCCGGTATGTGATGACCGAAGAAGAAAAATTCGTGAACTTCGACGGTGAGACAAAGCGATATAAGCTGCTGAAATACAGGAAAACCAATCAGAATACCTGTATTAACCTTAAGCCCATTGTGAAAAAGGGGGAAAAGGTTACCAAAGGACAAATCCTTACCGAAGGCTATTCCACCAGC
Source organism: uncultured Bacteroidales bacterium (assembly GCA_963800645.1). Classification (GTDB taxonomy): domain Bacteria; phylum Bacteroidota; class Bacteroidia; order Bacteroidales; family UBA10428; genus UBA5072. Next base: position 270,821 of record CAWDBX010000007.1, on the reverse strand, counting down.
AATGGCGAGCTTGCTTTGGGTAGGAACCTGATGGTGGCGTTCATGCCCTGGAAAGGTTATAACTTTGAGGATGCCATCGTGATTTCAGAAAGAGTGGTTCGTGAAGATCTTTTCACTTCCATTCATATTGATGAGTATATGCTTGAAGTGCGTGATACCAAACGGGGACTCGAAGAGCTTACGGCGGATATTCCCAATGTGAGCGAAGAAGCCACACGCAACCTCGACGAGAATGGATTAATCCGGATTGGAGCCGAGGTTAATCCCGGTGATATCCTTATCGGGAAAATTACTCCGAAGGGAGAATCCGATCCTTCACCCGAAGAAAAACTCCTGAGAGCCATTTTCGGTGACAAGGCCGGTGATGTGAAAGATGCCTCCTTAAAGGCACCCCCTTCACTTTTGGGTGTGGTCATCGACAAGAAGCTCTTTTCGCGTTCCATAAAGGATAAGAAGCTGAAATCATCTACCAAGCCTATCCTCGATAAGATTGAAGAAGAATTCGAACGAAATTCCAACGAGCTGAAAGCCAAACTCATTGATAAGCTGTTTATTGTTGTAAACGGAAAAACCTCACAGGGTGTCAAGGATTATTATAATGTCGATGTCATTCCAAGAGGTGCCAAGTTTACCCTGAAGCTTTTACAGGATATCGATTTCCAGAATATAAATCCGAATAAATGGACCACGGACAAAGATAAAAATGAGGTGATCAAGACCCTGATCCATAATTACATCATCAAATACAAGGAAATTGATGCCATTTATAAACGGAAAAAATACAGCATTACCATTGGGGATGAACTGCCTGCAGGAATTGTCCAGCTGGCCAAAGTTTACGTTGCTCAGAAACGTAAAGTAAAAGTTGGGGATAAGATGGCCGGCAGGCACGGGAACAAAGGTATCATTTCGCGGATTGTGCGGAGTGAAGACATGCCTTTCCTGGAAGACGGCACACCGGTTGATATCGTGCTGAATCCCCTCGGCGTACCCTCACGTATGAACCTGGGACAGATTTATGAAACGGTGCTCGGTTGGGCCGGCAAAAAGATGGGTGTGAAATTCGCCTCCCCGATTTTCGATGGTGCTTCCATTGACCAGATCGCACAGTTTACCGAAAAAGCCGGACTGCCGAGATTCGGAAAGACCTATTTGTATGACGGAGGCACAGGAGATCGTTTTGATCAGCCGGCTACTGTTGGTATCATCTATATGATCAAACTCGGACATATGGTTGATGACAAGATGCATGCCCGTTCCATCGGACCTTACTCGCTTATCACACAGCAACCTCTGGGTGGTAAAGCACAGTTCGGCGGTCAGCGTTTTGGTGAAATGGAAGTATGGGCTCTTGAAGCATTTGGCGCTGCCCATATCCTGCAGGAAATTCTTACCATCAAATCGGACGATGTGGTCGGAAGGGCAAAAGCTTATGAGTCACTTGTCAAAGGTGAACCATTGCCCCTGCCTGGCATACCCGAGTCGCTGAATGTATTGCTTCATGAGTTAAGAGGCCTTGGTTTAAGCATTAACCTGGTGTAATCCAAGACTTTTGCAGTTACTCAGATTAATTATTAAACTGATATTTAAAAAGAAACTTAAATATGTCATTCAGAAGGGACACAAAAGTAAAATCGAGTTTCTCCAAAATATCCATCAGCCTGGCATCACCCGAGGAAATCCTCGAGCGTTCAAGCGGTGAGGTACTGAAACCCGAAACCATCAATTACAGAACCTATAAGCCCGAACGTGACGGATTGTTTTGCGAACGGATTTTCGGACCGGTTAAGGATTATGAATGCCATTGCGGAAAATACAAAAGAATACGCTACAAAGGCATTGTATGCGACCGTTGCGGTGTGGAAGTTACCGAGAAAAAGGTACGCCGCGAACGCATGGGCCATATCTCCCTGGTTGTTCCTGTTGCCCATATTTGGTATTTCCGTACCCTGCCGAACAAAATTGGGTATTTGCTGGGATTACCTTCCAAGAAACTTGACAGCATCATCTATTATGAGCGGTATGTGGTTATCAACCCGGGTATTAAAGTCAGCCGATGGCGTTCAATACCTTGATTTTCTAACTGAAGAAGAATACCTCGACATCATTGAATCACTTCCCAAAGAAAACCAATTGCTCGATGACGGACATCCTGATAAGTTCATCGCCAATATGGGAGCTGAATCGTTGTATCAGTTGCTGCAAAGGCTCGATCTGGATACTCTTTCCTATGATCTCAGACATAAGGCCAATACCGAAACCTCACAACAGCGTAAGAATGAAGCGTTGAAAAGGCTGCAGGTTGTTGAAGCCTTTCGTGCCTCCAAAGGGGTAAACCATCCCGAATGGATGATCCTGAAAGTCATTCCGGTTATTCCCCCTGAACTTCGACCGCTTGTACCTCTCGACGGCGGAAGATTTGCGACCTCCGACCTGAATGATCTGTACCGCAGGGTGATTATCAGAAACAACCGTTTGAAGAGGCTGATCGAAATAAAGGCCCCGGAAGTTATCCTCCGGAATGAAAAGCGCATGCTTCAGGAAGCCGTTGATTCCTTGTTCGACAATTCAAGAAAATCCAATGCCGTAAAGACAGATGCCAACAGGCCGCTGAAATCACTCAGCGACAGTCTGAAAGGTAAACAGGGTCGCTTTCGTCAGAATCTGCTCGGTAAACGTGTGGACTATTCAGCCCGTTCGGTCATTGTTGTGGGACCAGAATTGCAGCTCCATGAAACCGGCTTGCCAAAAGAGATGGCCGCTGAACTTTATAAACCTTTTATCATCAGGAAACTGATTGAAAGAGGCATTGTGAAAACCGTTAAATCGGCTAAAAAGATCGTTGACCGCAAAGATCCTGTGGTTTGGGATATTCTCGAAAACGTTTTGAAAGGGCATCCGGTTTTACTCAACCGTGCTCCTACGCTTCACAGGCTTGGTATCCAGGCTTTCCAGCCAAAACTTATCGAAGGCAAGGCCATTCAGCTTCATCCGCTGGTTTGTACGGCTTTCAACGCTGACTTTGATGGTGACCAGATGGCCGTTCATTTACCGCTGGGCAATGCAGCCGTATTTGAAGCACAGATTCTGATGCTTGCTTCACATAATATTCTCAATCCTGCCAACGGGGCGCCTATTAATGTCCCTTCACAGGATATGGTACTCGGCTTGTATTACATGACCAAAGCCTGCAAGAGCACTCCCGAACAACCCGTTATGGGAGAAGGTTCCACATTTTATTCCCCCGAGGAAGTCATCATCGCCTTCAATGAGAAACGTGTTGATCTTCACGCCATGATTAAAGTGAGGATAACCGACTATTCCAGCGGGATTCCCGAAAAGAAAATCATCGAGACCACCATAGGAAAGGTATTGTTTAATGAGGTGGTTCCCAGGGAAGTTGGCTTCATAAATGAAATCCTCACCAAGAAATCGTTGCGTGAGATCATCAGCAACGTTCTGAAAAAGACCGGTACCGCACAGACTGCTAAATTCCTCGATTCCATCAAAGATCTTGGATTTCAGATGGCATTCAAGGGTGGTCTGTCCTTCAACATCGATGATGTGATCGTGCCGGAAGAGAAGGAAGACCTGATGAATGAAGGTTACCAGCAGGTAGATGAGGTAATGAACAACTACAACATGGGATTCATTACAAACAATGAAAGATATAACCAGATCATCGATATTTGGACACATACCAATGCCAAACTCACGCAGACCCTGATGAAAAGGTTGTCGAATGACAAACAGGGATTCAACCCGGTATACATGATGCTTGATTCAGGCGCCAGGGGTTCCAAAGAACAGATCCGCCAGTTATCCGGCATGAGAGGTTTGATGGCCAAACCGCAGAAATCGGGTTCCTCCGGCTCAGAAATCATCGAAAACCCGATCCTGGCTAACTTTAAAGAAGGCCTGTCGGTTCTCGAATACTTCATATCCACGCACGGTGCACGTAAAGGTCTTGCTGATACGGCGCTTAAAACAGCCGACGCAGGATACCTTACCCGTCGTCTTGTAGATGTATCCCAGGATGTGATCATCTCGGAAGAGGACTGCGGCACGCTGCGCGGACTTATTGCCACTGCCATCAAGAATAACGAGGAAGTGGTTGAATCACTCTATGAACGTATCCTGGGCCGTACAGCTGTTCACGACGTTTATCATCCCCTCAGCGGTGAACTCATCGTTTCCTCAGGTGAAGAAATTAAGGAAGATATTGCGCGGATCATCGATGACTCCCCCATTGAACATATGGAGATCAGGTCGGTGCTTACCTGCGAATCGAGGAAGGGCGTTTGCGCAAAATGCTATGGCCGTAATCTGGCCACAAGCCGCATGGTTCAAAATGGTGAAGCGGTTGGAGTTATTGCTGCACAATCGATTGGCGAGCCCGGTACACAGCTTACCCTCCGTACTTTCCACGTGGGTGGTACCGCGATGAGCATTACCACAGAGTCCAGGATAGTTGCCAGATACAACGGACTGGTGGAGATTGATGAATTGCGTGTAGTTGAACGTCTTGAGCCAAGCGGTTCCAAAGTAGACATTGTTATTGGTCGTCTGGCAGAATTGCGTGTGATCGATAAGAAAACAGGAATCGCCCTTACCACCAATAATATTCCTTATGGCGCCAAACTTTTAGTAAAGAACGGCGCTGAGGTGAAAAAAGGTGACCTGATTTGCGAATGGGATCCTTACAATGCAGTAATTATTTCCGAAGCTCCCGGTACGGTTGCCTTCGAAAGCGTCATTGAAGGGATTACCTACAAGGAAGAATCCGATGAAGTTACCGGCTATCGCGAAAAGGTAATTACAGAAACCAGAGATCGTACCAAGAATCCGGGTATTGAAATCCGCGACAAGAATGACCATGTGCTGAAGACCTATAACTTACCGGTAGGTTCTCACCTGAGTATTGAAGAAGGAAGTGCCGTGAAAGCCGGGGACATTCTGGTGAAAATTCCCAGGGCAGTTGGAAAATCAGGTGACATCACCGGAGGTTTGCCCCGTGTTACAGAACTCTTTGAAGCACGTAACCCTTCAAATCCTGCTGTTGTATCAGAGATTGATGGTGAAGTGTCTTTTGGCAAAGTAAAACGTGGTAACCGCGAAATAACCATTACCACCAGAGCCGGACAGCAGAAGAAATACCTGGTACCCCTGTCCAAGCAAATCCTGGTGCAGGAAAATGACTACGTTAAAGCAGGAACCCCACTTTCCGACGGTGCAACAACACCCTCTGATATTCTTGCTATCAAAGGACCCACAAAAGTCCAGGAATATATTGTTAATGAAGTTCAGGAAGTTTACCGTCTGCAGGGTGTGAAAATCAATGACAAGCACTTTGAAGTCATTGTCCGCCAGATGATGCGCAAGGTGGAAATTATTGACCCGGGTGACACGAAATTCCTGGAAAAACAGCTGGTGGACAAATGGGAATTCTTTGAGGAGAATGACTGGATCTACGGAAAGAAGGTCGTTGAGGAATCAGGCGATTCACAGACTTTCAAACCCGGACAGATAGTAACGGCGCGTAAATTGCGCGATGAGAATTCTGTTCTGAAGCGCAAGGACCTGAAACCGGTAAAAGCCAGGGAGGCTATTCCTGCAACTTCGCAGCAGATTCTCCAGGGTATCACCAGGGCCGCTCTTCAAACACAAAGTTTCATGTCGGCTGCCTCCTTCCAGGAGACCACCAAGGTACTTAACGAAGCGGCTATTTTTGGCAAGGTGGATTATCTCGAAGGTTTGAAGGAGAATGTAATTGTAGGTCATCTGATACCTGCCGGTACAGGTAACCGAAGATTTTCCAATCTGATCGTAGGATCCAAGGAAGATTATGAGAAGATAACGGAAGAAAAGAAGCTTACCCGTGAAACTGTAAAAGAAGACCTTCACTAAACCGGTTATGGAAGAAAAAAAGAATACGAATCAGCATCAGATCAGCATTGAACTGAAGGAGGACATTGCTCAGGGTATATATTCGAACTTAGCCATAATCACCCATTCTCCGTCGGAATTCATTGTTGATTTTGTTCGTGTTATGCCCGGAATACCAAAGGCAGAGGTTAAATCGAGGATTATCCTTACACCTGAACATGCCAAAAGGCTTCTTCACGCGCTGAAGGACAATATTGCCAAATATGAATCTGTTCATGGTACAATCAGGCAGGCTGAAGGGCAAGGTGACATGATGATACCTATGAACTTTGGAGGACCCTCCGCACAGGCATAAATAAAAAATCCCCCCGCCGTTGGCCGGGGGATTTTTTTTAACGTGAGGTTTGTATTCTAAAACTTATAGCAGTTGTCTTCTATCAGCTTATCTGCAATACTGCGGCGGGCATCCTTCACATTTACACCATTCACCCTTGTGAGGGTTTCTACGGCTTTTACCAGCGCGGCTGATTCTTCCGGTACAGCGAAGGAATATACTGCATCAAGAGCAGCTTTCCTGATCTTTTCTGCAGCATCATAAACAAATACGCTGAGAATATTCCGGTAAACCCCTGCAGCGGCCGCACCCCTGAGATTCTCCAGCTTCTCAACCCTGAGGGCCATTGACTCGGAGATATAGGTATCCATGATCATGTTGGAAAGGTTGTTCAGCACTTCCTGCTCCTGCACCAGTTTCTTTTCGAACTTAACTGATGCACCATGGAGGACAAGCAGGATGGCTTTCTTGAAATTGTTAATGTACCGTATCTTTTCCTGATAATAGCTTTCGTTATTGGCTTTATCATCGGTAATTTTACCCAGGTTCTGATATACCTCGTTCGCTTTTCCAAAAAGGTCGAAATCTCCCTTCATGGCCCTTTTCATCGCCGTATCCACCACCAGCAACCGGTTTATCTCATTCGTACCTTCAAAAATGCGGTTAATCCTGCTGTCGCGATATCCCTTTTCAACAGCCATTTCAGCTGAGTATCCCATTCCACCATGGATCTGGACAGCCTCATCGATAACAAAATCAAGGATCTCCGAACTGTAAACCTTCAGAATGGCGGCTTCAACAGCGTAATGACTGATGCCGTCGATGGTGGCACGACCTTTGTCACAACCTTCCGTCTTGTATTTCTCTATCAGGTCGTCAATGTCCTTGCTCACCCTGTAATTTGCTGATTCTGCAGCGAAAGTCCGGATAACCTGTTCCGCCAGTTTATATTTTATGGCCCCGAATGCCGAGATCAATGTGCCAAACTGCTTTCTTTCATTGGCATATTTAACGGAATCATTAATCGCCTTTTTGGAGGCTCCCAATACATTGGCTCCCAGTTTTATCCTGCCCATATGAAGAATACTCAGCGCAATCCTGAAACCCTCGCCCCGGTTACCCAAAAGGTTTTCAACCGGTACTTTTACATCATTGTAAAAGATCTGTGCTGTGGAAGAGCCCTTGATACCCATTTTGTGTTCATCGGGACTGATCACGACGCCTGGAAAATCCTTTTCCACTATAAAAGCACTGAGGACCCTGTCATTGTCAATTTTGGCAAAAACTGTCTGAACATCCGCAAAACCTGCATTGGTGATCCACATTTTCTGGCCATTGAGAATATAATGCCTGCCATCTTCAGAGAGACGGGCATTGGTCTTGCCGGCATTGGCATCACTGCCCGCACCTGGCTCGGTAAGACAGTAAGCACCGATCAATTCACCGGTAGCCAGTTTGGTAACGTATTTCTGCCGTTGCTGCTCGGTCCCGTAATACATGATGGGTAAGGTACCGATACCACAATGGGCCATGAATGCTACTGAAAAGGAATACCCTGCACCGATGGTTTCTGCAGCCAGCATCTGGGTAACGAAGGATTGTCCGAATCCATTATATTCCTCGGGAATAGAAATGCCCATCAAACCAAGTTCACCTGATTTTTTAAGCATGCTTTTCATGAGTTCACGGTCCTGTTTGTCAACCTTATCTATATTCGGATATACTTCGGTATCAAGAAAATCCTGACAAGTCTGGGCAATCATGCGTTGCTCCTCGTTAAATTCTTCGGGGATAAATATATCTCCCGATCCAATACTTTCAACAAGAAATTCACCGCTTTTCAATACTTTTCTGGCTTCCATCGTTATTTAATTAGGTTTGATAAATACTTTCACATGGCAGGGGAACAACATCCTGCGTCTTTACAAATCCAGGTCCATTACAATCAATTCGGCAATATCGTAATTTTTTACTTGCTCTTCCTTATTTTTATATTTTAATCCATCCGTCATCATGGTCATGCAAAAAGGACATGCTGTGGCAATAACTGCGGCTCCGGTTTCAAGAGCTTCTTCCGTTCTTTCGATAAAAACCTCCTTGTTGCCCTTCTCTGCCTCCTTGAACATTTGTGCTCCTCCGGCACCACAGCAAAGCGCAAAGCTTTTGTTCCGTTTCATTTCCGCAAGATTGGCTGAAAGTGATTTCAGAATAGTTCTTGGCTCGCGATATATCTCATTCGCTCTTCCCAGATAGCAAGGATCGTGATAGGTGATCCGTGTATCATTCAGGGTTTTGTTGAGTTTTAGCTTGCCCTCACGGATGAATGTATCCAGGAACTGCACGTAATGAATCACCTCATAATGACCGCCCAGGTCAGGGTACTCGTTCCTGAAAATATTATAGCAATGCGGACAGATGGTTATTATTTTCTGTACATCGTACATTTTAAATACCTCAATATTCTGCAAAGCCTGCATCTGGTATAACATTTCGTTACCGGCGCGCCTGGCGGGATCCCCTGTGCAGGATTCTTCCCTGCCCAGAACGGCGTAACTGACCTTCAGATGTGTCAGAACTTTTGTGAATGCCCTGGCTACTTTTTTATACCGGTCATCAAATGCACCGGCACAGCCCACCCAGAAAAGGTACTCAGGTTTCTCGCCCCTGGCAAGGAAATCTGCCATTACAGGAATTTCTACCTTTCGGATTTCCATGTCCTTCAATACATTAAATGTGTTATTGTACTTTTATTTCGAGATCCTTAGCCCAAAGAAGCCGGTCTTCGGGAGAAAACTGCCAGGGGGCACCATTATTTTCGATATTGCTGAAAACCGCCTTGATCTCACCGGGTGCCGAAGCTTCCTCCATCACCAGGTAACGCCTCATATCCACAATGAGTGTAGGATGATTGATATTGATCGGACATTCCCTGGCACAGGCATTACAGGTGGTGCAAGCCCACAATTCCTCTTCGGAAATAAAGTCGCGGAGGAGAGATCTGTTGTCGGAATATTCCTTACCATTTTTAACCATGCCGGGGCCTTTCTCTTTCATTCGCGCCCTGACATCCATGATAATCTTGCGGGGTGATAACTTCTTTCCCGGTTATATTGGCGGGACATACTGCAGTACATCGGCCGCATTGCGTGCAGGACAGGGAATCAAAATAATTTTTCCATGAAACATCCTCCACATCCTTTACTCCAAATCGTTCCACAGGTCATTTCTGTGGCCGTATTTGCCATTGCAGCATCGGGATAAAGCATCAGTTTCACTTCACGGGTTATGCTGTCCATATTGGTCAATTTACCCAGCGGATCAAGCCGTGAAAGAAACACATTGGGCACCGACATAAATACATGGAAATGTTTGGAATACGGCAGCATGTTGGCAAATATGAAAATCAGCAGGATATGAGACCACCAGAAGATTTCGTGAAAAGTATGAAGCGTAGCCGGAGAAAGACCGGAAAACAGGGCTGCAAAAAAACTGCTGACCGGAAAAACGCCATGGATGATCCCACCGGTAACTATCTGGTGTTCATAATAAAAAGTGTTCATTCCCAACAATGACAGCATCAGCAATAAGAATCATGGTAAGGGCCACATTTGCATCGATATGGGTACCTGCCTTCATTTCGATACCTTCAAACCGCCTGATATGAAAAAACAGCCTTCGGCTCAGGAAAATAATGATTGAAATAGCCACCAGAAGTCCGAAAACATCCCCTGATCCGATAATAATTTTATAAACCAATCCCAGCAAGGAGAGTGCTCGTTCAGTACCCGAAAGCCCGTCAATCACCATTTCGATACTTCCAATAAGGATTACACAGAATCCCCAGAATACCAGTGCATGAAAAAAACCAATCACTGGTTTGCGAAAGATTTTGGTTTGCCCGAAGGCAACATCCATCATTACTTTAAATCTTCTGCCAAGATCCTTTACAGGAAATGTTTGCCGGGTAAGCCGGAAGAAACTGAGGATTCTGTGAACAGTATAGGTAAAGACGCCCAAGGTCAGTAACAATGCTGCCGCAAAAATTATTTGTTTCATCATGGTATTTAAAGTAATGGATTAACAATACCCGGGCGAAAGGGAATATTACCGGATCTTCATGTCTTTCACGGCTTCAACCAGTTTCGGCAATACTTTCTGCGCATCACCCACTATGCCAAACTGAGCCGCTTCAAAAATAGGGGCATCCTTATCGGTATTGATCGCAACGATGTATTTCGAGGAGCTTACTCCGGCCAGATGTTGTGTTGCCCCGGATATTCCAACGGCTATATAAAGGTTGGGAGCAATGATTTTGCCGGTTTGTCCCGTATGTTCCTCATGTCCGCGCCATCCTTCATCGGAGACGGGACGGGAACAGGCTGTGGCAGCCCCCAGCAGGTCGGCCAGGTCAACGAGCGGCCCCCAGTTATCGGGTGACTTCATTCCACGCCCCCCGGATACAACAATATCCGCATCGGTCAGCAGGATCTTTCCGGTTTGTTTTTGTACCTCTATCACCTGTGTTTTAATAAGCGTTTCCTCTACCTGAACGGTAATGTTCTCCATGGTGGCGCCGGTATTTTTCTCGATCAGTTCGAATGAGTTCTGAGCCAGGGTGAGAATGCGGACATCGGTCTTTATGTTCAGATGTGCAAAGGCATTGCCTGAATATGCCCTCTTATAAACCACAAATGGATTGATGCTCAGGGGCAACCTGCTCACCCCGGAACCTATCCCGGCCTTTAATCTGACGGATAACCTGGGTGCCAGGGCCTTGCCTGTATTGTTGTTTGAAAGGATGATCACCGTGGCCGCTTCTTTAAGGGCGATATCGGCAATTGTTTTTGTGTAGGCCTGGTTGTCGAGAATATTCAATCCGTTGCCAGTGACACTGATAATTTTACCGGCCCCATAGCTGGCCAGCTTTTGCAATTCCTCCGCCGCAACATTCCCAATAGAAAGTGCAGTGGTATTGGTATTTAACATCTCAGCAACTTTGGATGCATAGGATAACAATTCAAATGATAATTTCTTGAATTTTCCGTCCCAGTTTTCTGTATATACTAATACTGACATGATTCCTGATTTTACTTAATGGATAAAGGTTAAATAACTTTTGCCTCGTTCTGAAGCATTTCAATGAGCTGTTTGGGATTATCGGCATCAACAAACCTGCATGCTGCGCGCGGCCTGGGTGTCTCAAAACCGGTTACCTCGGTAAATGATTCAACATTTATGGGCTCCACAACCTTGACAGGCTTGGTGCGGGCCATCATAATCCCTCTCATGGCAGCAATTCTTGGTTCTTTCGCAATTCCCTTCTGCACAATGGCCACTACCGGTACAGGAACTTTAATGATCTCCTTGCCTCCGTCAATTTCACGATGGATAACTGCCTGGCCGTTTTCGATCTTAATGTTCGAAACAGCTGACACAGAAGGATAATCCAACAATTCCGACAACATTCCGCCAACGGTGGACCCGTTGTGGTCACTTGATTCAATACCACAAAGTATGATATCGAATTTTTCAGCCTTAACAACTTCTGCTAACTGAGCGGCCACATAATAGGCATCGGCAGGTTCGGAATTGACTCTGATGGCGTCATCAGCGCCAATAGCCAGAGCCTTTCGAATGGTAGGCTCAGCTGCTGCGGGACCAACATGAGCAACGGAAACTGATTGAATGCCTGAAGCAGGATCATCCTTTAACTCGAGAGCCCGGGTGAGAGATAGCTCATCCCAGGGATTAATGACCCACTGAATACCAGTTATATCAAGCCTTTTGTTGTCATCAACAAATTTCACCTTGGTCGTGGTGTCGGGAACATTACTGATACAAACCAGGATTTTCATCTATACTATGATTTAATTTAAAATTACGTTCTTTCATTATTATCTCATTCATTCAGAAATGCTTAAGCATGTAAATGCCGAGCCGGATCAATTTTTTGGGCCTACAAATATAAAATAAAATAGAAAAATACAATCAGGACCCACCCTATTTGGAACTGGTAAGGATTATTCTGAGGAATGCAGCTTGGTGCTCTCCGGGAGCAATCTTACATCCAACTTTACCCGTTTAATCAAAAATTGAAGAAAGGAATGTAAATATTCAGTAAGTTTGTGGTGCAATTGATTGTATTATGAAAGCACTGATTCAGCGGACTATTGATCTTTTGAAAAAACGGGTAAAGGAAAACCTGGAAATCATTAATAAGAACCAGACCAGGATCAATGAGATGATCAATCAGCCCCCTTCAGCTGAAAGAACTTATCATATTGAAAAGAACTATGCCCTGAATAAAGCATTGTTAACCGAGAACAACGACTTTATCAGCCTGCAGCTTTCGTTACTGAATTTCCTGGAAAAATACAAAGACTCTTCGACACTCCAGGAAGAGGAGGAAACAGTAGATCTTAATCCATCTTCTTTCCTGGATGATGATGAGCTTTTCGAACTTACCGTACAGGGCAAGCTAAATTTTGAATTCGGTCATCCCAAGTTCAACGATGATTTATTCTTCAATAAGCTGTTAAGCTATTTTGCTGCCATTGAGGCCTATGAAAAGTGCAACTCCCTGCTCAGGTTAAAGAAGAAAGATCAGGTGGGTTAACCCCCTTTCAGCGGTTCAGATTTCCCCACCGGACTCTCACGGATTATTCCACCTGCGATACAATAGCGACGTAGTTTTTCCCGTACTTTTTTGCACATTTCGGGCAGGTGGTGTACCACATGAACCATTTCCTGATGCCATAGCCCTTCGACTTTACCAGACCCTCATAATCCTTGCACCACTTGCCTGTATCCTGGTATGGTCCTTCGTAAACTTTGCTGTAAAACTTACCGTTCAGCGCAGCATTCTCCGTACCGGAAATGTCCCGGTCCACAGCCAGATAAACATCCATATTCCACCGGGAGGTATGATCGGAAAGACAAAGCCAGTCCGGTATGGTGGCCCCGGCCTTCTTTACCCTTTCATCAAGCCTTTTCATCACTGTGCCAAAGTTCAAGGGCATGAAAAAAAAGGTGAAGACCCTGTCTTTGATGAACTTTTTGTTTTCCCATTCCAGGACTTTATCATCCCAGGAAGCGGGATTGAATTCCGGGCAGCAAATGGCCTCCGGTTTGGTTGGTGTTGTCATAATATTCTTCTTTTGGTTTTTTGGTGAAATGATTAGATTATAATCAGAAATGTTGATTATAATATAATACTTATTTGGAAAAATTCAAATTTTTAAGAAAAAAAATCCGGAGAAACCAGGAACCTTTCTTTCTCCAGATACCCGCGAAAAACGGTTTCCCCAAACTGAAAAGGACCAAGAGCCTCAGATGCTTAAATGTTTTATTGGATCAAATATAACTTACCACCACCTTTTTGAGAAATTTTTCCTCCAGCAGCTGGGCTATCCGATTCACCACGGTTCGCCTGATCTCAAGTTCAACAGGCAGGTGCGGATCCTGATGTGCAATATTGATCCGCGTACCAATGATAATTTTAATGGCATCGCTTTCCAGAATGAGCTTCACAATTTCATCCGCAGGACCTCTTCCCAGCTTGATATTGGGATTATAAGCCTTCAGGATTTTTTCCACTTTATTCAGGGTGAGTATCCCTTCCGTAAAAAGATCAACCCCCTCCATGACATTAATGGGGGGAAGATCAGGATCCTCGAATTTAAATACATCTTCGATTTTGAGCCCCAGTTCACGGGAAACAATATCTCCGGTGGTTGCCCCCATAACAATCTTCTTTCCTTTAAAATCATTCACCTCAGCAGCCAGTACCGGATCATCCTCCTTGTTATAGGGAGGTCCTGTGCATATGAGCAATTCACGCGGTTCGCGGAAATATATTATGCCGCAGGTAGTATCGTCTTTCGATTGAAAGCCGTCATTGCGATAGGCCATGTTCAATATTTTTCCGGCCAGATTACGGGCTGAAATCTGCGGGTATTGTTTGATCATGTCGATGGCAAACCGGCCCACATTATCAACACCCCATCCAAAGGGGAACCGGGGTGTTCCCAAACCCGACTGGGTAACGCCGTCCGTGCAAAAGACGATTCTGTCGCCCTTCAGGGGAGTAAATGAACAAACCCTGATTTTCTTTCCGCAATTGGTATCTCCGCTGGGCACAATGTTCCTCGATTCGGGCTTAAAGATCTTGCGGTCACGGATCAGAATGCACTCCGGATTTTCATATTCCAGGAGAGTGACCTTGTTGCTTTGTTCAATATCGATGATTGTGAAGGTGGAGTAATTCATTTTTCGCTCACTGCATTCCGGCAAAGTTTTCATGATAATTTCCGCCGTTCTTTCCGGTTCCTTATGTTCTTTGGTAAAATTAACCGCCATGGTAGCAGTAAGTGTGGCGAGAACACTTGCCTTTACACCATGTCCCATGCCATCGGATAATGCCACAACGATCCTGTTTTCTTCCTTTACCTTGCTGGAAAGAAAAATATCTCCGCAAATTCGCTGTCCCTCGTAGCTTTTCTGCTGATAATCAACCTCTACAAAAAAATCTTCCCCCATGGTTCAACTTGACAGTTTCTTATTCTCACCTTTATAAAACTCGATAATAGAATTGAGCATATGTTCAATATCAGTTGCTCCTTCTCCCAACAGGAAGCCAATCTTCTGTACCATTTCCAGGTTCCGGTCAATGACTTCGGTAATCCGGTTGATTACTTCCGCACGCTGAACTTCGGGGGCTCGCATGTCCCTGATAATGCCTCCGGCGACTTTACCCTTTAAAATCGGGAAAATAGAAACGTTCAGCAGATTTTCACCGATTTTAATATCCCGGTTCTCAATGCTTTCATTTTCGGTAAGAACATAGGAAAAAAGTGTGATGAAATTATTGGGAACAAGCCGGTTAAGATCAGCTCCTGCCAGTCCGGGTATTACTTCATTGATCAGTGCAGCTTCCTCGCCCAGGATGGTAGTGAAGGTTGAATTCGCTTTTACGACTTTAAGCATATTGTCAACGATAACCACTCCTGCTCTCAGTTTCTCCAGCATGGCATTGGTGAGTTCAGAAGCCTGAACCGCACTTTCCTTTTCAAGTTTTGTCTTTTCTTCCGATTCTCTAAGTGCCTTGCGGGCCTGAGCAAGCTTTTCATTCATCTCATGCAAAGATTCTTCATGCTGGGAACTGCTTTTCATGGCATAGGAGATGCACATCTCCGGAACAGTGATTCCATTGGCAATGTCTGCTGCAAAGTCAGCACAGTTAGCATATCCGCATTCCAGGCAACCCATGAGGTCGTTTTCAGATTTCCCCAGATCAGCCAGGATTTCCCTGATTCTTTCCGGTGAAGGACTGGGGAAACGCTGATCATCGGCGGTGAATACACGCGATAAATCGAGTTCCAGGTAACGCTGCAGTTCATCGTACCACTCCACCCTGAAGAAGTTTTGCAATCGTTTGTTGGCATATTTGATCACCTGGTATTCCTTGTAAAAGCGGTTCCCCCTTTTGGTAATGCCGGGACCGTCGAGACCGTTTCCGTAGCTAATGCAAAAATGCCGCTGAATGGTGGCAATATTGTTATCAAATTCCGTTACTGCATCAACCATTTCCTTTTTTCCTTCCAAAGAAAACATACTGGCAGTCAGTAAATTTTCATCCATGTCCGCAGCCTGTGCAAAACCATTTCTTAACGGGTAAAGAGATCCTTTATAACTGAGCGGACCATCAATGTTGGAGTATTCCAGGTTTGATTCATCAATGTTGTATTCCCTGAACAGCATGCGCAATTCCTCAAAGGTTATGACCACATCGATTCTGGCATCTCCGTCATACCTGAGTGCTTCGTCCTTGGTGGCAATTTCAGGTCCGATATACACCACGCGCACATCTGGTCCGTGAATTTTACGGACAACCCTGGTGATCGCAATCATGGGAGATACAATAGGAGCAAGGTTACTGACAAGATTGGGACGGTGCTTTTCGATGTAGGAGACGACGATCGGATCATTGGAGGTTATATAATATCTGCCCTTAAAATCATTCAGCAGGCTTAGATATTTATAAGCGAGCAGATCAACAGCAAAGGATATTTCATGAACATACTGAATACCCAGGGCTTTTATCATGGTCACCAGCTTCCGGTAATCGGAAATATCATCAAATTCAGCGGAAATGCTGGGTGATAAGATGGCAGCTATTTCATCTCCCGATTCAAAAAGCGATCGTGCCCCGGCCACTGAACTGCGATATGAAATGGCTTTCGGACCGCATATCAGGAAACAATCACCACAACCTATGCACCGATCGTTGTTCAATTCAGGAATACTGCCTGAGGAGTGCACATGAATGGCTTTTACCGGACATGATCTGACACAGGCATAGCATTCGGTACATTTCTGATTATCCAGGGTTAATAATGGGTCCAAAACCGTTCCTCCTTACTGTTTTAAATCATGAAGTGCCTCAGAAAGAATATGATGGATGTTTTCTTCACTTACCTGGTTATACACCTTGCCGCCAATTTTAACATTCGGTCCAATGCTGCAATCTCCGAAACAATGATCCCCTTTGAAAAAAACCTTTTCTGCCAGTCCATGCTGATTGATATACCGCTGAATAATTTTAAGCAGGTTTTTATTGCCTCTTGCAAAACAGGAACTCCCAAGACAAATAATGATTTCGCGGCGATGGTTCATTGTAATTAAAGAATATTGATGTAAAGATAAAAAAGATTGAAACCAGTCCAACTTTTATGTATGAACATGTAATCCGTAATTTTTCGTATTTTAGCTACAGCAACAACCCCTTAAAATATGAAAAGCCTTCCTGAAAAAACTATTGAGCGACTGAGCGAATATCGAAGAACTTTGCATCGTTGCCTCGATGAGGGTAAAACACACATATACTCTCATGAACTGGCGGGAATGCATAATATTACCGCGGTGCAGGTACGTCGCGATATTATGTTTATCGGGTATGCCAGTCAGGGGCGAAAAGGGTATGATATCCAGGCGTTGATTGGGGTTATTGCCGGCATCATGGATCCCTCCGACGTGCTGAATCTGGCTGTGGTGGGTTATGGCAACCTGGGCAAGGCCATCTCCTCGTACCTGGTGAACAAACGTCCCAAACTGCGAATTGTTGCGGCCTTTGACATCGATCCGAAGAAGATAGGTGCTTCAACTTCGGTGGTTGAATGTTATTCTGTGGATCGACTCAGGGAAATAATCTTCTCGAAAAATATCTCATTGGCTTTGCTCAGCGTGCCTGCTGATGCAGCACAGCAAATGGCCAAAGCGCTGGTTTCATCGGGAATAAAAGGCATCCTGAATTTCACGACGGTAAATCTGAGTGTCCCTTCGGAAGTTTACCTGGAGGAATTTGATATGATTACTTCACTGGAAAAGGTTGCCTATTTTGTTAAAATTGCGCATCGCGTCTCGCAACTTTCATAGGCTGCCCTGATGATTCGTATACCATTCAGGGATTCCTCAGGCTTAACAGCCAATTCCCTTGCATTCACCAAAGTCTCATAGAGGGAGTTGTAAAATTCCTGATAACAACCCGGAAGGGTTTCCACCGGTCCCCGAAAATGAAGCCCGTTGATCGTAGTATTCAGTATTCCCCATTTCTCTTCGTTCTCCCTGCCCCAATTTTCGGTCATCCGGAAATTGTCCCTTGGTCAGTGCTTCTTCCTGCGGATCGGTACCATACTTTATAAAAGATCCTTCTGTTCCGTGAAGCATATACCTCGGACCAGGTTCACGCACCAGGTAGCTGCTCTTCAGGGTGACTTTCATGGCAGGGTAGATCAGATTCAAATCAAAAAGATCATCCACCTGTGAACCTGTACGCTGTTTTCTGATATCGGCAAAAACAGCATCCGGCATTCCGAACAGTACGATTGCCTGATCAACCAGGTGTGATCCCAGGTTATAAAGGGTACCGGTCTTGTTCTCTGGCTTTTCTTTCCAGGAATCTCTTATAAAATTGCGAAAACGGTCAAAATGTGCCTCAAATTCCACCAGCCGGCCCAGTAATTGATTGTCAATGATCTTTCGAATGGTCAGAAAATCGCCCTCCCATCGCCTGTTCTGGAAAACAGTCAGTATCTTTCCTTTCTTCCGGGCAAGTTCAATGAGGGCTACACCCTCATTGACTTCCTGTACAAAAGGCTTTTCAACCACCACGTGTTTTCCGGCCTCGAGTGAGGCTTTGGTAAACTCAAAATGAGTATGATCGGGCGTGTTCACCAATACCAGGTCAATATCCGGATCCTGAATGATGTCATTGGCATCCCTGACCACCTGCACATAGGGATAACGATCCAGTACAGAGCTTCCGGAACGCTGCATCACTTTTACCATGGTATATCCGGGATTCACATGCAGGATGGGAGCATGAAAAACCCTGCCCGACATGCCATAGGATAATACTCCAACACGTATCTTGGAATGCATAACAGAATGATTTATAATCCTGCCTGAAGTTAAAAATTTATTGTTAAAACCAGTTCTTTTTCCTGAACAAAAGTACTCCGGTCGCAGAGGCAGCAAGTGATATCAGTAATACCAGCACAAAACCCCATGGATTGTTTTCAAGGTTATTGGGGACATTCATCCCATACAAACTGGCTATGAAGGTGGGGATCATCAGGATGATGGTGATAACGGCAAGTTGCTTCATCACCACGTTCAGATTGTTGGAGATGACACTGGCAAAAGCATCCATCATACCACTCTGAATATCACTGTATATATTGGCCATTTCTATGGCCTGACGGTTTTCAATAATGACGTCCTCGATCAGATCCTCATCAATATCCAGTGATTTAATATACTTCGAATTCCTTAGCTTGGCCAGTAAAATATCATTCGATTTCAAGGAGGTCATAAAGTACACCAGGCATTTTTCCATCCGCAGCATTTTGTGCAATTCTTCATTTCGGGTTGATTTTTCAAGGTCCTTTTCAATATCCCCAACCTGAATATTGATCAATTTGAGATAATGCATATAGAGGTTGGCCACCTGCAGGAATATTTGCATCACAAAATTGGCTTTGTTATTGAAATCCAGTTTTTTGTTCCGGATCAGGGAGGGAATTAATTCATTCTTGGTATGACAGATGGTAATAACCAGGTTGTTGGAAATTAAAATCCCGAGCGGAACCGTAGAAAAAGGGACACCATTGTAACTCCCGGCAATGGGAATGCGCATGATAATGGTAAACCATGATTCATCCATTTCCGTGCGCGCACGTTCATCTACGTCAAGTATATCATTCAGTTCCTCAGCAGGTACCTTAAGTTTACCCGTCAGAAAATCAATTTCTTCAGCAGTGGGGTTGGTTACAGAGATCCAGCTGTTTTTCCGGAAAGTTTCAAGTGCTGTAAATCCATTGTTATAAGTCCAATAGGTAATCATAGTGACCCTCCTGTGTTACATCAGCAACAGGTCACCTTGATGACCGATTGCAGATTAAATTAATTGATAACTATATGGGCTCGCGTGATAGTCGTCCATAATGATTTTTAATTAGGTCGAAAAATAAACAAAATTCATGGCTATGGCAAATAGTTGCTGCTTTTTTTAAGGGGGAGTTGACACTTTTTGATCTACCTGATGTAAAAAAGCATCTGTATCAGAACAGGGCATTGCAGACGGTCAGCAGGATAACAGATTACTTATCCATAACCGCATTGTATACTACTTGCTGCACATCCGTACGGACATTCGTTTCCAGTAATTTATTATTGGCCGCATCGGGGTAAACACGGTTGGACAGAAAAATATAGATCAGGTCATAGACCGGGTCAACCCAAATGATCGTACCGGTAAAACCTGTATGGCCGTAACTTTCAGGTGATGCAGACCTGCACGAAGGACCCTGTTTGGTGGTATCCGGCTCGGGTTTGTCAAATCCCAGTCCTCTTCGACTACCACTTATACCCAAAGGTTTTTCCGTAAAAAGTTCAATAGTTTCAGAGGACAGAAAACGCTCTCCTGCATATTCACCCCCATTTAGCATCATCTGCAATAATTTAGCCAGGTCCACGGTATTGCCAAATAAACCAGCATGACCTGTTATACCGCCTAACATGGCTGCCCTGGGATCATGAACATATCCGCGGATCTTTTGCATCCTGAATAATTGATCATCCTCAGTAGGGGCAATCTCATCGGCACTGAATCTTTCCAGGGGATTGAAACATAGTCTGCCTGCTCCAAGCTTACGGTAAAAAACCGAATCGAGGTATTCATCAAACGGAACAAGGGTGATGCTATCCACCAATTGTTTGAACAGTATAAAACCCAGGTCGCTGTAAACATATTCCTTCCCATCCAATAGTTTCGAATCCGCAATACCTTTGTAAACCGTATCAGGCCACGATTTTAGGATGTACATCCTGTCCGCCACCTTATAAGGGAATTTGGCCGAGTACTTTTCCGATATGATTTCGTTCTTGAAACGTGTATACCTGTTAAGGTACTGGCCTGAACCGATTTTTATCGGATTGGTCTCGGTGAGGTTCGGGCTGATCAGGGGTTGTTTGTAAAAGACCGGTTCCAGAGTGGAAAAATAGAATTGAATAAAAGAGGGCAAACCCGACTGATGCAACAGGATATCCTTGATCAGAAGATCCTTCTTATTGGAGTTTTCAAGATACGGAAGGTAGGCAGAAAGTTTCTGGTTAATGTCGAGGCATCCGTCATCCTTCAGCCTCATCAATGCCTGCGTGGTAGCGGCAACCTTTGTCACCGAGGCAAGATCGTATAAATCAGTCGTGTAAACAGGCCGTCTCCCTTTGTATACCTGATTTCCGTATGTCTTGTTGATAATGACCTTGCCCTTTCTGGCCACCAGAAGCTGACACCCCGGAATAGCCTGGTTTTCGATCGCTTTTTCAATAATACCATCAATCTGAAGCAAAGTATCCTGACTCATATTGACTTCCATGGGGATGGTAAATTTCAGCCTTCCCAGCCCTGAAATATCCACTCCTGATGAAAGATCCGGCCAGTTCATGATGGAGACAGGGAGGGTGCCCCGGAAATCAGTGGCCCCAAAGATTGCCTGGGCTGACAGGTCCTGCGCCAATGGTGAATTTTCATAGGAGACGATGATGGACTTCACGCGATCAAGGTTATCAAACCGATTCAGAAGGTAGGGATTGGCAAACAGGTCCAGAATCACATTTTGTGTGGCGCACAGGGAATCCAGCAATTCAATGGTACAATCGGTTATGCCATATTGCCTTGCCGGGTTCAGATCGTTGGAATGAACACTGGCAATAATCAGGTTATATTGCTTCAAATGTGTGAAAATGCTGTCGATATTATCTGAGCCATCGCCTTTGATGTAGAAATTCTTAACCGGCATATATAGCCCGAGCGTTTGTTGAAAAACGGTGTCATGTATATCACTGAAAGTAACTGCAGCTATCCTTAGCGTGTCAAGATGCCGGAGCGGTAACATTTTATTCTGGTTTTGCAGCACCGTGAGAGAGGATTCCGTGAGTTTGCGCTGTAATAAAATATACTCCGGTTTATTCAGGTCAGTTGAAAGATGCTGAAGCTCAACAGGACGGTAGTGATTCAGACCTGCCCAATATTTGGCAGCCAGAATTTTTTTGCACCTTTGGTCGATAACCTCCTGGCTGATTTTGCCACGTTTAACCAGTTTGGCAAGGTAATCCACAACTTCAGGCACATCATCAGGCATTAACAAAATATCGTTACCTGCCAGGAGTGCCATCTCCGCTGCCTTAACCGGTTTATAATGACTCGAAATACCTTTCATGCTCAGCGCATCGGTAAAAATCAATCCTTTGAAGCCCATCTTCTTCTTCAGCAGTGAATCCACAACAAATTCGGAAAGGGATGAAGGAACCGCTGAACGCTCATCCAATGCAGGGACGAGGAGGTGTGCGGTCATTATACCGGATAATCCATTGTATATCAATTCTCTGTAAGGGAATAACTCCAAACTGTCCAGCCTGGCCATGGAATGATTCATCAGGGGCGTTTCCACGTGCGAATCTGTATCCGTATCGCCATGCCCCGGAAAATGCTTGGCCACAGAAAGAATGCCATTGTTTTCCAGTCCTATCATATAAAAAAGGGCCTTTCTGGTAACCGTAACCACATCTTCCCCGAAAGAACGACTGTTGATGACCGGATTATCGGGGTTATTATTCAGATCAATCACCGGCGCAAAATTAATATGAACACCAAGCCGCTTGAGCTGTCCGGCAATCTGACCGCCCATATCAAAAATCAGCCGGTCATCTTCAATTGCCCCGAGCATAAGTTGCCGGGGATAGCGAACCGTACTGTCAAGCCGCATGGCGAGACCCCACTCGGCATCCATGGCTATTAGTAATGGTGTTGCAGCCAGGGATTGATAATAATTGGTAAGTTCAGCCTGACGGTAGGGTGTACCCTGAAAAAAAACCAGACCCCCGATTTTCAGATCTTTGACCAGTGCGGACACCTCTGCTTCATTCTTTCTGTTGTTGTTGGAATAGGCAGCAACCATGATCATCTGGGCAATGCGTTGTTCCAAAGTGAGTGAATTCAACGCCGAATCAACCCAATGGGAGGGCGACAGCAAAAACTCCGGATCGGCTTTGGTATCTCTGAATTTTAACTCCTTCATGTCGTCCCGGCCTGCCGGGACAAACCGGTAAAACAAAGCAAAAAACACCACCAATCCGACCACTATCATTGCTCTCAAAAAATACCTATCCATCGCGCTTCTTCGTTTCATATGGTTTTCAATTGTTTTACTGAGCAAAACCAAACAGGGTTGCGTTTTTAACACAGAAAATGAAACTATTTACCTCATGACTGAAAAAAAGTCTTTATGACTATCTGGAATCAGTAACATTAAAAGTTGACGGATCATAAGACAAATATCTATAACCATCATGCCGATAGGCATTAGAGCTTTTAAGGAAGATACTGAAAAAAGACGATGGGTAAGAAATTGGAAAGGATCATTTCAAAAGGAATATTTTTCTGAAAACAATACCTGCATCAAAAAGTACAAGCAAATAGCAGATAGCAGTTAACAGCCAGATAAAGGATATATTGAACCAGAGGGTGTCGGTTTTTTGTCCGTTAAACAATTTTACAGGGAAAAATAAACGTGCCCGGCCAATGTTCGAGACAGGGTCCTGATACACGGCTCCCTTATTGCGAATAATCTCTGTGCCTGCCATAAAATATTCATTCTCGGAATTGTTGTTGGTAACCACCTTTTCCAGCGCAGTGTTGTGGTATTTTTTCCGGAGGGCGGCAAGCTTTTGAACGCCCAGTGAATCAGCCAGGTTTTCCATCAGCCGGTTCTTCTGTTGAACCAGATTCTCGTATTGTTCATAAAAATGTAAGCTGAGGTAGGTTAGATAATCGGAGGTTTCCTGTTGAATCGTTTCATTTTTCCATAATTCTGATACTTTACCTGCATATTCAAAGGGGAAAACATCAGGAATGGCAGCAATTTTCAGCAGTTCATTCTGCAGCAGTTCCGAGTAGTAGATCGCACTATCTTCCTGACTTGTATTGCGGCATAAGGCTAAAGTTTCCTCCAGTTGCGGAACGGCATAAAAGGCATAAAAAGAAGCCTGTTCAACTTTTTTATTGGATTCGTACACCAGTTTATTATAGGGATTATTTTTAAACTGTTCCACAGCAAGTGCCTCAAATCCCCACTTCGATACCATGAGGTCACCGAGGAAGGGAGTATATTTGCTTCTTCCCAGATTCAACTGGTCATAGGATATTAGTCCGCCCCCCAAAAGCACCTGAAGGGTAATCACAATAGGCAAAACACCTTTGTGGAGAAAGTCCCTGTTGTGCATGGCAGCCGATAAGAAAAGTCCCAGCAGAATTCCAAAACATGCGGCACTGAATAAAACCAGACAATAAACCCAGAACAGTCCCTTTATGCCGAGAATCAGGTTGCCGGTTCCCACATAAAGGATGGTCTGTAAGGCTACTACCGGAAAGAGGTATAAGATCTTTGAGTTCAGATAGCTGAATCTGCTGAATTCCAGGTATTCTTCCTTTTCAAGAATATTTCTTTCCCTGATAATCTCATCGGCACTTAGAACAAGTCCCATAAACAAGGCAACTATTACGCTGATAAACTGGTAAGCGGGAATGTTGGCATTGTCGAGGAAAGTATACTGACCCTGGCCACTGAACCTAAACAACAAAGCGACCAGCAGCGCAATGACCGGTCCTGTAATTAAGGCCTTGACGATGGCACCGATCCGGGAAAATTTACATTTAAAATTGCGAATGGAAAATATCAGCAACTGAATCTCCAGGTTGGGAATTTTAAGTATTCTGGCCGGCAGAAGCGTTTTGGCCGGGTGCTTGGTTTCCCTGAGAATTTGATCCCGGAGGTATTCATCATGCCAGTCTTTTGGCTCCATAACCCGTTTCCATACCTGACCTTCCTTATCGGGCAACCTGTAATTAACAAGATCCAGCAGCAATGCCGGATCAATATTATCTATTTCCTGATTGGAGAGTTTTAGTTTCCTGAGCAGGTATTCGGGGGCATCCTGAACAGGTCCGTTATAAACAGCCCTGCCACCTTCATCCAATATCCAGATCTTGTCAAAAAGCATAAAGGTTCCACTATCAGCCTGGCTGATGGTAGTAATAACGAGGTTGCCCGAGAATGAATAATCATGAAGAATCTTTATTACCTTGGAGGCATCGGACATGCCCAGTCCTGAAAGAGCATTGTCAACAAGTAATATCTGAGGTTCACGCAGCAATTCAAGGGCGATATTGATCATTCGCCGCTGTCCCGGCTGAATGCGCTTGCTGTGTGCGTTACCAACCACAACGTGCTTTAATTCGAGAAGGTCCAGCTTGCTTAAAACCGCATTAACTTTGGCATCGATCTCTTTTTTATTCAGGTTGCTGTAATACAACCGGGCGGTCAGCGAGAGATTATCAGAAACAGTAAGTTCTTCGAAAAGCAGGTCTTCTTCGGGAACGAAACCGATAATCCCTTTGAGCATATATTTATAACGCCAGAGATCATATCCGTTAATGGCTATACTGCCCGAATCAGGCTTGATCTTGCCGGCAAGAAGCTTTAAAAGTGTGCTCTTTCCCACTCCTTCCCTGCCCACCATACCAATAAGCTGACCAGTGGTTTCCTCGGTGGAGAAAGCATGTACATCCCTGATCCCTTTTTTACGGTGGTATTGAACCTGATCGATGGACAGGTTGAGTGCACCCTTCTCATAAAGGTGAAGAAACCTGCTTTTAAGATCCGAAAATGTAAGGATGGGCACTCCTTTCAGACTCAGAACACTTCCGGGTCCCAGAAGTCTGAAATTGCACTGGTATTCAAGATCCTGATCAAACAGGCGCCCGGACTTATTCAGACAACGGATCACATAGGTCTTGATCTGATCAACAAACATAACCAGCAAGTGACTATTGAATGCATCAATTTGAAGGGTATCGGGAGTGGCTGACGTTTTGGGTGCATTATCCTCAATCCAGCGTCCTTCCAGTCTGTCATCCTGGGTAGTATCACGGGGAGAAAGCAACAGGTATTCCCGATTGTTGACCGCGGAGGGATCATTCTGCCGCAGAAACTCACGGAATCTTTCTATTAAGGAATTATCGATGCCAATGCAGTTGAAAATAAGCTGGAGATGTTCGCTGAAACCCGGATCATCATGCATGGTTAAAAGGCAATCCTGCACCAGGAGCAATAAATATACTTTTTCGGTAAACCTAAGCGTATTATTGATTTCCCTGCATAGATCAACTGCGTGTTTTTCTGTGAATTTGCTGGCATATACCTGTTCTGCATCTTCAGGATTCACACCAAGTTTAGCAAAATATTGAGATATCGTGCCGGATTCCGGTACCTCAGGTGCGCCCTGAAAGCTGGACTTTAATAAGACTGCGGTTCGGATGGCCAGATTCAGAACTGTTTCATTCATTAAGCCAAACATTTGTATCGTAAAAGTAGTGATTTTGTCAGTTCTTTATGAAGAATCGCTTCTGTTAAGTGTTAAAAAATCTTAATCGGAGGTCGTGATCTTTTATACTATGATATAGATCACCTAATATTATGCGTAATATCACCTGTTTTGTATGATACCAATCATCTTAAAAACGACAACAAGTATGTTGGATGAGCGTAAATTTGTACAGTAAAACATTAAGCAACAGGTCAAAGAAATTAATCGAATTAAGATAGGTTTTTGTCAGATAGGGTTTATTAGTTTTGGGTGTTGGATCCCGGTTTTAAAACCGGGATCTTTTTTTTACAGCAATTTTACCTATTTTTATACAAGAATTAAATGTCAGCTCGGTTATGAGATTTCCTATCAAGGTGGCTAAACTATACCTGATCTTCCAGTTCACCGGCAGCGTCTTTTTTATACAGGGTGCCGGCATCTCGCCTGCAATGACGGATACCGACCTCAGAAATGATTATGATGTGAAATTCTACCTGCTCGATCTTCATGTGAGTGACAGCTCAACCTTTATCCGGGGATCAACCTCCATTGTTATTGATCCAAAGGTACAGCAGTTGAGTCAGGTTTTATTTGATTTCTCCAATGCATTGCATACTGATTCAGTACTATTAAGCGGACAAAAGATCAATTTTGTTCATATCCAGAACGCTTTGAACATTGAGCTGCCCTCCCCGATCGCGCCGGGAGATATCAGGACCATCAGCATTTATTACCATGGTCTTGGTAAAAACACCGGAACCTATTCGGGTATTTACAGTAAGTTCAATTCATCCTGGAATAAGCGGATCACCTGGACACTTTCTGAACCGTTCTCCGCCATGAATTGGTTTCCCTGTAAACAGGATCTAAAAGATAAAGCCGATTCGGCCTATATTTTTCTGAGTACAAACAGCAGTCTAAAGGCCGGTTCCAACGGCTTACTTACGGCACAGGTCACCCTGCCCGATAACCGTGTCCGCTACGAATGGAAATCGAGATTCCCGATTGCTTTTTACCTGATTTCATTTGCCGTCAGCGATTACAGGGATTACAGCTTTTATGTCAAAAAGAAGACTGACCAGGATTCCATCCTGGTTCAGAATTATATTTATAACGAGGATGGATATTTGGATCAGAATAAGTCTGCCATCGACAAGACGGCGGACATGATTTTGCTCTATGCTGACCTGTTCGGCAATTATCCTTTTGAAAGCGAAAAATATGGTCATTGTGTAGCTCCCCTGGGCGGCGGAATGGAACATCAGACCATGACCACGCTGGTTAACTTTTCTTTTCTGCTGGTAGCGCACGAGTTGGCGCATCAATGGTTTGGAAATTATGTTACCTGCAGTACCTGGCAGGATATCTGGATAAACGAAGGTTTCGCCTCCTATGCCGAGTACCTGTCCAATCAGTACCTCAGATCACAGGAAATGGCTGATGCATGGATTACCGGTGTTCATGATTATATCAAATCGATACCGGGCGGAAGCGTTTATGTACCGGAAGAGCTGGTGAATGATGAAGAACGGATATTTGATTACCGTCTGACCTATAACAAGGGAGCCGCTATTCTTCACATGATCCGCCAGGAGGTTGGTCATGACAGTTTGTTCTTTAAGGCACTGTCCACTTTTCTTCACAAATATAAAAACAGCAATGCCACCGGCCTTGATTTCAGGGATCATCTCAACGGAATAACAGGGAAGGACTTTTCTGTTTTCTTTGAACAATGGTATTTCGGTGAAGGATTTCCCATCCATACCATCAGCTGGAATCAACATGGGGATACCTTGCTGATTAACTCCTTGCAGACGGTATCCTCCACCACACCATTTTTCAATGTGCCGCTGGAATTCAAAATAACGGTAAATAATCAGGATACACTGATTACCCTGCGGCAAACCAATAGTTTTAACAATTGGAGGATTTATTTGCCGGGTGTCGTATCTTCGGTTGTTGTTGATCCTTTTCACTGGCTGATTCTCGAGGTTACGGATATTCAAAATGCTGTAAAAACAGAACGCGAGTCAAAATTCCGGGTTGTACCCAATCCCGCCAAAGAAAAAGTGAACGTTTACTATACCAATGAGGGGAATTCCTATACCCTTTACATGGCTGATGCATCGGGCAAGGTTTTATTCTCACAGCAATCATTGTCGCAACATAACAGTATTGATATTGGTCAATATCCTGCAGGATTATATTTTATTATTATTGAAGACCGGCATGCTATTCATCAGGAGAAATTCATTATCTATTAGGAGGGAAGAAAGGATGATCAGCGTATGAAATATTCCATGATGGCATTATGTTTATGGGCAGGTTTGTTTCTTAGTCCCTTCGGCATGCATTCGCAGGAAAAGATCACCACGAAATCAAAGAAAGCCATTGACGCCTATAACAAGGCCCTCGAGTACTATACGCAAAAGAATTACGGAATTGCAGAGGATTTTTTTCTCATCGCCATTGAAGATGATCCCGGTTTTATAGAAGCATACCTGGTACTGGCCGAATTATATGAAGAATCGGACCAGCCCTTAAAAGCAATTGATATTTACCGCAGAGGACTCCCTTTAAAAGAAGATTATTTCCCCTATGGGTTCATTAAACTGGGCAATCTCGAATACAGAGAAGGATTCTATGAAAAGGCCCTGGCCAGTTATAATAAGTTTTTGTCCCTGAATTCCGGCAATGCAACCTATATCGAGAGAGCCAGGGAAGGGATATCCCGTTGTGAATTTTCCATTGAAGCCAAGGATAATCCGGTTGATTTTAAGCCTGTCAATCTGGGACCTTCCATTAATACCCCCAGTGATGAATATTGGCCCAGCCTGTCTGCGGATGAACAAACCCTGGTTATTACCCGCCTGATACAGCGCGAAGAATTTATGAAGAAAGTGCAGGAGGACTTTTTCATCAGTCACTGGATGGAGGATGGCTGGGAGGTAATGAAAAATGCCGGCAGTCCCTTAAACACAGACGATAATGAAGGGGCACAAGCTCTTTCGGGTGACGGCCGTTTAATGGTTTTTACGGCCTGCAACAGAAAAGATGGCCTTGGACGTTGTGATTTGTATTTTTCAGTTAAAGAAGGAGACCGTTGGACATTCCCCAGAAATTTTGGAAGACCAGTTAATACAGCATATCGCGAAACTCAACCTTCTATAACTCCGGACGGACGGACATTGTATTTTTCAAGCGACCGGCCCGGAGGAAAGGGGCTACATGATATATGGGTTACTCACCGGGATGACCATGACCAATGGTCGAATCCGGAAAACCTCGGAGAAATAATCAATACCAGGGGGATTGAAATGTCGCCCTTTATTCATCCTGACAATCAATCCTTTTATTTTTCTTCCGATGGCCACATTGGACTCGGAGGTTATGATCTTTTTGTTTCCAGAAAAGACAGTTCAGGAAAGTGGCAAAAGCCTGTAAATCTTGGATATCCTATCAATACCAACCGTGATGAGATTGGACTGATTGTTAATTCCCGAGGAGACAAAGCCTATTATTCATCGGATGTGGACAAAACAAACGGCAAGGATATTTTTGTATTTGACCTCCCGGTTCAGAACAGGCCTTTCATGGTGACCTATATGAAAGGGAAGGTTTTTGACGCTGACCATAAACAATTGTTGCGGGCCCAGTTTGAACTTCTTGATCTGGAAACCGGAGAGGGTATCTATCGTTCCTTCTCCGACAGTATTACAGGAGAATTCCTGATCAGTATTCCTGTTGATCACAATTATGCCCTCAATGTATCACGGAGGGACTACTTATTTTATTCTGAGAATTTTTCCTTAAAGAACACCTACCAGGCTGATAAGCCCTATTTGAAAGATATTCCGCTTCAACCCATCAAGGTGGGTAACCGCATAATTCTCAGAAATGTTTTTTACGAAACGGATTCCTATGCCCTCTTAAAGGAATCAACAGCAGAATTAAACAAACTGGTCAGTTTTCTTCAGGCCAATCCCGGCATCCGAATCGAGGTCGGCGGGCATACTGATAACACCGGCAGTGCGGATTACAACCAGAAACTATCAGAAAATCGCGCAAAAACAGTGGCTGATTTTCTGATTTCAGAATCGATAAGAGCTGATAGGATTGTAGCCATCGGATACGGGATGAATCTGCCGGTAGCCACCAACAATACCGAGGAAGGGAGAGCACAGAACCGAAGAACTGAATTGAAGATCATTGAATAAGTGACTGAATATGAAAAAACAACAAGTGCCAGACACAGCCAGGGCCGATATTATCGAATCTGCCGGGAATCAACCCGGGGTAAGGGAAGCCGAAGCCACAGGTTTTATTCACCTCCGGCCCGAAACGATCCGCAAGATCAAGGACAATAAACTGAAACAGGGTGATGTCATTGCCCTGGCAGAAATGGCCGGTGTAGAGGCTGTCAAAAATATCAGCAGTGTGGTTCCTCAGGTCCAACATGTTTCTCTCACACAGGCGGAAGTAAAGGCTTATGCTTATCCCAATGGCATTGAAATTAAGAGTTTCATGCGATCGGTAAGCAAAACAGGTCTGGAAACTGAGGCCCTGACTGCCGTATGTGTCGCATTATTGACCTTGTTCGAAATTTGTAAACCTCTTGACAATTCCCTGGCATTGGGAGATATTAAGCTCACCCGTAAAACCCAGGAATAGGGACAATTCTGATCCTATCCTGTTATTTTGTTTAATTTTTTATAGTTTTTATTAAACATTTTTCCGGGTGACCTGTTTACCTTCTAAAAGATATTCTATGAATGGGTCAAAGCTTCTTTTCTTATTTGTTTCATTTTTCGTTACCCTTCCGGGCTATTCCGCTAATTTTTCGGAATATCTGGTAAGTCGCTACAAGGTTCGCTATGTGGAAATGCTCCCTCCCCTTGCAGAAAATAAAACATTGATCATCAGCAGTCGTTATTTCAAACCCGAAGAGCAATATGTTTTAAAAAGAGGATTGCATCCCCGGTATGACATGTTTCTTTTTATTGCAGGTACCATAGGGGATTCCGCATTTATCATGCCCTTAAAAAACATGGACGAAGCGGCAGGGTATTTGCCTGCAAACCGTGATTTTCTGGTGTATGTAGATGGTCATGGCAAAACCTTTGACCAGATCCTGGAACGAGGTTTTGATCTGTCGGGAAGATTTGATATCAACATGGTTATGTTTGACTGGCCTTCGGATTACCTGGCTTTAAGAAAAACCGCCTATGCGGCTGAGGATGTCACCGGCAATTTTGTAATGGCCATGAGGCAATTGGATCTGCTGCATGCCCGGTACTATAAAACCTCTGCGGTATCTGCATTCTTTCACAGTATGGGAAACAATATCCTTAAAAATGCAACCACCATCCAACTGCTAAAGTATATGCCCGAAAACCTGTTCAGCAATCTTATTCTGAATGCTGCTGCAGTCAGACAAAAGGATCACGCAAAATGGGTTGAAAAACTACACCTGCAAAAAAGGATTTACATTACCATTAACAGCAATGACAGAACGCTTCAGGGAGCAAAATTGCTAAGGATAGCTCACCAGCTTGGTCTGGGAACCAAAGGCAGCAATGCCAATAATGCGCATTATGTGAATTTTAGTAATATCGCCACAACAGAACACAATCTCTTTTTGGGAAAATCACGCGCAGAGAAAAGTAATCAGAATATATTCGGATTTTATGAACAGGCTCTGCACGGTAAGGAGGTAAATTTCAGCAATGAAACGGCTTATCAGATTTTGAGCCCTTCGGAAATCATTTTTCGCTTTTCACTCCAATAATCAGTTCTTGAATCACCATAATCCAGCCTCAGCCTGTCAAACTTCAGTGCACTAACGCTTCTCCGGGTATGTGTCCAGGTTATTTGAAGGCTCATTCTGTTATAACTGTCCTTGGCTCTTAACAGTTCCAATGTGGTACATTTAGGACTCATGACTTATCAACTTCGCAATTATTTCTTTATACGATAAACTACAAGAATGGTGCCATTTATAAACATTTTTTTCTGATTTTCCATAATTTTAGGTATTTTTAAAGAAATCATAAATGATCTGAGATATGAACAACCCGGAGATAATTGAAAAAATAATACACAGTATCCATCTGGCGCAGAAAAATAAAATTTCCTATGAGGTAATTCAGTCGAATGCTCTGGCATCGGAATATCAGCATGAATTCCTGTTCTTCATAAAACCTGAGATCACCGTCCAGTCCGAAAGCATCAATCTGAGTGGGATCCTTGACCTGGTTTTTGAAAAATTGGAACAGTTTAAGCTGCAGATTAAGGATATCAGAATGTTAACAGCCTCCTACCTGGAAAGATTTGACATTATTGCCCGGCATTATGGCGTAATAAACGCCTTGAGCAGAAAACCCTATGAGTTTCTTTCCAAGGAAGCCGCAGAAAAATTCAAAGCGGTTTACGGGCTAAGCCCTGAAAAGGCATTACTTGTGGGAAGCATTGAATTCCTTCAGCAATATCCCGGCCATACACCGTTTTCACTGGATGAGTTATGGCAAAACTGCAAATCGGAAAAGCTTGCCGGAGGTACCTATTGTGCTGTATTACCGGTGGAAGGAAAGAATATTTATCTGATCAATGGATTTCACCCGAAACAGCTCATTCATTTTACGGAGCAGGGCCGTTCTATTATAGCCTTTACGCTGGCGGGGGAACTGGATTGGGCGGTTGCGCGGAATGCTTTTATCGGAAAAACCAATCCCTCCGAGGCGGTCCCCGGCAGCCTGCGAAATGAATTATTCATGCGCAAACTGCAATATGGCCTTCAGACGGTTTCTTCCAGTCAGAATGGTTTCCATCTGTCGGCCGGACCAGTGGAAGGTCTGGCCGAACTCATGCGGTATTGCTCTGATTTCTCAAAAGGAGAAGTAAGAACCTCAGATGATTTTGTCTTTGGACAACAACTGGATCGCTTTTTTAAAAAGAAGGAAATTGAATTGATTTGCAGCAATCAGCTGGTAGAACATCAGGGAGAGAAAATCCGGACCTTCGATCTGACCGAGGAAAAGAATAGTGCTGATGCCATTCAGCTCCTGAGAGAAAGCATTTTCATTTAAATTTTCCGCCAGCCGCAAGTTTTTGGCATTCCCCATGTCTAAAGGATAATATCCGTCATTTTCAGCAATGCATGATGCAGATTTTATTGTTGGTTTGAAAAATGGTGACCAGGATGTGTTCAAAAAACTTGTAGAACAGCATCAGGTACCTTTGGTGAGGCTTTGTAAGGGATTCCTGCATGATGAGGAAGATGCCAGGGATATCGTACAGGAGACCTTTATTGAAGTATTTGAATCTATCCATCATTTCAGGCAGGATGCCAGACTTTCTACCTGGCTCTACCGCATTGCCGTTAACAAATCACTTAACCTGATCCGGAAAAAGAAAATCAACAGGTTGCTGGTCAGCCTGGATGTTTTTTCTGCAAAAGAAACCAATGATGTTGAGTACGGCTCCACCGGACCTGGTCAGAATTTACCGGGCGACAAACTGGAAAAGAATGAGAAAATGAAACAAATCCGGAAAGCAGTGGATTCACTGCCCGGGAATCAAAGAATAGTCTTTATTCTCAACAAATATATGGACCTGACCAATAAAGAAGTAGCCGAAGTGATGGATATTTCGCTTTCTGCTGTAGAGTCGCTGATGCACAGGGCCAAAATGAATCTTCAGAAAAAGCTGTTCAACCTGTATAAAAAAAACCTGATTTAAACGCAAGTTTTTCTTCCGGTTGGTGTCAAACTTATAAACGTCCAAAAAATGAATTGTCTGCATATTCGGAATGGTTTAATGGATTATTTTGACGAAAAGACTGACCAGGATCTTCGGTTGGAAATCGAAGGTCATTTGGCCACCTGCAAAGCCTGCCGTGATTATTCATTCGCACTGAGGGAAGCATTTCAGATGATCTCTCTTGAGAAAAATATTGAATATGATCCCTTTATGTTTACACGACTTCAGGCTTCCGTTATTGATCAGGAAAACATTCGTCGTACTCCTCTTTTAAACAGATTGTTGCAGCCGGCGTTGATTGCGACCTTTGTTCTTTTTCTGGTATATGCAGGGATCAGCATAGGCAGCGACTACAATTACCAGCAATCCATCATCACTGATTATGAAACGGAATTGTATTATCTGAATGATATCCAAAATGAAAGTTACGAATCAATAATGCTTTTTGAATAAGAAAGGGGAATATGAAAACTTTTTTTACGAAGTACCGGATTTTAATTTGGGTGGTTCTTTTGCTGCTGGTGCTGAACATCTCGGTTATTGGCACCATTTTCTACAGGAACCTCCGACAGAGCAAGGTCGTCACACATCCTCCGGCCGCCATGCGAATGCACAATCCGGCAGGACCCGGCGTTTTCATGAAACATGAGCTTGCCCTGAGTGAAGAGCAGTATACCAGGTTCCACGAAGCAAGAATGGACTATCAAAAGTCAGTTTTGGAAATCAACAACAGCATCAATAACCTGAAAAGAAGTTACCTGCATGAATTAATGAAAAACAAACCTGATGAAGCGATCATCCGCACTACACTGGACAGTGTTGGGATCATGCATAGCCGCCTGATGCAGGAAACTGGTAATTATTACAACCAAATCAGGCAGTTTTGCAGCAACGATCAGGTGGAGAAGCTCAACACTTTTTTTCTGGGTGCCATGAAAAATGAAGGCAATGAAATGATGCGGGGTAGAGGCATGCGTGGCAGAATGCCCAATGCAGAAAGAAATGTCCGCAATCATAAATCAAAATAAATTAGATTGTTAAATTAAATAAACAGATTGTTATGAAAATGAATGCTTTTAAATCAGTAGGTTTAATATCTGGACTTGCCCTGGCTCTAATGACAGGTAGTTTGCAGGCTCAACACGGATATGGAATGCACAGAAGTCATGGTTCCAGACCTGACAGCGGAACGCGTGCGCACATGGTACCAGATCTCACTGTCGATCAGGAGAAGAAGATTTCCGAGTTAAGGACTTCCCATCAGAAAGAGATGACAAATTATAGAAATGATTTGGCAATCAAACAGGCCGAGCTTCAGAAGTACAAAACAGCCGAAAAGCCAGACATGGCCCTTATTAATAAAACCATTGATGAGATTGGAAAACTATCCACCGATATGCATAAGAAAAGGGTCTCACATGAGCTGGCCGTTCGTAACCTGCTCACGGATGAGCAGAAGGCTGCATTTGATGCCCGTCGGACTTTAGGAGGCACTGGCCGGAACTATGGAAATTGGGGAAAAGAACATCCCAGGATGTAAATCAGGGATCTCAGGCCATGCGTATTCCCCTGTGCAGGTGTGTAAACCTCGCAGGGGATTATTGTTAATAGGCAATAATTTCGAAAGGCAGGTTAATATTCTCCTTGAACTCCACCCCTATATCATACATGTCTTCATCATCCTGTTCGTAATACCATAGGATATTAACCTCATGTCCGGCCTCATTCAGTCCCTCCAGTTTAAAGAGGATGTCCTGCACCAGTTTGGAGGTGGCCGTATTAAAATAGATATACCTGAAAATAAACTCCGTTTTCTTTATCGGGTGGACTTTGTAAGCATCAAGCCAGTCAAGAATCGGCTGATAAAAAGTAACCACATCCTCAGGAAGCGATCGTCCGGAGATTTCGAAAATATCATGATCAGGATCAAATATAACCCTTGGAGTATCATTGGTGGCTTTGATATCTAATGGTTCCATAAAAGATTGAAATAATGAACTAAAGGTATTAAAAGAAAATAAAAACCCAAAT
Organism: uncultured Bacteroidales bacterium; assembly: GCA_963800645.1. Lineage (GTDB taxonomy): Bacteria > Bacteroidota > Bacteroidia > Bacteroidales > UBA10428 > UBA5072. The sequence goes on along the minus strand of CAWDBX010000007.1, from coordinate 234,829 downwards.
TATACACCATTTTTTTGCCGTCTATCCCGCAAGGCCTGCACGGATTTGGCAACATTCCATATTTTTTGCTATTTTCGCCAAAAACGTAGCATGTATCAACCCGTTCCCGATCAATACAGCAAGCTTCAATACAATTATTGTGGCAAAAGTGGCCTGAAACTGCCGCTCATTTCACTTGGTCTCTGGCATAACTTCGGAGGAGTAGATAATTTTGAAAATGCAAGAGCCATGATTCGTCAGGCCTTTGATGAAGGCATTACCCATTTCGATCTGGCAAACAATTACGGTCCCCCGCCAGGATCAGCAGAGGAGAATTTCGGTCTGATCCTTGAGAAGGATTTTCGGCCTTATCGTGATGAGATGATCATATCTACAAAAGCCGGATACAAAATGTGGGAAGGCCCATACGGTGACTGGGGTTCCCGGAAATATCTGCTGTCCAGTCTGGATCAGAGTCTTAAAAGAATGAAACTCGACTATGTGGACATCTTCTACTCGCACCGGCCTGATCCTGCCACACCCATCGAAGAGACCATGGGAGCACTGGCTCATGCGGTTAAACAGGGAAAGGCTTTATATGCCGGCCTATCCAACTATTCAGCTATTCAGACGAAACATGCGGCGAAGATCCTTAAAGAACTGGGAACCCCATGTTTGATTCATCAGCCAAAATATTCCATGTTCGAACGTTGGGTGGAAGAAAGTCTGCTTGATGTAGTGGAACAGGAAGGCATAGGAATTATTGCCTTTTCTCCTCTGGCACAAGGTCTTCTGACCGATCGTTATTTAAAAGGCATTCCTGAGGGTTCCCGCGCTTCCAAGCCTCATGGCTTTTTAAAGCAAAAGGATATCACGGCCGGCAAACTCGAAGTGATCCGAAAACTGAATGATGTGGCTGTGTCAAGAGGGCAAAGTCTGGCGCAGATGGCCATTGTATGGCTGTTAAAAGATAAAAGGGTAACGTCGGTTCTGATTGGCGCCAGTTCCGTGGACCAGCTCAATAACAATCTGGAAGCATTGAAGTATACTGACTTCACCACAGAGGAGCTGGCAAAGATCGAGGAGATCCTTGGCAGCAAACCGTAGTCATCACTCATATTTAAGTACATCAGCCGGATTGATCTGTGCCGCCTTATAGGTCCGGTAACTTACCGTGATCAGGGCAATGGCAAGCACAATGACCATGGAAATCAAAAACTCCCAGGGACCCAGGGAAATGTGATAAGAAAAGTTTTGCAGCCACTTTTTCAGAAAAAAGTAGGAAAATAACCAGGCAGGAATGGTGGAGATGGCTATTAATACCGATACTTCTCTGGTAAATAACAAAATAATGCCTTTTGCCGAAGATCCAAGTACTTTGCGGAGACTGATTTCCCGTGCGCGTTGTTCGGTAGCAAAGGAGGTCAGTCCGAATAAACCCAGACTGGCAATAAAAATTGCCAGAACGGAAAAGGCAAGGGCGATCTTTGCCGTGCGCTTTTCTTCCTTATAAAACTTTTCAAATTCCTGGTCGATAAAATAATATTGAAACGGTTCATCTCCGGTGAAAGCCTGCCAGATTTTCCCGATCTGTGCAATGGATTTTTCCATATTATCCTTTGCCAGCCTGATGGTAATATAGCCTGCCCAATCCCATCGCTCCGGCTTTAGCATAAAGACATGCGGCTCAATCATGTTTTGAAGCGACTGGAAATGAAAGTCCTTGTTAATACCCAGTACATTCAGATACCTTCTTTCTTCGAGCGTATTTCCAGGCTGAATAAAGCGTACATCAAAGGGGTTTTTAAGTCCAAAATGCCTTACCGCCTCTTCATTGAGAATGACTCCTGCCGTATCCGAAGGAAAATCCCGGTTAAAAGTCCTTCCCTCTTGAAGTGAGATTTTATAGGTATCAAAGAAATCGTGATCCACCCAGCTCACCCACATCAGATAAGCTTCCTCCGCTGGTCTGCCCTCTATCTGGAAGCCGTTGTTATTATTTGGAAATCCGGGTACGGTGGTAGAATTGGTCACATTAACCACGTCCGGTATTTTTTTCACCTCATCCTTGAATGTGCTGATTTTCTTTTGAAGCGCATCCGCACGTCTGATCACCAACAATTGTTCCTTGTCGAAACCCATATCCTTGTTGAGCATGTAATGTATCTGCCTGTATATAACCAGCGAGCTCAATATCAAAGCAATGGAAACAACGAATTGAAAAATCACCAGTATGCTTCTGATCAGCTTATTGGAAGCTCCAACCTTCAGTTTACCATAGAGCACCTTTACCGGCATAAAGGAAGCGAGAAACCAGGCCGGATAACTGCCGGAAAGAAATCCGATCATCAATGTCAGCAGAATCAATCCCGGAATAACATACCATCTGGTTAAATAACCAACATTCAAGCTGGTTTGCAACATATTATTAAAAACAGGCAGCAATAATTCCACCAGAACAACGGCAACTGCAGTGGAAATTAACGTTAACAGAACAGACTCCGTAATGAATTGCCTGATCAGCATGCCCCTGGATGAACCCACCACTTTGCGGAGACCAACCTCTCTTGACCGCCTGGCCGAGCGCGCTGTGGAAAGATTCATATAATTGATGCCTGCAATAATCAGGATCAAAAAGGCAATCCCCGAGAAAATATAAATGTATTTCCGATCGCTGGAGCGCTTGAAATTGGATCCGATTTCCGTGTTCAGGTGCACATCCGAAAGGGGCTGCATAAAAATGCCGTACTGGTTGCCCGCATTGGCAAAAGCCTGAAGGTCCATTCCCAGTATTTTTTGCACCTGGGGCCCCACATATTTCTCAATTATCCCGGGTATTTTGCTTTCGACGGCTGCAGGCGGCACCCCTTCACGCAAAAGAATATAGGTGGCAAAACTGTTGGATAGCCAGAAATCATCATTAGCCCGGGGATTGGTTAAAAAGGAGATCAGGAGATCAAATTCAAGATGACTGTTCTCCGGCACATCCTGCATAACTCCGGTGACGGTATACAGAACACTGTCATTCCCAATGCGCAGATTTTGTCCCATAGCTTCCCCGGTGCCAAAATATTTTTTAGCCTGACTGACCGTAAGCACTACCGTGTGGGGTTGGGCCAGGGCCTTATGCGGATCCCCTTCCAGTAGGTCAAAACTGAATATATCAAAGAATCCGGAATCAGCCAGAGCTATTCTGGATTCTATGAATTTGCGGTCGCCGATCCTGATCAGAGACTCATCCCATCGTTCCATGCGCACGGCAGCTTCCACTTCGGGGAACTCTTCCACAAAGGTTCGCGCGGTTGGCGCCGCCGTCCAGGAGCCCTTAAACTCCGATCCGCCCATTTTGCCCACCAGGTATAACCGGTAGATCCGGTCATATTTTTCATTGAACTTGTCAAAACTCAGTTCATGAATAACAAAAAGAAAGATCATCAGGCTGCAGGCAAATCCTACCGCCAGTCCGAGGATATTGATAATGACATAGGTTTTGTGACGAAAAATATTACGCAGTGCGGTTTTTAGGTAATTAGAAAACATGGATCGCGTTTTGGGTTATACATTTTAGACGATTCAATCCTTACGAAGTTACATGAATACCACCGTTTTTAATATTTTATTATGGCATTTCCGCAATGGGCACACACTCCCAGGCTGGTCAGGGATAATAATTCAACCTGATATCCTGTGCGTCGTATTACTGTATTCCCGCATACCCTGCAGCGTGTATCCTGCAGATCATTAATAGATATATTTCCCACATACACATAAGCCAGCTTCTCCCGGGCAATTTTGTACATTTCCTGCAAAACCCGCTGTGGCGTGGATTCAATATCCAGGTGGTAGGCAGGGTGGTAACGTGACAGGTGCAGTACCGTTTCGGAGCCCAATTCCTCTGAAATCCATAAGATCATCTTCTTAAACTCGGCCGGATCATCATTCAGGCCGGGTATGACCAGACAGGTCAATTCCAGATGTTTGCCTGCCTGCCTGATCAATTTCAGGGTATGCAGAACAGGTGCCAGTCTGGCGCCGGCAAATTTCCGGTAGAACTCCTCAGAAAATCCCTTGAGATCGATATTAAAGGCATCCATATAACGCATTAATTCCACAAGAGGATCCTCCCGGATATACCCGTTTGAGACCATTACATTTTTGAGTTGATCAAACCGTGCGAGTCTGGCAATATCATTCATATATTCATACCAGATAGTTGGTTCATTGTAAGTATAAGCAATCCCGATATTGTCCTTGCGTGATCCTGCCAGCTTTACAATTTCCATGGGATTCATCGTGCGCATGAAATTGAAGCCTTCAGCTGAGGACTGGGAAATTTGCCAGTTCTGACAGCATTTGCATTTCATATTGCAGCCGACGCTACCCAGGGAAAGGATGACCTTGCCGGGGTGATAGTGGTACAGCGGCTTTTTCTCAATCGGATCAAAATTTACAGCGGACAGTTTCCCCCAGGTTTCCGCCAGCAATTTTCCGTCCTTGTTGTGACGTACCTGGCAAATGCCTGTCCCTCCGTTGTGAATAATGCATGTATGCGGACAAAGTAAACATTGTATGCTGTCATCTTTATGCTCGAAAAACAAAGCATCCATAATCAACCAAAAACAGGATAATTATCTATTTTTACATAAGCGTTCACAGAACACAACCTGTACAATTGTATACAAAATTGCAGAAAATTTGTCTTATCCAAAGCAAAACCGGCAAAAACATTCACCATGACTACCAAAGAAATCAAAGCTCTCCGAAAGGAAGTTGCCCGTTATATGCGCAGATTATACAACCGGGGATTGACCACTGCATCCGGGGGAAACATCAGTGTAAGGCTTAAGAGTGGAATTTTTATCACCCCTTCGGGCATTGATAAAGGCCATATCAGAGGTAAGCAAATCGGCATGCTTACCTACGAAGGAAAAAACCTGACACCTGATCTTACACCCAGCATGGAAAGTGCCATGCATCTGGCCATTTATCAGAAACGTCCTGACGTTAAAGCCATTGTGCATGCCCACCCCCCGATAGCCACAGGTTTCACCGCGCTGAAGAAAGAAATAAACTGCACTTTGATTGCAGAAGCACGGGCTGTTTTGGGAACACCCGTGGTAGCAACCTATGCATTGATGGGAACGGCGGCACTGGCAGCAGCAGTTTCGGCTGCGGCAGTTACAGGTCGTGATACGACCCCGTCATCAGCCCCGACATCAGCAGTAGTATATCCCGACGTCATTTTGTTAGAAAACCATGGCGTGGTATGTCTCGGAAAGGATTTGCTGACTGCCTTTGACCGGATGGAGGTGCTGGAATCAGCAGCAAGGATGACATTGATTACCAGCCTGATGGGAGAAGTGAATCCGTTGCAGGTGGAACAGCTACAGGAAATAGATAAGCTTCTGATGTTGTGACGACTGCATTTTATGGAACGTACTGCACAGGTTCATCACAACAATCACCCTGTTCACAGCCTGTACTTTTGCGCAAACTCCTCTGAAATATAATTGTCATAATTCATGCATACGTGAGTGGCAAAATCTACGGCTGTGTGAACAATAGTTTCCCAGGTGCTTTCATCCAGATTCTCCAGATCCTGGTACCCGATATGATGTTTATATAGGGAATATACAATACCTGCATTGAAATTGTCTCCCGCTCCAATAGTACTTACAGGTTCAATGGTCATCACCGGCAAGGTTAGTTTAATCCGTGCCGACCTGACAAAGACACCCTTTTTGTTTGCTGTGTACAGGAGATTTTTGCAATATTTCCCAATTTCGGCATAAGCTTCATCCGCATCATCAGCACCCAGGATAAAGGAGAAATCCTCATTGGATCCCCGCACAATGTCCGCATGGGCAAGATTCTCCAGAATGAGGGGCCTGAGCTTTTCCAGTTCATGCAGGTGCTGTTTGCGGAAATTCGGATCATATATCACAATGGCATTTTTTTTATTGGCTTCGCGGATGAATTCCATCAATTTTTTGCGTACTTCGATGGTAATGGCATAAATAGATCCGAAAAGTACAATATCGTCCTGTTGAATGGCCGGAAACTCAACCGCCAGACGTTGCTCAGGATATATCTTATAAAAATCGTAGCTGGCATCGTTGTTCTCATTCAGAAAGGCCAGCGCAAGCGTGGATTTACCGTTATAGTAACGGTAAACATATTGTGTGGAAACATGGTTATCCTTCAGAAACTGATCGATGATATTGCCTACCTCATCCATGCCGTACTCACCGATGAAACAAACCGGCAGGTTCAATCTGCCCAGGGTAACAGCACTGTTGAGGCAGGCCCCACCCGCTTTGGCAGTGACAGGTAACTTATTTTTAAACAATATATCTAAAACTGTCTCTCCAATGGTATATATCTTTCTCATATTCAGTAATCATTGCATTTTACTATTGCCGCACGAAGTTAAGATATTCTTTAAATAAATCCGAATTGTTATTTTGTCATGACATTTGGGCGAAAATAATAATTGGTATCTTTATTGAGAGAAGAGGAACTACCCATATCAATAAAAATTATAAGATGAGTCTATTTAAACCATTAGAAACCAATTCAGAAGTCATCAAAGATATTCCTGATACGACCCGGTCCGAGCGGGTGAAATGTGTCATCATAGGATCCGGTCCTGCCGGCTATACGGCGGCCATTTATGCCGCGCGTGCCAATCTGAAACCACTTCTTTTCAAAGGTATACAGCCGGGCGGACAGCTTACCACAACTACCGACGTGGAAAATTACCCCGGTTATCCCGAAGGCATTACAGGTCCCAGGATGATGGACGACCTGGAAAAACAGGCGGCACGTTTTGGTACCGACATACGGTGGGGAATAGCCACCTCAGTGGATTTTTCAGCATCGCCCTACAAGGTGATCGTCGATGAAAAAAATGTGGTGGAGGCTGACACTGTTATCATTGCCACAGGCGCCACTGCAAGGTATTTAGGTTTAGAATCGGAGGAGACCTATAGAGGATCGGGGGTTTCGGCATGTGCAACCTGCGATGGTTTCTTCTACCGAGGCAAAGACGTGGCCGTTGTAGGCGGAGGCGACACAGCCTGTGAGGAGGCACTGTATTTGGCCGGGATGTGCAAAAAAGTATACCTGATTGTCCGTAAGAATTACCTGCGGGCTTCAAAAATCATGCAACAGCGGGTCATGGATGCTCCCAACATTGAAGTGCTGTTTGAAAGAAATACCAGGGAACTTCGCGGCAATCAGGTTGTTGAGGAAGCCGTGCTCATCAAACGAATGGGTCAACCCGATGAACAGGAAGAATTGATCAAAATCGACGGTTTTTTCCTCGCCATTGGTCATACGCCCAATTCCGCTATTTTCAAACCTTTTCTGGAAACCGATGAAACCGGTTATATCATCACCACCCCCGGTACACCCAGGACCAATATTCCCGGTGTCTTTGCCTGTGGTGATGTTCAGGATAAAGTATACCGGCAGGCAGTAACTGCAGCTGGTTCCGGCTGTCAGGCAGCGATTGAGGCAGAACGGTATCTGGCGCAGAAATAATGTATCCCGGGCGGGAGATTACAAATCAATACTCTATTTTCAGCGGTAACCAGTGAGATCCCGGTGCCCTGGTGTATTCCCGGATGGGATAATTTCGGGGGTATATTGGAATATTATAAAGTTTCCCTGCAATTTTATGTATTTTTCAATTAAAAAGTTAATTTAGTGCCCTTCATTTGTAAGTCTGAAACAAACCATTAATCATTACTGACCTATGGCACGAATTAAGAAAGTATATCTCGAGGCATCGGAAATGCCAACCCAATGGTACAATCTGGCCCCGGATCTTCCCACGCCCATGTTGCCACCGCTGGGCCCCGATGGAAAACCCATTTCGCCCGATATGCTGGCGCCTGTTTTTCCGATGAATCTGATTGAGCAGGAAGTGAGTACCCAACGCTGGATTGATATTCCCGAAGAGGTCCTTGAGATGCTGTCCATTTACCGCCCCACCCCGCTGGTCAGGGCCTATGCGCTGGAAGCTGAGTTGAAAACTCCCGCCAGGATTTATTATAAAAACGAAAGTGTTTCACCTGCCGGCAGCCATAAACTGAATACGGCCATTGCCCAGGCCTGGTACAATAAAAAGTTTGGGATCAAGCGACTGACAACCGAAACCGGCGCCGGTCAATGGGGTAGTGCCCTGGCCTCTGCATGCGCGCTGATCGGTTTGGAATGTAAGGTTTTCATGGTTCGCATCAGTTTTGACCAGAAACCTTTCAGAAAGCTGCTGATGAATACTTACGGTGCAACCTGCATTGCCAGTCCGAGTAATGAAACCAAGGCAGGAAGGGATATCCTTGCGGTCACCCCCCATACGCCCGGAAGTCTGGGTATTGCTATCAGCGAGGCCATTGAGGCAGCCGTGACCGATCCTACTGGTCAGACCCGTTACAGTTTGGGCAGTGTGCTGAATCATGTGATGTTGCATCAAACCATCATAGGACTGGAAGTGAAAAAACAGCTCTTGAAGTTCGGGGAGAAGAAACCTGATGTGGTAATTGCCTGTGCGGGTGGCGGAAGCAATTTTGCCGGAATATCCTTCCCCTTTGTCTATGATAAGATACATGGTGAGGAGATTGATATCATCCCCGTGGAGCCAAGTTCATGCCCTACCCTTACCCGTGGTCCGTTTTTATATGATCACGGCGACACGGCAAAAATGACTCCCCTGTTGCCCATGTACACACTCGGACACAGTTTTATTCCTGAGCCGATCCATGCCGGAGGTCTTCGTTATCATGGAATGAGTCCGTTGATTTCGGCTGCCCTGAACGACAAGCTCATTAATCCCATGGCCATTGACCAGATTGAATGTTATGAGGCAGGAATGATGTTTGCCAGAACGGAAGGAATTGTACCCGCTCCTGAAACCAATCATGCCATTGCCGCTACCATACGGGAAGCCAATAAGGCCAGGGAAGAAGGCAGGGAAAAAGTAATTCTCTTTAATTTTAGCGGACATGGATTAATGGATATGGTAGGTTATGACAAATACCTGACCGGTAAACTCGTGAAGCATGAGATGTCTGATAAGGAATTATTTAAGTATTTAAAGGAACTGGAGGACTATCCGAAACCTGCATAAAAAAAATCCCCGGCAAAACCGGGGATTTTTCATTATTACCTGATTTCAGGAATTCCGGGAAAACAACAATTTGTATTACAGGTTATAGGCAGATTCTCCATGCTCATAAACATCAAGTCCTTCTTCCTCTATCCTTTTTTCAACACGGAGGCCGTTGAGGTATTTCAAGGCAAAGAACAAGACAGTTGACTTGGCTAACGCCCAGCCGGCGATCGACCTACACCAATCAACCTGACTCTTTAAAAGAGCACGCTCCCTGTCCGTATAATAAACCCTGAGCTGGTGGAGAAAAATCCTACCATGAGGGTACCAAAGGCTCCGCATACACCGTGCACGGAAATGGCACCTACCGGATCATCGATCCGGGCAATTTTATCAAAGAATTCAACAGACAAGTACCACCAATACACCTGCCAGAACACCAATGATCAACGCTCCGCCCGGTGATACTGCATCGCATCCGGCAGTAACTGCCACCAGTCCGGCAAGGGCGCCGTTAAGTGTCATACTGAGAGTAGGTTTTTTATATTTCAGCCAGATGTACATCATGGTGGATAACGCTCCTCCCGCAGCAGCAATATTGGTGGTAACAAAAATCAAAGAAATGGCTTTTGCATTTACCGTACCGGCTGCCGCCAGCTGTGATCCGGGATTGAACCCGAACCAGCCAATCCAGAGTACAAATACGCCCAATGTTGCGAGGGTAATGCTATGTCCGGGAATTGCTTTGGCATTGCCATCTTTATCATATTTGCCGATCCGGGGTCCCAAAACTGCAGCTCCAATGAGTGAAGCAGATCCGCCAACCATATGAACTACGGATGAGCCGGCAAAATCATGAAAAGGAATCGGAGAGCTGGCTGAGCCATCCGCCTCCCCAGGCCCAATGGCCGGAAATGGGATAGATCACCAGTGGAAATAACGGCACTATAGATCAGGTAAGCATTAAATTTGGTTCTTTCTGCCATGGCTCCCGAAACAATGGTGGCGGCAGTTGCAGCAAAAACGGTTTGAAAGATCAGGAAAGCCAGATCAGGCATATCCGTGCGGTATGAATTTTGACTAAATAGATCAATACCTCCAAAAAAACCGTTTTTACTGCCAAACATAATTCCAAAACCTATTATCCAGAAAACAATCGTCCCGATTACATAATCCATCAAATTTTTAAAAAGGATATTGGTTGTATTCTTTGGAGCGTGTGAAACCGGCTTCCACAAGTGCAAAGCCAGCCTGCATAAAAAATACAAGTGCGGCAGCAATCAACACCCATACTGTATTAAGTGAAAAAGCGTAATCCGTGAGTGCAGTTTCCACTGCACTGATCTTATCAGCAATTAAAAGTGTATCTGTCATGATTTCCAATTTTTAGTGTGATTACTCGCCGCCTTCTAAATACATGGCCTTGTCTCCCCTGTCGCCGGTGCGGATCCGGTAAGCGTCAACGATATCGGATATGAATATTTTACCATCACCAACCTCACCGGTCCAGGCAGATGTTAAAATGGCCTTAACGGCACCATCCAGGAATTTTTCACGACAATAAAATGTAATCAGCATTCTTTCAATCGTGCTGGTGTCATAGGCAATGCCACGATATACACGTGACTCGTGTGCTTTTCCGACTCCCCTGACCTCCCAAAAGGTGAAGAATTCAATACCAGCCTTGTTTAAGGCATCTTTAACCTCATCAAATTTGGTCTTCCGTATAACTACTTCAATTTTTTTCATATTCCTGATGTTTTATTTTATTTACTTCCTGGATTTACTAAAGGCTGAAACCCACTACCACATAAAGCTGTTCTCTTTCGGGATTTAGAATTACCTGTCCGTTAACCGGAATAGAGAAAGTAGTCCGTTATTTTTATTACTTTGCTGGTTCCAATGCCTACATTGCAGAATATTAAATTTCGATCGGATGTGTGCCAGCCATCGCCTGCTCCGAGGCCAATACATTGAAATTTTTAAATGCATATCCGGCCTGGAAATAAGTATCACCTCCAGCCTGATGCAACCCCGCCGGCCTCGTTTACAATATAGTTGGCACTAATGCTCAATCCTCCTTTGGAAAACCTGCATTTATTTCAAGCGCATGACTGCCGGCTGTATCAGAAATTTCAAATAAGGGTAGTGCCGGGATAGATAATAGTCGGTTAACCCCAAAGACTAAGTCCAAAAGGAAATGAATAAGACAAATATGGATCGGTTTCCGCATATCCGCGGCATCAAATGCACCCCAAACGCCAAGTGGTTAATCCTCCGGTTACAAATTTAACACTGGGCTGCAGGGAAGGACCCTGACCTAATTTGGTGCCACGAAAAATATAATTCGTATATACATCTGCACCAACACTGAAATTTGATTTGGATTCTTCATCCTGTGCTTTTACCTGGTTTGTTGTGAGGATAATCACGGCAACCATCCCTGCAAAAAGTAACCTTTGCTTTTTCATAACTGTAAGTTTTAAATGAATACTATTATCATGCCGCAAATATAGTATTTATTTTATCATACCCCTATTTTTTTACTTTTATATTTCATTTTATTATATTTTTATATTTTATACCCATATTTTATATAGGTGTAAATGTATTTTTATATATATTTTTACTTTACACCCCTATTTTATATAATTAGAATATTCCTCTCCACGGAAAAAAGCATGGAGTTTTTTGGTACCCAAACCGCTTAACTTGTGCAGCAAACAACCCCCTCACTAAATTCCCTTCGGATTAATGACCGATTTACTATATTTGTGCGCTAATAGAAATTCCAACCATGATAAACGAGGTCAGGAAAATATTCGAAGCTGAAGCCCGCGCCGTACTAGATATTCCGGTTTCCGATTGTTTTAGTAAAGCTTGCGATCTGATTTATGAGGCTGTGCATAAAAACAATGGGAAGGTTGTGGCCAGCGGTATGGGGAAGGCGGGTCAGATTGCCCTTAACATTGCCACCACCTTTTCGGCTACCGGCACCCCGGCAGTCTTTTTGCATCCATCCGATGCCCAGCATGGTGACCTTGGTGTAATTCAGCCCAATGATATCCTTTTGCTGATCTCAAACTCAGGCAAAACCCTGGAAATTATCGAGCTTTGTGAGTTGGCCAGGAGACTGGGGTATAGTATGAAGATTATTGTTATTACCGGCAATCCCGATAGTGATCTTGGCCGTCTGGCCGATGTCACGATTTCCACAGGGCATCCACGGGAGGTTTGTCCGCTTGGGCTTACGCCTACCACTTCCACCACAGTTATGACAGTTATTGGAGATGCCCTTGTGGTCATACTGATGAAAAGAATCGGATTTTCTGCAGCCGAATATGCCAAAAGACATCATGGCGGATACCTGGGCATTAAATCAAGGCATGCGGCCCAGAACGGTATGTAATACCACAAAATAAAACACCCTTGAAGGATCTCAGACCTCTTCAAGGGTGTTTCCCAACATCCATGATCCGCTTTGGGAAATATTATCCCAGTACGGATGCTATTTTATCGGATTTGTATTTGCCCGCTTTGAGTTTTTCCTGTACCTCCGCAAATGCATTTATTGTATAATTCACATCTTCAAGCGTGTGCGACGAAGTGGGAATAATTCTGAGCATGATGACATCCTTGGGAACTACCGGATAAATAACAATGGAGCAGAAAACCTTGTAGTTCTCCCTCAGGTCGATCACCACATTGGTAGCCTCCGGCACGGAACCTGAAAGGAAGATCGGGGTAACGGGAGATTCTGTATTGCCTATATTGAAGCCTTTGGATTTGAATCCCGACTGCAAAGCGCGTACTACTGTCCATAATTTCTCACGCAATTGGGTTGGGTCCTTACCAGTTCCAGACGTTTTAATGGCTCCCAGTACCATAGGCATGGGAAGTGACTTGGCATAGGTCTGTGACCGCATATTATAGCGCAGGTAGTTGACCACATCTTCCTTGGCAGCAATAAAGGCACCGATACCGGCCATGGATTTCGCAAATGTGCTGAAATACAAATCAATCTCATCCTGCACGCCAAAATGTTCGCCGGTTCCGGCTCCTGTTTTACCCATGGTACCAAAACCATGTGCATCATCCACCAGCAACCGGAAACTGAATTTTTTCTTCAGCTCAACGATGGCTTTCAGATTGCCCAGGTCACCTGCCATACCAAAAACGCCTTCGGTGATCACCAGTATCCCTCCGCCGGTTTCGGTAGCCAGTTTTGTAGCCCGTTCCAGTTCTTTCTCAAGATTCTGCATATTGTTGTGCGGGAAATACAAACCGTTTTCCCATATGCAACCTCAAACCGTCCATGATGCAGGCATGTGATTCGGAATCATATACGATTACATCATTTCGGTTTACCAGCGCATCGATGATGGAAATCATTCCCTGATATCCGAAATTTAACAGGAAGGCATCTTCCTTGCCAACAAAATCCGCCAGCTGGCTTTCCAGCTCTTCATGTTTTGTGGTTTGTCCCGACATCATCCGGGCGCCCATGGGGTAAGCCAATCCGTATTCCCTGGCTGCCTCGGCATCTGCTTTTCTAACCTCAGGATGGTTGGCCAGACCAAGATAATTGTTAAGACTCCAGTTTAGAACTTCTTTACCCCTGAACATCATTCGGGGATTGATCTCACCCTCGAGTTTCGGGAACATGAAATACCCATGTCCTATTTTTTGATATTGTCCCAGAGGACCTCTGTTTCTGCTAATCTTGTCAAATATATCCACGACCAAAAGAAATTTAGTTAATAAAATGATCTGCAAAAGTAGTTTTTTTTGATAAATGGTAACCAATTACAATAAGAATTACTTTAGAGAGTTTTAAATTTAAAGTGTAATAAATTGAATTTTGTTAAAAAATTGTAACTTTGCGCGATGTTGATAAATCGTATCCATACTGTCTTATTATTTCTGTTTGCCGGGTTTATTGCATTTTCCTGTTCCCAGTATGAAAAGGTATTGAAAAGTGAGGATGTGAAATTAAAGTTCACCAAAGCATTTTAATATTATAATAAAGGTGATTATGTAAAAGCCGGTACACTTTTCGATCAGCTTGCGCCATTGACGCGCGGAACCAGGAAAGCAGACTCGGTTTACTTCTATCAGGCCATGTCGCAATATAAGCTCAATGATTATATTATTGCCGGACATTATTTTAACAATTTTGTCCACGCATTATGGAAACAGCCCGTTTTATTGCAGGAAGCTGCTTACATGGAAGCCTATTGTTATTATCTGCAGTCACCCCGGCCCGAACTTGATCAGACCAGCACCTACCTGGCCCTGGATGCATTCCGGCTATATATGATCAGGTATCCTGCAAGCACCGCGGGTCGCAGATTGTCAGCGGATCATCCGGGAGTTGAATGAAAAACTGATGGAAAAAGCTTTTATTGCTGCGCAGCTATATTATAATGTTGACGATTACAAAGCCTCCATGGTGGCACTGAACAATTGCCTGACTTGATTTCCCCGATTCGGAAATACCGGGAAGAAATTATGTTCATGCTGCTGAAATCGAAATACATGCTGGCCGTTAAAAGTATTTTCACAAAACAAACCGAACGGTTCCAGGATACTGTTGATGAGTATTATTCATTTATTGCTGAATTCCCGGAAAGCAAGAATCAAAAAGGAAGCCGATGAAATTTATCAGGATGCTTCAAAATATATTAAAGAACCAGATAAAGAATTAACTGATAATTAATGGAACAAAACACAGATTTTAAGAAATCAAAGGCCCCTTCAACAACGGTAACGCGTGACTTGAACATGCTGGAAGCCAAGACGGGCAATATTTATGAAGCCGTTATGATTTGTTCTAAACGCGCCAATCAGATTTCAATTGAAATAAAGGAGGAGCTGAACCGGAAACTGGAAGAATTTGCCAATTATACCGATAATCTCGAAGAGGTTTTTGAAAACCGGGAACAGATTGAGATTTCAAAGTTCTATGAAAGGTTGCCCAAGCATACGCTCATTTCCCTGGAAGAATTTGAAAACGACCAGATCTACGTGCGCAAGGCTGAGTAATCATTCTCCTTACCATGCTGAGCGGAAAAAAAATATTAATCGGGGTCACCGGAAGTATTGCAGCCTATAAAACCGCTGTGCTCATCAGGATTGCTTGTGAAAGAAGGATGCCGAAGTTAAAGTGGTCATGACCCCCTTGGCCAAAGAATTTATTACTCCGCTCACCCTGGCCACTTTTCAAAAAATCCGGTTCTCACCGATTTTTTTAATCCTGTCTAATGGCGACTGGAATAGCCATGTTGATTTGGGCTTTTGGGCCGATGCTTTTCTGATTGCTCCTGCCTCTGCCAACACCATGGCCAAGATGGCCTCAGGAATTGCCGACAACCTGCTGCTTACCACTTATTTATCAGCCCGCTGTCCGGTATTTATTGCGCCTGCCATGGACCTTGACATGCTCACCATCCCGCCACCATAAAGAATATTGAAACACTGAAATCCTACGGCAATATCATTCTGGAGCCCGCCACGGGTGAACTGGCCAGTGGCCTTATAGGGAAAGGACGTATGGAAGAACCCGAAATGCTGGTTGCTGCGCTGAAAAATCACTTTGATTCTTCAGTAAAAAAAAAAGTACAGCAAAAACTAAAAGGTAAAACCATTCTGGTAACCGCAGGACCTACCTTATGAACCGCTTGACGCCGTGCGGTTCATTGGCAATTATTCCTCGGGGAAAATGGGATTTGCCCTGGCAGAAGTTCTGGCCAGATGCGGTGCTTTCAGTGTAATACTGGTGAGCGGCCCCGTATCACTTAAACCCGACCATGGGAATATAACCATTTATTCCGGTTCAGACAGCACAGGAAATGCTATCAAAGTGTCTTTCCTGCTTTCAAAGCAGTCAGACGGAGCCATTCTCTCCGCTGCTGTTGCCGATTACCGGCCCAAATCACCGGTGACCATAAAATAAAACGAAATCCGGAAATCTGATTGTTGAACTTGAACCCAATCCTGATATTGCTGCCGAACTGGGCAAAATGAAACAGTCCCATCAGTTCCTTGTCGGATTTGCGCTTGAAACCGAAAATGAAATGGTCAATGCACAGGCAAAACTGAAAAAAAAGAACTTTGACTTCATCGTGCTCAACTCCTTACAGGATAAAGGTTCTGGATTCAACAGCGACACCAATAAAATAACCATTATCGATAAAAACAATAAAAAAGTACGATTTTGAGTTAAAAACAAAGCAAGAAGTAGCATTTGATATTGTTCAATATTTAGATCCATTTGTTATGGTGATGAAAAGGTTATTACTCATTTTTAGCCGTTCTTATTTATGCCGGCTCTCTGAGCGCGTCAGGAATTGCGGTGCAATATTCAGATCACCAGCCACAGGTCCAGGGAACCAACAGACAGGTATTTCAAACCCTGCAGGGTGCCATCAATGAATTTATCAACGGAAGGGCATGGTCAAATTACAAATTTGCCACCAATGAGCGTATTGAATGCAGCATGCTGTTTAATATACAGGATTATTCAGGTGATCAGTTCAAAGGAACACTTCAGATACAGGTCAGGCGACCTGTTTTTAATTCCTCATTTAATACTGTGCTTGTTAATTACCTGGACAATGATCTTGATTTCAGGTATGTTGAATTTCAACCCCTTGAGTTCAGTGAAACTTCCCATCTTTCAAACCTGACCTCCATGCTGGCATTTTATGCCAATATTATTCTTGGACTTGATTTTGATTCATTCGGTCTGAAGTCCGGAACTGAGTTCTTTCAAAAAGCGGAAAAAATCGTTAACAATGCCCAAAATGCCAATGAAAAAGGATGGCGGGCAGGAGAAAGCACAAGCCGGAGAAACCGTTACTGGCTGATCAATAATATACTGAATGAAGAATATGCACCGGTAAGGGAGTTTATTTATAATTATCACCGACAGGGATTGGACATGATGTATGATAAAGCCGATGGATGGCCGCATGAACTATTGCGGAAAGCCTGATTCTTTTGCAGGATGTATACTCGAAGCCGTCCCGATCCGTTTCATGCATTTTCTTCAGGTTATTCTTGATGCCAAATCAGATGAGTTTGTCAGTATCTTCCAGGGAGCCACGGATGATGAAAAAAGACGGGTCATGGCCGTGCTGAACCAGATTGATCCGACCCATGGCGACAAATACCGCAAGATTATGACTTCATCACAATAATGTTTGCTATCTTGCATCTATAATCCGTTTGTTTATGCTCTGCAACCTGGTTGTTGAGAATTATGCGCTTATCAGTAAACTTGAAATTGAATTCAGGAAAGGATTGACCATTATTACCGGTGAAACAGGAGCCGGAAAATCCATTCTTCTGGGCGCATTGTCACTTATTCTTGGCAAACGTGCCGATACATCAGTACTTTATTGATAAAGAAAAAAAGTGCCTTGTTGAAGGCACTTTTGATATTCAACAGTTATGGGCTGGATGGATTTTTTTACTGAAAAAGGCATTGATTATGATGATCAAACCATTGTCACGACGGGAAATTTCAGCCGCTTCGGGAAATCACGGGCCTTTATCAATGATTTGCCTGTAACCTTGAAATGCTTACTGAATTCGGAATCAAACTTATTGATATTCACTCTCAACATCAGAATCTGAATTTGGCTGACAGTCTTTTTCAGATGAAGGTAATCGACAGTTATGCACAAAATCAGGAGTCTCCTGGAAGCATACCGGTCAGCATTTTCACGCATTTAAGGATCTGCAAAAACAATACCGGCAAATGGCCGATGAAGCCGGACGTTCCAAATCCGACCTCGATTATTACCAGTTTCAGTATACTCAACTCGCTGAAGCCCGGCTACACGAAGGTGAACAGGAAGAACTTGAATTCGAACTGGAAAAGCTTACCCATGCTGAAGAAATCAAAACCGGTTTAACGGCTGCAGCCTCCCTGCTGCAGGGCGATAGCAATTCAGTGTTGCAGCAATTAAAGGAATGCTCATGAGTGCCCTGCACAAGTATCGGCAAGTTTCTGCATGAAAAAGAAAATCTTTCCTTGCGGATCGAATCCGCCTATATTGAAATTAAGGATGTGGCCCAGGAAATTGAGACCATGAACAGTCAGATGATTATGATCCTGGCCGCCTGGCGCAGGTGAATGACCGGCTAAACCTTTTGTACAGCCTTGAAAAAAAACACAGGGTCTCCGCACTTTCTGAACTCATTGCCATCCGGCAATCAATTGAAAGAAAAAATTGAAGAGATAAACTCCTTTGATTTTAACCTGGAGGAAATGGAAAAAAGGATGAAAGAATCCCGTGTTGTTTTAAGTGATTTGGCAGACAAGCTTACCCTTCAGCGGCAAAAGGTTCTTGCTTCTTTTGAAAAGCGTGTGATTGACATGTTGCATGAAGTTGGGATTCCGAACGCAGGATTCAGCATTTTGCTGGAAAAAACTGAAGACTTCAATGAATTTGGTGCGGATAAAATCCAGTTTCTGTTTACGGCCAATAAAAACATGGCGCTTCAGGATATTGCCCGTGTAGCTTCCGGCGGTGAATTATCACGCCTTATGCTCTGCGTAAAATCGCTGATGTCTGATTCTACCGGGCTGCCAACGATCATTTTTGATGAGATCGATACCGGCGTTTCCGGCGAAATTGCGGAACGGGTGGGCAATATCATTAACCGGATGGCGGAAAAGATGCAGATCATCAATATTACCCATTTGCCCCAGGTTGCCAGCAAAGGAAAATATCATTACCTGGTGTATAAAACCGACAATGAAAAAACATCGGTGACTCACATGAAACTATTAACTCCCGAAGAAAGACATATTGAAATTGCCAAAATGCTAAGTGGTGAAGAAATCACAAATGCTGCCTTAGAGAACGCCAGGGCCTTGCTTGGCAATTGAATCCTATCCTGTTGATTATTTGAACCTCTTCTAAATAATTTCACAATTCAAGACAAAGTGTATCTTTGCATCCAATTAAACAAACCAATATTGATATGGCATATAATCTGCTTAAAGGGAAAAAGGGCATCATCTTTGGTGCTTTAAATGAAGGTCAATTGCATGGAAAGTTGCAGAAAGGGCTCATGCTGAGGGCGCTCAGATTGTGCTCACCAATACTCCTGTGGCCATGCGGTTGGGGGAAATTGATGAACTGGCTAAAACCTGCAACAGTATTGTGGTTCCAGCCGATGCCACCAGTACGGAAGATCTGGAAAACCTGGTAAATAAATCCGTAGCATTTTTTGGGGGTAAATTTGATTTCCTGTTGCATTCCATTGGAATGTCACCAAACGTCAGGAAAGGGATTCCCTATGATAATATCAACTATGACTTCTACCTGAAAACACTTGATATCTCCGCTTTGTCATTTCACAAGGTTATTCAGGTATGTCGCAAAATGGATGCCATGAATGACTGGGGCTCTATTGTGGCCTTATCCTATGTTGCTGCCCAGAGAACACTTTTTGGATACAATGACATGGCTGATGCCAAAGCGTTGCTGGAATCCATCGCCCGAAGTTTCGGGTATATCTATGGACGGGAGAAAAGGATACGGATCAATACCATCTCTCAGTCGCCAACCCTTACAACAGCGGGAAGTGGTGTTTTTGGCTTTGATTCCCTGATCGATTTTACCGAACGGATGTCTCCTTTGGGCAATGCAACAGCCGATGATTGTGCTGACTACTGTGTCACCTTGTTTTCTGACCTTACCCGTAAGGTTACCATGCAGAATCTATTCCACGACGGTGGTTTCAGCAGCATGGGGATGAGCGAGAGAGCCATGATCCAATATGACAAAAGTTTCAAAGAGTGCCCGTAATAACAGGAATTTGAACAGGTTATTTGCAGCGTTCAATGTAATCGCCGGTGCGGGTGTCGATTTTTATCCGATCACCGATATTGATAAACAGCGGTACTTTTACCTGTCCACCGGTTTCAATGGTGGCTGTTTTCAGGGTACGGGTAGCCGTATCGCCCTTCATGCCAGGTTCGGTATAGGTAACTTCCATTTCAACACTTACCGGTAATTCGGCAAATACCGGTTCTTCGCCGTCGAAATACACCTTAATATTTGCGCCTTCTTTCAGCAAATCGATGCCTGCGCCAATGGTTTCTTTGGGTACATGAATCTGGTCAAATGTTTCCGTGTCCATGCAAACCACATTGCCACCATCTATGTATAGAAACTGCTGTTCCTTAAAATGCACCCTTACGATTTCCATATCATCATCAGGGCGAAATCGTTGCTCGATTAATCTTCCGGATTTCAGGTTTCGCATCTTTACCTGGTAAAAAGCCCGGAGGTTACCCGGAGTGCGGTGCTCATATTCGAGAACCATGGAAAGTTCGCCATTATACCTTACAAAATTCCCCCTGGAAATATCTGATACTTTTCCCATAAAATAAATTTTGCGCAAATTAAGCGAATTATTTTCACTTTTCTCATTCATTTCATTTCTTTTCACTTTTACTTTTAACTTTTCACTGAGTATATTCCTGTAGGCCAGCATCTCGTCACGATACCGTGCCGCTTCGATAAAATTTAGTTCTGATGCTGCCTTTTCCATGGATTTCTTTGCAGTTTCCATTGCTTTCTCAAGCGCTTCCCTGCTCATGTATTGTACCACAGGATCCGCAGCAATATCAATTTTCTGCGGCTCCACATATACCTGTTTTTCTCCTGTTTTCTTGCGGATATCGTTCAGAATGTTGGATGCCGCTTTTACGATCTGCTGAGGGGTAATATTGTTCATTTCGTTGTAGGCCAATTGTTTCTCCCGTCTTCGGTTGGTCTCCTCAATGGTTCTGCGCATGGAATCAGTCATGGTATTGGCGTACATGACTACTTTACCGTTCAGATTCCGTGCGGCCCTTCCCGCAGTCTGTGTCAGGGAACGTTCCGAACGCAGGAATCCTTCCTTATCCGCATCCAGAATAGCAACCAGGGAGACTTCAGGAAGATCCAGTCCTTCGCGGAGAAGATTCACACCAACGAGTACGTCAAAGGTTCCGCTTCTTAATCCTTCCATGATTTCGATGCGTTCAAGTGTCTCGATATCCGAATGAATATAACGGCATTTGATATTCAACCGCGGCAGATAATTCGGATAGTTCCTCGGCCATTCTTTTGGTCAGTGTGGTAATCAGGATACGATCTTTGTTGCTGATATTCCGGCTGATTTCCTTCATCAGATCATCAATCTGATTCAGGCCTGGTCTGACCTCAATGATGGGATCCAGCAAGCCGGTAGGACGGATCAGCTGTTCAACAATAACGCCTTCACATTTCTCCAGTTCATAGTCAGCCGGGGTCGCACTCACATAGACCATTTGACCGACAAGGTCTTCAAATTCCTCAAATTTAAGCGGCCGGTTGTCAATGGCTGAAGGCATTCTGAATCCATATTCCACAAGGGTCTGTTTTCTGGAATGGTCACCTCCGTACATGGCCCTGATCTGTGGTATGGTCACATGGCTTTCATCAATTATCGTGAGAAAATCCTTCGGAAAGTAATCCAGCAGGCAAAATGGCCGCTGACCCGGAGGACTGCCGTCAAAATAACGTGAATAGTTTTCAATCCCCGGACAATAACCCAGTTCCTGCATCATTTCGAGATCATAGGTTACCCTGTCCTTCAGTCGTTTGGCCTCAAGGTATTTGCCAATTTCCTTGAAATATTCAACCTGTTTGCCCATATCTACCTGTATCTGGCCAAGGGCTTGCTGCATTCTTTCCTTGGTGGTGACAAAAATATTGGCCGGATAAATAGCGGCCTGTTCAAGTATCTCAATTGCTTTTCCACTGGAACGGATCAAACGTACTGATCTCTTCTATTTCATCTCCCCAAAAAGTTATGCGGTAAGCATAATCGCTGTATGCCAGATAAACATCCACAGTATCTCCGGTGACCCTGAAATTACCCCGATTGAATTCATTTTCATTGCGGGAATACAGGCTATCCACCAAGTCTCCGCAGAAATACATTCCGGCCAATAAGCATGCCACTGTTCAATATTACTGTGTTGCTGTGAAAATCTTCCGGATTGCCGATGCCATACAGACAGGATACCGATGATACAACGATAACATCACTTCTGCCTGAAAGCAAAGAGGATGTTGTACTTAATCGCAATTTTTCGATTTCATCGTTTATCGACAGATCTTTTTCAATATAGGTATCGGTTACCGGGAGGTAAGCTTCGGGTTGATAATAATCGTAATAGGAAACAAAGTATTCTACGGCATTTTCAGGAAAAAACTGTTTGAATTCCCCAAAAAGCTGGGCTGCCAGTGTTTTATTATGACTCAGCACCAGTGTGGGCCGCTTGATTTCAGCGATCACATTGGCCATGGTAAAGGTCTTCCCTGACCCTGTTACACCCAACAAGGTCTGGTATTTATCCTGCCGTTTCAGTCCCGTGATCAGTTGCCTGATCGCTTCGGGCTGATCACCGGTAGGAAAATAGGCAGAAGTGAGCTTAAATTCCATAGTTCTTCAATCATCAATTCTTTTCATCAGGATGTCAAAATTAGTAAACCTTTTTGTGTTACTGCTACGTAAAAGAATTGTAATTTAAAATTCAGTCGGGGAAATCAAGATTCCAAACTTAACATTCATGCCAAAAAAGAAAACAGGAATACTGCGGCATATCGCCGATATTATCATTCAGAACAAATCACTCTCGGCTGAAAATGAAGATCTTAACAAGCTAAATGAACATCTTGCCCATGAAGTAGAAAAGTACAGGGAACTGCTGACCAAAATCGGCAATGTGGAATCTTCCGGCAAAGCCATTAATGAAAAAAGAACTTCCCTGATACGATACCGGACCGCCACGGTATTATATGCTGATGTTCTGGGATTCGAGCATTTCTCCCCGCAAATGGATCCAAAACTTGTGGTTGATTCCTTGGATGAGATTTTCATTAAACTACAGCAAATTGTTTCGAAGTTTGCGGTAAAGAACATCCGGACCATTGGCGATTCGCTCATGTGTATCGGAGGAATTCCCAACAAAAACATCACCAATCACCATCGAAGTATTGCTGGCAGCTGTTGAAATGCAATATTATTTTAGTGATTTGCAGCGTACCTGCGAAACCGGTAAAATCTGGAAGCTCAGAATCGGCATTCATACCGGAACGGTTGTTGCAAATGTTTCAGGCCGAAAGAAGCCCCATTATGAGGTTAAAGGCGACACCGTTAACCTGGCCGCCCGCATCAGACAATTTTGCGAGGACGGCAAATATTCTTATTTCAGCAACAACCTATGAATTGGTGAAAGACCTTTTTCATTGTGAGTATTTTAACAAGATGCCTGTTAAATACCAGGGAGAAATACCCCTTTATACCGTAAAAAGCATTAAACCGGATTATTCCCTGCAGGGAAAGGGTATTATTCCCAACAAAAGATTCAGCATACGTTTTGGTTTGATTCAATTTACCGATCTGCAGGAATTATTCTTGACAAGCTTGAAAAGGAATTGCCCCAGAGTCTGTATTATCACAATATCAAACACACAGTGGATGTTGTCACGCAGGTTGAATTAATCGGTCTGGGCGAAGGCGTTACAGATGAAGAATTTTTGTTGCTTAAAACCGCTGCCCTTGTTTCATGATACCGGCCATACCATCTCCTACGACAACCATGAATATTTCAGTTGCCTGGTTGCCCGGGAAATCCTACCGGAATATTATTATATCACTTCCCAGATCGACACCATTTGTGAGCTGATCATGGCCACCAAACTTCCCCCGAAACCTGCGAACAAACTGGAAGAAATCATGTGTGATGCCGATCTCGATTACCTGGGACGCAGTGATATGATTCCTGTTTCCAATACCCTGTTCATGGAGTTTAAGGAACGATCGATGATCAAATCGCTAAATGACTGGAATACACTTCAAATGAAATTCATATCCGGACATCAGTATTTTACCGAAACCGCACAGAAATCTGCGCGAAGTGAACAAACAAATGCAAATTGAACGGATCCGGAATCTGATTGTGGAAGAGTAATACTGCAATTAGTGATTGGCGATTGGTGATTATGATTGGTAAATCGATTAAATCATCAAATCAGCAAATCAGTAAATCCAAATTACCGGTAACAATCACTATCTTTACAGTATACTAAACATGTTTTATGGATAGTAAGCTTATAGGCATGCGCCTGACCTATTTCCTGCTTGCCATAATCCTGGTGATTTATGGTTTGATTATGGCCAAAGATTTTCTTTATCCTCTGGCTTTTGGCGTTTTGCTGGCCTACATGCTTTATCCCATTGTCAATTTTCTGGAAAAGAAGGGAATGCCCCGGATCTTTCCATCCTTTTGCCGATCATTCTGGCCTTGGCTTTGTTTGTATTTCTGGCCATATTTGTTCTTAAACGCATCAACCTGTTTATGGATGAACTTGCCCTATTTTCAGGGAAAAAACCATCGATCATATTGAAAGGATGCAACATTATATCGAAAGTGAATTTGGGATCCCTGCCGAAAGATTCAAGAATTTTCTGGTCTCCCAGATCTTTGATATCGGTACGCAGTCGGAAAAGATCTTTTCTGCCACCACCGGAACCATTTTTGTAATTCTCATGCAACCGGTGTATGTTTTTCTGTTCCTGTATTACCGGACCAAATTTGCCTATTTCTTTCTGAAAATCGTAGGAAGGCAGAACAGACTGATTGCCATTGAGGTACTGCGTGAAATTGCCAATGTAGTCACACGGTATATGCTGGGCGTGACCACGGTGGTTTTGATTCTTTGTTTTTTTAATGCCATAGGACTGCTGCTTATCGGCATCCAATACCCTTTGCTGCTGGGTGTTATTTCTGCCCTGTTCAGCTTTATACCCTATTTTGGTAATTTCATCGGTGGCTCTATACCCTTTATTTTTGCATTGCTAACAGAAGATTCGCAGGTATATGCCTTACGGATTGCCATTTTTGTTTATATTATTCACTTCGTTGAGAATAATATCCTTTCTCCCAATATTGTCGGGAACAACATCCGCATCAATCCTTTTATTATCATTCTGGGATTGATTGCGGGTGCCATGATATGGGGAATACCCGGCATGTTGGTGGCGATTCCCTTTCTGGCTATGCTGAATATTATACTCAAAGAAAGTACCCGGAATGCAGCCTTATGCTTACCTGTTGGGTACCAGGGGAACACGCAGGCATGCTTTAACACTGAAAATATCAAAAGATTCCTTACGATTATATAAAACAATGGAAAAGAAAGTAATTCAGAATGGTAATAATCAGAAGGCCTTTTTAGTCAGTCAGTTTCAATAAAATTGAATTTTATTTCCAGAATGGATTCATAGTATTCTCCCCTTTCCATGATATCATCATCTCCTTCTTCATAATACCAGTTGATGGTGAGTTTGTTGCCCTTTTTTGACAATTTCGGCAAGGGCCCTGAGGATGTGCAGCAAAGCTTTTGAGGAACCACTGTTGAAATATTCCAGTTCGATATCAACGGTGGTGGATTCCGGAGGATTCTGGCAATAATAATAAACCCATTCGAAAAGATCATCATAAAATTTCGAGGCATCTTCAGGTATAGAGCGTCCGCTGATCCTCATCCTGCCGTCGACATTAAAGGCAACATCAGGGGTTTTTTTTGTACTTTCTATCAGCAGATTATCCATAAAATAAAATATAAAATGCTCATATAAGACTATACGCCCAGTTAGATAAAATGTTACCGTATACATTCAAAAATATACCAGTTATAACAAATTTATAATAAATATTCGTTAAGTAGCTAAGGCATACCTATGAAACTTAGCCTTGTAAAATCACTTCCGAATATCCTATCAGATGCTGTTTGGTTCATGAATAAAGGAAACATAAAACCAGCGAATCACTGTTAACCTGTTATAAACCAATGGATTAAAATTGACCAATAGCGTTTATTCCTTTGACGAATGCTGAAATAAGGCTGGTTAAAGTGATCAAATCGGGCCACCGGAGTGATATGCCTGCGATGAAAACTGCCTGTTCAGGAATTTGTAATAACCTGTGATGGCAATCATGGCAGCATTATCAGTGGCATACTGGATTTCCGGAATATACACGTTCCAATTTTTTTGACACCCAGCTTGTAAACTGCTTCACGCAAACCCGAATTGGCCGATACGCCTCCTGCAATGGCAATTTCATTGATTCCGGTTTCTTTTGCATGCCTTTATCAGCTTTTGCGTAAGCGATTCAATGATTGCCTTCTGTATGGAAGCACAAAGATCATTCTTATGATCGACTGATGAAATTCTTATCTTCCTGAGACTGATCCCTCAGAAAATACAGAAAAGAAGTTTTTAATCCGCTGAAACTGAAATCCAGTCCTTTTATCACGGCTTTTGCAAAATGAAAATGCACTGCGGATTTCCCTCTCTGGCCAATTTATCAATCAAGGGGCCTCCCGGATAAGGAAGTCCCATTACCTTGGCGCATTTGTCAAAAGCCTCACCGGCAGCATCATCAATAGTTTGACCAATAATCTCCATCTCCAGATGGTTTTTCATGACCACCAGTTGGGTATGTCCTCCTGAAACCAACAGGCAAAGAAAGGGAAATCCGGAAACGGTTTCCGTTTTCATTTCCGGGCAATAAAAACCGAAAGAATATGGGCATGCAAATGGTTTATATCTATTAATGGAACATCCAAGCGATAAAGCCAATCCCTTTGCAAATGATGATCCCACCAGCAAAGCGCCCATCAGATCCGGGTCCCCTGGTATAGGCAATTGCATTGATATCAGCGGTAGTCTTGCCTGCTTCTTTCAATGCCGCATCAACTACCGGAATAATATTTTGCTGGTGTGCCCTTGAAGCCAGTTCAGGCACCACTCCTCCATATTCCTTGTGCACCTGCTGATTGGCAATTCTGTTTGAAAGAAGATAACCATTCTCAACAACGGCTGCAGATGTATCATCACACGATGATTCAATTCCCAGAATGGTTATTTTCATTTGACACAATAAATTATGATGGATTAAACTTTTTTTGCAATTTTGGCGTTGTGAACTATGCGAAGCCGCAAAATTATTAAAAAGTTAGTACAAATAACAGCTATTTTGCTGTTGTTGGTTTTTGCCGTTCCGGCAACAGCATTTCTTTTGCTTCAAAGCAACCGTATACAGACCGAACTGGCAAACCGTATCATGCAGTGTTGTATCGGAAAACCTGAAGACCAAGTTCACCATCAGCAAAATTGATATGTCCTTTCTTTACCGGATCAGGTTAAATGATGTTTATCTGGAGGATTTTTCGGGGGATACGCTATTATATGTGAAAAGTCTTACAGCCGGCATTCGAATGTTAATCCCGTAAAACAGGAGATCTCAATCGGCAGTATCAATCTCGATAAGGCCTTTATTGGTCTTGTCATTGATTCAGCCAATAACCTTAATCTGAACTATTTATTGATAAATTTAAAGGGGATGGCAAAGGGAAGGGCGGATGGAACGTCAAGTTCAATAACATCAGAATGCAGGGACAGTCAGTTTCAGCCTTAAAAACTATTATACCCAGCCTGTGGAATACGGAATGAACTATACCGATATACAGGTTATCCGGTATTGAATGCCGATATCAAACGCTTCAACCCTTCTAAAGATTCACTTTCTTTCTTTATCAAATCGCTTCGCTTTAAAGAACAAAGCGGCTTCAGTTCTCGAAAAACTATCGGGAGATTTCAGCCAGAGCAAAACATTTCTGTCTTTCCGAGATATAAATCTAAAAACACCTGCTTCTGACATTAAAGGTCGATGAGATTTCACTTCGTTTCAAGAACTGGGAGCAGTTCAAAGCAGATTCGTTTATCCGGTTTGTCAAACTCAGGGTCGACCTTGCTCATTCCACTGTCAATCTTCATGACATCGGGTTTTTTGCCCCGTCTTTCAGAATATCAATCAGTGGTTTACCTTTCCGGACAGGTTACCGGACCTGTAAGCAATCTGAAAGGGAAAAACCTTGAATTGGGTTCGGCAATCATTCAAGACTGGAAGGAGAATTGAATTTTGAGGGTCTGCCGGACATCCGGGAAACATTTATACTTGCCGATATCAAAGAATTGACCACCTCAGCATGCCGACATTGAATGCACTGTAGCTGCCCGGCAGCAACGGAACATTAAGCTCCCGGAACAAGTTGGATAAACTTGGACTGATTACCTATAAGGCAATTTTACCGGATTTATCAATGATTTTGTAGCCTATGGGAAATTCAACACCGGCCTTGGGACTGTTAAATACCGACCTGCTTTTCAGGCCAGATACTTCCAATTACTTGGACTTTGAAGGAAAACTTAACTGCGCAGGATTTTGATCTGGGCGCACCTGCTTGGATGCCTCAAAAAATGTTGGCAAAATCAGTCTTTCCGCCACCATTAACGGGGCCACGTTGGCAGGCAAATCCATCGATGCCTCCTTAAAGGGATGATCCAGCGATTTCGAATTCAAACAGTACGAATATACCAATATCAATTTGTCCGGCAACCTTGAAAACAAAACCTATAACGGATCTGTAAATATTCATGATCCCAATATTGAACTCGAATTCCTGGGGAAGGTGAACCTGTCTGATTCATTGCCCGCTTTTGATTTTACGGCAAATATTACCGATGCCAATCTATATGCTTTGAACCTCGACAGATCCGATCCCGATTTCAGAGCTTCCTTCTATCTGATCGCCAATGCACGTGGTAATTCAATCAACAGCCTGAACGGAGAAGTTAAACTGCTGAATTCCCTGTTTGTCAAAAAGGATAAACAATTGCAGATTTATGATTTCAGTATCGTTGCGGAGAATATGTCCGGAAATAACCAGCTTCAGCTCAGGTCTGACTTTATCGATGCAGACCTCACCGGAAATTATGAACTGAGTAAAATAGGTGAAACCCTCAGCATTTCTATATTGTCTTATTTGCCGGCCCTGTCGGATTCATCGGCCTCGAAAACCATCGCATTAAATATAATTTTGACTTGTGGCCACGATAAAAAATGTAAAACCCTTGTTCGATTTCTTTCTGCCTGACTATGGTATTGCCGAGAACAGCAACTGATTCTCTCCTACAAGCCCGAAAACCAGACATGCTCTAAATCAGTGTTGAATCGCCGAAGATAACTGCCAAAAGTATTGCATGGAACAATATGACTGCTATGGTGAATGGGAATGGTGATTCTCTGAATATTGAAGCCGGAGGCAAAAATCTTACTCTGGGTAATAATATTAAGCTGGAAAATTTTACTGTACTTTCCAATGCGGCAAATGATACAGCGGGAATTCAACTGCGTTGGAACAATTGGCAGGATTTGCACTACAGAGGCAATATCAGCTGCCCTGGCTAAAATATCAAGACAGGCAGGGAATCGATCTCCCCATGTTGAAATTGATCTGTTCCCGGCCACCATCATTACCAATGATACCGTATGGACCATTCAACCCGGCAAATAACAGTATTGACAGCACCACATCAGGTTCAATAACCTGGTAATCAATCATGGCAACGAGTATTTCAGACATCGACGGAGCTATGTCAGAAAATCCGGCAGATGAACTGAATCTGGTGTTTAATCATTTCAACCTGGGCAATCTGAATGGCATTACGGATGCCTCAGGTTTTAATTTGGGCGGCATACTGAACGGCAATGCCTCTGTTACCAATGTTTATGCCAATACCCTCTTTACCAGCCTATTAAATATCGACAGTCTGATCATTAACGATGAGATGCTGGGCAATGCGAAATCAACTCCATCTGGGATGATGATCGGAAAGCATTGGATGTAAAGGCACATGCCATGCGGGATAACCTTAAAACCATCGGAATTAAAGGAGAATATTTACCGGCCGAACAGGGCAAGCTCGACTTTAACTGTGAACTTGACAAGCTGAGGCTAAATCTTTTCAATCCTTATGTAAGTGTAATTTTCAGTGATCTGAGGGGTATAGCATCAGGCAAAGCCACCCTGACCGGCACCATTTCCAAACCCTTGCTGAATGGCGAATTCAATCTTCAAAAAACGACTTTTACGGTCAATTATCTCCAAACACGGTATAATTTCACCGAAAAAGTACAGATTGAAAATAACAATATCTATTTTAAAGAGGTCAGGATCTATGATCCGAAGGGAAATTCCGCCTATTTATCGGGAGCCATCCGGAACAAATACCTAAGGACTTTCAGTTTGACCTTACGATCCGTTCGCAGGATTTTCTGTGCATGAATACCACCCAGGCCGACAATAAGCTGTTTTATGGAACTGCTTATGCCACAGGAGTATTATAAGATATCAGGGCCGCCGAAAAACATCACCATGGATATTTCAGCCACAACCGATAAAAATACCAGTATCAAAATTCCCTTGTCAAACACAGGAAACTGAATGAATATCAATTTATTACCATTGTAACGAATATGCCGAAGCAAAACTCAGAAGTCGGAAGAAACCGATTATCAGGTTGATCTTTCAGGAATGCAGATCAATTTTGACCTCGCGGTTACTCCTGATGCCGAAGTTCAGATCATTTTCGATCCCAAACTGGGTGATATCATTAAAGGCAGGGGAAACGGCAACCTCGACATGAAGATCAATACATCCGGCAATTTTCTGATGTATGGGGAATATATCATTGAAGAAGGTGATTACCTGTTCACGCTTCAAAACATCATTAACAAGAAGCTCAACATTGAACCGGGCGGCAAGTATCCGGTGGAATGGCGATCCGTTTGACGCCACGCATTGATATTGTGGCCAATTACCGGACCAAAGCCTCCTTGAATGATTTGCTGGGTACACGAATGATGACCAGGAAAGATTGTGGTGCATGACCGGGTGACCATGACTGGCAAGCTGATGTCACCGGATGTTAAATATGATATTTACCTTCCCAATGCCGATGAATCAACCCGGCTTAAGGTTAGCAGTGCCATTACCTCAAGTGAAGAGCTGAATAAGCAGTTCATTTCCTTGTTAACGCTGAACCGGTTTGTGCCTAGCACCAATCCGGACCGGGACAAGCTCAGCACAGTCCTCGCTGCCTCTCCCTATTCCAGCGCGGCCGGAGTAAATGCCAGTGAATTCCTGTCAAACCAGCTCAGTCACTGGCTTTCGCAGATCAACAATGATGTGGATGTCGGTATCAATTACCGGTCCGACCGTGAAATGAAAAGTGATGAGGTTCAGGTAGCGCTTTCAACCCAGTTGTTTAATGACCGGCTTACCATAAACGGCAGTGTGGATGTGGCCACCAATGCGGCTGCTGATGCCATCTGACAATATTGTCGGCGAATTTGATATCGATTATAAAATAACAAAAACGGCAAATTCAGGATTAAAACCTACAATCATATCAATAACGACATGCTTGTATGAAAACTCACCTATACCCAGGGATTGGGGTCTTTCTACAAGGAAGAATTCAATACTGTTGGGTGAACTATGGAGGCGATATCTGCGGATCAGTTTTTGGAAAAAAGGAAGAAGAGACACTGCCTGTATCCGGAGGAAAATCCGTAATAATGGGTCGGTTAATAACTAAGTGGAAAAAATAAATCCCGGTATTAGTCGTTTATATTAATTTTAGCGAATTCTAAAATACCTATATGTTGCTTGTTTTATTACAAAATGTTGTCAGCCAGCTAGTGCAGATAGTCTTGCCGCCAGCATTGCCACCAATGAAGCCCCGGTTTCTTATTTTGACCTGGCCGTTAAAGGCGGATGGGTAATGATCCCCATTGGCATTACTTTCCATTATTGCGGTTTATGTTTTTATTGAACGGTTTATGGCCATCCGGAATGCGGAAAAATTGATCAGAATTTCATGAACCGGATCAAGGATTACATCCATGACGGAAAAATTGATTCTGCTACTGGCCTGTGCCAATCGACCAACAATCCGCTGGCACGGATGATTGAGAAAGGTGTCAGCCGGATCGGGCGGCCGCTGAATGATATCAATACAGCCATTCAGAATATCGGCCAGGTTGAAATTTATAAGCTGGAAAAGGGTT
Organism: uncultured Bacteroidales bacterium; assembly: GCA_963800645.1. GTDB lineage: Bacteria > Bacteroidota > Bacteroidia > Bacteroidales > UBA10428 > UBA5072. Next base: position 202,697 of record CAWDBX010000007.1, on the reverse strand, counting down.
TGGCCATTCTGGCTTCCTGTGCCGGCGGTGCACCCATGCTTGGTTTTTTTGGTACTGTACTGGGTATGGTAAAAACATTTATGGATATGTCAAGTGCCGGAAACAGTCTCGATATCGGTGTTCTTTCCAATGGTATTTATATTGCGCTGATCACCACAGTGGGAGGACTGATGGTGGGTATACCTGCTTATTTTGCTTATAATTATCTGGTAGCCCGTGTTGAAGAACTGGTTAACCGGCTTGAAGCCTATTCCATGGAATTCATGGATTTATTGAATGAGCCTGTTAAAAAATAATGACCTTTTGATACTTAGATTATGGCATTACGATCAAGAAATAAAGTTGATGTTAGTTATAGTGTGGCAGGAATGACAGATATTATTTTCCTGTTGCTGTTGTTTTTTATGCTTACCTCCACCCTTGTTGCACCCAATGCAATCAAACTGCTTCTTCCCCAGAGCAACAGCCAGACGTCAAGCAGACCGATCACCACCATTTCCATTACAAAGGATATTGGTTTTTTATCTGGAAAAAACCCCTATTGATCTTTCCCAGCTCGAACCCATGCTCCGGCAGAAAATTGGTAAAACGGAAGATCCTATCATTGCCATTCATGCGGAGAAATCGGTTCCCATTGAATATATTGTAGAGGTAATGAATATTGCCAAGAGGAACAACTATAAAGTGATTTTGGCCACCAGTCCCGAAACCAAATAATAACCTCCATGACAGAAAGGCAATATGGCATATTGGGCACGGTTATCATTCACAATATTATTGTGCTGATTCTTCTGTTTACTTATATCCCCTATCAAAACCAACATCCTCCGAAGGCGGAATTCTGATCAATTTTGGTGATGTGGAAAGTGCAGGGGGTCCTGATGAACCTGCCTTGAACAATCAGCATGACTGCAGCGGAAGCCACCCGCTGCTCAGCCTGCCGAAACCGAAGAAGGCATTCTGACACAGGATTTTGAAGAAGCTCCTGCAGTGAAGAAACCCGAAGCGGTCAAAAAGCCGGACAAAAAACCAGTCTCCAAAGCCGTGCAGTCAAACCGGCTGCATCACAGCCCAAAACCCCTACAGTAAATACAAAGGCACTGTATTCCAAGTAAGCGGACAATCCACCACTGAATCCGGAACCTCCGAAGGCATTTATAAAGGTTCAGGGAATATGGGCGACCCAACCGGCACAACGGAATCGGATAACTATTCAAAAGGACTTGGAGGCGGAGCGGCATTGTCGTCTAACCTTAACGGACGCAATCCGGTGCATCTGCAAAAGCCTGAATTCAATATTCAGAAAGAAGGGATCGTGGTGGTTGAAATTTCGGTTAACCGCGAGCGGTAAGGTCATCAGTGCAACCCCGGGCGTAAAAGGTTCAACCATTGTGGACAATACCTTGTATGCTGCCGCAAAAAAGGCAGCCCTCGAATCAAAATTCAACCTGAAAAATGATGCTCCCGAAAGGCAGGTCGGAACCATAACCTATCATTTCAAACTGCAGTAGATTAAAAGAATAAAAGCTGCACCGCAGAAACCAGCACGGCCACCAGCAATACGTACCGGACAAATACAGGTCCCCAGCTCACGGCCGATCTCGTGCCCAACCAGGCTCCGGCCATACTCCCGATGGACAATATTAAGCCCGCCTTATAATCAACCTGGTTACCAATGACATAAACGGCCAGCGCAAAGGGTGTATACAAAAAAACGAGGAAATTTTTGATGGCATTTGCCCTTACCAGATCAAGCCCGGCACCCAATACCAGACCACCCAGCAGAAAGAATCCTACACCGGCCTGAATAAAACCACCATAAACGCCAATCAGGAAAAATACCAGGATATTCAGCCACAGTGATCCCGTTATACCCTTATCCGTTTTGCCCTTCAGCCAGACTTCGGGTTTAAAAAGAACAATAAAGAACATCACTATTAAAAGCACTCCCACTAACTCTCTCCATCATCTTGCTGTTAATGGCCAGTGCAATCATCGCACCTGCCACGGATCCGATAACTGAGGGTATTCCAAGCAGCAAGCCCGCTTTCAGATCGAGCGTACCCTGTTTCCTGAAACCATAGGACCCGACAAGGCTTTGAAGCATAATGGCAATGCGGTTTGTGCCATTGGCCACGTTGGGAGGAAGGCCGATAAAGATCAGCAATGGCAGTGTCAGTAGTGAACCGCTTCCGGCCAGTGTATTAATAAAGCCGGCTATGAGGCCGGCTCCAATGATCAGTATATACTGATACCATTCCAGGTTGATAAAATCCATGCACGGCAGGATTAAGGAAAATTACCAGGCAAACAGGGGATAATCCTTCATCAGCTTATTCACTTTTTCCCGCACGGATTGATGATCTTATCATCATCGATATGCATGATGACCTCATCGATAAGTTCCACCACGGTTTCGATCGGATCTTCCTTTGCTCCTCGGGTGGTTATGGCAGGTGTTCCGACCCGCACGCCCGAAGTAGTGAAAGGGGTACGTGAATCAAAGGGGACCATATTCTTATTCAGGGTAATATCCGCTTTTACCAGGGTGTTTTCAACCATCTTTCCCGTGATCTCCGGAACTTTGGTACGCAGGTCAATCAGCATGGAATGGTTATCGGTTCCGTTGGAAACCACTTTATATCCCTTATCAATAAAACATTTGGCCATTACGGCGGCATTCTTTTTCACCTGTATTACATATTCTTGTAGGAATCCGTAAGTGCTTCACCAAAGGCAACCGCTTTGGAAGCAATGACATGTTCCAGCGGTCCTCCCTGTATGCCCGGGAATACAGCCAGATCAAGAAGGTTCGACATCATTTTGATTTCTCCTTTCGGAGTTGTAAATCCCCAGGGATTTGCAAAGTCTATCCCCATCATGATCAATCCTCCCCGGGGTCCCCGCAGGGTTTTATGGGTGGTGGTGGTAACAATATGACAATGCGGAAAAGGATGATTCAGCAAACCCTTGGCAATCAGTCCTGCCGGATGGGCAATATCGGCCATCAGCAAAGCGCCCACCTTATCAGCAATGGCACGCATACGTGCATAATCCCAGTCACGTGAATATGCCGAAGCACCCGCAATGATCAGTTTTGGTTTTTCCCGGAGGGCGATCTCCTCCATTTTATCATAATCCACCCTGCCGGTATCCGGATTCAGTGTATAGGCAACCGGATGATAAAGTATTCCGGAAGAATTAACCGGTGAACCATGGGACAGATGCCCTCCGTGCGACAGATCAAGCCCCATGAATTTATCACCAGGATTTAATACCGCCAGCATCACGGCTGCATTGGCCTGCGCGCCGGAATGTGGCTGAACATTTGCCCATACGGCATTAAACAACTGTCTTGATCCGGTCGATGGCCAGCTGTTCCACTTCATCCACTACCTGGCAGCCGCCATAATAACGTTTTCCGGGCAATCCTTCAGCATATTTGTTGGTAAGGCATGATCCCATGGCCTCCAGACACCTGGTCACTCACAAAATTTTCAGAAGCGATCAGTTCAATACCATGCAACTGACGTTCATTTTCTTTCCTGATCAAGTTCGAAAATGCGGGAATCCCTTTCCATATTGCATAATTTTTGATTTATTTCAAAAATAATGCTTTGTGCAGCAGTAAAAAATAAATTGTGAAATAGTTTATCAGAATTTTATAAAACCACCGAATAATTTCCCGTAAATGAGTCACAGGCCTGTGGCAGAGTTTTCCGGATTCCTGAAAACATCAACTTCAGTGAGAGTCATTCATCCGAAATCTCTATCAGCCATTTCCGGTAATAAGAAAAAAGCTTGGACTTTGACAGAAAGCCAATATATTCCCCGTTGTTGATCACAGGAAGGTTCCAGGCTTCGTTCTCCTCGAACTTTTTCATGACGCTTTCCATTGATTCGCCGGGTGAAATATGGGTCGGTGGAGGTTGCATGAGATCACGCACAAATACCCTGTATACATGTCCGTATTGAAAATGATATGCCGGATGCTGTCGAGTAAAACAATACCCGCAAGCATATTATGACCGGTAAGCACCGGAAAAAGATTTCGTTTGAACGGGAAATAGATTTTACCAGTTTTCCCAGGGAATCTTCGGGCGAAACCGGTATAAAATCCTTTTCAATCAGTTTGTTCATTTCCAGCAGGGTAAGTATGGCCTTGTCCTTGTTATGGGTGATCAGTTCTCCCCGTTTGGCAATCCGGTGGGTATAAATGGAATGTGGCTCAAAATACCTGATGGTGATAAAGGATATGGTCGAAGTGATCATCAGGGGAATGAAAAGCACATATCCCCCGGTAATTTCGGCAATGAGAAATATGGCGAACAGCGGCGCATGCATACACCTGCCATAAGTCCTGCCATACCGGCAAGGATGAAATTCTTTTCCGGAACCTGATGAATTCAAACAAATTCAGTATCCTTGCAGCAAGATATCCGGTAAAACCACCCATAAACATGGTGGGGGCAAATATACCGCCCACCCCGCCGCCCCCTGTGGTGGCAGTCATGGCCAAAGGCTTGAACAAAAGAACAAGTACCACAAAGAGCATGAACATGAACAGATTGTTCTGCTGTCCGTAAAAGAGGCTACCCGGGCTATTGTCACCGATACTGCCCTCGAGGAATATATTCAGGATATCATATCCTTCACCGTAAAACAAGGGAAAAACAAGGATCAACACCCCCAGCACAAGACCACCGGTAAGTGGACGCATCCATCGGTTGCGGATTCTGGAAAATAAAGATTCTATCCAGATGGTTACCCTGGTAAAATACAGGGAGACCAATCCGGTAAAGACACCCAACACGATATACCAGGGAATATTCTGCAGATTGAATGTTCCCTGAAGGGGATAATGTAAGGTCGCTCCCTTATCCAGAAATAAATACGAAATTGAAGCGCCTGTTACAGCCGATATTAATAAGGGTATGATCGACCACATGCTGATGTCCAGCATCAGTACTTCAAGTCCGAATACCACCCCGGCAACAGGGGCCTTGAAAATGCCGGCTATGGCACCGGCAGCACCGCAGCCTATCAAGGTAATGATTGATTTATAATTCATTCCGAAAAGCCGGCCCAGATTTGAACCCATGGAAGAACCGGTGACCACAATGGGTGATTCCAAGCCCGACAGAACCGCCAAAACCTACGGTTAGTGTTGAGGCAATAATGGAGGAATAACTGTTGTGGGGCCGGAGGTAGCCTCCCTTTTTGGATATGGAATAGAGTATTTTTGTAATTCCATGACCCATTTCGTCCCTGACAAAAAACCTGACATACAATATGGTCAACAGTATCCCAGCAGGGGAAATGCCAGATAAAGAAAATTGATCTCAAACAAACTACCCTTCTGTAAAACAAACTGATGCGTAAGATGAACGGCATTTTTCAGCAGTACGGCTGCTAATCCGCTGACAATGCCAATGAACAAACTGAAGATATACATCTGCTGCTTGTGGTTCAGGTGCCTGGAAATCAGACCGATCAAACGGGAAAGATAATTATTGAAATTCATTCTCTGTCGAAAAATTCAAATTCACTTCATTTGTTCCGGGTGCAGGAGGAACATTTTTATAAAAATACTAAAATATACCGATACAATTTAATGTTGATCAACAACCACCGATGTCATCGTCAAAGAACCCATAATGGCTTTGTCGTTAAACAACCGGGGCTGTTCATCCGGTTCCTTCAGGGCCAGGGCATACAGCAAAGGAAGGTAATGCTCGGGGGTCGGGATGGCCAGTTTAAATGCTTCACCCTGTTCAAGGTAGTGGATGAGTGGATAATGGTTATCCGAAAGTATGTAATTTTTCATGGCATCACTCGCTTCCAACGCCCAGTCAAATCCGAATTCCGGTTCATTCATTCTGTCCCAGGCCACCAGTCCCAGATTATGCACCATGTTACCGCTGCCGATAATGAGTATACCTTTCGTGCGAAGCGGTTTAAGCTCCTTTGCCAGGTCATAATGATATTGTGGAGAACCGTAATGATCCAGACTCATCTGGATAACAGGAACATCAGCTTCCGGATACAAATGCCTTATTACACTCCAGCAGCCATGATCAAGTCCCCATTGACTGTCGAGGCCAACTTTAGTGCCCGCAATGATTTCTGAGAGTTCTTTGGCCAGTTCCGGACTTCCGGGTGCGGGATATTGCACTTTATATAACCTGGGGGGAAATCCGCCAAAATCATGAATAGTTCTTGGAAATTTCATGGCGGTTACAAAGGTTCCCTTTGTTTCCCAATGTGCAGAAATGCATAATATGGCCTTTGGTCTGGGGATTTTTTCCCCAAGTGCAACCCATCCTTTTGTGAATTCGTTTTCCTCAATGGCATTCATCGGACTGCCATGACCCAGAAACAATGCAGGCATGCGTGTGGTTTCCATTATAAAACTATATTCATGTTTCTGCGAATTTAGTGCAAATAACCCGGTCACTTTTCAGGGAAATGAAACGGAGGTCAGTTTATTCTTTAAAATATTATTACGTACTTTAATCCGTCATTAAATTATCCCAATACATGAAACCTGCCACTATTTCGATTGTGACTTTAGTAAGCGTGATGTCCCTTTTACCGGTCCGGTTCACCAGCGCCCAGATCTCCCAGGCCAGGGTGCTGAAGGTCCATCATCAGGCAACTGTCATCGATACACATACCGATACACCTATGGAACTGATCAATGGGAAATTCGACGTTTCCAAACGCCATGAGGCTCCTGCTTCCCGAGTGGATTTTCCCAGGTTGCGGGAGGGTGATGTGGATGCCGTTTTTTTTGCACTCTTTACCGGTCAGCGCGAACGCACTCCTGAATACTATGAGCAGGCCTATCATCTGGCCAACTTAATGCTCGACTCCACCCTGGCAGCTGTACAGCGGAATCCTCATACTGTAGCGATTGCTACCAGTTCGAAAGACATTGCAAGAATTTCAAGGCAAAACAAAACAGCCATATGTCTGGGGATGGAAAACGGGTTCCCGCTGGCCACGGACCTATCCAGGGTAGCAGAATTTTACAGGAAGGGCGTGCGGTATATCACGCTTTGCCACACTTCCAAAAATGACATCTGTGATTCATCCTCAGATCCGAAAGGTTCTGCGGACAATGGCCTCAGCAGTTTCGGACGGGAGGTTGTGGCTGAAATGAATCGTTTAGGCATCATCGTGGATGTTTCACATATATCAGACAAATCTTTCTTCGATGTGTTGAAAGTATCCAAAGCTCCTGTAATGGCATCCCATTCCAGTGTTCGATCGCTTTGTGACCATCCCCGTAACCTGAGTGATGAAATGATTAAAGCACTGGCGAGAAACGGCGGAGTCATTCAGATTTGCATCCTGGGCGGATATATCACACCTGAGGATACAACTTCCGAAAACTACCGGAAACTGGAAGAGCTTCGTCTGAAATACAATAACTGGCAATACAAAAATGATATGGAACGCAAGGCAGCCTGGAGGGCCTGGGACTCTATTGATACGAACTATCCGCCGGTCCTGCCTTTCATTGCCCAGGCTGTGGACCATATTGATCACGTGGTTAAGCTTGTTGGTATAGATCATGTTGGGATCGGCAGTGATTTTGACGGAGGCGGGGGGCTTGCCGACTGTGCCGATGTATCGGATTTTCCTAAAATTACTGCTGAATTGCTGGAACGTGGATACTCCGAATCAGACATAGCCAAGATCTGGGGCGGTAATTTCCTGAGGGTATTAAAAAACGTTGAAAAAATTGCGAAGGAATGAGGGTCCGCGATTAGACCGGCAGGATCTCTTCGATGATTTCCACCGCATCGGCGATACATTTTTCACATACCACTTCGCTCAGATTGTTGTCTTTCCAATATTGATGTCCTTCCTCCGTTTTCAGATCACAGTTGAGTAATGCTCTGCAATTCAACGTACCATGGAGGGCTGTAAATTTCTTGCTGAATTCCTGGACCATGGCATAGGTTTCTTCTTTCCTTTCCTTGTTATCAGTGTATTTTCTGCAATTATGGATACCCATTACCATAAATGATCCGGTTGCGGCTCCGCATGTTTCCTGAAGTCTTCCCATGCCCCCTCCAAATCCACAAGCCACACCTATTGCGAAGTCTCCATCAAAACTCATATCCTCTGAAAAGGCTGTTAATACTGCCTGTGCACAATTCAGACCTGATCTGAAATTTGTGATTGCTTTTTCTGCTGTTGGTTTCATTTTTATCTGTTCTAATGATTGTTCAAGATCCTGGTTCATAGCTGATTTCACACTTTTCACCTTTCATCATTCACTTTTCTCGCTCTTTTTTCCATGGGCAGGATACAATGGTATATGAACCGGTTTACGGGTGTCTTAATCCCGTACTGTTCACCCAACCTGACCACAGTTCCGTTCTGGTATTCAATTTCAGAGGGTTTTCCCTCCCATACATCACGGGTTAAAGAAGATGTAGCATCATATGGGAATGAGTCGACAAAAGCGACAGTTTTCGCAACAAATTCGTGTTCGATGGTTATACCCATTTTTTGAGATAGTCTGTAGATCTCCTCAAAAAGTTCGATCATCAGATCGCGCGTTTCTTTGATTTCTCTCACCTCTCCGTATGTCGAGCGTGTTACGGCCAATAATCCGCTTACACAAATATTAATGAACTTTTTCCATAACTCAGCCTGAATATTATCGGCAATCCTGGATTTGATCCCCGCTTTGTCAAATACCTCCTTAAGCCTGATCAGCCTGTCCGACCCTTTATTATCCAATTCTCCAAATAATATGGCCGGATCAATGCCCAGGTGACTGATAATACCAGGGGATTCAATTTTGCTGAATATTCTGCATAAACCACCGATTATTTGAGACGGATTGAGTTCCGCCGATAATTCTTCAGCAGCCAGAACACCATTCTGTAAAGGAAGAATCGTGGCTCCTGCTTTGATGAACCGGCGCAGGTCCCTTGCCACTTCGGTTACCTGCCAGGCTTTCACACCAAGGATCAGCAAATCGGTATTGCCAACGCAACTTAAATCATCCGTTGCATTGACCTGATTGACAGTAAAATCACCGTTAATACTTTTAATTCTGAGGCCATTCCGTCGAATGGCATTCAGATGTTCTCCCCTGGCAATGAAAGTAACATCATATCCGGCATGTGCTATTTTCCCTCCAAAGTATCCTCCGACACCTCCTGTACCAACAACAGCGATTCTCATAAGCGCCTGATTTAAGCTTGTTATATTTCACACTTCATTATTCATTGACCTCTTCTATAACCGGCATCTGCCTGTCAATCAAAACATCCAATGAAATAAATGTTTCTGTGCGTGAAACACCTTTGATGGATTGAATCTTATCCGCAAGTACCACCCGCAGGTGCTCGTTATCGCGGGTATATACTTCAATAAACATGGCATATTGACCGGTAATATAATGACATTGTGTGATTTCGGGAATCTTGACAAGTTTCTCCGAAACGTTGTTGAAAAGTGCGGCATTATCCAGAAACATCCCAATAAAGGCACAGGTTTTAAAACCCAGTTTTTTAGGATCCACATTGAATTGAGAACCACTGATAATTCCTAATCTGATTAGCCGCTGCACACGCTGATGCACTGCTGCGCCGGAAATATTACAGGCCCTGGCAACTTCCAGGAAAGGAGCACGGGCATTTTTAGTGAGGATTGAAAGAATTTTCCTATCCAAACTGTCAATTTGAAAGTTATTTTTCATTTTACTGTGCATGATTTATTACATATTATTACACTATAGTTATCAAAAAACCCTATTAACATTATTAAGCAAAATGAAATTATTAATTCCATATTGTTATGAATTTACCATTCAGTATTGGAAATATAGTTATTTTTGCAGAAGGATATTGCGAACTATTCATTCTATCCTTAAACATATCGGTAATTATTCTATTCCTAATAACCCTTGATATATTATTAAACTACATTTCTTAAAATCATTAGTTTTATGAGTAAACCATTGATTGTTCCGAACAATTATAAAAGTCAGCTTGATCTGAACCAGACTGAAAAAGCCATTAAACTGGTAAAAGATACTTTTCAGCAGCAGCTTTCCGCCGAACTTGAATTTGCGCAGGGTCACTGCACCTTTGTTTGTTCTGAAAGGTACCGGTATCAATGATGATCTGAATGGTACTGAACAAAAAGTGAGTTTTCCGATCAAGGATATGCACGAATTCGGTCTGCGGAAGTGGTCAATTCACTGGCAAAATGGAAACGGATGGCACTGGCTGATTATTGTATACCCCATGGAAACGGTATCTATACCGATATGAATGCCATCAGGCCCGATGAGGAATTCAGCAATATCCATTCGCTGTATGTGGATCAGTGGGACTGGGAAAGAGTGATCGCACAGAAGGACCGGAATCTGGACTTTCTGAAATACATTGTCCGTAAGATCTATGAAGTGCTTAAACGCACGGAATATGTTGTTTATGAAAACTACAACTACCATCAAACCCGTGCTGCCCCATGAAATCACCTTTTTTCATGCCGAAGAGTTGCTGGCAGCATATCCCCATCTCCACCCCAGGGAAAGGGAATATGAAGCCGCAAAGAAATACGGGGCCATTTTTGTGATCGGCATCGGCGGCATGCTGGCCAATGGCGAACAGCATGACGGAAGGGCACCGGATTATGATGACTGGACCACCCCCACGGTTAATGGATACAGAGGTCTTAACGGGGATATCATTCTGTGGAATCCGGTACTTGAAATTGCATTTGAGGTCTCTTCCATGGGAATCAGGGTGGACAAGGATGCCTTGCTGAAGCAGCTTGAAATATGCGGAGTACCTGACAGGGTTGAAATGCAGTTCCATAAACGGCTGATCAACGGCGAACTGCCCTTATCCATCGGCGGTGGCATCGGCCAATCGCGAATATGCATGTTTTACCTGCGTAAAGCACACATCGGTGAAGTACAGGCAAGCATTTGGCCGCCTGAACTTTTGGAGCAATGCCGGAAAAACAATATCTTTTTATTGTAAAACACTCACAAATCCCGCCAAACAAGCGGGATTTGTTAATTTAATACAATTATCCCTTTACTTTATTTTTTTAGAACTTAATGTTATATTTACATCTGCACATTACCACAAAAAAGTAAATCTATGACAATTGCAGAAAACCTCATCGCAAAGATCAACAACGGAAACAACAATGCTTTCAGAAGATTATACGGCAATGATACTGCCGAGCTTAAAAGACACGCTAAACGTTATTCCGATTTGCTACACCAATTCGAAGATTCGTTTGGGAGCAAGGATGTTGAGTTCTTCAGCTCTCCCGGCAGAACTGAGATCGGAGGCAATCATACCGATCACAATTATGGCAGAGTTCTTGCAGGTGCGGTAAATCTTGACAATGTTGCAGCGGCTGCTAAAAACAACACCGACGTTATTCGGATCGTATCAGCCGGTTACCCGCGCATTTGAGGTAAACCTTGCCTCCCTCAAACCTGATAAAAATGAGCTGTTTACCTCCGCTGCCCTGGTAAGGGGAATTTGTTCGCGGTTGAAAGAGCTTGGACATGCTATCGGCGGTTTTGATGCCTGCATTGATGGCGGTGTGCCCAAGGGCTCGGGCCTCAGTTCTTCTGCATCCTTCGAAGTACTCATTGGTGCCATCATCAGTGAGCTGTTTAACAAAGGTGGCATTGATCCTATACAGAATGCAATTATCGGGCAATATTCCGAAAACAATTACTTTGGAAAGCCATGTGGTTTGATGGATCAAACTGCCTGCGCCATGGGAGGCCTTATTACCATTGATTTTAAGGACCCTTCAAATCCGGTTGTTAAGAAAGTGCATTTTGATTTTGTTTCGACAGGTTTTGCATTGTCATTACCGATACCGGTGGAAACCATGCTGATCTGAATGATGAATACGCTTCGCTGCCTTCCGATATGAAAGCCGTTGCCGCTGAACTGGGAGCAAAGGTACTGCGTCAGGTTACCCTGGAACAGGTTCTTCAGATAGCACCAAAGATACGTGAAAAGGTTGGTGACAGGGCGATCCTGAGGGCCATACATTTTCAATGCGACAACCAACGGGTAGTTGATCAGGTGGCAGCCCTTGAAAGAGATGATTTTAAAACGTTCCTGGATATGGTTGTGGATTCAGGATACAGTTCCTTTATGTACAACCAGAATATTTTTCCTGTGAACAATATTAAGGAACAGGGTGTCTCCCTTGCCCTTGCTCTGAGTGAAATGGTACTGAAAGGGAAAGGTGCATGGCGGGTGCATGGTGGCGGATTTGCCGGAACCATTCAGGCATTTGTCCCCGACGAACTACTCGATAAGTACATTTCAACGCTGGAGCATGTTTATGGAAAAGGATCCTGCCATAAGCTGTTTATCAGACAGGCAGGAGCAGGGAAAGTAGAAATACAGTAGGCACCAGAAGGTGCAACAGCATTCGCATTAAACAACAATCACAACCGTCACAACCATCACAACCATCATAACCATCACAACCTTTACAACCATCACAACCTTCAACCATGAACCTCATCAGCGAATCTTCCTTCAAAGGAATCCACAAAGGCAAACCTACCAACCTGTACACCCTGAAAAACAAGAATGGAATGGTTGTACAGATCACCAACTACGGCGCGATCATCGTAAGCATTTTTGTTCCTGACAGGAACGGTGTTATGGCAGATGTTGTTCAGGGGTATGATACCATTGATGAGTACATTCAAAGCACATTATACATGGGCGCGGTTTGCGGTCGTGTTGCCAACCGGATTGCCAGGGGGAAATTCACCCTCCTGGATAAAGAGTATACATTGGCGGTGAACAATGGTCCCAACCATTTGCATGGCGGTATAACGGGATTCAGCATGGTGGTATGGGATGTTATCCTGTCATCTGTAAACCAGCTGCAGCTGGAGTATCTGTCAGCCAACGGAGAAGAAGGATATCCCGGGAATCTCAGGGTTTCCGTAACGTATACCCTTACTGATCAAAATGAACTTAGGATAGACTATCAGGCTGCTACCGACGCGTCTACCCTGATTAACCTGGCAAGTCATTCTTATTTTAATCTAGCCGGAGAAGGCTCAGGCAGTATTTATAACCAGGAATTGATGATCAACGGTGCCTTTTTTACGCCCACCGATGAAACCTCGGTACCTACCGGTGAAATCAGAAGTGTGCGGGGGACACCCATGGATTTTACAACCTTTAAAAAAATTGGCAGGGACATTGACACCCAGGATGAACAACTTACATTCGGGACCGGATATGACCACAACTGGGTCCTTGATCATCACGCAGGCACCCTGGGACTGGCCGTTGTTGCCAGCGATCCACAGTCAGGGCGCATAATGGAAGTTTATACTACCCAGCCGGGAGTTCAACTCTATACAGCCAACTGGGTCGACAATGAAAAGGGAAAAGGAGGAAAGAAATATCAAAAACGATGGTCTTTCTGTCTGGAAACCCAGCATTTTGCAGATGCGATCAACAAACCGCATTTCCCGTCAACGCAGTTGCATCCGGGAAGCGAATACAAACACACCTGCATGTACAGGTTCTTATTAAAATAGGTGAATTTTCAAATCGACTCATTTTCAAACTATTCATTATGGAAAACAAAAACTCAAATTTCCTGTTTCCACTGATCGTGATGGCCTCCTTGTTCTTTCTGTTTGGCTTCATCACTACCATGAACAACTCATTGATCGACTATCTGAAGGATGCCTTCCGACTCAATGAAGTTGAAAAACAATTGCCCAATACCTTTTTTTATGGCGCCTACATCTTATCAATCCCTGTTGGTTATTTACTTAACCGGATTGGTTATAAGAATGGCGTACTGGCAGGTTTGGCGCTTGTCAGTGTTGGTTTTTTCCTTTGCATTCCCGGTGTCGCCCTGGGATATTACGGATTCCTAAGCGCTGTATCGGTATTTGCCATTGGCGTGGTACTGTTGCAGGTAGCTGCTAATCCCTATGTCAATGCACTGGGTACACCAGAAACCGCCGCAAGCCGGTTAACACTGACCAATGCGCTTAACTCACTGGCCACGGTAATTGCTCCCATATTTGTTTCCATGCTGATTGTATCAGCCAATACAGGAGGGGCTTCCGATCCTAAAGCCGTGCAGGGCCCATTTGCGGGAATAGGTATTGTTACGCTGGTAATCGTAGCGGTCATGTTTTTCCTCCATCTGCCTGAAATAAAAGGCGATGAATCTGTTGAAGGTCTTGCTAAAAAATTCAAATCGAGCGCTTACAAATATCCCCACATGTGGCTGGGATCTTTGGCCATATTCTTTTACATGGGTGTTGAAATAGGGATTCCCAGTTTCTTTGCTGATTATTCATCCAAATTGGGATTCACCTTCGACGGTGAAATGAGGACGAAATTACTGGCCTATTATTGGCTCGGGCTTATGATTGGTCGAATTATCGGTATTTTTATCCTGCGCAAGTATTCTGCCAGCCAGATTCTCAGTTTTAATGCCGTGATAGGAGCTGTAATGGTATTGCTTTCCCTGGTACTTGGCAGCCTGGGCATGAACTGGATAGCCCTGGTGCTGTTCCTTGGAACCGGCCTTCTGCATTCGATCATGTGGCCCTGTATATACAACCTTGCCCTTGAAGATCTCGGTCCTCACTCCAAGGTTGGATCGGGGGTGATCGCTACATCAGTAATCGGCGCCGCTATTCTGCCAATCATGATGGGGGGTATTCAGAAAGGTGTTGGCCTGGTTATAGCAATATGCTGTCTTTTTGTGTATTATGCCTACATTACTTTCTTTGCAGTGAAAGGATCCAAGATCAGGTAAAACACGAATTAATCTTCAAAAGTATGACAGAGACAAGGCAATGCCTTGTCTCTGTATTTTTTACCAAAACGTTGACATGGCACACATCAGCGAATTATTTCCTGTTCAAGAACTGCTCCATTTTGCTGCCATATTCCTGATCATCAACGATTCGATGGTTGAGCTATACCTGCAGAAATCACCGGACTGCCAATAAAATAGGGATCTTTCATAGCATTAAGAAAAGCCTCATATGCCTCCGGACTTGAATTTACGCGCCAGTCAAGTTCTTTTTTAATGTTGAACCAGGTAAATATTTTAATACGGGGATAATCGTTTTTAAGCATGGTAAAAGCCTCATTAATCCATGTTGCTTTGTTCAGGCTGTCAAGATTAAACTCGCCACTCGCAAATTCGGCAATCATCATGGGCTGTGGACCCAGAACTGCGCAGGAATCATAAAGCGTCCTGAAGCAACTTTTGAATGAATCATACGGACGGGTACCCCCCCATGGATCTTTAGGATACCAGTTGTAGGCATCCAAACCGAACCAGTCAACGTAATTACTGCCTGGCCAGTAGTTTCTTATATCATTCCATTTTTCCAGCGATAAATCGGGACTGGGTCCATGAGGACACCATACCCATTTTACGTTGTAAGCACCTTCGGCACGAAAAATATCAACCACATACTTCCATACCGCAACCACTTTGGCAGGACCACCTTTTTCAGCGCCATTTTTCATACCTCCCCACATGTACCAGTTACCATTGAATTCATGAAGAAAACGAATCATGACTTTGCCGCCAAATGCTTTTGCATCCCGGGCAAATTTTCTGATGTAAGCGTCATGCTTGCCAGCCAGAACTTCATCCATGGCTGAATAGCCATTTGAATCCACAGGTGCTGTATTATAAGTTATTTTAGGCCAGAACAGTTCCCATGTAATATGCGGTATTGCTCCCGCTTTCTCAATAATCCGGCACTCACCTGACGGGAAACTATCTTCCCAGGTCGGATAAATAAGAACCGAACCGATTTTGTGTTGTATGAGCTTTTCATAAGCAAGGATCCCCTGTTCTCCATTTTGCGGGAAGGAGGCAGTGCTATCCGCTGTAAACATACCCACCACACAACCATCCCAATTGCCCTCAACTTCTGTCTTGTTGGATTTACAACCAGTTAATATACCGGATGATATCAACATACCAATGATGAAGTATTTGTTTTTCATAATATTGGGAATAGGATTAAAGAAGGTTTTCATTTTTCAGATGAACAATGACCCTGCTGATTTTCCCCTCCCGGTTGAAGATGGAATGACTGTTTTCCTTATCCAAAGTAAATCCCTGAATGGTTGAAGTACCTCCCTGGTTAAATACCAGGTCAATACCTTCCAGATCGTCAAGCAGGTAAATTATCGGAACCGTGCAATACGTAAAATACAGGTGTGGTACAGAATAGCTGTGCGTACGGTTTGTCCCGGGCTTAATAAATTCACTTCTCTTCAGAACAACCGGATTACAGGATATTTGTCCGTTCTTCACCACCAGACCAAGTTCAAAGAACCGGCAGATAATATCTTCTTTCACCTGCCCGGTCATACCTGGTTGCTGCACCCCAGCCATGCGAGGAGTATGAGAGTATGGATCGATCGGGAATGCCCCGTATTGATCAGGCGTTTTATGCACCCCTATACCTTTCTGAACCTCAGCATAATGTCTTTCAAGCTTAAGCAGAATGTCCCCCGAGGCACCTTTATTTCTGGCCAGTTCAATGCTTTCCCCAATTGCCAGTAACAGCTTGGAAACCATATGCCAGTATATCGAACCAAGACCTTCGTACTTGTAGAAAGTACCGGACCGACCAGTAAACGATTGGTGGTCAAATATTTTCTCATAAACCGCCATCACCGATCTGATTTCATCATCGCTTACTTTTACACCAGCAGTATCGTTAAGTTTCAGCAAAGCTCTTTTAAGATACCCTGCATTGCTGAATGTACCGTTAAAATGATACTGTCCCCTGACATCTCTGGCAATTACACTGGTGTCTCCAATTTCTACCAGTTTCAGCAAGACGGGTATTTTCTCGACCTCCTCAGCCGGCAGGATATTCTTTTCCAGAAACCAGGGCAATCTCTTGTCGGGATACAAAATATAGCTCTCCTGATCTTCGCGGTACAATTTGCTTTTTCTCAGGTTATCGAGCACTTCAAGTGCTTCTTCGGGTGAAAGTTTGCCGGAGCTGAGGACTGAAACCTGACCTTCGAGCATCTCATACAAATACCGGATCTTAAACTCACCGTCACTGATGGTCAATAAATTATATGCATTATAGAGTTTGTCGACCCTTTTATTTACGGCAATACTTTGATCGATAAAAGCCTGTGCTGTTTTGAGGAACTCAATAAGATACTGCTTTTTAACCGGGGTTCTTTTGCCTGTGAATCCCTGATAGATTTTGGTTCTGAAATCGCTTCCTGCATGACCGAGCAGGTCTGTCAGCATTTTACGCTGCTTGTCGTTGAATCCCTTGTCAAGCAACGACTGATGATCTTTCAAAATATCATCAATTGTCTTAAGCAGATCTGCCATTTCCTCCGTAATCTCCAGGTTGATATCCTCAGATGCCGAAAAAAGTTCGATCATAAAATGGTTGAACCGGCGCATATAATAGAGCGTAACCATGGATACGCCATACCCTACCAGCGCATTATTGGCATCGTTCCATTCCGGACGCAGGGTATTCATCCAGATCCCGGCTTCCGGAATAAAATTGCTCAGTTTGGACAATAGCGGAGCGAGTATTTTTTCAGTCAGGTTAACCTTGAACACCTTCCCCGATTGATCCAGCACCAGTTTGCCGTCGGCTCCCATTTTGGCAACAAGGTCTTTGATTTTATGATGAAGGTCAAAATCAAAGACGATGGAATCATGCGGATTGCTGACGATCTCCTGATACGATTTAATTCGATAGGGAATATTGGCATAGGCAAACATATTATTACTCAGCCACGAATGTAAACGACCGGGAAAATACTTCCCCGATACTTCCAGCAGTTTGAGCATATAAATTATCTGATGATCACCCCAATAACCAATATTCGAGAACGGATTATCGGGTTCAGGCACTTCCCAGTCGATACCATCGCGGGTAACGCGATACGGATTATATCCATCCGCCGATGAAGCATTCACGAACTTGGCGATCATACCGCTTATATAGTCGGGATAAGATAATGCCAATGCTTCCCAGTTCTGAAATATATCCCGCCAGTTACCCTGATAGTATAACAGCTTTTTGCCCGCTGCATCTTTTATGTTTATTGAAAATAGGTTCCAGGGGCGACTTGGGTCGCCGTGCCTGCGGCTAAAAGTGAGTGGCAGGTATTCGAGAAACAGACGATGCAGATCTTCATCATCTTCCTTGATGATCAGTTTGTCGAGTTCCTCATATTTCAGATTTGCAGGTAACCGGTCGAAAAAAGTCCTGTGTTCCTCCCGGACCTGTTTGTTAAAGTGTTGGATATGTTTCAGGAAATCAGCTTTATCAATCGTATATCCATCGCTGAATATGCCCCCGCGCATTACATTGAACAATACATTCGAGAAGTGCCTGGATACCACCAGTTGGTCGGCTGAATGCTGAATGCCGTCTGCATCGGCAACAATAGCCTTCAGATTGAGGGTACCTTCCTGGATGTTCTTTTCCAGTTCACCAATCTTATCTTTGACTTTCTCTATAAAATCAATAAGGTTATTGACTTTCACCGAGTCCTGGTTCACTTCGGCAGCAAAATACCATACCTTATTTTCTTTTGCGGCCAGTTTTATCTTCGAGCAGGTAAAGAATGCCCCTTTCACCCCTTTTGATTCCTGTTCCTCCACAACTTCTTTTCCCATTCTGAATTGGCCCAGCTGTCTTGAACTTAAGAGAAAGGAATTGTTCTCGAGTCCGCATGTCCATACCGTTGAAACCTGCAGGGCTTCACTTGGTTCGGCTTTGTCAACAGGTATGGATTCCAGCCGGAATAATCCCAGCGAATATTCCTTTACCAGTTCAGATTTTTTATATCCGTCGAGCAGGGTGGAAAACTGGTTTTGCATAAATCTATCGACGCCATACGGCAACAGGTTTTGCAGCCCATCAATAAGTTCAATTTCAACTGTATTTGTCGAAATGTTTTCCAGTATACTTTTCTTGATCCAGCCGAATCTGTCCGCGTTCATCCAGCTGTAGCGAAAAGATAAACCTAAATCGAGGTTCCTTTCTTCAAAGATGAGCTTGTTGCCACAAGTATTTTTATAAATGTTTCTTTCAGTTTTATACACCCCATCATATCTCCCGGTAAAAGGTTCCCATAAATACTTTTTGCCGTCAACCAGTACCCTGAAAATTGACTTACTCCCGGTATTCTCAGCTGATTCCTGCAGCTTATCATCGGTATAATAAGGGAAAAGCGCACTTTCAGGATTAATCCTGCCTGCCGATAATCCACCCGTGCTTGAAATAAACATCCAATGGTCCGAATCGCTTGCAAGACTCATAAAAAAAGGCAACATCGCATCGTAGTTCCTGATCTCATAGAAGTCCTCCCCATCAATAGTAACAAATTGGCCTTTGACTTCCTGGTCGCCCTTCCGGAATATATTCCCGCCTATAAATAATTCATTTTCAGTCATTAGCATCAGTTTTTTTTGTTAATTTTTTCTTATTCACCTGTGCAGCTATAGATGATAGAACTGGTAATTTCTTTGCCAATTTAGTTTTTGACCGGGTTCCAGGTCAATTTTAATGAACAGTTCCGGACTGATGACATGTCCCCGGCCCCAGACATTCATCATGTGGGGTATGAAATCGGTAATCTCTTTCATTCCAACACCAAAACGGTCATGGGTAATTTCCCATTCACCGTTCAGTGAATGGAACACAGTTAAAGGGCTGTAGAAAAAATCCCCTTCGGGCATGGAATTGAAACTGACGGAACTTTCATTCAGCAGGACGGCATGCCCGGGATTTACTGCCTCTGTCATGGACGCCGGTTTCAATATCTCGCAGGGCACCCTGAGGGTATAGTGTTCATCAATACACGATTGGTTTACTGCTATAAAATTGTGACAGTATTCATTCGTTTGTATTTTTTTTGTCCCTGTATTTTCCAACTCATAATCAATGGTGAACGAATTACCCAGTAGTTCGATCTTCTTCATTAGTTTTGTGCTATATCCTCTGCAATCTCTGGGGAAAACCGTATACCTTATCCAGTCCTCCCCATTGGAAATTTCAATCTCAAAAGGATCGATCTCGTATGTTTCCAGAAAGTTATAGACTTCGTTGCTCTTTTTGGTCAGCAGTCCTATACCAATTTTGGGGAATTTCTCACCTGCAGCACAATCCTCATATCCGACAGGGTCGGTAATTCCAAATTCGTTATACAAACCCTGACCATGCCGCTTAAAATCAAATTCACCGGTTGTTTCTGCAGAACAGAAATAAAATCTGTTTTCAAATAAAACCTGAGAAATATTGCCGGTCCAGTCAAACCGCGAGTTTCTGTATACCTGACCAGGTTCCTCAATAGTCAGGCAAAGCAGGCTATTCTTTAAAACCACTGCCATAGCGTTATTTACAAATCGCTAATGTCTCACTAAAAATTTCTCCAGTTCCTCCAACGATTTACCTTTTGTTTCAGGCACAAATTTCAATACAAATAACAAGGTTAAAAATCCGAGAAAGGCATAGATAAGAAAGGTATAACCCGATCCGATCACCTCAAGTTCTTTAGGGAATATGGTTGCCACCGAGAAGCTGACTACCGAGTTCCATGTACCTACAATGGAGATCATTACGCCTCTCATCTTATTGGGAAAGATCTCCGAAAGCAGGGCCCACATGACCGGCCCCAGTGAAATTGCAAAGGAGGCCACGTACAGGATCAATCCAATCAATACCAGCATAGCATTCATGGTGATGGCGTTTTCGAGGATTACCGGTTTAAAATTATTATAATTCTTATCACCGATCTCCTTTTTGACATCCTTAAAAAATGCCAGTTCATCCTCGTATGCTGCATTGGCCAGATTGCCCAGTCCCTGTGCCAGGAGGGAAAGATCCTCAGGTGCACTTTCTGTATTTTTGCCCGCCTCTTGCATAATATTCACAATTCCTTTATCCGAGATAGTATATTTTGCTGATTTAAAAGCAAATCCGGCAATCGAAAGGGATATCATAATCCCCAATGAGCCTATAATTAAAAGCGGTTTTCTACCCAACCTGTCAATCAGGAACATGGCAACAACTGTGAATGCCACATTCGTCAATCCTAAAATAATGGCCTGGGCAAATGCCGCATCCTGACCGCCACCGGCCATCCCGAAGATCATGGGGGCATAATAAAAAATAGCATTTATCCCTGTAATCTGCTGAAAGAATGCAATACCCAGTCCAATGATCAATATCAGGGTCATTTTCTTTTGAAACACTTCGCGAAAGCTAATGCCAGAACTTTCATCAGATTTTCCGAGGCTCTCCTTTATTTCCAGGAAAACCTTTTCGGCATATTCCTCACCTCCAATATTGGCCAGTGTCTTTTTGGCCTCGTCATCCCTGTTTTTTAAGGCAAGCCAACGGGGGCTCTGGGGAATAAAATACAACAACAGGAAATAGAGTACAGCGGGTATTGCACCAACGCCCAACATCCATCTCCAGTTGAGATTTGGATCGGTAATTTTCTGCAGGATAAAATAATTGGAAAAATAGGCGATGGAAATACCTAAAACAATGTTTAACTGATTGATAGATACCAGGGTCCCTCTTTTTTCGCGCGGGGCAATTTCAGCAATATACATGGGTGCCACCAGAATGGACATACCGACGCCCAGGCCTCCTATCATTCTGGCAATGATAAAGAAGGTCAGGTTACTGGTCAATGAAGTAGCCAGCGCACAAAATGTAAAGAGTGCAGCGGTGATGATCAGCACCAACTTCCGGCCAAAAATATCAGCCAGAATTCCCCCGATGAAATTTCCGCCCATCGCGCCAAAAATGATGGCGGAGACCGAAAGACCCAGCAATAAAGAACCACTTTCCAGTCCAAATACATCCCGGTAAAAAGGAACAGCCCCGGAAATAACCGCGCTGTCAAAACCCAGGAGAAATCCACCGAGTGCCACGATCAATGAAATGAGGACTATAAAAACATTATGCTTTTTCATAATACATTGGTTTTAGGTGTAAACTGACCGTAATTTTTTAAATCAGCACTTCAAACAAATAATTCATTTATAGCTGTAATAATAAGAAAATTAATATTAAAATTATCATGCGGCCTCTATAATGCATGAAAATGTTAGTTGCTGCGAGATCTGAATGATCGATTTTGTTTCCGCCAGGAGTTAATTTTCCGGTTAATTATGTATATTGCTTTAGATTTATCGCTGGTAATATGCCCCACAACAGAGCGATTATCCTGATTGAATAACCATTTAACACCTTTCGCTGCTATGAACAAGATGAATTCAACATTGACTTTCAAAGAGAAGTTAGGATATGGATTGGGAGACACTGCCTCTCATTTCGTATGGGACATGGTAGGATTCTGGCTCATGTTTTTTTATACCGATGTTTTTGGAATTTCAGCCATTGCAGCGGGAACCATTATGCTGATTGCCCGATTCTGGGATATGGCAATCGATCCCGTTATCGGCATCATTTCTGACCGCACCAATACAAAATGGGGGAAATTCAGGCCTTATATTTTATTTGGAGCAGTACCCTATGCCGTTTTGGCCATATTAACCTTCACCACACCAAATTTTGGTGAATTGGGCAAGATCATATATGCCGGTGCCACTTATATTCTTCTGATGACGGCTTATGCCACGGTGAACTTACCTTATTCGGCCCTTGGCGCTGTAATGACGAATGACACCTACGAACGGGCCGGTTTAAATACATACCGCTTTATTGCCGGTTTTGCCGGACAATTTATCGTTACCGGACTCGCGCTTACCCTGGCAAAATTCTTTGGAGGAGGTGACAAGGCCCAGGGGTTTCAGTATACGGTGATATTATTTGCTGTCCTGAGTCTGGTATTTTTCTTTATTACATTTAAGGCCACAAAGGAAAAGGTACACCCCCCGAAATCACAGGTTAACTCTCTCGGCGCCGATTTAAAGAATTTATTCACCAACCGGGCATGGATTATCCTGGCTATCGTCGGCATAGTATCTTTTATCATGTTTGCCATTCAAAATGCAGCTGTGGTGTATTACTTCAAATACTATATAGGCAACGAGGAAAATGTGCAGCTATTTAATGTTATCGGAACAATTGCTTTAATTGTTGCCCTGCCGTTCTCAAAACCGCTGGCCAAGAGATTTGGAAACAGGAATGTATTTATGGCCAGTTCAATTATTTCGGGAATCTGCTTTATCGCCATTTATTTCCCTGCGGAGCATAACATTGTAGCTGTTTATATTTTTAATATTCTCGCAAAAATGGCCTATGCACCGGCAGTTCCATTGCTGTGGACCATGATCGCCGATTCGGCTGATTATGGAGAATGGAAAACAGGGCGCAGAGCCACCGGTCTTTATTTTTCAGCAGCCGTGTTTGCTCAAAAAGCAGGATGGGGAATCGGTGCAGCCTTGGTTGGCGTGATACTGTCGCTATTCCATTATGTGGCCAATGAAGTTCAGACCGATACTTCCATAACCGGTATAAAATTGCTGGTATCTGTTATCCCTGGTGTGTTGTATATGTCCTGTGCTATTTTTATGTATTTTTATAGCATCGATACCAGAACAACCGATTTGATAAAAAAAGATCTGGATGCCCGCAGGGAAAAGGAAAGCTCCTGATCATCCTGCTATTTTCCCGTACGGTTTGCCATCTGATACTGGTCCAGAAATTTCAGCTGTGATTGAAATGGGAGAGCTGTGGCTTCTGCCTTGTCGCCGAATTCCATTACCCTGCTGTTGGTTTGCTCATATGCCGGCCACACAGGCAGCCCGGGTCCGTTGGGATTTCCTGTTGACGCGAAATTCACCCAATAGGAGGACATGATATCGGACAACTGATGGTCCCAGGGTTCAAAAGGTTTGTTCCAATATTTCAGGGTCTTTAGGGCATATCCGAACTCCGCCGAATGGAAGGCTCCGAAACTGGGTTCGCCGGGGGGAACATGGCTGAAAAAGTAAAGGTATGCCTTATTCCTGCCGGTTTTGGTTTGCATGGCGGCCCAGCAGTAGTTCTGCCATCCGAAAGAAAGAGCCGATAGAAGTTTCTGAGATTTTGCTGCCTCATCGTCCGAGTCCGCGGGAAATACCTTCAGGAATTCATCGGCAAGATCTCCGTATTTCTTTTCAGCATCCGTCTTAAAGGCATTAGCTTTCATGGGCGTACCGAAGAACATCTCATCCGCGTTCCACCCGGTCATGAGGGGGACATCATTCTGGGCAGAAGCAGCAAAGACTTCACTGGCAGATGGGATAACCGTTCCGTCAATAACAATGCCTGATCTTCCGTTTGCTTTCATGAGCTCGTCAGCAGACTTCGCTCTTAATTCCGCTATAGATTTGACCTTAAGGGTTTCCGCGAATTTTTGCCCTGATATTTCTGCATTCTGCAAATCAGTACCAATTAAGAGATTGGTACCGAACATTCCTCCGCTCTGCCCGATCGCCCTGTGAAACAATCCCTTTGCCAAAGGCGACACCATGAGTGCATTAACACTGAAAGAGCCGGCCGACTGACCGGCAATGGTAACTCTCTCCGGATCACCGCCGAAAGCAGCAACATTATTCTTCACCCAATGCAATGCGGCAATCTGATCGAGAATCCCATAATTCCCGGATACTTTGTTTGGGGATTCTTTGGATAGCTCAGGATGGGCCAGGAAGCCGAAAATTCCCAGACGGTAATTGATGGTTATGAAAACAACTCCTTTTTTGGCCATTTCTTCACCGTCATATAGCGGCACTGAACCCGAACCGCCTGTAAATCCCCCGCCGTGAATCCAGACCATCACCGGACGTTTTTCATTTGCAGCACTGGCTGCTGTCCAGAGGTTTAAATAAAGACAGTCCTCGCTTAAAGGTTCCTCCGGCGCCATAAACTCTTTGGTCCACATGGAAAAGGGTGCAGGTTTGCTTTGCATGGCGCTGGGCGGGAATACATCACATTTACGCGTACCTTGCCAATGAGGTGCAGGCAGCGGTGGCTTCCAGCGAAGATCGCCCACCGGAGGCGCCGCGAAGGGGATACCCTTGAAGATCTTCACGGATTTATCCCCTCCGGACACTCCTGACACAATACCGGCTTCCGTTTTCACCGCGTTGATATCAATGCCCACCGTTCCGGTATTTTTCTGAAGGGAATTACAGGCAGTCATCATCATGACGGCCAACAGGATAACTGGTTGTTTCATCATTTTATTATTGTTTAGGCTTTAATTCATCAATCTTCTGTAAGAGAACCAATGCCTTGGTTTCCTTTTTCACCAGGATATCCTTTGACAACATAAAAGAAGCATTCTGCCTGATGTCTCCGGATGATGCACCTATCTTCACCGTATAAGCACCCGCATCCGCGATCCAGGCAAAGCTTGCAGGATCAAAGGAGGCTAAGCTTAGGTAACTTCAGCCGGTCTTTCACGCATGAATCCTCCCGGGCCGAAATCCTTGGGCAGATTTGAAGGGTGTGCTCTGACAGCACACCCCACTCAATCTACTAAAGTAACCCCATTCACAAAAAAGCTTTATCATAAACTGACAGCAGGTGTTTATTTCAGCAGGTCAGAACTATTTCAAAAATTACGATGATCCAGAAAGTGTTAAAGCCCAAATTGCCCGGGTCATAACCACATCCAAATATGGCAAAACAACTCCGGTAGTGAAAACAAAATAGATGTTTGCCGGTATTGCATAGACAAAAGCGTTTATTAATAAGATAAATCAGTTATTTAAAATGATTACCTGCATCAGGTATCCGCATTACCGGCGTAAGGTCCGGTAACCTAAAGCCTGAATGTATGTGAATACTTTATCACCACAGATCTGTTGTAATAGGAAGGTGGTTCCGGATACAGGTAGTTATTTCCCGAATTTCTGTTCTCATCATAAACCAGGTAAAAATCGTTGCCCTCCTTGGGATTGTACCTGAGCCTGAAATTGCCCACCAGAATATCGTACGTATTATTATACTGTACAATAATACTGGCTGAAAGTTTGGTGTTAAACATCACCAGCAGTTTCAGATTTGCAAAATGACTGTTCAGTTTTTGGGCTCTGGCGGCAAAATTCACATAACTGTACTGGTATGCGCCCGTTATCTGCAAACTTTGGGAAATACTTAAAACAGGCCGGAGGGAGATGCTGAATTTTTTGCCATCGTAATATTCCCCGCCTTCCAACATGATCATGCTGCTGAATGGTTTCGACTGGGGTGTAAAAACCATGGCCTCGAAGCCGTAAAAAGAATAATCACCGGCAAGCACCTTTACATCATCAGAAAGGTCAAAATCCTCTTTAACGCCTTCCTGGCTGTATTTAAACATCAGAATACCCCCCAGACCTGATTTGGAAAAGAGTTCATATCCGGGCGCCAGGGTAGCGGACTCAATTTTTCCGTCAACCATCCGCGTCATGCGGGTTGCCTGCAAAGTAACAGCCGTGCGGAATATCCTGGAATCATTTCCCGGCAGCCAGCCATACTGGAACTCCGTCTCAAATCCATTGACACCTGTATACTTCAGGAATCCCATCTGTGGATCAAATTGCTCCCCAAAATAGGAATAGGTCAGATTATAGGCAAAACCCTTATCCGATCTTCGTTCCCAATTGGTCCTGATCAAAGTCGGCTTCAGTGAGCCCAATTCGCTTTCAGCAGCATTGTTATAATTCTGGGCCAGCTTCAGATCGAGGTAATCATCCCCGAATATCCGGATAATCCCATCCAGGCCATAGGCCAGGTCAAGGCTTCCATCGGCACCGGCTTTTAAGGTTAACAATCCGCCAATATAGGAATTGGGATTGATTACCTGCCTGCGCAGTCTGGCAACGCCAAAATTATTGGAGGGCACGGTATCAAAATCCTCGGTTTGCATATCGAGAAAACCAATATCCCATTTACCGGCCCGCCCGATAATCTTGGCCCCGCCATAAATCCTTATCGGGTTTCCGTCCTCGATTCCGATCCGTCTGCTGTAAAACATATCAGAAGGGCCCCCAAGTCTGTAACTGAATATGCTGGATCTTTCCTGGAAGAATAGTCTTTTTTCAGGAAAGTACAAAGAATACCTGGTAAGGTTCACCAGCTGGTCATCTGCTTCAACCTGGGCAAAATCGGTATTCAGCGTAACATCCATGGTGATATTGCTCGTAAGGTTATACTTTACATCAAGTCCGGCATCAAATTGCGGTCCTTTGTCCTGCACATAGGCGGTTTCTTCCTCATTCAGGGTATAATCACTGGTATAGCCGGTTTTCACATAGGGTGTAACATATACCGGCTTTCCCGGTCTGATGCCGATAAATTCCACCGGAGCGCACTGAGAAGGTTTAATGGAGGCCATCATACCGTACTTAGGATCAATCCCGGGATAGGTATCCAGTTCATTCCGGAAGCTGATGGACCGGCTGATGATCAGCCCCATGATCACCTTATCGTCAGAAGGTTGGAAACGCAGACTTGAAAAGGGAATGCGCATTTCAACATACCAGCCTTTGTCATCCCGGGTTGTTTTTACATCCCAGAAAGTATTCCAGCTGATATTCATGGTACCACCGCCGGGAGTACCCAGTGGAGCACCGCTCGACATATTGGCATCGTTGGAGACCGTATAATCGGATCTTAATCCCGAAGGCATGGTGGCAAATGCCATGGCATTCTCATTGTCGTCGAAAGTATCCAGAATGATCGTAAACGCATCTGAATTTCGTGACAGCTCATCTCTCTTTTTGCTGTTTGATCTTATCGTTCGTGGATCTCTGGTAAACAACCTGGCACCTACCCATAAATACTCCTCGTCATAAGTGATCATTACTTCACTCTTTTCACTTGGCTGCGAACCGAAATCAGGACGGTGCATCACCAACGGGAATTGTTCCGGTTCGTTCCAGGCCTCCTCGAAGGGGGAACCGTCAAAATCTATCTGTTTCATTAACCGGTAAATCTTGCCTGGTTCAGCCGCTGAAATTGAAAAGCGAATGAGGATGAGCAACCCGGTGTAGACAAGAATTCTGGCAAACCGATAATTCATGCTGTTTGTAATTGGGGCGAAATAAAACCAATTGCAAATAATTTTAAAATCTTATCGACTAATGTCCATCTTTTAATGCCGAATGACCGAAAGTTGCATAAGAATATCCCTATCGGTCCCATTTCGTCCTTTGAACCCGATTTTTTTTACTTTCATCCGAAACCGATCCTTTTCACCGGATTATTGCTCCTATGCTAAAAGACGTTTCTTTACGCGGGAAACAAGGTGTTTAGAACAGTATGTGCTCCGCAAAATCATTTCTGTCTGACCTGATCCCTGAAACCCCTGGGTGAATTATGGCAGATCAATTTGAACTGGCGGTTAAAATATGAGGTATTCTCATAACCGCATTCGAAAGCCACTTCACTGATGGTCTTATCGGTTTCGGCCAGCAACTTAAGTGCATGCATGATCCTTGTTTCATTCACGAATTCCGTGAACTTCTTTTTTGTCTTTCGTTTAAAATACCTGCAGAATGCCGCTTTCTGCATATTGGCCACTGAGGCTGCCGAACTGAAAGTAACTTCTTTCTGAAAATTTTCAGCTACATACCTGTAAACATCATTGATTACCTTGGACTCACTGAGATCTGCAATATTGAGTATGTTTTCGGCGCTCAACAGTTTTGTGTTTCTTTTCCCCGACATTTCATTCAGGATCAATAAAAATTCTCCCAGCCTTTCCAGATTCTTTTTCTGGTCGAGTTTGATAATTTTCTGAATCAAAGCCCAGGAAGGATTGAGTATCTGTACGCCATACTCTGCTTTTCTGATAAGTTTGTTCAGTTGGGCAGCTTCGGTCCTGCTGAAGAAGTTACTGCCAAGGAAATCCCGTTTAAAAAGAACAACTACAGCATGTGCCGGAATATTCTCCTTTTCATATCCGCGTGTATTATAAAAGCAATGCGGCAATCCGGGAGCAAATAGATACAGGTCACCGTCGTTGAAATTGGTCACATTGTTCCCTACATATAGTTTTCCGTGACTCCTGACAATGGTGATAAGTTCAAACTCATCGTGCAAATGGAACGGCGATGTGAACCGGGATTGAATAAATACCTGGTGATGAAAAAAACTATTCTCATCCACTACAAGCTTTTCGTACGAGATCTGCATAATATTAACAGTTATAAGGGTATAAGTCGTGAAACATGTAAATATAGTTCAATATTCGGCAAATCGATTGCTACGCTTTAACATTTTAACAGCCTAATTTAGTGCTAGTTCAAATCAATATTCGAGGTGATATGGAAAGCAGGCATGCAGATACCTCAGCCATCGTACAAAAAGCCTGGAAAAAAGGTGTAGTTATCCCGGGCTTTAACATCCCGTACCTTCCCATGATGGAACCAGTGGTAAGGGCATTGCATGATACAGGCAGTTTCGGGCTCATTATGGTTGCCCGGTTGGAATGGATGAAATTCAAATCGGGAAGCCTGAGAACCATACGGGATGAATTTGAGAGACTTAAAGATACGCGTTTCACCAGGCTCCACCTCGATCATGTGCCTGTCATTGACGAGGACAACCTGCTTACCGATTATGAGCAGATCATTATTGAAGCCATTGACCTTGGATATGATTCGGTAATGATTGATGGATCCAGGCTTCCTCTGGAGGACAACATAAAAAGCACCCGCAGGATAGTTGATCTGGCGCACAGCGCCGGAATTCCGGCAGAGTC
This sequence comes from uncultured Bacteroidales bacterium, assembly GCA_963800645.1. Lineage (GTDB taxonomy): Bacteria > Bacteroidota > Bacteroidia > Bacteroidales > UBA10428 > UBA5072. The sequence goes on along the minus strand of CAWDBX010000007.1, from coordinate 172,938 downwards.
CGAATTAGGTGCGGTAATGGGACATGAGGCGGGACCACTGCCACCTTATGAAGAACTTTTCACTACGGGCAAGGGATTTACATCACCGGAAGAAGCTCTGAAATTTGTTCAGGAGACCAAAACCGACTGGCTTTCAGTGGCCATAGGCAATATCCATGGTGCCATTTCTGTCGCCACACGTACCGAAAAAAAGATTGAGGCCCGGCTGGCCATTCCACACCTGGAGAAAATACATAAAGCAGTACATATCCCTCTCGTGCTGCACGGAGGAACAGGCATTGCCAAAGAATACCTGATGCAATCGTTTAAACACGGCATAGCCAAAATCAATATAGCTACAGCCATCCGACAACCTTATGAGAACTGCATGAATAGATCGATTAAGGCAGCACAGAACGCAGTATATGATGAAATGGTGGATATTATAAGGAACCAGCTTGAAATCGCAGGATCAGCAAGCCTCATTTTTGACAAAACTGAAACCTAAAATACATTTTTATGAAGAATACCAAATCAACATTCGCGCTTTATTTTGGCAACCGTGGATTCTTTCCTGAATCATTGATTGCAAAAGCACGCAAAGAACTCAGCGAATCACTGAAAAAGCTGGGTTATGATTATCTGATGATGGAAAGTAACCTTACCCGATTTGGAGCAGTTGAAAGTCCCGAAGAAGGCGGTAAGTACGCTAAATTCCTGGATGATAACCGGGGAAAATTCGATGGTGTTATCCTTTGCCTTCCGAATTTCGGTGATGAAACAGGCGCTGTTTCAGCTCTGCAGGATGCGGGAGTGCCCATCTATATTCTGGCTTATCCCGATGAATTAGATAAAATGGATTTTCAACAACGCCGGGATGCTTTCTGCGGGAAATTCTCCATCATGGATGTTTTCTACCAGTATCGGTTGCCCTACACTGTATTTCCTCCACATACCCTGCATCCTCTTTCGGAAGACTTTAAGAAACAGATAGAGACCTTTGACCAGGTTTGCAGCATAGTTGGTGGCATGAAAAGGATGATTGTTGGTGCAATAGGAGCACGCACTACGGCATTCAAAACTGTCCGTTACGATGAACTTGCACTGCAGAAATACGGCATAACCACTGAGGTGCTTGATTTGTCTGAGGTATTCAGCAGAGTGCGCAAACTTGATATGGCATCTGTCAAAGTAAAAGAAAAAGAAGAGCGACTTAAGAATTATACAAATTTTGACAAAGTTCCTGAGAAATCATTTGAAAACCTTGTGCGTTTTGGCGTTGTGATCGATGAAATCATCACAGAGTATAAGCTTGATACACTTGCCTTGCGTTGCTGGATAGAAATGGAAAAGGAATTTGGTGTTGCTCCCTGCGTTTTGCTGAGTGAAATTAATGACCGGGGATTCCCGGCTGCCTGTGAACTGGATATCTGCAATGCCATTACCATGTATGCCTTGAACCTGGCCTCCCGAAAACCTGCTACCTGTCTCGACTGGAATAACAATTATGGCGAGGATCCGGAAAAATGCATTTTATTTCACTGCGGGCCTGTCCCGCAAAGCCTGATGGTAGCTAAAGGCGAGGTAATTGATCATCCCATGTTTGCCAAGTCACTGGGTGCCGGATGTGGCTTTGGCTGCAACGTAGGACGTATTGCACCAAACCTGTTGACCTTTGCCAGCTCAAAGACCCAGGACGGTAAGCTTTTCATATACATAGGCGAGGGTGAGTTCACGAAAGATCCTATCCAGGAAGGTTTTTTTGGTTGCGGAGGCGTGGCCCGGATCAGTGGACTGCAGGACAAACTTTACAAGATCGGTTATGCCGGTTACAGACATCATGTGAGCGTAACGCCCGGCCATTATGCCACAGCAATGCGTGAGGCATGTACCCGTTACCTGGGCTATGAAATAACTGAAATTTAAATACTACTGCATTGAGCTACCTGGGATTAGATATCGGTACAGGGGCCTGCAAGGCAGTGGTATTCAATAACAAGGGCAAGGAACTTGCCTCTGCATGCCATGAATACCCCGTGTTGCATCCCCATCCGGATTGGGCGGAGCTTAATCCGGACGAGGTAATCCAAAAGTGCTTCGAAGCGATCACTGAAGTGAATGCGATGGTTTCCGATCCGGTAACGGCGATGAGTATCTCCAGCCAGGGAGAGGCCTTTGCACCCATTGACGCAGAGGGCAATACACTTGGGAATGCCATGATATCGTCCGATTCGAGGGCGAGGGACATTGCAGCAGCATGGAGCAGCGCTTTTGGAGTTGAAAAGATCTACCAAATAACAGGACATACGCCTCATCCCCTGTTCACACTTTTTAAAATATTGTGGATAAAGGAAAACCAACCTGAGGTCTGGGACAAAACAAGGTATTTTCTTTGCTTTGAGGATTTGTTTCATTACAGGATTGGGCTTGAGCCCAGGATCAGCTGGTCCGAAGCAGGCCGGACTATGCTTTTTGATGTACTCAATCACTACTGGAGCAAAGAAATACTTCAAGCCGCAGGATTGCCGGTTGAAAAACTGGCAACCCCTGCAGCATCCGGTACAATAACCGGTATCATTCAACCGGACATTGGCAGTAAATTCGGATTTAAAAACCGGGTTACCCTTGTTGCCGGTGGCCATGACCAGACCTGTGCGGCTTTGGGAGCCGGTGTGACCGAAGCCGGAATGTGTATGTACGCCACCGGTTCCGTGGAATGTTTTTGTCCCATGCTCGACAAGCCAAGTTTCTCCGAGGAGCTGCGGCACAACAACCTATGCTGCTATGATTATACCCTGAAAGGCAAGTACACCAGTGTAGCCTACAGTCTGACGGGCGGCAATATCCTGCGTTGGATGCGTGATGAGCTGGGGCAGTCAGAACAAATTGCAGCAGCTGCTTCGGGACAGAATGCCTATTCCATGCTCCTGGCGGCCATGCCTTTAAAACCAACAGGACTGCTGGTACTTCCTTATTTCTCACCTACCGGTACACCTTATTTCGACACCAGGGCAAAAGGGGCAATCGTGGGATTGAAACTCACCACCACAAAAGGTGAAATTACAAGGGGTCTGCTCGAAGGGGTCGCGTTCGAAATGAAACTGAACCTTCAACTGATGGAAAAATCAGGGATGAAAATTGACACCTTTATCGCCACCGGAGGAGGAACCCGGAACAAAGCATGGACACAGCTAAAAGCTGATGTACTGAATAAGAACATCCTGGTTCGTGAAGTTGGGGAAACAGGTTGTTACGGAGCGTCATTGCTGGCTCGCAGCGCTGTAGAAAACACCTCCGCGGATCAGCTGGTTCAACATGACAGGATCGATGCCGAAGTTATCGTACCGAATCCCGAAAATGCTGAATCCTATGAAAAGCTCTTTGAGACCTATAAAAAATTGTATCCGGCCTTGCGATCATTCTGGATAACCTGACCATAAAAAAAACGACATACACCCATAAAACCATGGAAAAATCAGAAATATTGAAGTATATCGGTAGCCTTTCCCAACAGGGAGGTTGCCGGCATTATAACCTCAGCGATGGCTGGGGACGTGGTCTGAGAGCAACTGATATAAACACCGGAAGCGGTTTGCAATACACGGTGCTGCCTGACCGGGGTATGGATCTTTCCCTGGCCAGTTACAAAGGAAAAAACCTGGTTTATCTTACCTGCAACGGGGAGACTCACCCATCCTACTTTGAACCGGAAGGAATTGGCTGGTTGCGGACTTTTACGGCTGGACTGCTTACCACTTGCGGACTTACTTACCTGGGTCCTCCCTGCGAGGATGATGGACAGCAACTGGGACTGCACGGAAGGTTTTCAACGCTCCCGGCCAGGCAATTTTCCGATCTATCGGAGTGGGACGGCAACGATTACATTTGCCGGGTCAGGGGAATCCTTGAAGAAGGCCATATTTTCGGCCATAAACTGCGGATGGAACGTGAAGTATCTTCCGTTTGCGGTAAGAATGCACTGCGCATCACCGACAAGATTACCAATTTCGGTAGCGCTCCAAGTCCATATACCATTTTATACCACATGAATTTCGGATACCCGCTGCTGACTAAGGATGCCGAATTACTGATCGATCCTCTGGATTCCTCACCTCGTGATGCAGATGCTGTGCCCGGGATAAGGGATTTCAAAACCTTTATAGAGCCCCGGAAAGACTATCGCGAGCAGGTCTTCTTTCACACCATGAAGGGGAATCAGCAAGGTGAAGCAGCCATCACCCTGAGAAACAAGGAGGCCGGGATCAGTGTCACCGTCAGCTTCAATGTTCACCAACTCCCTTATGTCACCCAATGGAAAATGATGGGGTATGGTGAATACGTGCTGGGCATTGAGCCTAGCAATGTTTTGTGCAAATCACGTAAAACCCTCCGCGAAGAAAATGCACTGCCATTGCTGCAACCCGGCGAAATCACAAGTAATGTGCTGGAATTATCCGTTACTGACTTTACCTGATCATAACGCAAGGCATGAAGAAACTCCTCCTATTTGGTGCCGGTAAGATCGGACGCTCCTTCATCGGTCAGCTGTTTTCAAGATCGGGATATGAGGTGGTATTTGTGGATATTTCCGAACCGGTAATTCGTGCCCTGAATAGTCGAAAAGCATACCAGGTAGTTATAAAAAGTTCCGGTGCAGACGAGATCCTTCAGGTTAATAATGTTCGTGGAGTATTATGCCAACATGCCGACAAAGTTGCCGAGGAAATATCCGACTGCGAGATAGCAGCCGTTTCAGTCGGACAGAATGGCCTTCCAAAAGCTATTGGCATCCTGGCGGAGGGACTTAAGCTTCGCCTGAAGAAATTTGGTATAAAACCGCTGGACATCATTCTAGCGGAAAACCTGCGCAATGCGGACCAGTATGTTAAAAGCATTTTACAAAAGGCTCTGGGGAAGGATTATCCTTTGGATGAACTGGTTGGACTGGTTGAAACCAGTATTGGCAAGATGGTACCCCGCATGCCTCAGGAAATACAGGAAAAAGATCGCCTTCTGGTATATGCCGAACCCTACAATACGCTGATCCTGGATAAAAGAGCGTTTCGAAATCCAGTTCCTGAGGTCAGCGGACTCGCTCCCAAGAACAACATGAAAGCCTGGGTGGACCGCAAATCATATATTCACAATTTTGGTCATGCCGCCTTAGCCTACACAGGATTTCTGTCTGAACCGGAAACCAATTATCTGGCTGACCTGCTCAAAAACCAGGCCGTAAGGAAATTCGCCCGGAGCGCCATGCTCCAAAGTGCAGAGATATTGTTGAGAAAACACCCCGGCGAATTTACCCTTTCACAACTCACGGAACATGTGGATGATTTGCTGTTTCGTTTTGGCAACCACGCGCTCGGCGATACCGTGTTCCGAGTAGGTTGTGATCTGAAGCGAAAGCTTCACCGTAACGACAGAATCCTGAGTCCCCTGATCGATGGATTGAAAATGAAATCACCCGTTGGTAAAATTCTATTGACCTTTGCATACGGGCTGTGCTTCAGGGCTAAAGATGAGAATGGACAGCTGTACCCTGGTGATGCGGATTTTTCCAGGCTGCTTCATAGAAAAGGCCTGCCATACGTACTATGCAATACGTGTGGTCTGAGGCCGGAAGAAGACCGCAAGGCTATTGAAAAGATACTTGCCACAAAATGGGATACTTCACCCATTAAATTAACCCTGAAACATCAATTTCCTGAGCATATAATGATTTGATTCATTAGGTAAATCAATCTTACATCGGCGGGCCACCGGGACCACCTGGTCCGTTTTTCATCCTTTCTTCCTGCATCTGATCATATTTTTTCAATTGATCTGCAGTCAGCACCTTTTCCAATTCAGTCCTTTTCTGTTTCTGGATTTCCCCCATCTTCTTTTGCGCTTCAGTAAAATCAGCAGGAGGACCCTGTTGGAACATTTCACCCATTTTCTGAGCATACTTTAAATTGATCGCCTCGACTTTGGTCAGCTGATCAGCGTTAAGATTCAATTCGGTTTTCATGGATTCTGTTTCCCTTTTAGCCATTTCCTCGGGTGAAGGGGGCTGGGCCTTTGCATTGGCAAAAAACACCAAAATAATCGTGCACGTTAACAACAGTAATTTTTTCATAAGCTCTGTTTTTAAAGATTAGAAAAACAATCTAATATCAGGTTCATAGCTGATAGGTGAAAAAATAATCTACCAGGGGGGATTTTATATGGATAGAAAGGATAAAATTTTATCTCTCGTTGTGCCCACAAGTCCTAACCGGGAATCAGTTTATTACCTGAAGGATGCTTATTTTGAATGTAATGAGTATCGTTTTTTTGCCCTGGTACAATAATCTTTCTGCAATTTGCTATAATTTTATCTTTCAACGCTTCCGGAAAATTATACTTTTCAAGAGTTTATTTAACAATTTGTCAATCCATTTTCAGAGGATTTCACTTAAACAGGCAACCTGAATCACATGAAATCGTTACATTTTAAATTACTGATAATCATCTTATTATTCGTCGGCTCATTCAGGCCGGCGTCATCTCAGCAGATTGAATTGGTCAAGAGCATGCCTGATTACAATTACAGCTCTACCCTCATACAGAAAATAATCGGACATGATCATACCGGTTTTTATGTACTTAAGTATCATCATGGTCAATATTTTATTGAAAAGCTGGATGAAGAGCTGAACCTTTTGTTTAAAGAGCCGATAAGGAGTGCTGAAGGATTCAGGACCTATAACCTTGAAACTATTGTCAATTTCCATGATGAGCTATATATTTTTGCTTCAAAGGCGAGGTTTAATGACGTTGTTCTTTGTTATCAACAAATAGATAAAAGCAACCTGCATCCCTCCTCTGATTGGATCGACCTGTTTACAATCGAATACATAAGGGGCAACTGGCCTGATTTTCATTTTACTCTCTCACGGCAGGAAAAAAAACTCATGATAACCAGCCAGATACAATTATTCTGGTCAAAAAAACTGTCTAATGAGTTATATGTATTTGATAAAGATTTGGAGCTGATCTGGAAAAGGAAGGAAATAATCAATTATCAGGGATCGGCTCCCAGAGATGCCCATTATGTGGTGGACGAAACAGGAAACGTATCAGTTCTGAGCCTCCGCAGGCAGGAATCAATTTTCTCTCTTGTGAGTGGTCATACTAATGAATACACTATATATCGATATACCCTGGACGGAAAAGTGTTCAATGAGTATGCGATTACGCTTGGGGAGAAACATATCAGGGGGATCAGGATTATCGGAGGCAGTCATGGTGAACTAATCTGTGCAGGACTTTATTCCGAAGTATTCCGTTCAGGAGTGAGGGGAACCTTCTTCTTTAAAATTGATCCCTATACAGGCCAAATATATGATCACACATTAAATAAATTCGATGATGCTTTTTTGGCGAGACTCACAGAACTTGATGAGCCTACAATTGATGAAAACGAAGAGATCATTGATTATGTCGTTACTGATTTGGTTTTACGCGGTAATGACAAAATCATGCTCATTGCCGAACAGTTTTTCGACCAGCCTTATGACACTTACAACAATATCATTATTACCTGTCATGATTCAACGGGTAGTGTATACTGGAATCAGGTAATAGAAAAAAAACAGGATTTCGATTTCAGAAGATTTCACAGCAAACAGATTGAACACTTGGATTACCGCGATTATATCATGGAAACAGGGGAACTGTATCCCTTTGTGGAGAATTATTGTTCCTATGCCCTTATGGCCCCCCTGGATCAAACCAGTATCATCCTGTTTTTTAATGATGACATCAGGAATATTGATCAGCCAAAGAAAAGGAAAAACTTCAACAACCCCAGAAAATCCTATCTGCAGGCAGTTACGGTGGATGTTTATGGCAACATCACCAGGCAGTCTGTTTGGAAACATAAGAAAAAAGAACTATTCCCGGAACCTATCCGGTTTTATGACACCCGTTACAACTGTATTGTTATACCGGCGTTTAAGGGCAATAAATTCGATTACAATAAGATAACTACCAGGTTGACCAAGGATCAAACTACTTCACCCTGAGATTTTCAGGGTTATAGGCCACCATTGCCCTTTTGAAGGTACAAACCATTCCATTTCCGGCAAAAGATTCATAGGATTTTGCTTCGCAGCTACCGTCAAGGATGCTTTTCAAACAACTGATCTGTTCACCCACAAAACTGCTTTCGATAGGCGTCCCGTGACCCGGCATCAGGGTAGTAAACTCATTTACCCTTGCATTCAATTTCTCCAGCGATTTCAGGTAGGTTTCCAGCGGCAGGCATCCCTGAATATGAAGCCAAACCAATGTATTGTTATTATCGCCTGAAAAAAGTATTTTATGCTCCTGATCGAGCAAACATATCCCGCCCGGTGTATGACCCGGAACCGCAATGACTTCCAGGGAACGACCGCCGAGTCTGAAAACGTACCCCTCCTGCACAGGCTTCAAAAGAACGGGTTTCAGATTCAGGGTATCGGTGAATAATTCGTTTTCAGGCACACTGGCCCCGCCAAGCATCGAACGTCCCATACTTTTGCGTACCTGGGGTGAACTGAAAAAGTTGATGGAAGGAAAATCGGCCGGGTGAGCATAAACAGTCCCAAACTGGAAGTTGGCACCGGCATGATCGGGATGTCCATGGGTATTCACAATGATCAGGGGCAGACCGGTAATGGATTTAACATAATCCCTGAGATTGGCTGCACCCAGACCGGTGTCAATAAGCAGGGCACTATCACTGCCAATGACCAGGTACATGTTGTCGGCACCGTGGTCATCTATGCACCATACATTGGGAGCCACCAGGGTAGCTTTGAACCAGGAAGAGGGAGCGGGAGCCTGACTATTGACAAAGCCTGAAATGCCAAGGAACAGGCAAAACAGGATGAACGGAAAAGATCTGGTTTTCATATGGTGGGATTTATTGGTTTATAAATTACTCAATATTTTATCCGCCGCCAGCACCAAAAACATATAATTCATCTCCCCTCCCCCTATAACATATTCTGCCTGTTGCCAGAGAAAAGGAAAATCCTTCAGTTCCGGAAAATCGGGCCGGATCAGGGCAGTTCCTGAAACCACACCACCGGGGATATACGACCAGTCTGCCCTGTTATAACCATAAGCGATGGTCATGGAACGGGAGCCTACACCTGACGCAAAAGAAGCGGTGTTTTCACCTGGATGACACCCCAGTACAAAGTTCAGCGCGTTGAGCATGTATTCGGTACTGAATGATTCGGGCAAGTATTTAGCAAGGTAGTATTGGTGCACGCCAAATTCCTGGATGTTCCAGCCGGCGCCCCATATATGAGGTCTGTAAGGAACTCCGAATGGAGTTTCTTTACCCTGTTCTGCAATCTCCTCCGAGAGTTGCTTTAATGCCTCTCTGATGGTGGTTTTATAAGCCTCATCATCCACAAGCGGCAGGGTTCTTACAACTACCCAACCAACCCTGGAAATTCGTTTTGCAATGGAATCCGTCATGTTCAGCAGAAAATCCTTATATTCCTTCTCTTCTGTGGTGACTAAAAGTTCAGCTGCAGCCATGATCTGCATGGACAGATCCCTTTCCGAAAGGTTTCTTTTCTGCTTCCACAGTCCGGTTGCAGCTAATAAGCAACGGTCAGCCAGTTTGAGGTCATATTCCCGGAGCGCCCTGGCGGCTGCAGCAAGACCCTGGATGGCATCGAATTCGTGTGATGGATTTTCCTCGGTAAATACGAGGCGGTCATCCTTAATTCCCTGTATTGTTTCAAATGTGCCGTTATACTTTACGGACCTGTTGTATGGGATATTGTTCGTCTGACCGGATACATCGCCCACCATGGTGTACTGGGGAATGGTAGGGCTAATGATCCCGCGGTACACTCTGCCCAGATTTTCATATCCTCCCAGTATGGTAAGAACGCCATGCTCAATCTGCTGCAAAACATCGGGTTTTCCGTCAGGCACATGAATATCAACCTGTTTACTGGCCTGATTAATGGAAGTAGCATCCAGTTCCGGCTTAAATTCTTCCCACACCAGTGAAAGGAGCTGTACAGTACCGGCCTGTGACTCAATTCTCAGGTCGTCATCGCCGGCATCATGCCAGCCGCCCCGGTCCAGGCCCGGAACCCTGTCACCCGGATTGTACCTTGTGAGTGTGGAAGGGCCCTGCAGGTATCCGTCAAAATGATTGGTGTCAAGAGGGGCCATCAGGGCATCGTCGAGATGGCACAGGTTGTGCCAGATCCTGTAGGCATCATTCACCCGCATGTGGCACATTTGCACCGGCAGGAAATACTCCAGTGTGGGTTGCCAGACGTGCCGCTTATAGATATCCCCGGAGATCATGAAAGGATTGGACCTTACTTCACCATATTGCACCTGATACGTTCCTTCCTCTTTCGTTTCCGAAAAATCAAAGTGCAGGTAGTTGTATCGTAAGAACTTCCCCCACATCGCCGGTTTCATGGTTTTTACCACCGTCGTTTTACCCGAAGAATTAATTTTTAGCAAGCTTGCCTTCTGTACTTTAAGATCAGCGGCATCCACTTCGATCACTGCCGTTTTGGATTGTTTGGGATGGTAACCCACCTGGGAAGTATGTACAACAGGGGGTGAACTCCAGTCAGGAATACGGTTAACCCTAACAATCCATTCAATTGCGCCTTTGACAGCACCGGCAGGTATGGCTGACCGCACCACAAACCAGCCGTTTGTATGTTTAATCCTGCCATCTAAAAGCTGCAGGTCAGCGGTTGTACTCTCAATACTGATCCGTTGGCTTTCGGTTTCCGGAGCAATCAGTAATTTTCTCCCCACCGCCAATGGTACAGCCTGATTTTCACCGTTTTCATCGAGCATCACCGGTCCGTTTGCCTGCCGGTTGAAAAATCCCGTTTGATCATCCACCATCCAGGTCTTGCCAAAGAGTGCCGCCGGATATAGTTCCAGATTAAACCCTATTTTACCGATCCATTCAGCGGGTATTGCCTCATCAAGATCTACAATGATCCTGAAGAAGTCATTTTCACCGATGACCCTTATTTTATAGGAGAAGCGCAGATCGGGGTAGATAATGGGATTAAAGCCCCTGCGGTGTATGGAGCTATCGGGATACCACAGTTTCACATCTATTTCATTACCTTCCCGGTCAATGGTTCTTTCGCCGACTTTCGGAATGGGTTGCCATTGGCCTGGTGTGGCCTCGAGCCTGACATCGCCGTTAGTGGCCACCCTTATTCCATGCTGAATAATGCCAATGCCACCCTGATGCCCTTCGGGATAAATATCCTCAAAAACCATAACATTCAGACCCGGAAGTTCAAAGTAATTCTGGTCGTTGATGGTTAGTTTATCAGGTTGTTTGTCAGCGGATTTGCACGACACAAGAAGCAGAATGACAATAAAAGGAAGTAAGGTTTTCATAGGATTAAAATATCATCACAAAATAGTGTTTTTGGGCATCATATACAACAAATGAGGGGACAAATGAGTCAATCAAATTAATGATGGAATTCTACCATCATGTCGCCCCTATGGGGCTCGGAATTCTGCAACGATAATTAATGCTACCATTATGTCGCCCCGATGGGGCTTTGGATTCTACAACGATTATTAATACTACCATAATGCCGCCCCGATGGGGCTTGGAATTCTGCAACGATAATTAATGCCACCTTTATGTCGCCCCGATGGGGCTTTGGATTCTACAACGATTATTAATACTACCATAATGTCGCCCCTATGGGGCTCGGAATTCTGCAACGATAATTAATGCCACCATAATGCCGCCCCGATGGGGCTCGGAATTCCAAAACGATTATTAATGCTACCATTATGTCGCCCCGATGGGGCTTGTATTTGGATCACTAATTGGAAGCCCCGTAGGGGCGACATTATGGTAGAAATTCAAATTTACAAAACCTCCAAAGCCCCGTAGGGGCGGCATTATGGTTTTACCAAACAAAACAAAAACACCCTTCAAGGATCCTGAGACCGCCTGAAGGGTGCACGCAGCTATAAGTATTTAATTTTAGGTTTACCGCTAACGCAAAGGTTTAATTAACAATCTTCTGATACCTGGCCGTTCTTGTATCACTGATCACACCATTCCAGTTCAGTCCGAATCCAAATTCATAGGTATTGCCTTCCGTATCCTTATGACAGGTCATATCAAAGGGGACATCTTCCATCTGGGTTTCAACCGTGGTCATATCGGCAGGCATCTGAAAGGGCAACAAACCTGAAGGTTCAGCAGCACCTGAAAGAATATCCATGATGGCCTGATCCTGAACGCTGAAAGTGACGAGGATGGCATTGACCTCCTTTTCGAATTCACTGAAGATCATGGGATTGGAAACATCAACGGAAACAATGACCGGTTTTCCGCTCATGGTCTTTTTCACATCCAGCAACATCTTCAGGTCAGTGATATTGGTGGCGGTCACGCTCTTGTTCTTGTATGTTCTGTTGGTGAATTTCTCCAGCGGGTCGCCACCGGCAATACTGGGATCGCGGGCCTCAACAGCCTTATACGAACCATATTGCAAACTGATAGGCACATATCCGTTCCCCCCTTTTTTTACATCGGCCTCATCATAACCACTACCTGAATTGGGACTTGTGATGAAAACCAGTGCAACATCAGCCTCGGCCGGATTGTCAGTTACATTGAAATATTTTTTGACGATATCGATCTTTACCGGATAGTCCAGAGAAGCCGGAGTTTCGCCTCCGAAGAAATTTCTTCTTGCCGGGGTAAATTTCTTAGGCACATATACGGTGATCTCTTTTTGAAGCGGTAATGTCTTGTCTTTGTTTTTAAGCAGCACAACCGACTTCAACTGTGCTTCATAGCCTGCCTTCATAAATTCAGGATTCCCGACTGTTTTGACAGATTCCTCCACATTGAGGTAGGGATTTTCGAAAAGTCCGACGCGGAAAATGTTCTTCAGGAGCCTTACAGCAGATTGTTCAAAACGTTTCCGCATGAATTCCTCACCGTGTTCCGCAACACCCATGTTATAGGCTTCCACAACAGGTCCCTTGTCGTTATTACCGCCAAACTGATCCATACCTGCCATGATGGCCTTGTAATGTCTTTCCGTAACGGTGAGTGATTCTACTCCCCATGAAGTAGTTCCAAAACTGTTCACAGCCGGATTGTCCTTTGTTACTCCCCAGTCTGTACAAGCTACTCCGTCAAAACCATAGGTTTCACGGAGCAGGCTATTAATCAGGTAAGCATTGTAACTGTTCCCGACGTTTTCTTTGTTCACGGTATCCAGGTTATAGGAAATGGTATAGTAAGGCATTACCGCCGAGGCCATTTTGGTGCCGCCTTCAAGTTTCATGGCTCCATCGATAAATGGCAGGAGATGGTCAGCCAGGTTATTGCCCGGGTATACTGCATACTTCCCGTAGGAATAATGGGCATCACGGCCCCCTTCCTCGGGACCTCCACCTGGCCAGTGTTTGATCATGGCATTGACACTGGTATAACCCCATCCGTCTGCGATCACTTTGTCTGCTGCAGATGTCTGGAAACCATCCACATAGGCACGGGCCATGTCAGTGGTAAGCTGGGGACTTTCTCCGAAAGTGCCGCTAAAACGACTCCAACGGGGTTCTGTAGCCAGATCGATCTGGGGGGACAATGCTGTGGAAATACCCAGCGCGCGGTATTCACGCGAGGCAATGTCACCAAACTGTTTTACCACGGCAGGATCAAAGGTTGCGGCCATACCCAGTGAACTGGGCCACATGGAAATCTGTCCTTCTGAACCAACATTGTATTCTGCGCTGGACATGGCCTGATGCCTGGGATCAGAACTATTGTTGGCAGGGATGCCAAAGCCGATGCCCTCGCAAAGGGCCTGAACGTTGTTGTTCCAGATGGCGGCAATTTCAGGACTTTGCACCCTGGTGACCAGTACATGACGGACATTATCCTCGGTCAGAAATTTGATCTGCTGATCACTCAGATCAGAGGCTTTTGCTCCGCTCTCCTCAAAAGGTTTTCCGTTATAGGTGCCGCCCATAAACCTTGAAGCTCCTGCAGGGATGGACTGATGAGCACTATAGAGCATCAATCCCGCGATCTGTTCAACGCTTAGCTTGGTGGCAAGATCCTTTGCCCGTTCATCCGCCGGGAGCCGCCAGTCTTCATATAAATCAAGCTTTCCATCTTTATTGAGGTCTTTAAACGCGTACCCTCCGTCAAAAATCAGCTTCACTCCGGAAGTCGTGTCGTATCCGAGCGTCTGTCCGTTTTTATTGGTTACAATCTTCAGACTTCCGGAAGCGGTCTCACTCCACTTTTTGCAACTGATCGTGGAGAGGCCTGCGAAAACAATCAATACAAAGTAAAAAATGGTTTTTTTCATGGCCTTATGATTAGATTTAATGATGCAATTCTGTTACTCAAAAGTATTAAAAGTATACTTTCCATGGAAAGCGATTTTCATGAATTACCCCATTTAGATCCAAATACTCGACCAACCCACCCATTTTTACGATGAATCCGGAACATTTCTCTCCAGATTTCCAGGTACTGTTCCTCCAGGCGTGGGCTTTGAATTCAGGCATAACGCTGGCTTTTATGATAAAAAAATTGTAACTTTCATTAAAATATTAAAACCATGAAACCATTAAAAACCCTGGCGATGTTGGCCTTTATGGTAGCACCCGCCATTTTACATGCCCAGAGACCGATTGTAGTTAATGAAGACAGCATTTCCTTCAGTAACGCCAAGTATCCCGGAATCACCGTTTCTATACCCGAAGTACCCTATGAAAGAACCCAGAAGAACTGGATCAAGGTTATGGAATCAGGCACCAAATCGAAAGTAGTCAGTGATGCCGGTGGTATGACCATTTTTGGCGCAAACCTGAAGAATATTTCGCCCACTCCTGTTAATCTTTACAGCAAACTGATGAATCAGGATTCCCTGTTACTCTTGTGTGTCAGTCTCGAACTGAAAAAGGATGTGTACCTCGACAAAACCACCGGGGATGCTGAACTTACGCTGGCGAAAGATTTCCTGAAAGAATTTGCCAAGGACCAGTACACCGATTTTGTCAAAGACCAGCTCGAAGCTGAGGACAAAATTCTGAAAGATCTAAATAATGAACTCAATGGACTTGAAAATGAAAAAGAACGCATGCAAAAGTCAATACAGTCAAGTAAAACAACCATTACTGCTGAAAATGACAATATTGTCCTGAAGAATAGTGAGGTTACCAAGGTTACCGCCGAGATACTGGAACAGAATAACCAATTGTTGACCATGGAGGAAGGTGCGGCCAAAGAAGGAAAAGCCGGTTATCTCAAGGACATGGAAAAGCAGAAGAAAAAATTGCTGAATGATATTGAATCCTCTCAAAATAAGATCAACAAAGCCAACAAGGAAATCGAGGATTGCAATCGGGATATTCCCAAAAATGATACCCAACAGGAAGCACTCAGGGAGAAAATTGCCCTACAGGAAGCCGTAGTAGAAAAATTCACGACTAAGTTGAATACAGTCAAGGCTTTCTGATATATTTACAGCCTGTAATTTCCGGGATGGATAGAAGAATATGCCTGCGTGTAACGGCTGCAATTACACCATGATCTTTGCGGTGATTTTTTTGTAAAATAGAATTTTTAATGTAAAAATTCATTTGATAATTGGGTGGAGAATTGTAAGTTTATATTTTACAGAAAACTCTCCTGCACAAACCTATGAATCGCAACGCATTGTTTCCTCTCTTGCGTAATCATCCCCATAAAATCTGGGATATTATCGTTATTGGCGGAGGTGCTACTGGCGCCGGGATAGCGTTTGATGCTGCTTCCCGTGGTTTTAAAACATTGCTGCTGGAACAGGAGGATTTCGGGAAGGGAACTTCCAGCCGCAGTACAAAACTGCTTCACGGTGGTGTCCGTTACCTTGCACAAGGTGATCTGGTGCTGGTGATTGAAGCGTTGAAAGAGCGGGGGCTGATACTGAAGAACGCGCCTCACCTGACTTATAATCAGGAATTTGTAATACCAGTTTACACCTGGTGGGAAGCACTGATGTATACGGTAGGGCTTAAGTTCTATGATATACTTGCAGGAAGATTGAGTCTTGGAAAATCTCATTTTATCAGTTCCGTTGAAACAATGGCCCGACTGCCGAATTTACGGGCAACGGGACTTAAAGGTGGTGTAATCTACCACGATGGCCAATTTGATGATACCAGACTTCTGATCACTTTGATCCATTCGTTTCTTGAAAAAGGTGGCGTTGCCCTGAATTATTGCAAGGTAACTGGACTCTTGAAAAACCACGAAGGAAACATCAACGGTGTTATCGCCAGGGAGGCAGAGACCGGTCAGAAACTCCAAATACAAGCCAGAATGGTCATTAATGCTACCGGTGTTTTTACCGATGATATCCTCAGAATGGATCAGCCCATCATGGCACGTACCATTCGACCAAGTCAGGGAATTCATATTGTACTTGACCGTAAATTCCTGGCTGGTGATTCTGCCATAATGATTCCCAAGACTGATGACGGAAGGGTACTTTTTGCCATTCCCTGGTATGACAAAGTAGTGGTTGGAACTACCGATACCCCCATTGAAAAAATCAGCCTGGAACCCGTGGCCCTTGAAGAGGAAATCAGCTTTGTTTTAAACACTGCGGGCAGGTATCTTCGAATGTCGCCACAGCGTGAGGACATTCTATCGGTCTTTGCCGGTCTGCGTCCTCTGGCTGCCAATCCGAATGATCCCACTGCCACCCGCGAAATCTCACGCAGGCACAAGATCAGAATTTCATCTTCCGGTCTGGTAACCGTTGAGGGGGGAAAATGGACCACTTACAGGCGTATGGCCCAGGATGCCCTGAACAAGATCATGAAGGCCGGCCTGCTCGAACAAAGGACCTGTATTACTGCCCAATTGCCTGTTTATGGCATCGGAGAAGATCTATCCGGGAATGACCATTTCCATATTTACGGGATCCATGCCCGTGACATCAGGAGCATGTTTCAGCAGGATCCCGGAAATGAGGCCTTGCTGCATCCCCGGTTGCCTTATACCAAAGCCGAGATCATCTGGATATGCCGGAATGAAATGCCGCGAAAGCTGGAAGATGTGCTGGCGCGCAGAACACGGGCCCTATTGCTGGATGCAAGAGCCAGTCGTGAAATAGCACCCGCCGTAGCCGCCATTATGGCCCGGGAACTGGAATTTGGTGATGACTGGGTAAAAGCCCAGATTGAAGCCTATGACCAGCTGGTGCGTAATTATATTTGTGAATAGGCCAATAGCCTGAATACTCGAGAATATGGAAAAATATGTACTTGCCCTGGACCAGGGGACGACCAGTTCAAGGGCCATTGTTTTTGATCATCACGGTATACCTGTTTCATCGGCCCAGAAGGAATTTACGCAGATATACCCACAACCCGGCTGGGTGGAGCATGATGCCAACGAAATCTGGTCCACACAGGCAGGTGTGGCACTTGAGGCAATTACCGGAGCAGGGATCGAAAGTTCCCAACTTGCAGCCATAGGTATTACCAATCAACGGGAGACCACTGTAGTGTGGGACCGGAGAACAGGTAAGCCGGTTTACAACGCCATTGTATGGCAGGACCGGCGTACCTCCGCGTATTGTGATCAAATGAAGCAGGCCGGCCGGGGTAAACGAATACAACAAAAAACAGGACTGATCATCGATGCTTATTTTTCAGCCACCAAGGTAAACTGGATCCTTGAGCATGTTGATGGGGCCAGGCAGCTGGCGAAAGACGGTCATCTTGCCTTTGGAACGATCGATACCTGGCTGATATGGAACCTGAGTCAGGGTAAACTGCACATCACCGATGTATCCAACGCTTCCAGAACCATGCTGTTTAATATCCATACGCTCGAATGGGACAAAGAGCTGCTCGATCTGTTCGACATTCCCCCGGGCATATTGCCGGAGGTCAGGTCGTCGAGTGAAGTATTCGGCAAAGCCACCGGACTATTTTCGACTGCGGTACCATTGGCCGGCATTGCAGGAGATCAGCAGGCCGCCTTATTCGGACAGCTGTGTGTAAACCCGGGGATGGTAAAGAACACCTATGGTACAGGTTGTTTCATGATGATGAATACAGGGACCAAACCCATCGACTCCGGCAATAACCTGCTGACCACCATCGCCTGGAGAATTAATGGTGAAGTGCATTATGCTCTGGAGGGCAGTATCTTTATTGCAGGAGCCGTGGTGCAATGGTTGCGGGACAGCCTGGGCATCATCAGAAAATCATCGGATGTGGAAAAGCTTGCAGCCAAAGTGGAAGACAGTGCAGGTGTTTATTTCATTCCCGCCTTTGCCGGACTGGGAGCGCCACACTGGAACCAGGATGCAAGGGGAACAGTGGTTGGACTTACACGCGGATCTACCGCGGCCCATCTTGCTCGTGCCGCACTGGACAGCATAGCGTTCCAGACACTGGAGGTATTGCAGGCCATGGAGGCTGATTCGGGGATTAAAATAAAAGAGCTGAGGGTAGATGGTGGTGCATCACTCAACAACATGCTGCTGCAATTTCAGAGCGATCTCATCGGAACACGCGTTGTACGGCCAAAGATCACGGAGACAACAGCCCTGGGAGCAGCCTATCTGGCCGGACTCGCAGTAGGTTACTGGGACAATCTCGCCGACATAGAACATCAATGGCAGCTCGACCAGGCCTTTTCACCCCGGATGCCTAAGGAAAAAATCCATGATCTGGTGCATGGCTGGAACCGAGCGGTAAAAGCAGCAATAAGCTGGACAATTAATTCATAATTCCTGCCTGCCGGCAGGCAGGCATAATTCATTAATTCATAATTCATAATTCATAATTCATAATTACCCTATGTCTCCCTTTCTCGCCGAATTAACCGGTACCGCCCTCATCCTCGTCTTCGGAGGTGGTGTAGTGGCCAATGTAGTTTTAAACAAAACAAAAGGCAGCAACAGTGGCTGGATAGTCATTACTTTCGGGTGGGCCGTAGGCGTATACACCGGTGTGCTGGTGTCGGCGCAGTACAGCGGTGCCCATTTGAATCCTGCCATCACGCTGGCCCTGGCGGCTGTCGGGAAGTTTTCATTTGCGGAAGTGCCTGCCTATATTGCAGCCCAGTTGATCGGGGCCATGCTGGGGGCCTTCCTTGTCTGGATAGCCTACCGGAAGCATTTTGAAGCGTCCGATGATGCACGAACCATGCAGGCCGTTTTCTGCACGGCGCCAAATATTCGAAGCTACCTGGATAATTTCCTGACCGAAGTAATCGGAACTTTTGTTCTTACCCTGGCTGTGCTGTATATGGCAGCTCCTGATGTCGGACTGGGCGCACTGAATGCCTTGCCGGTCGCCCTGGTGGTACTGGGTCTGGGACTTTCACTTGGCGGCCCTACAGGATATGCCATTAATCCTGCCCGTGATCTTGGACCCCGGATCGTACACGCTCTTCTGCCCATAAAGCCAAAAGCGGGTTTTGATCTGAAGTATGCCTGGGTGCCGATTGCTGGCCCCATCATGGGAAGCCTTCTGGCGGCTTTGATGTATTGGCTGCTTACATAAGAAAGTGCACAGACTCTAGGTTAAACTTTAACACACATGAAAAAACTTCTGTTCATTGGGATGCTTTTGGGTTTCCTGACCCTGAATGCGCAGCCCGGAGGCTTGTTACCCGCTGATCCGCAGGCAAGTCCCGAAGCTGTGGGATTGTTTCAGCGCCTGATGAAATTGCAGGAAAAAGGCGTGATGTACGGACATCAGGATGATTTGATGTATGGATATACCTGGTGGTACGAAAAGGATCGCTCCGATATTAAAGATCTGACCGGAGATTATCCTGCAGTCGCCGGATTTGAACTGGGTCACCTCGAACTGGGAAAAGATCGCAGCCTGGATTCTGTATCATTTGCCCAGATCCGGGAACAAATCGGGATTTTCCACAAGCGAAACGGGATCATTAGCATCAGCTGGCATCCTGATAATCCGTTGACAGGCAAATCTGCCTGGGATGTGAGTTCCAGGGAAGTGGTTAAATCCATTCTTCCCAATGGCGCAAACCATGCTAAATTCAATACCTGGATGGATCGTCTGGCCGATTACTTCCTGACCCTTAAGGATGATAACGGCGTACTGATTCCTTTTATTTTCAGGCCCTGGCACGAACATTCAGGCAGTTTCTTCTGGTGGGGAAAAACAATCTGTACCGAAGACGAATACCTGCAGCTTTGGCAGTATACAGTAAATTACCTGCGAAAGAAAGGGCTGCATAACATTCTCTATGCTTATAATACTGACCGTGTGCTCAGCCTGGAGGAATACCTGGAAGGTTATCCGGGTGATGAATTGATCGATATGCTTTCACTGGACATGTATGACAGGGGTCCCGCTTACTTTGGCGAGCTGGACAATGCCCTGGAATTCATTTCAAAAACTGCTCAGGCCAGAAATAAACTGTGTGCATTAAGCGAATGTGGCGGATCAGGCAATACCTGGTTTTCAGAATCCCTGTTGAATGTTCTTAAAAAGTATCCTGTATCCTATGTATTGAATTGGAGAAATGCCTACAGTCCGCATGCAGTACCTGAAAACACTCCTTATTCTGCCCCTTCGGGAAAGAACGAAAAGCTTAAAGCCGATTTCCTGAAGTTTTACCATGATCCACACACTTTGTTTCTGAAGGATATTCAAGAATAGCGCCGGATCATATTGCCGGGAATTTCAGCAAAAAAACAGTCTCACCCGGTGTTGATCGCACCGAGATACTGCCCTCGTGCAATCTCATGATCTGGCGACTGAGACTAAGACCAATACCTGAGCCCTCTTCCCGCGTGGTGAAGAATGGAATGAAAATATTGCCGATAATCTCCTTAGGGATGCCATGTCCATTGTCTGATACACGGATAATCAAATGATTATTTGATTTTATTGCAGAAAGTCTGATTTCGGGATGTTCGGTTTTCTGTAACGCCTGAATGGCATTGTTTATCAGATTTATCAGTACCTGCTCCACCAATTTCTCATCAGCCTTGAGG
This sequence comes from uncultured Bacteroidales bacterium, assembly GCA_963800645.1. GTDB lineage: Bacteria > Bacteroidota > Bacteroidia > Bacteroidales > UBA10428 > UBA5072. The sequence continues at coordinate 151,897 of CAWDBX010000007.1, read as the reverse complement.
TTCAGGATTTCGGTTACTGGATCAAGGACAAAACGGATTTGTTTCACTTCCAGTTCATTCTTCACCAGTGCAAAAATGTTCCGGAACAAACCGGCCACACTGAATTCCGAATAAACGGGCTGCTGTATCCGGGTAAGACTCCTGTATGATTGTACGAATGCCATCAATCCCTTATTACGTTTCTCAATAGAATGAAGTCCCTCAAGGGCATCCGCAATCGTCTTGTCTTCAATATCCTTAAGATCCTTAGGCATTCCGCCTGTTTCAAACATTTTAATAAGCGTATTGGTAAGAGAATTCACCGGCGTAACAGAATTCACGATCTCGTGCGTTAATACACGTATGAGTTTTTGCCATGCATCCAGCTCTTCTTCTTCCAGCTCATTTTTAATATTCTGGATAGAAAATAACCTGACCTTTCTGTCCAGCAACTTGAATTCGGTCGCCCTTAAAGAAAGTCCTACTATTTCATTGTCCAGATTTAATTTCAGCAGCTTCTGATGTCCCGGCCGTAACGATTTCAGAATATCGGGGAGTTCGTCCGACACCCTGGAAAGAGCGGATATATGCCTGATGGAAGTCAGGTTAAACATCCTTTTTGTGGCTTCATTCACGAGCTCCACTTCACCAGCCTCATTAAATGAAAGAATACCTGTGCCAATATGATTAATAGTATGTCTCAGATAATGCCGGTTGGTTTCCCTTTCTGTTTCAATCTTTCGTATCATGCCCACTATTTCGTTATACAGCTGGTCAAGTTCCCCGATACCGGCACGGCTCCTTCTGGTGTCCAGGTACCTGAACGACTCTACAAAAGACTTTAATGACCTGTTGCTGCGAGAAACATAATGGATCAGCACAACAATCAGGATCACCCAGAACGCCAAAAAGGTAAACCTGGCGACAACCAGATTCTCCTTGGTAAAGGACCATACCATCAGTAATCCTGTCAGGGCGATCAGTATCACGAGGGTAATAATGATAATTTTGAACCGGCTAAAGATCATACTTTTTCAGCTTATAATAGAATGCCCTTCGGGAGATACCGAGTTCCTTTACAGCCTGTGTTACATTTCCTCTGCACTTTTCAACTGCTCTGGAAATAGACTCCTTTTCCAGCTGTTCCAGGTTCAGAATTTCATTCAGGGGTATTGGTGTCCGCGTGCGCGCGCCATAAAAGAAATCCTCTGTGGTCAGCCGGTTTCCATCGCACATAATCACCGCTTTTTCAGCCATATGCTGCAGTTCTCTGATATTACCGGGCCAGTTATAGGATAACAACCTGTCTTTGGTGGATTTATCCATGCCCGCCAACGACTTTTCATATTTGGCTGCATATTTGGCAACAAAATATTGCGTCAGCGGCAGGATATCCTCCTTTCTTTCACGCAATGGGGGCAAATCAATCTGAATGGTATTGATCCTGTATAGCAGGTCCTCCCGGAATGAATTTTGTTCAGCCATCTGATAAACCGGCCGGTTTGTTGCCGTGATCAGCCGTAAGTCAACCGCTATGGATCTGTTCGTACCCAACCGGGTCACCTCCCGGTTCTGAATCACAGTAAGAAGCTTGGCCTGTAGTGAAAAAGGAAGATTTCCGATCTCATCCAGGAAGAGCGTCCCTCCCGAAGAGATCTCCACCCTGCCGGGCCGGTCGTCCCGCGCATCGGTAAAAGCGCCCTTTACATGTCCGAACAACTCACTTTCAAAAAGGGTTTCTGCCAACGCACCCAGGTCGACCCCGATAAATACTTCCTTTGAACGTTTTGAACGGCGATGAATTTCACGGGCGATGATTTCTTTACCGGTACCATTTTCGCCCAGGATCAGCACACTGGCATCGGTTGCCGCCACCTTATCAATGGTTTTATAAATCTTATCCATGGCCGGAGATGCGCCCATAAAAAAGTCGTACTGTGTATCGATCCTTTCACTCAGATGCTTTTGTTTCTCCTTCAGGTTACTGATTTCGAGCTTTGCCCGGTGTGTTTCACAGGCTTTTAACACCGAAGCCAACAGCTTATCATCATCCCAGGGCTTCTCAATAAAATCAGTCGCTCCCTGTTTGATGGCATTAACAGCGAGCTCAATGCCCGAATAGGCTGTGATAAAAACCACTGAGACAGCCGGATCGAGTGTCAGAATCTTATTCATCCAGAAGATGCCTTCATTGCCGGTGTTGATACCCGCCTTAAAATTCATGTCCAGGATGATGACATCCAGATTCTCCTTCATCATTACACCGGATATCAATTCAGGATTTTTAAGTGTGAACACCTTTTCGAAATGGCCGGAAAGAAACAGACGCAGAGCGACCAGGATCTCCTCATTATCATCCACCACCAGAATATTCGCCTTTTTTTTCATTTTTTTACTTTTCATGTTATCTCTTGCAGCCTTTTAACTGCAAAAACATTGCAAGTGCTATGGTTCAACAAAACTATGCAAAGTAGTACAAATCTGTATAACAGGTGTGAAAAATTTGCACAGTTAAAAAAAATATGATTTCTTAAGTGGTTGAATAACTGTAAAATATTCCTTTGGCATAACTATTGGCATTCCTCAGAAAACTGATAAGACCTGTAAGCCATGATAAAAAACTTTCTGCTCGTCACCCTGAGAAACCTTTTAAGAGACAAGGTTTTCCTGATTATAAACCTGCTTGGCCTTTCCATTGGAATTGCAGGAAGTATCCTGATCATGATGTATGTCCGGCATGAACTGAGCTATGACAAATTCCACCATCATGCAAACGGAATATATCGTGTCAACACCAAGGCCCGCCTGGAAGGTAAGGATATATCCGTTTCAGTAAGCGCACCACCTCAGGCACGGGTATTCAAGGAGGAATATCCCGAGATCATTGATGCAACCAGGTTTTACTTTCCTGAAGAAAGGAAGGTAACTGTTAATCAGGTAACCTATCACGAAAAGAGGTTCTTTTACGCAGATCCGAATTTCCTGGAAATGTTCAATTTTCCTCTTCTGAAAGGCGATCCGAAAACAGCATTACAAAATCCGAACTCAGTAATCTTAACCGAAGAAATTGCCTTAAAGCTTTTCGGGGACAATGATCCTGTTGGTAAAAACATCATCCTCGATCATGATCAGGTTCTTCAGGTAACCGGAGTGGCCAGAAACGTTCCTGATAACACCCATTTCAGGTTCGATTACCTGGCCTCATTAAACACCCTTGAGTTCAGTAAAAGTGAGATTTGGCTTATGTTAAATGTAGAAACCTACCTGCAATTGCCTGAGGATTATCCGGCTGACTCACTGGAGGCAAAATTTGTGCTGATGATGGACAAATATGTCATGCCTCAGGTTCAGCAGTTTCTTCGCATCAAAGTATCCAATTATAAGGATTTTGAAGCTTCCGGCAATAAATACGAGTTTCTGCTCCAGCCCCTTGCTGATATGCATCTCGATTCGGAATTCCGGTTGGGATATGAACAAGGCACCAACAAAGTGTATGTGTATTTCTTTTCCATTGTAGCTGGCTTCCTGCTATTCATTGCCTGTATAAATTTTATGAATCTGTCCACTGCGAAATATGCTTACAGGTCAAAAGAAGTAGGCATCAGAAAGGTGATTGGATCAACACGCGGTCAACTCATCCGGCAGTTCCTTGCCGAATCGATGATCATTACCATCATTGCTGTTATCATTGCCCTCACCATGGTGGAACTCATTTTGCCCTCCTTTAACCTGTTCACCGGAAAGGATCTGGAAATCGGCTATTTAAATCACTGGTATGCTATCCCGTCACTAATCGCTCTCACCCTGGTAATTGGAATATTATCAGGCAGTTATCCGGCATTTTATCTTTCCTCATTCAGACCGGCCGAAATTATCCAGTCGAAAATACATAACGGATCAGGTAAAATTCAACTTCGCTCCGTACTTGTTGTGGTTCAGTTTACCATTACCATCATCCTCCTGATCAGCACCTTCATAGTTTCTTCGCAGAACAGATTCATCCGCAACATGAGACTGGGTTTCAGCAAAGAAAATATACTGGTGGTTAGAAACACCGGGGACCTGGGTGAGCAATCGGAATCGTTCCGGCAACAGTTGTTGAAAATACCGGGTGTAAAAAATGCAAGCCGTTCATGGACCATACCTGGTGAGGGATTTGGTGTATCAACGCTCCAAATTCAGGGAGATTCGCTCATGAAACTATATAGTTTTGAAATGGTAAACGGTGATTATGATTTTATCAATACCCTGGGTATTCAAGTAAAAGAAGGCCGGGTGTTTTCCAGGGAATATGCATCGGACCACCGGACAATCCTGGTCAATGAAAAAGCAGTCATATCCCTTGGACTAAGACAACCTATTGGCACAAGACTCCTGGCTCCCAATGAACAGGGAGGGCAGGACGTACTCGAGATAATTGGTGTATTTGAGGATGTAAACTATAAAACACTTCACCAAAAAATTGAGCCCATGCTGATCGGTTTAAATACTGATCATTCGCAGCAGTATACCCTTATTAAACTGGAAAATGAAAATATTGAGCATACTATGCAACAAATCGAAAAAACTTGGAACAGTTTCATCCCGGAACAAGCCATCGAGTTTTTCTTTCTGGACGACAATTTCGACAATCTGTATCGTGCAGAGATCAAAGCCGGAAGAATCTTTACCGCTTTCTCAGTTCTGTCAATATTCATAACCTGTTTGGGCTTGCTTGGACTGAGTGCCTTCACGGCTTTAAAACGTACAAAGGAAATAGGCATACGCAAGGTCCATGGTGCATCGATACCGGTAATACTCAGATTACTATCCCGGGAGACCATTGTACTGATCATCACATCTTCAGTAATTGGCTGGCCTGTTGTATATTACATCATGCACAAATGGTTACAGAACTTTACCTACAGAACCAGCATCAGCCCATGGATATTCCTGCTTTCAACAGGCATCGGATTGATCATAGCTCTGGCAGTGGTATTATATCAATCCTTGCGGGCAGCCAGGATCAATCCCGTGGAGGCGTTGAAATACGAGTAATTTTGTTTTTAGGTCTGCTCCACAATGGCCATGCGTCTGCAATAGCGCGTGCAATCCCCACATCCTTTGCACTTTTGGGGATCAATGACCGCTTTTCTGTTTTCTGCCTTCAGGGCGTTGTCTTTGCATGACCTGTAACAATGGCCACAGCCGTCACATCGCTTTGCGATGACTATATAGGTCTTTTTTGGTTCATTTTGTTGGGCCTTCAGACCAGCAATCGTTAAACCGCCGAATATTATCAGGCCTGCGCTTTTTTTCAGAAAATCTTTCCTGTCCATAACTCATTCATTAATATGTTCATTACTAGTTCATGATTCAAAAATAATACCGCGAATTAATCCGGTGAAATAATATGAACCAATGCGCAATTAGCATCCATAAACTGCTTGGTATTTTGAACATTTAATGAAACACAGCAACACCTCTGTTCATATTTCAGGCTGTTTTCTCCTGATGGAGGAAGTGAGGATCGGGGAAAGCGAACACGTGGGATTGGGACGTGCGGATATTGACAGTATTTGTTAATTTTGATGGTTATTATCCGTAAAGATCTTTTGTATGAAAAAAATATCATTGGTTATCTGGCTGATGGTCATGTTGTTTTCGCTCCACGGTCAATCTCTTCAGGGCACCGGTAAGAAAAACATACCACCCTTTGTTATCACACAGGCCAATGGCAGCCAGTTTAAAGCTGCTGATCTGATAAAGGGCAAAGCGGTTTTAATGGTATATTTTGATCCGGATTGTGATCACTGCGAGCTTTTCATTAAGGAACTGATGAATCAGATCAATGCTTTCAACAACATACAGATTATATTGATCACCTATGTACCGGTTGAATCCGTGAAAAAATTTATAGCAAAGCTTGGACTGACAAAATACCCGGGCATTAAAGTCGGAACCGAAGGGTCCGCCTTTATTGTCCGTTATCATTACAATGTCGTACAATTCCCGTATCTCGCCTTGCATGATAAGGCAGGCCAGCTATTTGCCACCTATGAAAGTGAAGTGCCCGACCCGGCGAAATTGGCAGCAATGTATAAATAGAGAAGTAATCTCTTGAATCTTGAATCTTGAATCTTGAATCTTGAATCTTGAATCTTGAATCTTGAATCTTAAATCTTCAACCTATAATAAAGATCATTCCATCGCAACTCATTTTTAATGTTGCTGATGGTGGTATTTTTTCCAATATGGATGAATTCTATACCGGCCATCTCGGCGAAGTCTTCCAGGTAGCGGGCATCAACGGCCTGGCTGAAAGCGGTATGGTGTGCGCCACCGGCCAGTATCCAGGATCCGGCGCCAACTTTCAGATCGGGTTGCGGTACCCACATGGCACGTGCCACCGGTAACCTGGGCATATCAGCATCGGCTTTCACACAGTCCACGGAATTCACGATGAGTCTGAACCGTGCACCCAGGTCGATCAGGCTGGCATTGATGGCAGGTCCTTCCGGAACGTCAAAGACGAGTCGTGCCGGATCTGCTTTCCCGCCGATTCCCAAAGGATGCACCTCCAACCGGGCTTTCCCTTTCCCGATGCTCGGGCAGATTTCCAGCATATGCGCTCCCAGGACTTTCATACCTTTGGGATTGAGGTGATAGGTATAATCTTCCATAAAGGAACATCCACCCTTCAGACCTGTGCCCATCACCTTCACCGCACGTACCATGGCAGCATGCTTCCAGTCGCCCTCCGCACCGAAGCCGTAACCCGCATCCATCAGGCGCTGGCTGGCCAATCCCGGGAGCTGTGTCAGTCCGTGAAGATCCTCGAAGGTTGTGGTAAAAGCACCGAAACCACCGCTTTCAAGAAAACCTTTCATGGCAATTTCAAGTCGCGCCTGATAGCGAACATTCTCGTAGTATTTGCCGCCGGATTTTCCTGCATCGGCAACCTGAAAAATATCATTGTATTCCTTTACCAGCTTATCTATTTCCTTTTCGGTGACCTCATTTACGATTTTCACCAGGTCTCCTACTCCGTAACCGTTAACCGACATGCCAAATTTGATCTGTGCCTCCACCTTATCTCCTTCGGTTACTGCAACTTCGCGCATGTTGTCACCAAACCGTGCCACCTTCAGGGTTTGCATGTCAAACCAGGCTGCAGCGGCCCTTGACCAGATGCTGATCTGTTCCTGTACTTCCTCTTCAGACCAGTGACCCACCACCACCTTGCGGTTTAAATTCATCCGGCTCATGATAAATCCATGTTCACGATCGCCATGTGCCGCCTGGTTCAGGTTCATGAAATCCATATCGATATCCGCCCAGGGCAGGTCGCGGTTAAACTGCGTGTGTAAATGGAGAACCGGTTTATACAGAATTTTCAATCCGTTAATCCACATTTTGGAAGGAGAAAAAGTATGGCACCAGGTCATTACGCCAATACAATTTTTGGCAACATTAGCCTCCTGGAGGGTCGTAAAAATCTCATCGGGAGTTTTTAAAACCGGCTTAAATACGACTTCAACCGGTATTTTGGTGCTTTTATTCAGCGCTTCTACAATCTGTAATGAATCGGCTGCCACCTGTTTCAGGGTTTCTTCTCCATATAAATGCTGACTTCCGGTGAGAAACCAAACCTGTAATTTCTTTAAATCAATCATGGTTTTATGGGATATTTAATTATCAATTTAGTCTGATGGTCTTCTGGTCTTCTGGTCTTCTGGTCTTCTGGTCTTCTGGTCGATAACAATTTACTGGACTAGGAGACTAGCAGACCAGGAGACCAGGAGACCAGAAGACTATATCTGTCCGTAATACGATCCCGGCCCGTGTTTCCGCTCATAGTGCTTTCGGATCAGAGAATTCTTAAGCCGGGAAACACCCGGCCTTAATTGTTCCGTCATAAATGCCATTCTGGCCAGTTCTTCCAGAACGGCGCTGTTATAAACAGCTTTTTCAGGTGTTTTTCCCCAGGTAAAAGGTCCATGATTACCCACCAGCATCATTTCTACCTCCTCATACTTCAGGTCTTTCCATTTCATGTAGTTGATGATCTGGTATCCAGTCTCGTATTCGTAGTTGCCTTCGATCATGTCATCCTCCATTGGCGGGGCACAGGGAATATCACAGGTAAGGTGATCGGCATGTGTTGTACCATATATGGGTATGTCCCTTAAACTCTGAGCCCAGGCTGTGGCACAGGTGGAATGCGTATGGACAATCGCGCCTACTGAGTGCCACTCCTTGTATAACACTGCATGGGTAAGGCTATCCGAGGAAGGTCGCAGGCTGCCTTCGATGGTTTTTCCTTTGAAATCCACCACCACCATCTTATCAGGAGTGAGTTCCTTATAAGGGATACCGCTGGGTTTGATGGCAAATACTCCGAGGTCCCTGTCAACCGCACTTACATTGCCAAAAGTAAACAGCACCAGGCCCAGACCGGGAAGCTGCATGTTGGCATCATAAGCGGTTTGCTTTAACTGGGCATACTTTGTCATGTTTCATTGGTTTCTTGAAAAACTTTCAACAAATTCTCCGGTTTCACTGTATAAGGCATAAAGCCTGGCATAAGCCTGAGCATTAGCCTTTATGGGTTTATACTCCATTTCATAGCCATTGCCCATAGCCTTCTGGGCATCAAGTACAGTTGGATATAAACCCGCCACTGTAGCGGCAGCCATGGCAGTTCCCAACGCACAGGCCTGCTCGCTGCGTGCTACCAAAATCGGCATATTTAAAACATCCGCCACCACCTGCATCACAAAAGGCGACTTTTTAGCGACTCCGCCCAAGGCAACAATTCCGTCGATCCGTATTCCCTCGCTGATGAAGCGATCAACGATCTTTTTGGCTCCAAAAGCCGTAGCCTCTACCAGCGATCTGAAAATGCGGGGAGCATCTGATCCCAGGTTAAGTCCGAATATCGCGCCTTTCAGCAACTGGTTGGCATCGGGGGTGCGCCTGCCATTCATCCAGTCGAGCGCTATAATTCCTGATTCTCCAACAGGAATGCTTTCAGCCCTCCTCGAAAGTTCCGGAATGATATTATCGGTAACTTCCTGAATGATCCTCTCCTTTGTATCCTGGTCCAGCAGGGAAGATTGGCCCAGTATCTCTTCAACGGGCCAGAGCAGCAGTTCCCTGAACCAGGCATAAATATCGCCGAAAGCCGACTGTCCGGCTTCCAGTCCCATCATGCCCGGCATGATTGAACCGTCAACCTGACCGCAAATACCCTTAACCAGCTTGTCGCCCATTTCCTCCATGGGTACAACGAGCATATCGCAGGTAGAAGTACCCATTACCTTGCTCAGGTAATAGGGTTTGATTTCTCCACCAATGGCTCCCAGGTGGGCATCAAATGCACCAACGCCAACAGCAACATTTTCCGGTAGGCCCAGTTTTCCGGACCATTCCTGTGAAAGATTTCCGACCTTTACTTCACAGGTATAGGTTTCTTTAAACAATCTGTTCCGCAATCCTTTCAGCAAAGGATCAAGTTTTACCAGGAAGTCTTCCGGAGGGAGCCCGTTAAAATCAGGGTGCCACATGGCTTTATGCCCGGCAGCACAACGGCTCCGTTTAAGCGTAAGCGGATCTTTCTGCCCGGTCAGCAGGGCAGGTATCCAGTCGCAATGCTCCACCCAGGAAAACGCTGCATTTCTTACCTTTTCATCTGAGCGAAGCACATGAAGCACCTTGGCCCAGAACCATTCCGAAGAATAAACACCGCCTTCGTATTTTGTATAGTCAGTCCCACCCCACGAACGTGCGAGGGTGTTAATCTCATCGGCCTCACGGGTGGCGGTATGATCCTTCCAGAGCACGAACATGGCATTGGGATTTTCTTCAAATTCCGGCAGCAATGACAGCGGTGTGCCATTTTTATCCACGGCCACAGGAGTTGATCCTGTGGTGTCAACCGAAATGGCCACCACATTACCGGCTACATCAGGAGGGCTTTTTTTCAGGGCGTTCCTGATGGTGACCTCTAGTCCTTCGAGGTAATCCAACGGGTGCTGCCGGAACTGATTTTGCGAAGGATTACAATACTTTCCTGCTGCCCAGCGCGGATAAGAAAACACTTCCCCGGCGATTTCCCGGCCGTCTGACGCGTCAACAATCAGCGTGCGGACCGAATCCGTCCCATAATCAACACCAATGACGTATTTTGCCATAATTCCAAATATTTATTTTACATCTTCAATCCTCCTCCGCTAAAGCTCCGGCGGACAAGTCTTCCTTCTTCAATCTTCCATCTTCCATCTTCAATCTTCCATCTTCAATCTTCCATCTTCAATTTTCTTACCAAAAATATATATAAAACAGTACGATAACCATAACAATAATCGCCGTATGGATCACATCCCATTTGTTCCAGCTGGCACGGGTGAGCGCTTTGTCCTGAGCGGTCGCAGCCTGCATGGTAAAGTTCAACTGCTTTTCAGTGGGTGCCGTAGTAAACAGGCTAATAAACACCACCACTAGCATGCAGAAAATAAAAAGCAGGGCAGTGAACACATGTGAATTCACGGCAGCAATATTGTACAGGATGCCATACTGATCGGTAAGCATCGTATCCAGAGATCCGGATACCTGTGACAGGAGGTTATAAGCATGTTCCTTGCCTTCAGGGGTAATGGCCGACATCGATCCTGCAGCTTCTTTGACCGAAACCTGCATGGATTCCCCGATGGCCGGATAAGCAAGGCCGATTTTATCGGAAAAAGCCTGTATATTGGATACCAACAGTTCCCTCGTATAATCGGTTACTGCTTGAACCCTTACCATCAGTTTATTGGCCTCCGTTACCAATGCAGCCTTTGCGCCTACCGTAATGTTGAGGAACAACCTGAACATGCCGATGGAAAATCCGAGGATCATGCCCCATAAGGCAGCTTTTGCAGTGGTCCTTTTCCAGAAAACCCCCAACAGAAAAACAGTTGCAATAGCCGGGGCCAGTAATCCCTGTACCGCCTGAAGATATTCATAAAGTACCTTACCGAGGCCCAGCATTACGGGTATCCAGACTACTCCGAGCACCACAACAGCACCGGTAGCAATACGGCCAACGATCACCAGGTGCTGTTCGCTGGCTGCAGGTTTGAATTTCTTATAAAAATCACCAACGAAAAGCGCGGCAGAGGAATTGAAAAGGGAAGCCAGTGAACTCATCAGGGCTGCCAGTAATCCGCAAACCACCACGCCCTTGAAGCCAATGGGAAGCAACTGGGCTACCATGGCAGCAAAAGCCGAATCACTGGATGAAACATGGAGAAGTCCTTTCTGACTAAGTGCAAAAGCTATCATACCAGGAATCAGGAAAATAAATACAGGTAACAATTTAAAGTAACCGCCCAGGATGGCCCCTCTTCGGGCCTCCCGCTGGTTGCGTCCCGACAACACACGTTGTACAATAAACTGGTCAGTGCACCAGTACCAGAAACCAATGACCATGGATGCGATGATCACACCCGGCCAGGGAAATTCAGGGTCACTGACCGGACGGATCAGATGCATATTGTCACCGGCAATTCGTTGAACTTCGCCCCAACCGCCGACTTTGATCAATCCTATAAAAAGGATCACGATGGAACCAATCAGCAACACCGGCGTCTGCAATACCGAGGTGTACATCACAGCTTTCATCCCACCTAAAACAGTATAGATTCCTGTTATCAGCACAAGTCCGATAGCACTTACCCAAAAAAAATCAATGCCCCAGATGCTTTCAATGCCGAAGACTTCCTTGAAAACAACACCGCCTGCGTATACGGTTACTGCTACCTTGGTCAGCACATAACTGATGAGGGATATCATGGAAAGGATCGACCGGGAACCTGCGGAGAACCTGTGTTCCAGAAATTCGGGCATGGTGAATATTTTGATTCTGTCATAGAACGGAACAAACACCCATCCAAGCAACAATATTACCCAGGCCTGAATTTCCCAATGCGCCATGGCCATGCCGCTGATAAAACCAGTTCCAGCCAGTCCGACCAAATGCTCCGATCCGATGTTGGAAGCGAATATGGAGGAGCCTATAGAAACCCAGCCTGCATCCTTGCCGGCAAGAAAATAGTCTTTGGTATCTTTTTCCCGTTGCAGGAAAACCCAAACCACAATGCCAATCAAGGCTGCAAAGAACAGCGCTATTACAATCCAGTCAATTGTTGCCATAGGTTAAATGTTTAGATATTTAGGAAAAGAAGATTTTATCAGTACTTTTTACTTTTAATAATGACTTTTATTTTAAATCATCCCATATTGTTTCATCTTTTTAAGATGGGCAAAAGATTCAGTTGGTCTGCCATTTCCTGCTGGTATTGATACAAATAAGCGCCCTTTTTTGACTCCGATTTGTCTTTCACTCCTGTATTGTGCAACACGCCAAGTGAAAGGACCTTTTTCCGGAAGTTGCCCGCATCGATCTCTCTCTGGAATATGGCTTCATACAGCTTTTTCAGGTTAGACAGGGTGAATCTTTCACCCAGCAGTTCCTTTCCGATGATTTCCGATCCTGCCCTCCTTTGAAGTTTTCGAAGGGCGTTATCAATCATTTCCCGGTGATCGAAGATCAGGTCAGGCAGTTTAGAGACAGGCCACCAATGGGCACCATGTTCCCTCACCAGGTCAGTGTCCTGCTGGTTAATGCGGATCAAAGCATAATAGGCCACACTAATGACCCTGCCGGCCGGATCACGGTCAATCCGGCTAAAAGCATGCACCTGTTCCTGGAAATTATGGACCAAACCGGTTGTTGTATACAATACCCTTCTGGCAGCATCACCCAGTGTTTCATCTTGATTCACAAAACCTCCCAGCAGTGACCATTTACCACGCGACGGTTCAAATCCGCGTGGGTATAACAGCACCAGCAGCTCTTCCTTCTCATAACCAAAGATGACACAATCCACTGCAACATAGTGTTTCTCGTATTGTTTGTAAACATTGTGTTCCATAAAACAATCAAATGTGTTTGGTAAAGTAGTATCAAATATAAAATGTATTTATTACTATTAATAATTTTTGAATATAAAATTCATTCATGGACTGAAATATTATTCTGAAGTGCTTTAATGCAATAATCAATGCAATCCACAAGTTAGTATGGAATAAAATGCCAATGTGCTGAAACACATGAGAAGCAAAAAGAATAGGGGAATGCGGAGGATCTATGAGATCCTCCTGATCATGAGCTTGTTGCTATTACTCCTGATCGCTTGTGAGCGCGATGAACCCATGCACCATGTTACCTTTCATAATCCGCTGGCTAATCCTGAGGACGGACCTCCTGCAGGTAATCCCGATGGAAATTATCCTGTTCCGGCAGAAGCCGGACCGGTTGATGTTACCCAACCCGACCAGGTTGTTGGAGATGGCACTCCTGAAAGTTGCACCTGTGATGCCTTTATTGATGCCGTTGCCAGGGGAGGAAAAATAGTCTTTAACTGCGGTCCTGACCCGGTTACCATCACGCTTGACAGACCGGCCAAGGTATTCAATGATGCCAATCCCGATATCGTCATTGACGGGGGCGGCCTGGTAACACTCAGTGGTGGCGGAAAAACACGGATCCTGTATATGAACACCTGTGATCCCGATCAGCATTGGACGACGTCTCACTGCCAGAATCAGGATCATCCGCGGCTGACAGTACAAAACATTACTTTTGCCGACGGAAATTCCGTAGGTGAAACACCATATGACGGTGGAGGTGCGGTTTGGGTCAGGGGAGGACGTTTCAAAGTCGTCAACTGCCGCTTTTTTAACAACACCTGTGACAGTCTCGGACCGGATGTAGGCGGTGCCGCCATCCGCGTATTCAGTCAGTTCAACAACCTGCCCGTGTATGTAGTGAACAGCACATTCGGTGGCGCAGAGGGATACGGCAATTTTGGCTCAAACGGCGGCGGTATCAGCAGCATTGGCGTTTCATGGACCTTCATCAACAGTCTGTTCTCCTACAACCGGGCAATTGGCAACGGAGGAAATCCGGCACAGGCAGGCACAAGTGGTGGGGGGAGTGGCGGTGCCATATACAATGACGGAAATACCATGACCCTGACCATTCTTGGAACGCTTATTGAAAAAAACAAGGTCAATGCCTATGGTTCGGCCATCTTTTTCGTTACCAATGACCATTCAGGGGATATCCGGATTGACAAATCCACCATACACCATAACATTGGCGGTTCCTGGTATCCTGTTTATCCGGGAATTTCAATGCACAGCGATACGAAATGTGTGGTAACAAATTCCACCATCGAATAGTGGCAAAATCTTTTAACTTTTACTGAAATCAGCTTTTTCAGGATTCCTGATGCAAAGCCTTTTTAATGTTGACCTGAATCCTGCCTAAAACTTCTTCAATGTCATGTCCTTGAGGTTCCACCGGATCAAGTACCGTATAGGTAATCTTCTGACCAAAGTTCAGCGGGAAATACCCTTTATGCATGAACTGGCTGTGTCCGTCAATCACAAAAGGAATGATCACTGCTGAGGGAGCTGCGCGAAGCAGTGTATTCAGACCGGCCGACATAAACTTCTTAACCTGCCCGGTTTTGCTGCGTGTGCCTTCGGGAAAGATGCAGGCAGCATAATTGTTTTCCTGGATCAGCTGTCCAAGTTTGAATATTTCCTTCACCGCCTGTGTCGGTTTTTCCCGGTCGATCAACGCCGATTTTCCATGGATCAGGTTGTAGGATATACTGGGTATGTTTTTGGACAGTTCAATCTTGGAGATGAATTTTGGGTAGTGCTTTCTGAATCCATAGACGACCGCCGGAATATCGTACATGCTCTGATGGTTGGAAACGATGATCAATGGCCGGTCATAAGGAATTTTTTCAAACCCCGAAAATTTCACCTTGCAGCCCAGCAGGTATAATCCTTTTATCAGTAAAAGGTTCAGAATATCCACCGTTCTTTTTCTTGCCGGGTCTCCCATAAGATGATGCGCAGCCACCTGAACAGGATGAAAAGCCAGCAGCATCAGCCAGTAATAAAGATGAAACAAAGGTGTAAGAATATAGCTTAAGGCAGTTTTCACGACTGTTTGAACCTTTATTTTACTGTAAAGAAATAAATACTATTTCATATTTAAAAACACCATCATTTAAACCGGGGAGAATTTACCCGGCCGGTGATAAAATAATCCTTATCTTGTAAAGGATTTGGTTGGGGGTTTTTACTGCTAAAACGGTGTGCTATGAATATAAAAATGGTCTGTCTTTTTCTTTTCTTTTTATCCATCATGGACTATTCTCCGGCACAATCGCCGCAGTTTTTCAATTTCGACAACGGCACGTATTCCAATTCCTTTCCATTCGCTCAAGCTGCAGGCAAAGAAGTAAACTGGCTCATCCACGCCGGGGAATTAAACAATCCTTCTGTTATTGCATTGGGCAATAAAATTACCCACGTGTATTTTCGGATATCTTATGCTGGTTCCAGAACCTTCTCCAACCTCATGATTTTAATGGCTCAGGATAACCTTACCTCCCTTACGCAAGGCTCATTTTATTCAGGAAACATGGATACGGTGTACTATAAACCTTCCGTAATCCTTTCCGGTAATGCCTCTGCCTGGATGCAGATCGCATTGGATCAGCCTTTTCCGTATGATCCGTCAAAAAGCCTGATCCTTGCTGTCGGCCAATGCGGCAACACAGGTTCAGGTCTAAGTGTTTTCCAATCTGATCTGCCCGGTACATACAACAGGGTATGGTCGGTAGGTGGTTGTCCCTTTCTACCCTATTCCTCAAGTGATTCCAGAATCGTTAATTTTGGAGTAGATCTTGCTCCTTATTTAACCATTACCGCTGTTGATTCCGCCGATGCAAGTTGCTACGGAGCAAGCAATGGCTCAATTACTATAACAACAACAGGCGGAACAGGACCGATACAGTATAGTATTGACAGCACGGCCACCTGGCAACCGGGCAACGCATTCCCTGATCTTGGTCCGGGTAAGTACAATGTATTTATTAAGGATTCCATCGGATATCAGATGCCCTATTTGTATAATCCGGTGTCAATAAAAGAACCCCCTGCTGCCGTGCATTTCATCACCGATACCTGTTGTGAAAGTTATATGCTGAACGATACGGTTTATTCATCTTCAGGGATTTATATTCAGCACCTTTTAAACAAAGCCGGATGCGATAGTACCATCACACTGAATCTTACCGTACATCCTGTCTTTAATCTTACGGAGAATGTATCTGTTTGTGAAGGAGAGATTTTCAACTGGCATGGAACTGACTATTCCACACCGGGAAATTACTATGACAGCCTGCTGACGATCAATGGCTGTGATAGTGTGTATGTGTTAAACTTATCCGTCCAGCATATTGATAATTCGCTCTCGGTTTCCGGATATACCATAACAGCCAATGAAAACGGAGCAGTTTACCAGTGGCTCGATTGTGATAATGAATATGCCATCATGGATGGTGAGACTTCGCAGAGTTTCACTGCTACTGTTAATGGGAGCTATTCTGTGGCGATAACACAGGACCTATGTTCCGATACTTCTGCTTGCCTGCAGATTACACCGGTTGGGATTCCCCAAAATTATGCGGAAGGTTTAACTGTATTCCCCAATCCGGTGACAGATGAACTAACCATTGAAATGCATGGGAACAGTATCGGAAAAATCTTTGAAATTCTAAACGCCAATGGACAGTCCGTTTATAAAGGCATCCTGTTCGACCGGGCAGTTATACAAACAGCAGGTTTCCCATCCGGCATATACTTCATTAAACTAGAGCAGGGCACTATCTTTGAGTTTTTGAAAATTATCAAGGAATGACCATTCCGCTTTTGAAGTGTTTCAATACCGCAATAAACAGTTCATCTGATTTAACATGTTATTTATAAATATACCCGGTAATGAACACTAATATAGTTAACGTCATCACCGAACTCCTTATCGCCAATAGCGATGAGAAGACCCGGGATTCCAGCCAGCGATTTTTTAAGGAAACCATCCGTTGCCATGGCGTTAAGTCGGCGGTGACAGCGCAGATCGGAAAGGAGTATTATCAGGCGGTGAAGGACAAACCTAAGGCTGAGGTTTTTGACCTGTGTGAACAGCTCTGGCAAACCGGTTATCTCGAAGAGGCCGGTATCGCCTGCAACTGGTCCTATTACCTGCATAAACAATATACACCGGTAGATTTTGTCGTTTTTGAAAAGTGGGTGAATCGATATTTGACCAACTGGGCTACCTGCGATACCCTGTGCAACCATACCGTGGGCACTTTTATTGAAATGTATCCTGCCTTCCTGAAGGATTTGAAGAAATGGGCGCTGTCAAACAACCGCTGGATGAAGCGGGCCTCTGCCGTATCGCTCATTGTACCGGCCAGGAAGGGCAAATTCCTGCCGGATATCCTGGAGATTGCCGATATCCTGCTACTTGATAAGGATGACATGGTGCAGAAAGGCTATGGCTGGATGCTGAAAGCGGCAAGTCAGGCCAACCAAAAAGTAATTTTCGAATATGTTATGAGCAAAAAGGCCATCATGCCCAGGACAGCTTTACGGTATGCGATTGAGAAAATGCCGCAGGATTTAAAGAAGAAGGCCATGGAGAAGTAGTGTGATAAAACATTTTGTTTAATTGCGTGTTATAATCTTTAAACAAATAAAGTAATCCATGAAAACAAGATACATTTTTACCAGCCTTATCCTTTTCCTATCCGCACTCTTTTCACATGCCCCGCTGAAAGCCCAGCTCTTCATCGATGTCGAAGGGGGTGCCGTGTTCACAGGATACAACAATGTCCGGATACCGGGCAACACGGGTACACTGTTCTCTCTCAAAGATGATCTGGAACCAAAACCAGCAGCCTTTATCCGTCTTCGGGTGGGTTATACGCTCGGAACACGGCATACCATTTCGCTACTCTATGCCCCGCTGACTGTAAGATCAGAAGGAGCATTCAACAATCCGGTCGATTTTGAAGGAGAAACCTTCCCGGCAGGCGCGACAGTTGACGCCAAGTATACCTTTAATTCCTACCGGCTCACTTACCGTTACGACATCGTAAAGAGGCCCAAAACTGAATTTGGCCTGGGCTTTACCGCTAAAATCAGGGATGCTGAAATTGCGCTGGAAAGCGACGAGGTATCAGCCAATAAAACCAATGTCGGTTTTGTGCCCATTATCCATATCAGGTTCCATTACCAGCTGAACGATAAGCTTGGCCTGCTGCTTGAAGGCGACGCACTGGCCGCCCCGCAAGGCAGGGCAGAGGATGTGCTGCTTGCCGCCACCTATAAGTTCTCGGAGAAAGTTGGCATAAAAGCAGGTTACCGGATACTCGAAGGCGGGGCCGACAACGATGAGGTGTATAATTTCTCGCTGTTTAACTACGCAGCACTTGGTGCATTCATCAACTTTTAGGGACCAAGCATTTACTGTCTTAGTGAGAACCGGTATACCGTGAGATGCCGGTACCTTTCCCCCGGCCTCAGCACCGTTGTCGGAAACAGCGGCTGGTTGGGCGAATCGGGAAAATGCTGCGTCTCGAGACAAAAACCATAATGCTTTTCGTAGACTACGCCATGAAAGCCGGTAATCGTCCCGTTAAGGAAATTACCTGTATAGAATTGAATGCCCGGTTCGGTTGTATAGACTTGTAATAACCGTCCTGAAGCGGGTTCATAAACTTCTGCCGCTGGTGCGAGTTGCCCTGTGGTGCCTCTCAGTTTATAATTAATGTCATACCCTCCGGGGACCTGGTCAATCCTTTCCCCGATCTTATGTGCACTGGTGAAATCAAAGGCCGTGCCGGCAACCGGAGCCAGAATACCTGTGGGTATCAATGCTGAATCGGTAGGGGTAATGGAATCCGCCATCAGCACTACTTCATGATTCAGGATGTTTTCCTTGCAGGCAGTCAGGTTGAAATAGCTGTGGTTGGTGAGATTAAGTACGGTAGGTCGGTCGGTTTCAGCTTCATAGGCGATTTTGATCTCGTTATTGCCGGTAAGTACATAGCTTACTTTGACCTTCAGATTGCCGGGGTATCCTTCTTCCATATGGGGACTGAGATACGAAAAAACGACGATGGTCGAATCCAGAGTTGACCAGGCGGTGTCGGTATTGAAAACCTGCTTGTCGAATCCTTTGACTCCACCGTGTAAATGATTAACGCCATTGTTTACCGCCAGGGTATAGGTGGTATCATCCAGGATAAATGTTCCTTTTGCAATCCGGTTTCCATATCGCCCCACCAGGCTTCCGAAATAGGGATGCTCCGCCTGGTAGGATTTTAAACTGTCGAAACCCAGTACCACGTTTTCCATAACTCCGTTCTTATCGGGAACGGTCACCGAAGTGATGATCCCTCCGAAATTGGTGATCTTAACTTCCATTCCGTTTTTGTTCGTCAGGGTATAGAGGTAGACGACCTTGTCTCCAACCTGACCCCAGATCTTTTCATTGAGCGATGATACGGATTCCTGTTTGGGTTTGCAGCCCGCAACCATCAGGATCAGCATGGCTAAACCAACTGTTATTGCTTTCATTTTAATTTCGATTTATTGAACAGACGAAAATAGGATAATTAACCGGAAATTAGTAATACTAAATACTGCTACATTCACATTAAAACTCTCCGGGCTTATCGGAGAGGATTATTCTCTCACAGGTTTTACCCGCATGATAAACTCATATCGTTGCGGCAGAACCCGATACTGGTTGAAAACCGACCTGGCTGTACAACCTACTCCGCTGGTGGCATAATCGAAATTGAAGGTGATCCCGTCAAAGGATTGCAGCTGGTAAGTATACAAGGCCTTTGTCAGGTTTTCTACGGAATAGGGCCAGGCACTGAAATTAAAAGGAATATCGGCAGAAAATTCCAGTCCGTTACCGGCAGGGTCCGTCATTTTTACCCGGCGATTGTCAGAGCGTAACCCATAATCCTGTGGAATCAGGTAGGGTTCTATCATTTCAATGACCGATGATTTGTAGCTGTCCATCTTATATCCCGATTTCCGGTCGGGATAGTTCTCCTGTGGTCCGCGTCCGTACCATTGCACCTGATCCAGGCTTTTATCCAGTATCCATTCCGTCCCCACGCGGGGAAGCCAGGCAGGCATATCTCCGCAGGGAATTACGGTATGGTGGATCGTCATTTCGCCTGATGCATCAATAGTATAGGTGTAACGGTTTTGAAAACCATCTGAAAGTCTTGCCATGGACAGGATGTCCTTTACCTCAATAACAATACCCCGATCTGTTGACCTGAAGGTAAAACTTTCCAGCTTCCGGTGCAGGTTATCCAGACCCGTGCTATACCAGTCAGTTGCTGCCATCATGCCATAGCCCTCTCCCCAGTGGATCACCCCGGAAGATCTGCTTCCCCAACTGTCTGTTTCATTGGCCAGAGGTGCCCGCCATACATTC
This sequence comes from uncultured Bacteroidales bacterium, assembly GCA_963800645.1. GTDB lineage: Bacteria > Bacteroidota > Bacteroidia > Bacteroidales > UBA10428 > UBA5072. The sequence continues at coordinate 131,496 of CAWDBX010000007.1, read as the reverse complement.
AACCGCGGTCCCCTGCGGATCATCTCTTTCCCCTGAAAATGAACGGAGTTCAAAACACCGGATATTTTATCAAAAACGTAGTCAAAATCACTGCCTTTGATGACCAGGGTTTTGGATGTTTCTTCCATAACAACAGCTGGTGCAACCGGTTTTTCAACTGCTGACGACTGCACCGACCAGGGCATTTCAAACTGTTCCCACGCAATTTCGTATCCCGCCGGTGCCCAGGGCTTGTTTTCCTTTTGACGGAAACTGATCGTTAACCGGTAATCTGTGCCCGGCTTCACAGCAGGCTTCCGGAAAGGCAATTGCAGCAATGTTTTTTGCTGCGGTTCCAGGCTGAGCGGGATTACACCCTGATCAATCACCTCACCGTTGGCCTCCATTTCCCAGGTGGTCTGCAGATGGTCAAGGTTGGTGAACAGGTAGTGGTTGCTGATCTCTGCAATGCCTTCTTCAGCATTTATCAGAATGGCAGTTACCGGCTGACCGGATTTTTTGATCTGCCACATTTCGGGCTGGGGGCGGCGATCGGGCCAAATGGACCCATAGGTCCTCGCACCGATACCAATACTGAAGAATTCTCCCTGTTCGCTCATTTCTTCAAAATCGAGCCACAGTGCGGCCTGCATTTTCAGTTCATCCGAAGGGTCAATAAGTTGTTCAGGTTGTATAACCCGGGCAAAGATGCCGGCCTGGTCAATCTTTGCATCACACAGGTATACCGAGGTCTCCTGCCCGTGTATCTCAGCGTTGCGACCAATATTAACGGGGAAAGGCAGATTTTTGATGTTGCCGGATGCAGGTGACTCCTTGACCTTTTGTCCGTCAATATAAAGGCTGATCCTTTGGCCGTCATAAATTGCCACCACCTGGTGCCAGTTGTTCAGCCAATTTGCCGGCAAAGGTGAACGAACTGCCTGTCGTTTTCCTGTGGTCACATAGAATTCAAGGAATTCATTTCCAAGCTGTTGAATACCAAATTGGTAGCTTCCCTTAGTAAGGAGCGTCCCGCCGGAACTGTTGAGGGCTCGTGGATATACCCACAGGGACAGGGTAAGTTCATCACCCGATATTTCCACTGCCTCATCCCGGTAAACCTCTACCCACTGGTCATGTCCGTTCAGGTCGATCGCCTTGCCATACCTGCCCCCGGTTAGTCTTGCCCTTCCCATTACGTGTACGGGTACCCGGTTGGGTGATGCGTCGCGGAGGGCAATTACCTTTTCACGGAGACCAGGACTTACGAAATCCCAGATTGCGCCTCCCATGCTGCGCGGATATGCACGGATCACCTCCCAGTAATCATCAAGCCCGCCCCCGCCGTTACCTGCGACCGAGAGATATTCATCCATAAAGGAGGGTCTTGGATCAATACTGTCGGGAACCATGCCCACCAGGGTGACCATTTCGAAAGGGGTATAATAACGGGGGCCTATGATATCCTCACATGGATGGGCAAAGGCATTCCCACCATACATCCAGTAACGGGTGGGATCAAGCTTTTTACCCTCCTCAATTACTGCACAGATGTTTTTCCCCTCCCCGCTTTCGTTACCCGCGCTCCAGAAAAGGATGCTGGGATGATTGCGGTCACGCAATACCATTTTCCGGACCCGTTCCTTATACATGGCTTCCCATTCCGGCAATTCCGAAACAAATTCCGTGGCGTGAGATTCATCGCCCGTTTCATCCACGATGTATATCCCGTATTCATCTGCCAGGTCGAGGTATTCAATTATCGGGGGATAATGCGAGGTGCGAACACAATTCATGTTGAACTGTTTGAGCAGGTTAAAATCCTTCCTGATGGTTTCTTCGTTCATGGTGTGCCCCAGATCAGGATGCTGCATGTGGCTGTTAATGCCATTGAGTTTGACAGGCTTGCCGTTGAGATAGAAAACCTGGTTGCGGATCTCGGTTTCCTTGAAACCCATGCTTCCTGAGATGATCTCGGCGGTTTTACCGGAGGCATCAACCAATTCAAATACAAGGGAATAGAGGTTCGGAAATTCGGCCGACCATTTATCCGGGTTCCTTACCTTTCCGGTGAGCCTTATCGTTTGCCCGGAATCCGGAAGAATAGTAAACTGTGGAGAATTAAAGGCCTGGATCACTTCCTGTTTGTTGTTGTATAAAGTAGTCTTCAGTGCATAATTCTCAGCAGTAATTCCGGAGTAATTCTTCACCTCAACGGAAATGTCCAGCATGGCATCCTGATAACTATCGTCCAGGTCCGTGGTGGCAAACCAGTCGAACAGGTGCACCGATGGCACGGCAAACAGCCATACATCACCGAATATCCCGGCCAGCCTCCAGTAGTCCTGGTTCTCCAGGTAATATCCATCGGAGTATTTGTATACATTCACCGCCAGCGTATTCTTACCGGGTTTAAGGAATGGGGTCAGGTTGTATTCCGCAGGTTCCTGTCCTCCTTCGTTATAGCCCACTTCCCTGCCGTTCACCCACACAAAGGAAGCGGAGGCTGTTTTTTCCATTCGCAGGAATACCTGCTTTCCTTTCCATGAAGACGGCAATTCAAAGGTTCTCCGGTAAGAACCTGTGGGATTGTATTCATGGGGCACCCTAGGTGGATCGGGCTTGAAGGGTGTGGTAACATTCCGGAAAAGGGGATCACCAAATCCCTGCATTTCCCAGTTGCCCGGCACAATGATAGAATTCCAGTCCTTGTCGTTGAAATTTTCCTGATAAAAACCTGCAGGGGTTCCTTCGGGCGTCTCGGCATAATGGAATTTCCAGGTTCCGTTCAGGGTAAGGTAGCTGGTTGATTTTTCCATGTCCTTCGCAATCGCCTCCTGTTTTGTTGCGTAAGGGACGATTGGAACATGACCGGCCTCCTGGTTCTGTTCGAAGACTGCTGTGTTTTCGATATAATCATACACCTGGTTCAGAAAATCCTGTTTTTGAGCAGGGGCTAAAAGCGCTGCTCCTATAATGCAGGAGGTCAGAAATAACCTTTTCATCTTATCCATTGCTAAAATTTATCTGCTAGCATAAAAGTAGTAATTACTATTAAAAATCTGAAATTATTCCGTCAACCCTGCGGCAAAAATGTTTACCACCTTTCCCGGGTATTTGCATAAATGTTTAATAAATTTATGGGATCATCCTTAAAATATTAAAGAAAACTTTGGTATGAACAAACAATAATACCATGCCGATGAACCCCAAATCAATGTTACTAACCCTGGCGCTGATCCTCATTGCCGGGTTTAACCAGGCCCAACCGTATTACCGATGGGTCGGTGATTCACTGATCCTGGATAATGGCGTAATTCGCCGCGTGATTGGCATTGATCAACCTCAGGGGAGGATGTTTTCCATCAGCATGCGATTATGGGGTGACGGTCAGGAATTCCTGACAACCAAAACGGAAGAATTCAGCTTTATCCTGAACGGAAAGCAGATTAGCGGTACAGATCAATGGAATCTGATCGGCATCTCGGGCATAGTAGCGGAAAATGAGGGCAAAGGAGCTGTAGTCACCCTTGAAAGCCCTGAAAACCAGATAAGGATCTCGGTTACCTATTTGCTTTATCCCAAATTACCGATCATCCGGAAGAAGATTTCATTTATTAACCTCTCCGGCAAGGACCTGTGTCTCGAATCAGTTGACATCGAAAAACTGTGCTTTGACCAGTCGGGTACCGGCACCGAATGCTGGGTAATGCACGATTATGCCCGGCAGAAGTCGCTTGGGCAGTTCATCAGCAACTGGTACGATCCGGTTGCTATTGTGCACGAGATCACCCTTCACCGCGGCATCATCCTTGGCAATGAAGCCCCGGGAGTGATGAAACGCACTACAGCATTCCTGAAGCCTGATCAGCTTACCACAGGACTGACACATGCCGACCAGAACTTCGGGTTCCGGAAATGGTTGAAACCTGAAGAAGAATGGGAAAGCCCCTGGGTATTCACTGGTATTTACGAGGATTCAGATGATCCTTATGCCTCACTCAACGGAGTGGTGAGTGATTACGTAAGGAGGCATTTGGGAACACGGCTCAGCAAAATTGCTGGGAAGCCGGTTTTTATTTACAACACATGGGAACCGTTCTTGCACAACATTAACGATACACTGATCCGTGAATTGGCGGATGCAGCGTCAGAATGCGGCATTGAAGAGTTCATCATCGATGATGGCTGGCGTACCTCTTATGGCGACTGGGATATTGACAGTAAAAAATTTCCCGGCGGACTGAGGCCGGTATTTGATTATATCAAGGCAAAAGGCATGAAACCCGGCCTCTGGATCAGCCTGGCGGCTGCCGAATCAAATAGTAAAGTATTCCGGGAGCACCCTGAATGGCTTGTGAGGGGCGCCAATGGATCGCCCATTAACCTGCATGCCGACGATGACAGGATGTTTGGATGGGAAAGCTATTCCATGTGCATGACCACCGGGTGGTATGATTACATCAAAGGAGTGATACTCAATCTGGTAAAGGAACATGGCCTTGAATATATCAAGGGTGATTTTGCAGCGGTAACCGGTGCTTACTCAACCGACAAGACCAGGTCGGGCTGCCATGCTACTAATCATCCCCTGCATACCGACCGGAATGAATCCATGCTGGAAATGTACCGACGCACCTGGCAACTTTTTGATGACCTGCATGCGGAGGCTCCCGGACTGTTCATTGATTGTACCTTTGAAACCATGGGGGCCCTGCAGCTGATCGATCTGGATATGTGCAAGCATGCTGAAGGGAACTGGCTTTCCAATTTCGGAGAAAGTGCACCCAACGGATCGCTGCGGGTTAGACAAATGGCATGGTGGCGATCGCCCGTGATTCCTGCCTCAGCACTTGTAATCGGAAACCAGAAGTTCGATGATCCTGATTTTGAGTTATCATTGATGTCGCTCACCGGATCATTGCCCATAGTACTGGGTGATCCCAGGCAGCTTTCTCCTGTGCAGCGTGCAAGGATGAAGTCGTGGGCCGACTGGATGAGGAACATGCAGGAGAGGCACGACTTCATGTCGTTCCGCCAGGACCTGAAAGGGTACGGGGAACCGGCCGAGGGGAACTGGGATGGCTTTCAGCGGATCAATTCTGAAACCGGTTCCGGAGGTATTGTTGGAATCTTCCGACAGGGCTCCCACGAAACACGGCGGACACTTACCGTTCAGTTCCTGGATCCTGCGGTCCAGTATGAAGTCAAAAAAGCTCCCTCGGGCGAGGTCATCCATCAGGCTTCCGGTGAGGAACTGGCTGTGAAAGGTTTTGGGATCGAATTACCAAAACAATATGACGGAGTTGTTTTCGAGATTTCCCGGGTAAACTGAACCGGCTATTCAAACCTGAACCAGTCGATCTTAAAGGATTGACTGCCTTTCGTACTGAATCTCAGCCATAAGGCGTGCACACCTCGAATATTGGGCACTGCCAGGGACACCGTGGTCCAGGTTTTACCATCACCTCCACCGGGAACATTGACTGCAGGGCCGCCCCAGGCCCAGGGATCATCCAGTGCAACAGTGATGCTACCCGGGTCGGTCCCGGGAGCGATGTTAAAGGTAACCTTTTTCACCCCGCTCCCAAAGTCAAGATATTTGTATGCCACTTTATCCCCGTCATTTATACCGGTCAACACCTCATTGTCAGCAGCAATTGCCTCAATTCTGACATTTCCGTGCAACAGGCAGGCACGTTCCGCATCCATTTGCTGCAGTGCGTTTAACGGTCCCGCTGCACCCTGTGAGGTCATTTCCACCTCGTTGATACTGCCGTCTTCATTGAAAGTAACCGGTTCCAGGCAGGCCTTCCGCATGGTATAGGATCCGTGTGTGGCACGGTGATAAAACACATACCACCGGCCGTTGAATTCCACCAGTGATCCATGGTTGTTCCAGTTGCCGGGATCACTGTGATCATTGTTGATGATGATCCCGCCGTATGTAAAAGGCCCCCAGGGCGAACGGCTCGTGGAGTATGAAATGCACGAGGCCATATCGTGCATGCTTAAACCAGCATATACAAAATAATAAATACCGTTGCGCTTGACCATATAACCGCCTTCGTGAAAACGATGCTCCTGCTGCGTTACAATACTATCGCGGATGGTGGTGGAATCAATTTCCACCATGTTGGGCTTCAGTTTGGCCATCTTGGCTGTAAACTGACCCCAGATGTAATAGGCCTGGCCATCGTCATCGATAAAAACGCAGGGATCGATCTGGTTGATACCGCCGGTGCGGAGGACACGGCCTTGGGTGAAAGGACCCGTCGGTGAGGAGGAGGTGGCAACCCCTTCTGTATTGGTCTGGTTTGCCAGGCAGTAATACAGGTAGTAGGTCCCGTCTTTGTATTGCACATCGGGCGCGTACAGAAAATCATCACTGTAGGGAACCTGGTCCCCCGGTTCTTTGGAGGCAAAGGAATTCTCATGGATCGTCCAGGTTTTCAGGTCGGTGGTCGACAGAACGTGGTATTTCCAGGAGCAATAATAATCCGGGCTTTCATCCCTTGAGCCGTATACGTAAAGCTTCCCGTCCTTCCATACATGGGCTGAAGGATCGGCGATGTATACGCCCGGGGGCACGATGGGATTCTGGGCACAGATAGAAATCAATAGTGAAATCCCTATAAAGGAAAAGACAACTCGTTTCATAGATCTAATTAAAGATTGAAGATTCAAGATTTAAGATTCAAGATTTAAGATTCAAGATTACAGACCTGTCTCATGTTAGGCGTAGTTTGAAACTAGCCTGACACGTCGTCACTACTTCGCTGGTAATTAAAATACCATTTCGTTTATTCCGCTCTTTAATGCAATTTCCTGACCCTTCCAGACCAATCTTCCCGTCAATCCTTCCGGCAAAGCAATCTCCACCAGCCACTTCCCTTTCTCCAGCCGGTACTGTACGTTGATCATGCCCAGGGGATGTGGCATTTCACCGCCTGCTTTCTGCATGGCCCCCAAATGCGGTTCAATTTTCACCCTGGCAAAACCCGGTGCATCGGTATCAATGCCCAGCACGATGCGGTAAAACTCGATATTCGGACTCGATCCCCAGGCATGACAATCGGAACGGGCTGTATTGATGTTGGAATCCTCGGCCCAGGTTGTCAGTCCCATGGCAATATTCTCAAACCACTTATCCAACAGGTTCAGGTAATCATTTCCCATGCCAGCCCTCAGGATAGCCAAATGCAGATAATATTTAAAGTAGATCGATGCAGGTGCAAGGCTGGCATCGCTCAGGATCTTGCCTGCCAGGACAGAAGCCTCATTGCCCGTTACGGTACCTGTAAGCACAGCCAGGATATTGGCATGTTGTGAATACAGGTCTTTTTCCGGAGTATCGGCAAACAAGCCCCTGGAAACGTTCCAGTATTTCTGCTTAATGGTGGACATGAGCTGTCCGGCTCTTTCGCGATACATCCGTGCGATGGCTTCCATACCCAGTTTCTCTTCCAGATCAGCGGCGGTCTGGTAAGCCAGCAGCAACTGCAAGTCAAGCACAGCAGAATTCCCGTTACCACCGATCGGAGCGACACCTCCTGACCAGCCCTTCTGATCTTCCACCCAGTCGGTAAAATTCCAGTATGGAACATGTGCCAGAGATCCGTCTTCCTGCTGGTACCTGTGGAAAAAATCCAGAACCTGTCTTGTTCCACCCAGTTTCTCTTTGATAAATTCACCATCAGGCCTGTACATCCAGTAATCATGCAACATGCCGATATACCAGAGAGAAAAAGTGGGGATCAGCTGGGGTGAGAATGACGGATGACGGCTTAATGTTGGTCCCTCGGCGATCCGTGAATGGTCCATCAGGTTAATTGCATTTCTTGCCAATCGGTCATCACCACTGTTATAGTAAGTGACCATAGCCTGGATTCGTGAATCGCCGATATATTGCAGTTGCTCATAGAACGGACAATCCATGTAGGTTTCAATAGCACAAAGTCGTGCGGTTCGCCAGCCGATTTCAAGTACATGCTGAAGTTCAGGTTTGTCCGACTCAAACTTAGCATGTAATACGAAAGGATACCCGGTGAAGGTTCCGTAAAAGTCCTCCACCACCACAGGTTCATTTCTGGTTTCAATGTTGATCAGCACATACCTGTAGGTACGCCAGTAAAGCGATGAAAACACCTGGTGATCAGTTCCATCGGAAATCAAACTGTCTTTCCTTCCCATGAATATCTTGCCCTTTACTTCATTCCGGTTGCCTTTTCCATTAATGGTTTCAGAACCCATGTAACCGCCTGATTTTGTACCATATATCTGTGAATTGGCCGGCACAAAAAGTGCTTCGGCATATTTGATGCGTATTCCGGCGTCCTTCCCCTTGCTGAATTCTAAGGTGGGATATGCGTTGGTGAGAAATCCCTGGTCGAGCAGTATACTTGCTTTGGTGTTGGCAGGAATGGTAAAAGCCGCTGCCTCGATCGGAAAGGTTCCGGGGATTTTTATATTGGATTCCCGGACGCTTTGCAGCCGCTGTTTGGTAAGCTCCATGGGGGGCAGAGATGAAGGCACCAGCATCCATCCGAATGCATCACTAAGTCCTTTGGGTGAACCGCCTCTCCAGAAAGCCAAACCGGGAGATTTCCATGATGAATCATCGAAACCGACCTTATTCCATCCTTTGATATGTTTTTTCATATCGATGAATTCACCCGGACCGGTTACATAATATCCGATGACCTCAGGTGACATGATGGGTTCATAACTGTCATCGCGAATGCACTTCCATGAAGAACCGGTATTAATTACAGATTCAGCAGCTGTATTGCCCTGCATAATAAATCCCGTCCGCCAGGAGATCTGGGCCTCCGGCCTGAGTTCTCCTTCGTTCCATACCTGGGCGGCTATGACATTTTTCCCGGCCACGAGGTAAGGTGCCAGATCCACCGTTTCAAAATTCCAATAATACATATCTCCGCGCGCGGGTCCGAGCGAAACAAGCTTTTCATTGACGAAGAGCTTGTAGCGGTTGTCACCAGATACATGCACAACAAAAGAAGCAGGAACCGACGGTATCTCCATGGTCTTTCTGAAAAGGTAAATGCCATATCCATTCGCCGGTTCGCCGGGTACGGCGATCCATTTGGCATCCCATTGCCTGGTGAGGAGATCCGGATTGATGGATTGTGGCAAAAGTGGCCTGACAAAACTGAACGCTACAAATAATAGTGTAATTGCTTTCATGGTAATGTGTAATCTTTGATAACAGGTAGTTTCAACAAATATTCCTATCTCGTGAATTGGTATTTTCCCGAGCCTATCTTTACCACCACATATCCTTCCTCAGTACCGGCCAACTCAATTTCCTTCGCGGCAGAAAGTGGTTTTCCGCCCTCCAATACCTTTGTCGCATCAGTGGCCGGAATATAAACCGTTGCAGTAGTATTGGCCGGTATTTCAATTTCCATGGTCAGTTTTTCACCCTCTACTTTCCAGCTACTGCTCAATTTACCATAATAGGTTTCGAGACTTGCTGAAACGTTGGTAAATCCTCCACCGATATGGGGTTTAATTCTGCTGTGTTTGTATCCCACTTCGTCCTCATAGGTATCCAAACCGGCCATCACCCTGTACATCCAGTCGCCAATGGCGCCGTATGCATAATGATTGAATGAATTCATATCGGGAGTTTGGAAGGTACTGTCGGGCTTTTGTCCATCCCAGCGTTCCCATATGGTTGTGGCCCCCATGGTCACCGGATACAACCATGAAGGATAAGTTTTCTGCAGCAATAGTTGATAGGCAATATCTGTATACCCGAACCGGGTAAGCACATGGCACAGATAGGGAGTTCCCAAAAAACCTGTGGTGAGATGGTTGCCGTAACTCTTTACGTTTTCGGCCAGTCTTTTCGCTGCCTGCGCACGAAGTGCTTCAGGAAGCATGTCAAAATTGAGCGCCAGCACATATGCCGTTTGTGTACCGGAAACCAGTCGACCGCTGGGAGTCATGTATTCTTTTAAAAATGCCTCCTTGATCTTTTGCAGTAACAAACCATAAAAGGCCGCATCATCTTTTTTACCCAGCACGTCAGCTGCCTTTATAAGCAATTGCGTGGAATGGGCATAAAAACACTGGGCGATCAGGTATTTATCCGTCACCGCAGCCCTGCCGTCATTGTCATCATCAGGTCTGTAGAAGAGCCAGTCGCCAAAATGAAAACCCGTATTCCATAAATCATCCTTTGCCACATCTGCCGTATACTTTCCACATAGGCTTTCATGGAACCATACTGCTTTTCCAGCAATTGTTTGTCCCCATAAACAAGATACATGTTCCAGGGTATAATGGTTGCCACATCGGCCCATCCGGTGCTGTTAACCGCGCCCGTACCCAGTACATTAGGCACCACGAATGGCACTTTGCCGTCTACCTGGTCAGCTTCCACATCCTCCAGCCATTTGGAAAAGAAACTATTGACATTCATGTTAAAAGCAGCCGTACGTGAAAACGCCTGGGCATCACCGGTCCATCCCAGCCTTTCATCTCTTTGCGGGCAGTCTGTTGGCACATCCAGGAAATTACCCTTCTGTCCCCACTGGATATTATGTTGCAACTGGTTGATCAGCGGATTGGACGAAGTAAAGCTTCCGGTAGTCTTCATATCGGAATAAAGTGCCACTGCCGTAAAATTTTCCGGTTTGATCTCTCCGGGATAGCCTTCGATCTTTACATACCGGAAACCCTGCCAGGTAAAATGAGGTTCAAAGACCTCTTCTCCTCCGCCCTTCAAAATATAAGTATTCTGTGCCCTGGCATGGCGAAGGTTTTCCGTGTAAAAATTACCGGCTTTATCCAGCACTTCTGCATGGGATAACACGATCTTATCACCGGCTTTGCCGGTTACCTTCATCTGTACCCATCCTACCAGGTTCTGGCCAAAATCGATCAACTGATCCCCGGAGGGAGTTTTAAATATTTTTACCGGAACAAAGGTTTCCTGTTTTTTTACCGGTTCATTCCAGGTAGCTATTAATATATTCATGGGATGATTGGCGACTTTTACACCAGCCCAGTCTTTATCGTCATATCCGGGAGATGCCCATCCTGCGTTTTCAAGTCGTGCATCAATGGTTTCACCGTTATAGATCTCAGAATATCTTATGGGACCCGTGGATGATTTCCAGCTTTCATCTGATACAATAGTGGCCGTAGTGCCATCCGCATAGGTAATATCCAGCTGACAGAGCAGGGCAATGTCTTTCCCATACACATTAATATTATTGGAAAAGCCTATATACCTCGGTACCAGCCGTTTCCCAGGGTAATTCCCAGAGCGTTGCTGCCGTTTCGCAGCAGGTGCGTGACATCATACACCTGATATTGGAGACGCTTTTTATAGGCGGTCCATCCGGGTGTCAGGTAAGCATCCCCTATTCTTGTGCCGTTGAGCTGTGCTTCATACATGCCATGCGCGGTAATGTAAGCAGTAGCTGAGATTACTTTCTTTCCTAGGCTAAATTGCTTCCGCAACAAGGGACTGGGTCTTGAAGCCGGTTCTTCCCCATGATCGGGCTCAATCCACTTTGCCTTCCAATCAGAGGCTTTTAAAAAAGCCATTTGAAAAGAAGCAGGTTGGCTCCACGGGGAGCCTTTTCCGTTTTTATCCCATACTCTTACCTGCCAGGTGTATTTCTTTCCCGACTGCAGGGGATCTCCGGCATAAGGGATTTGGACCGATTCAGCTGCAGATACTTTACCACTGTTCCAAACAACCACCTTGCCGAGCATCACCTTGATCTCGTAAGCAGATTGGTATATGCCGCGCTTTTCGGATGCGAGTTGCCAGGTGAAACGCGGTTCAGCAACATCCAATCCTATCGGATTCGTAAGATTTTCGGTGAGAAGATTTTTCACGCTTACCTGCCCGTTGGCAAGCAAACAAATGACCTGAAAGGTCAGTAATAAAAAATAGGCTTTTTTCATGGTTTTAATAGTATTGGAGAACTTCAATATCAGATTTTCCTGTTTGACCATCAGACAATCAAACCTATGAAAAAAAGGAGAGGTTTTCAATATGTTTTTATAACTATTGTTTTATATAAAATGATAATTTTATAGGAAAGATCAGCTCATGCCAAAACGACTTTTTAATCCGCTACGGGCATCCGGATGGATGACCCTTACCCTTGCGGCCTCAGCTGTTCAGATAAGCGTAGCTCAGCAACCCGTCAAAAAACCTAACATCCTTTGGATTGTGAGTGAGGACAACTGTCCTTACCTGGGCTGTTACGGAGATGCGTTTGCCACCACGCCAAACCTCGACCGGCTGGCCAGTAAGGGCTTCCTGTATACCCATGCCTATGCAAATAGTCCGGTTTGCGCACCTTCCAGAAACGCCATCATCACGGGCGCTTATGCTGCTTCAAACGGCCACGAGCAGATGAGAAGCAATTACAGAAAATCAGCATCCGTGCGTACTTATGCAGAATATATGCGCGAAGCCGGCTATTATTGTACCAACAATTCAAAAACCGATTATAACACACCGGATATTGATCCGGCCAGGATCTGGGATGAAAGCAGTGCCAGGGCGCATTATCAAAATCGTCCTGCAGGAAAGCCGTTTTTCGCTGTCTTTAACCTGATGACCAGCCATGAGAGCAGTATTCATCATTCAACGCCCACAGAACAATTGCGGCATGATCCTGCGAAAGTAACGCTGCCCGCTTATCATCCCGACACAGAAGAAATGAGGCACGACTGGGCACAATATTACGATGTGATGGAAGACATGGATGCCCAGGTAGGGAAACTGCTTCAGGAACTCGAGGAAAGCGGTGAAGCGGAAAACACCATCATTTTCTATTATGGCGACAATGGCGGTGTACTGGCGCGCAGCAAAAGATATGTTTATGAATCCGGCACACACGTTCCCCTGATTATTCGAATCCCTGAAAAGTATAAGGACCTTTATCCGGTGAGCAGTCCGGGCAGCAAGATCGATCGCCTGGTAAGCCTGATTGACCTGGCTCCTACCCTGTTAAGCATAGTCAGTTTAAAGATCCCGGCCTATATGCAGGGGAAAGCTTTCCTGGGAGAACAGAAAACCGACGATCCGGAATATGTATTCATGACCCGCGGAAGGATGGATGAACGGTATGACCAATCAAGAGCTGCCAGGGACCAGAGATACCGTTATATACGTAATTATATGCCATTCCGGATTTACGGGCAACACGTCGACTATTTGTTCCTGGCCCCGTCTGCCAGGTCGTGGGAAATTGCTTACAAAGAAGGCAAATGCAATGATTCACAGAGCGTATTCTGGAATACCAAACCGGTTGAAGAGTTGTACGATATGGAAAATGATCCCTGGGAGATTCGCAATCTGGCTTATGATCCGGCATACCGTGAAGTCCTGGAAAGGATGCGAAAGGCCCTTACCCATTGGATGATCGAGATCAAAGATGTCGGATTGATCCCGGAGACCGATTATGACAGGTTTGCCGGAAAGCAATCCATGTACGAATACATGCGGTCGGATTCCTGTCCGCTTCCCCAGTTAATACAGGCATCCGGATGGGCAACCCTGGGTAATCCGGAAGATATACAGCCCGGCGTTGACTATTTGCACCACAGTAACCGGGGAGTTCAGTACTGGGGAGCCACAGGTCTGCTTATCCGGAAAGAAGCTGCCAGGTCAGCCATTCCCGAGCTTAAAACAGCAGGTAACGGCCCGTCTGGCGCTGTAGCCACTCTGGCGGCCGAAGCCCTTTATGGTTTGGGGGAAAAAGACGCGGCCATCCGGATATATTCCCGGATCCTGCAGGATACCCTGTTATTCGATATGACCGACCGTAACTTTGCACTCAACAGCCTGGATGCCATCAACGACAGTGGTCCTGAAATTATTGCCGTTGTCCGGGCCTTGTATGATCGAAGAAAATCAAACATGCAGGGCTTTGCACGCTACAGCGTGTATGACGGTCTGATGTCTGAATGGCTACTGAAGAAATGGGGGATGATAAAATAGTAAACGTATTTTATATCTTAGATATTTATTTTAGAGCTCTGGATCAGGATGGAGGGAATCTTTAATATTGATGTGGAAGGATTAAGGGGTGGTGATGAAATCACTTTTGAACAACTCTTTCATGAATACTTTGAGAGAATTTGCTGTTTTGCAAGAGACTATGTATCCGATGATGAGGTCGCCCGTGAACTTGCGCAGGAAACCTTCATCAAGTTATGGGAAATAAGAGCAACTCTTGAGGATGGGTCAGATATTCCCGCACTTTTGTTCACCATTGTCCGGAACAGTGCTTTAAATTATCTGAAACATCTAACGATCCGGGAAAAATTTCGACATTACAGTGAAAATCAATATACTGAACGGCAATTAAATCTCATTGCCTTGTCAGATTTGCAGGTGGAGGAGATCTTTAAAAATGATTTACAAAGGATCATAGACGATGCCGTGGATAATCTTCCCGAAAAATGCAAAGAAGTATTTATAATGAGCCGGAATTATGGAATGAGTTATAAAGAAATTTCCCTGCAACTGAATATTTCCTTAAAAACAGTTGAAAACCATATCTCCGAAGCCCTAAAAAAGTTACGTGCAAAAATTAATCCCTACCAGCAATAGTAATCAATTGAATAACTAGAGATTACAATCTCCTTCTTTTTCTTTATAAAAATCTTCAATTCCAACTAGGGGTAACGCAGGGTGTAGTTGTTAATTATGCATAAGGGTTATGAAAATGAATTTTTAATTAATGAATATCATAAATGGCTGAATCACGTTTATACAGGTTTTTAACAGGAGAGTTTAATGAAGAGGAATACAAAACATTTTACGAGTGGGTTAAGGCAAGCGATTCCAACCGTAAAACATTCTCCGGATTAAAAAATACATGGGCTTTCTCGAGGAGAAAAGGACAAATGTCCAAAGCAGATCTCCAGCAGGAATATCAAAGATTCGTTACCCGACGGGCCAATCAGGAATCCCGCGAGGATTCAGTTGGCAGAGCCGCTGCTCAAAAGCATTCTATTGGGTATTACCTGCTAAGGATAGCCGCAATATTGCTTTTCATATACGGCACCGGCCTAACTTATTTGCAGTTTCAGACGAGGGAAGACGAAGCGTATTATGAAATTCATACCCGGAATGGTGAAAAATCACAGGTACTGCTTTCCGATGGCACAAAAATATGGATCAATTCAGATTCTCATCTACGGATTCCCACCAACATAACAAAAAGAAACGTGGTGATTTACCTGGATGGGGAGGCCTATTTTGACGTAGCTAAGTTAGAAGGAAGAGAGTTTGTTGTGCACACTTCTGACCTTAATATAACTGCATTGGGAACCAGCTTCAATGTGAAATCATACCAGGAGGAAGGTACGGTGGAGACTACGCTGGAAGAAGGAAAGATCGTTATTACGGGTGACAAGTACATGGGAAAACTAAAAAAATCTATTGTACTTCTTCCTAATCAGCGTGTTACCATATACACGGATTCCGAAAAAATCAAGGATCCGGCAATAACCGAAACCTATCCAACGGTCGATGAAGATATGGCGAAAGATTACACCCCCATGGAACCGATCGAACCAAATGGTGTCCTGATCCAGAATCAAACCAATACTACTATTTATACATCCTGGAAAGATGGAAATCTTCAATTCAGGAAAGAGCGTTTCGAAGATCTGGCCAAATTACTGGAGCGTTGGTATGATGTTAAGATCAGCATTAATAATGATGAAATCAAAGAATGGAGATATACCGGCACTTTCGATAAGGAGACAATTGAACAGGCTTTAACGGCTTTAAAACTTTCCATGCCATTCCAGTATACCATTAATAAAAACCATGTAACCATTGAAAAGTATTAAGTCGGAACAGTTCTAACCTTCAAATTGCTTAGCCTATGATGAAATAAAAGAACAAAAAAATACCGGGAAATGTTGCAGCATTCCCCGGTAAGGATAAGGATCATTCGCTGACAAGGCGAGTGCAATAGGTTTATTGTCTAACTATAAACGAACAAATTTATGAAAAAAAAGAGAATTCCCACGCTCTTTGAATCCAAAGACTTAATTAAAATCCTGATAGCCATGAAATTCACCTTCATGCTTTTACTACTAACTACAGCCCAGTTGTTTTCATCTGTTTATTCTCAAAAAACCAAACTGAGTTTCAATATTAAGAATTACACCTTAGAGGATGCCTTCAGGGAAATTGAAAGACAAAGCGACTATAAGTTTCTTTACCATGAAGCATTGATCAGGAATGAAAAAGATGTCAGTA
This sequence comes from uncultured Bacteroidales bacterium, assembly GCA_963800645.1. Taxonomy (GTDB): domain Bacteria; phylum Bacteroidota; class Bacteroidia; order Bacteroidales; family UBA10428; genus UBA5072. The sequence continues at coordinate 115,238 of CAWDBX010000007.1, read as the reverse complement.
TCAATGTCAAAAATGAGGGCATTGAAGATATTCTGAATGGGCTGTTGGCCGGTACCGAAAATACCTATACGATTCTGGAGAACAATCTGATCGTGATCACTCCGAAAAATACGAATGTAAAACAGGAGACACGGGTAAACGGTACTGTTTTTGATGCTGCAACAGGAGAACCCTTACCTGGCGTGAATGTTTTGATCGAGGGGACCTTACAGGGTGTAACAACGGATGCCGTAGGCAAATATGCAATTACTGTCCCCGGACCAACCAGCGTGCTCGTTTTCACCTATATTGGATATGTTACACAAAAAGTTCCCGTATCAGGTCTTTCCGTGATCGATATCAGGTTGGCCGCTGACCTTACAACACTTGAAGAAGTGGTTGTTGTAGGTTATGGTACTCAGAAAAAAGTAAACATGACCGGTTCGGTGTCGAACGTGCGGTTTGATGAAGCACTTGAGAACCGGCCAATTACCAATGCCTCCCAAGCCCTTGGCGGAGCAGTTACCGGTGTATGGGTCAGCCAGAATTCGGGGAAGCCGGGAAGTGACGGTGCTCAATTGCGCATACGTGGATGGGGTACCCTGAACAATGCCGAACCGCTCGTCATCATCGACGGAGTTGAAGGCACATTTAACCAGTTGAATCCCAATGATATAGAAAGTATTTCCGTCCTGAAGGATGCCGCCAGTTCGGCGATTTACGGATCCAAAGCCGCCAATGGGGTGATCCTGATCACCACCAAATCGGGCAAGCAGAATGAGAAAATGCAGATCAACCTCAATTCCTATTTTGGTTTCCAAACGCTGGGGATGAGATATGATCTGATCACCAACAGTGCCGAACATATGGAATTATACAATCAGGCATTGTTGAACGGTGGATCCAGTGCATATTACCCCGATTACCTGATCGAAGATTTTAAAAACGGCAGCGACAAGTATAAATATCCCAATACCGACTGGTACGAGGAAGTCTTCCAGACTGCACCCATCCAGGAACACAACCTGTCCATCATAGGAGGTACTGCACAAACATCCTCCTATCTTTCGTTCAATTATTTAAATCAGGAAGGCATGGTTCCCAACACCAGCGCTCAGCGCTATGGGATCAGGGCTAACGTGGAATCCAATGTAAACAAGTGGTTCAAAATAGGAGGACGCTTTAACTATATCAGAAAGGTGTCCGATGAACCCTATGCCGACATTACTTACGGTTCCCTGGGCAGGGTATTTGAGATGCTGGGCGGTGCTGCCCCCTTCATTGCACCCTATACCAGTGACGGTCGGTTTGGATCGGTACAGGCCATTGACAATACCGGCGCTTTGCTGTATGACAACCGTAATCCATTGATTGATGCGGCCAATGGACAAACCACAAGAGAAGAAAACTATCTCAATGTGAATGTAACTGCTGAGATCAAATTCCATCCGACCCTGCTCTTCAAAACAACCTTTGCCTCCACCGGGAATTGGAACCTGACGGACCTTTTCAATGAAAGTATTTACGGATATACCGATACAGGTGTACAGACCATCACCAAGAACTACAACCGGGAAGGAATAGAAATGAGCCGTGAAAATATTTCCACCCTGAGCAATAACCTGTTTGCCACCCTGAATTATACCAAGGTCTTTGGAGAGATACATGATGTATCGGCTATTGCAGGTGCTCAGATCGAAAGCACAACCACCAAGGACCAGTTTTCACGAAGGACCAGTCCCCCCAAGGAGGGGCTCACCCAGGTGGATGCCGGTACAATAGGGATCCAGGGGGAAGGCAACATGGTCGGATTGCGGATGCTCTCTTATTTTGGGCGTATAAATTATTCTCTTGCAAATAAATACCTCATTGAAGCCAACCTGAGAGCAGATGCCTCTTCGCGGTTTAAGGAAGGCAACCGGTGGGGTATCTTCCCGGGATTTTCTGCCGGATGGAGAGTCATTGACGAAGCATTTATGGATAACCTGGATTTCTTTTCCAATTTAAAACTCCGGGCATCCTGGGGACAATTGGGGAATCAGAATATTGCCGGATACTGGCCTTACCTTACCGTCATCACCCAGAACAACAGTGTGAGTTACAGCAACGGTGGCGTATTTGCACCGGGCGCTGCAGTGACATCACTGGTGGATGAGGATATTACCTGGGAAACCACTACAACACTAGATTTCGGTATTGATATCGGACTATTGAGAAACAGGATCAATATCGAAGCCGATTACTTCAACAAGAAAACCACAGATATCATCGTACAGTTGCCCATTCCTTTGCTCATGGGTGGACTGACGGCACCCTACGAGAATGTTGGAGAAATGGTGAACAATGGTTTTGAGTTCATTATCAATTATGGCAATCAGGTTACCGATCGGAATAAACTCGGATTTAAAGTCGGAGCTAACCTGACCTATATTTACAATGAAGTAACCAAATTCCAGGGAGGTAAATCACCTGACCAACTCTATCTGATACGGGATGGCTATTCCTACAGAACCTTATATGGTTTTAACGCGGTTGGCATTTATCAGTCTGACGAGGAGGCTGCAGACCATATGTACGCAAACAGTTTTAAGCCAAAGGCTGGCAACCTGAAATTCGAAGACCGGAACAATGACGGCAAGCTCGGTTTTGAAGACAAAACCGAACTGGGAAATACCATTCCCAAAATCACCTACGGATTTAACTCCAATCTGACCTTTAAAGGATTTGACCTGAATATCCTTTTCCAGGGTGTTGCCGGCGTTCATGTTTATACACAGAACAATTATACCAACATCACCTGGGAAAACCAGGTAACCTCTACTCGCTGGCGTGATGCCTGGACACCGGAGAATACCGATACAGACGTTCCCATGATCAGGGTGAACAGCACCTGGGACAATTATGAGTCTTCTTACTGGGTACATAAGCTCAACTACCTCAAGCTGAAGAATATTCAGCTGGGATATACGATTCCAGGCAGTATGACCTCCCGGATCGGACTCGAAAAAATCTATGTTTACGCCAATGCTCAGAATGTATTTACCATTGTAAACAAAGACTATGAAGGGTATGATCCTGAGAGAAATACTTTTGATTCAGGATACAATCTTTACCCGGTCCCAAGAATCGTATCCTTTGGTGTCAACCTTAATTTTTAAAAGCCATGAAAATTAAACATATTTTAACGTACAGCCTGGTAACCACCCTGTTACTTTTCTCTTCCGGATGCGGAGATGAATTCCTCGATTTTTTCCCGGAAGACAAGATCACTTCGGCCAACTTCCCGCAAAATGAGAAGGATATAGAACTGTTACTCAATGGTGTATATGCAGAATTACGGGAAACTTCCATTTATGATCAGGGCCTTTTCGGTTTTGGCATATTGGATGGTGCTACTCCCAATGCTTTTAACTGGGGCCCGACAGCTATTACTAAAATCGGGAACGGGACCCTTTCTTCAGCGGATGGGAACATCGTGACCTTCCGCTGGACAAGATGTTACAGCATTATTTCGAGGGCTAATTATCTTTTGGACGCGCTGGAGGCAGTCCCCCTGAGTGAGGAGTCAAAAACCATATACTCAGGTGAAGCCCACTTTTTGAGAGGATTGGCTTATGCCACCCTGGTGGAATCATACGGTGGTGTTCCCATCATTACTGCTGCCCTTTCTACAGAGGAGGCCAGGTCCATCGGAAGATCCACTGCTGAAGAAACATGGGCACAGGCCATTGCCGATTATGATTTCGCCATTGGGAGCCTGGGGGTGAATGCCCCTAAAAAAGGCAGGGCTACCAAGGGTGCGGCCCTGGGCATGAAAATGAGAGCTTATCTGTACCAGAATAATTACACTGAGGTACTGGATATTATTGAGGAGATCGATGCATTGGGCAAGTATTCCCTGTTTCCGAGCTATCAAGGATTGTTCAATCCCGCCAATGAAAACAATGCAGAGGTTATATTTGACATCCAGTATTTGATCGGAGAGAACTCACAGGGTTCATTTCATGATCAATATTGCGGCACGGGAACAGGAAGCTGGACGCGTGGTACACGCTATGTACCCACACAGGACCTTGTGGATGCCTACGAAACGATTGACGGATCACCCGTTGATCCTTTAAATCCCTATGTAAACCGTGATCCGCGCCTGGAATTTACCGTGGTGGTGCCCGGTGCGTTTTTCCTGGGCTATCAGTTCCCGAACTACCTTTATCCGGGCGGGGCTTATAACCACCCCGGTAACCGGCTGAAACAATTCAGTTCCAGGAAGTACCGTGTTGAACCCATGTCGGCTGTGCCCCCTTCGGGACAATCCTACCTGAACAACATTGTTCTGCGGTATGCCGATGTAATCCTTTCCAAAGCCGAAGCACTTATCGAGACTGACGGCGACGTGGAGGAAGCGGTTACCCTGATTAACCGGATCAGGACGGAACGCGATGATGTGAAGATCACGGCCCTGCCTGCAGGACTTACCCGCGATGAAGCCCGTGAAAAACTCAGGCATGAAAGACGGATTGAATTCGCCCTTGAAGGGTTGTACTGGATGGATATCAAAAGATGGGATATTGCTAAAGATCTATACCCGCTTGACATATACGATCATCAGGGCAGCCTGATTGAAACCAGGTTCCCCGACGGTTACCTGGAGCATTATGACCTTTTGCCCATTCCGGACAGCGAGCGGTCGCTGAATCCGAATCTGACCCAAAACCCGAACTGGTAATGAAAATAGAGATATCCCGAAAGGATAATCATCCTTCGGGATATCTTTCTCTAATCAATATTAAATGGTTATGACTTGTATACCCGATTTTATCAGAGGTGGGATGATCCATATATTTTCTGCTCACAGACTGAATATTTTTCTGTTGAAGCTGGCGTCGGTCATCATGAGCATTGCATCGTCAATTGCTGCAACACCCTCGAAACCCAACATCGTATTTATTCTCGCCGATGATCTGGGCTATACCGATCTGGGTTGTTTTGGCGCTACCGCCATAAAAACACCGAACCTCGACAAAATGGCTGAAGAAGGCGTTGCGTTTCAGTGCGTTTTACGCTCCAGCAGGTGTTTGTACACCAACACGCGCCAGTTTAATGACTGGCTGTTACCCAAAACGTGTTGGATTGCATGTTGAAGTGCTTTATCCTAATACACGCAGCGGGCTGAATCCCGATGAAATAACTATTGCTGAATTATTACGTGGATCAGGCTATACCACCGGTTGTATTGGCAAATGGCATTTGGGATTGCTTCCTGAAGTATTGCCCACTTCCCAGGGGTTTGACTACTATTTTGGAATGCCCGGACCAAACCATGGCCGGTCAATCTGTCTCGCGATAAAACCCTGATCCGCAAAAACAGCGAAGTACCGTATGACCAAATCACCAGCATGTATACCGAAGAAGCTGTGGCCTTTATCAAAAAGAACCAACCCAGCGTTACCGGCAAACCCTTCTTCCTTTACCTGGCACACTCGATGCCGCACATACCACTGGCGGTGTCGGAGAGTTTCAAAGGCAAAAGCGAACAGGGTCTTTACGGAGATGTGATCATGGAATTGGACCATAATATCGGATTGCTGTTGCAGTTCCTGGAAGAAAGCGGCATCTCACGGCAAACTCTGGTAGTGTTCACCTCCGACAACGGGCCCTCGGGTGTAGCCGCCCCTCCCCTGCACGGCGGTAAAGGCAGTACCTGGGAAGCCGGTTACAGGGTGCCCTTAATAGTAAAATGGCCTGGAGTGATACCACCAGGAACCCAATGCCATGCCATGGCCACCATGATGGATTTCCTGCCGACGCTCGCCATCCTTGCCGGAGCATCACTCCCGAGTGAGCGGGAAATTGACGGACATAATATCTGGCCCCTGATCACCAGTCAAAAAACCAAATCTCCGTATAAAGAATTCTACTATTATGGCCGTGATGGAAAACAGGCCGCCATGCGACAGGGAGACTGGAAGATCCACCTGCTGATGCCCAGTGAAATTTGGGCAGGTAAACAGCCCATTAAAGAAGCCTTGCTGGACACAAAGCCAATTACGGATTTGCCCTGGTTGTACAACCTGTCATCCGACATCGGAGAAACGAAAAATGTGGCTGCTTCCAATCCAAAGATCGTGGAGAAAATGCAAAAGAAAGCACTGCAATTCGATTCGGAACTGGAAACAGAAGTCAGACCTGCCTATGTTGAAAAGTGAGTCCTACTGACTTAATACCGATATGCCGTAGTAATACCTGACGAATCATGAAAATCCCGGAATCGATGAAAGGTTACTTGCTCGGAAGTTTGCTAACCTTCTCTGCCCTTACTTATTCCCAAAAACAGGTCAATATTGTATTCATTATTGCTGATGATGTGAGCTGGGATGACCTGGGTTGTTATGGGAACAGGTGGTAAAAACACCGCATATTGACCGGATGGCAAGGGAAGGTCTATGTTTTACCCATGCTTATCTAACGGCTAGTTCTTGTAGTCCAAGTCGTTGCAGCATCATTTCCGGCAAGTATCCGCATGCCAATGGCGCAGCTGAATTGCACACGCCACTACCGGGGCAGGAAATACCCTTTCCATTGTTGCTGAAGGGGAAGAACTATTATACGGCACATGCCGGCAAATGGCATTTCGGTCCGGCTGTTCACGGGCGTTTGATCGCTTTACCGATGAGAACGGATATGACAACGGTAATGGCGGAGAAGATAACTGGATCAGGTTTTTGAGGGAAATACCCCGGGACAAAGCCTTCTTTTTCTGGCTGGCATCGCATGATGCCCATTGGCCGTGGGGCGCAGATACATTCCATATCACGCATGACCCGGCTGTCTATGATCGTTCCCCCTTACTTTGCCGATACACCCGAAACCCGCCAGGATATGGCCTCCTATTACAATGAGATCGCCCGGTTTGATTATTTTGTGGGAAAAGTCAGGGAAGAATTACAGCTGCAGGGTGTTCTCGACAATACCTGCATCATCGTGATGGCAGACAACGGCCGCCCCTTCCCCAGATGTAAAACAAGGGTATATGATTCAGGGATGCAAACACCCTCTGATCGTTTTCTGGCCCAACGGTATCCGCGACAGGGGAGCAATGACGGAAAGTTGGTGAGCGCGGTAGACATCGCCCCCACCATCCTGGAACTGGCAGGAATTGTTCCGCCCGGAGAATACCAGGGTAATAGCTTTCTGCCTGTCCTCCGTAATCCGGCCGAGGAGATAAGGACTGCCATATTCGCAGAACATAACTGGCACGATTATGAAGCCCATGAACGGATGGTAAGGACCCGGGATTTCCTTTATGTTTTAAATGCACGCCCTGATTTATCCAATGGCGGACCGGCAGATTCAAAACAATCAGCCACACAGGCGGCATTAAATCAGGTAAGGAATCAGGGACATCTTACTCCTGCCCAGGCCGATATCTTTGTTACACCGCGTGCAGCCGAAGAACTTTTCGATGTGAGGAAGGATCCTGATCAATTGCTGAACCTGGCATCTATGCCGGAATACCAGCAAAAACTGCTGGAAATGAGAAGAATATTGAAGAACTGGCAGTTGAACACGGGTGATTCAACTCCGGAAAACCTGACCCCCGACTGGTATGACCGTGAAACGGGAGAGGCCCTGAACATGGAAAGGATCAGGGGGGAAATGCCAGGTAAGACGCAGCCCTGAGATTCACCTGAACATTTAATCTTACAAAAAAACGACAATGAATAAACTATTCGCTTCCATCATCTCGATTTTATGTCCCCTTTCAGTGCTTGGCATGACCGAACCCAAAAAAGAAGCCCCTAACATCCTGCTTATCCTGGTCGATGATCTCGGTTACGGCGATCTTTCCTGCCAGGGTGGCAGGGATATCCGTACCCCGAACATCGATAAGCTGTTCCAGGAAGGTATGCGGTTTGAAAATTTCTATGCAAACTGCACGGTCTGTTCCCCCACGAGGGCAGCCCTGATGACCGGATGTTACCCCGACATGGTGGGCGTTCCGGGTGTTATCCGCACCAAACAGAACGATAATTGGGGGTATTTTTCACCCGATGCCGTAACCTTGCCTGAAATGCTAAAGACAGCGGGTTACCAGACCGCCATGGTCGGTAAATGGCACCTGGGATTGGAAAGTCCCAATACACCAAACGAACACGGATTTGATCTGTTCCATGGCTTTCTGGGTGATATGATGGACGATTACTGGACCCACCGGCGGGAAGGTTTTAATTATATGCGATTGAATGATCAGGAAATAGATCCCAAGGGACACGCCACGGACCTGTTTTCGGAATGGGCCGTCAATTATATCGCTGATCCCGCAAGGCAGCATACGCCATTTTTACTTTATCTGGCATACAATGCGCCCCATTTCCCCATTCAACCCCCCGAAGAATGGCTGGAGAAAGTAAAGAAAAGGGAGGGAGCGATCAGTGAAAAACGGGCTAAAAATGTAGCGCTGGTCGAACACCTTGATGCAGGAATCGGTCTGGTTATTGCCGCACTGAAAAAAAACGGACTTTATGAAAATACCATCATCATCTTTACGTCCGACAACGGCGGACATTTACCCAGTGGTGCGTCCAATGGCAACCTGCGGGCCGGGAAACAGGACATGTATGAAGGTGGGATCAAGGTGCCTGCCTGTATGGTTTGGCACAGTAAGATCCCCAAAGGCTCCGTTTCCAGCCAGCTTGCGCTGACCATGGACTTTTTCCCGACCCTTTGTGCGATCGCCGGTTCGCCGGTTACACATTCCATCGACGGTTTTAACCTGCTTCCTGGTATCCTTGATCAGCAACTGCCAAACGTTGAACGCACGGTATTTTTCATGCGTCGCGAAGGAGGCATATACGGCGGTTTGTGTTACTATGCCATGCGCAAGGGCAACTACAAACTACTCCAGAATACACCCTATGAACCGTTGCAGTTGTTTGACATGGCGGCCGATCCGTTGGAGACAACACCCCTCCCTGTCAACTCGACCCATTTCAGCGAAATGAAATATGAACTTTCCCAACATATCAGAAGATCAGGCAGCGTCCCCTGGCAAAAAAATGATCCCCAAACTAAAAAGTAAATAATAAAAAACATATACCATGAAAGCATTGCATTCAAAAACCCTTGCCTTAGCAGGTATGCTGACGGCCGGAATATCAGCGCAGCAGTTGGCTGTTGCTGCCGCGAAAGAAGCCAAAACTCCCAACTTCATCATCATCTTTGCCGATGATATGGGATACGGAGATTTGGGGACCTATGGTCATCCCACCATCAAAACGCCCAACCTCGATAAAATGGCCTATGAGAGCCAGAAATGGACCAACTTCTATGTGGCTGCACCGGTCTGTACACCCTCACGTGCCGGATTGCTCACCGGAAGGCTCCCGGCTCGTACCGGCATGAGCAGTGATAAACGACGGGTTTTATTCCCCGATTCCAACGGTGGTCTTCCCGAAAAAGAGATAACCATTGCCACTGCGCTCAAGCAGAAAGGCTATGCCACCGCCTGCATCGGGAAATGGCATCTTGGTCACCTGCCGCAATATTCCCCCAATGCCCATGGTTTTGATTATTATTACGGGATACCATACAGCAACGATATGGACCGGGTAGGACCCGGAAGTTACCTGGAAGCTAATTTACATCCGAAGATCGAGTATTTCAACGTTCCCCTGATGCGGAACGCAGAGATTATCGAAAGACCTGCTGATCAGACAACTATTACCAAAAGGTATACACAGGAAGCCGTAAAATTTATCGAACAGCATAAAAAGGAACCCTTTTTCCTCTATCTTGCCCATTCGATGCCTCATATCCCGCTGTTCCGATCCCCTGAATTTGAGAACAGGAGCTTAAGGGGAGTATATGGCGACGTGATCGAGGAACTCGACTGGAGTGTGGGAGAAGTTCTGAAAGCATTAACCAGCTATGGACTAGACAGAAATACCATGGTCATCTTCACCTCCGATAATGGACCCTGGACAGCCTTCAATGAAATCGGCGGAAGTGCCGGTTTACTCAGCGGGGGAAAAGGAGGCACCTACGAGGGTGGCATGCGGGAACCGGCCATATTCTGGTGCCCCGGCATGATCAAACCCGGAGTGATCATGGAACTGGGAACCACCTTGGACCTGTTGCCGACATTCTGCAAACTGGCGGGTGTGACCCTGCCCAACGACAGGGTTTATGATGGCTATGATATATCCCCCGTTATCCTTGGCACAGGCCACAGTCCCAGGGAAGTTGTTTTGTATTACCGCGACACGGAGGTTTATGCTGTAAGAAAAGGGGCTTACAAGGCACACTTCATCACCCAGTCGGAATACGGACCTGACAAACCCCAGATCCAGGAGCCTCCACTGCTTTTTGACCTCAATATTGACCCCTCTGAAAAGCAAAATATTGCAAAAGATCATCCGGAGGTTATTGAAGAAATAAAAAAGATCCTTGCAGCGCACAAGGCTACCATAACTCCGGTTGAAAATCAACTTGAAAAATAAACGTGTCGGAATTTTATACTAACTTGCCGGCAGTTGGTATAACCTATGAAAATACTTCCTTTTTTCGGATTGGCTCTTGCCTTGGCTACCGTTCTTGTTACCTTAAGCTGTAGCGCAAAAAATAATAAGAACAGTGGCCAGGTCTTGGCCATCCCCGATCAAATAAAGCCTGAGCAAACCCTCCAGAGTGTTTCGCTATTCAAGGCGGCACTTGAAGGTGATCTCAGTAAGGTATCGGAAATGGTGCAACAGGGATCGGATGTAAACCAAACAGATCAGGATGGAAGGACCGCTTTGATGTACGCTGCCTTTAACGGACATGCCGAGGTGGCAAAGATCCTGCTGGCGCATAAGACCGATGTGAATTTACGCGATCCGGAAGGAAGAACAGCCCTGATGTTTGCCTCATCCGGTCCGTTCCCCGAAACGGTGAAATTATTGCTCGATCACCAGGCTGATCCGAATATTGTTGATTTTCAGGAGCATTTCACCGCCCTAATGTATGCTGCTGCCGAAGGTCAACTGGAAAATGTGAAGATCCTGCTCGGGAACAAAGCCGATCCTTCCCTGAAAGATATTGACGGGGACAATGCCCTGACTTTTGCCCGGAACAACGGACATTTGGAAGTGGCGCGACTGCTGGAAGAAATGAACGATTAAACGATTAAACGATTAAACGACTAAACGACTAAACGAATTAAACGCTTAAACGATTAAACCTTAACCTCCCCTCTCCCCGTAAGTTTTAAACTTCCTCGCCCATGGCATCACATTCGCTGGCGCACGCTTTGCGGACAGCTCATCGCCCATGAATTGCATGTAAGGATGCACGTAGGCAAAGAACATCTTATACGCCGGGCACAGGTAATTCAGTCCATATTCTCCTTCAGGTGTATACTCAAACCGGTGTTTGGGACATTCGCCATGGCAGGCAAATCTGTATTCACAGCCGATACAGTAAGCCGGCAACTTTAGCAACTTGTTGTTCCCGAATGTATATTGCCGGGCCGACTGGGCCATGGCCCTTATGGTGGTATTGCGGATGTTCCCCAGCCTGTGATGCGGATAAACATAATGATCGCAGGTATACAGATCACCGTTGTGCTCCAGCACCATGGCATTGCCGCAGGTTTCACTGAATACGCACAGTCCGGGAGGTTGTCCTACCCAGTTGGCCAGTGTAACATCGAATAGCTGTACAAAAACCTTTCCTACATCGTTACGCACCCATTCATCAAACAGGGTGATCAGAAATTCCCCGTATTCCTGCGGATCAACCGACCAGGGCGTGACCTGTACATCCGTCCGGTATTCCGGATCCACCAGTTTGATTTCATCCTCCCCGGACTGCTTATGCATCCGTTCCACAATGGGAATGAATTGGATGAAACCGCTACCGGCTTCTTTCAGGAATCGATAGATTTCCAGGGCATGACTGGCATTGTCCCGGTGAACCACCGAGAGTGTATTGAATTCCACCCGGAACTTTTTAAAGAGCGCAATGGCCGATATGACCTGGTCAAAGGAAGCCTTTCCGGCAACATTTTTCCGGTGCATGTCATGGATTTCCCCGGGACCATCCACGGAGATCCCTACCAGAAAATTGTTCTCCTTCAGGAACCTGCACCATTCCTCGTTGATCAGGGTCCCATTGGTTTGGAATGCATTTTCAATTTTCTTCCCGGAACGGTATTTGTGCTGAAGGGCAATGGCTTTCCTGAAAAAATCGATTCCCATGAGGGTAGGTTCACCTCCCTGCCACACAAAAGTCACCACCGGAACATCCTGTGATTCGATATACTGCCTGACAAAACTTTCAAGCAGCTCCTCATCCATCCTGAAGTCCTTAGCCTGGGGATATAACTTCCTTTTTTCCAGATAGTAACAATACGTGCAGTTCAGGTTGCAAACCGGACCATGTGGTTTGGTCATGACCTGAAAGGCAACGGGGTGTTCGAGCGAAAGCATTTAAAGAATACCTGGTCTTGGTTTGATACCCGAAGATACCCATTTCCTCAACAAATCAAAAGCCTTCCCTGTTTCCTCCGGTGTAAAGTTACAATGTCCCTGTCCCCTGGTATATACTACCGCAAGGTTCGATTGTTTTCCCTTCTCATGCACCATGTTGTCGAAGGAAACGACAGCCATGCTGGCCGTTATCAACTGGTCATAGATGGTATGGAGCAACAGGGTGGGACAATTGATGTTCCCTGTCCGGTCATATTTATCAAAGAAATTTTCAGTACCCGGTGATGCCTGAAGCCGCTCAACTTTAAGGTTCACCTCCAGGTCATCCGGAAAACCTGAATACAGGGTATTGGTATTGTCAAATGGATTTCCGCCTGCCTGCTGGCTGATGTCGCGGATCACACCATCGTTGAACATGATCACCATGGGCAGATCTTTGGGTTTCAGTTCATATCGCCGGGCAATGGCTGCCGCCAGGGTCGTGTCCATGGCAATGGCTGACTGAACCGCAGGAAAGGATATGGCCTGCGCCTTGCCGCTGGTCACATCGGCAAGCGGAGGCAATATACCCGGAAACATGGCAGCGAAGACTGCGTTGATATCCAAGGCCATTTTCGTTTGCAGATAAGGGTGGTTTGACAGCGGGCACATGGGCATGGCACCCTGGTAATGTTTTCCCAGGTTCTCAATGGTAGCCAGCGTTATGCCGCCCCCCATGGAATGACCGGTAATATAGCACGTATCGGGTTTCCCGAATTTCGAAAAGAAATAGGCACGAAGTTCCTCCGTATCGTCTACTCCTTCCGCCAGGGCCCAGCCCTTTTTATGGTAGGCCGAACGTGCCACGGCAAATCCCCTTTCGAGGAATGGCTTTATGCCCATGTCATTTCGTTCGCTGTGAAACATTCCGGGATCGCCAGGCATCGAGGGCATCTCATAGCCATGGGCATACATCACCAGGTTATTGTTCCAGTTGGCAGGGATGATAATCCGGAACATCGCACCATCGATGCGTCCGGTATCAATGCGTGCCTCCTGCCCGGGCACAGCAGTCCCCAGCAACATCAGAAGGCCAAAGGTCATAAAGTAGTTTTTCATTTTTTTAAAGGGGTATACCCCGACGGGGTGGGGGTACCCCGTCGGGGTGTTAATACATTACGGAAGTAAAAAATGCTTTCATTTCGGCAGCATAATAGACACCATACCGGTAAAAGGTTTCTTTGGTCTGGGCATCGGGTTTCCAGTCGAAAAATGCATGGCCTGCCCCGCCCACCTGAACATATTGTACCCGTTGACCGGCCTTCGCCAGTGCATCAACGAATTCCTTTACGGCTTCATCCGTGATGAGGAAGTCATTGGTACCTCGGGTCAGGTATTGCGGTACCGATCTTTCCGAAGCTTTCGGGATATGGCTGAGTGGAGCTATTGCCTCTTTCCAGGTGTCGTTGGCAGCGGGATCATCGGAATTGTGGTTCAGCAGCTTTCCGCCAAATACGCCATAGCTTGGGGCCGCGGCCTTGATGGCTGTTATCATCTCACTTCTAACCTGATCCAGGGTTTTGTTTTTGGGCAGGTAGGAAGGCATGAATTCGAACACACCGGGAGTTTTACCGAATCCACCTTTGCCAATCATATTAGGCATCAGGGAGGCAGCAGCTGACAAATGTCCGCCGGCACTGTCCCCTGTAAGGCCAATACGGGTGGGATCACCGCCATACTCAGCAGCATGTTCCATAATGTGGGCTATAGCCCCGAAAACATCCTCGATGATATTGGCCATGGAATTGTTTGTGGCATCTCCGTCAAGATGCTGGGCCCAGCGGTAATCGATGCTGAACACGACAAATTTACCGCCTTTGGTAAGTTCACGTGCCAGACCCCGCATAATATCCTCGGTATTGGAAGCCCAGCCGCCGCCATGGATGATAATGATACACGGTAAATTCTTTGCGCCCTTCGGGGAGTATACATCGTATTTCAGTGTTTTTACACCTGGTTTGGCAAAAACCACATCCTGGGTCACCTTGAGGTGTTCCACGGCTGCCTTCTCAATAAACGAGGCGCCAATATGCTTATCCTGATCAATGGTCACCTTAAAAGGACCCGTCATGGATTCATAGTACATCTGTCCCCACCTGCCCGGAACCGAAAAGTACAGCGCATCGAGCACGAAATTTGCATCCGGAGTGGCAGTAACCGTTACAACTGTTCCCTTCGGGTATTTTCCATCGGCCGGCAGGGGCGGACTAACCTGGAACGTGCCGTTCACAGATTTATCCAGGGTAACAGTAAATGATGGTGTCTGGGCATTTAAGGTGCCTGAACCTGTGAGTGCAGTCAGGGCAATAATACCCGCATTTTTAAAGAACTTGCCTATCATACAGCATTATTTAAGTGGTTTATAATTTCCTCTGTTTCCGTGAAGATAGTTTTTAGGCCGGTCACCTCCAAACAATATCGGCAGACAACCTTTTCCAATAGACAAACTGAATCATTTTGTCATTTTTCAGCTGGAAGTACGAAATCGCAAGAACAATCCGAGCGTGAGCAGGGATAAGCTCAGGATGACTGCCCCGGAAAGTGCCAGTCCGGCTCCCAGACTGTAATGGTCTGTAGTCCAGCCGGCCATTGGAGCCAACAGCGCAAAGAAAACCCGGATAGTCAGGTCGCGTAACGACATCACGGTCGCCCTCATCTCACTTCCTGTATGTTTATTGATATAATCCTTCAAAACAGGAGTGGCGATGCCCCGGAGAAAATAAAAACAGGCAAGCAGCGGAAGAATGGCGAAAGCAGGTACAATGCCTGAAACCAACATCAATGCGGGGATCAGGAGAGCCATAACCTTCAGCGTTCCGGACTCACCCAGCTTCTTCTCGATCCGGTGTGCGAGAATGGAAGATCCTCCGGTAATCAGATTCAGGACCGTCCATACCGTGCCAAACAACGCCAGGGGAAGCAGCATTTTTTCGAACAGCGGTTGTGCAAACCAGGCCATCAGCAAGGTGGCCGCACCAATTACGGAGGAGAAGAGCAGGTTGAACCGGAGATCACTTTTCTCAAAAAGGATCTTATTCACGATCCCGATGATATCACGGAATCCGCTTGTTCTTCGTTCTCTTCCGGCCACCACCGGTTCCACGAGGGTCAATGCTGCAGGAATTGCAGTAGATGCAATGATCGCCTGAACATAAAAAGGGAAACGAAGGGTGATGAGGGCCAGGGCCCCTCCTGCCAGACCGGCAAAGGCCTCAGAAAAGTTACCAACCGACGCATTCATCCCTTCATATCGGGCATATTCCTTTTGTCGATTTCCGGAGGCCAGGGTATCATATAGCATCGCCGAGTCGGCTCCCGATACGAAGCTTTGACCAGCTCCGAGCGCAATTTCGGCTATCAGGAATCCCATGTAAACATGTGTAGACGAATAAATAAAAAAGCCAATGGCCCCCAAAAAAGCACCAATAATGAGCGTTTTCTTTCTTCCGAGGATGTCGGCAAAATATCCGCTGGGCAATTCCAGGGCAACAATAACCAGGGCATAGATTGACTTAAGCACCATGATTTCGGTGAGAGACAGGTTATTATCCTGATAAAAAGGGATAATGATGGGCATTACCAGTGAAAACCACTTGGAGAACTTGATAACATTCAGTTTCATAACATTGCCCCGCATGGGTTGCGGCAGGCTGTTATAAATCCGGAATGTTTCCGCAGAGAAGATCTGCTTCTTCATATAGATTTACCGGATCGATTTCACCCAGTCAAACAGCGGCATCATCCATTCCCCGGGCTGAAGCTTTAAAATAAACCCATGATTGCCTTTGGGATAAAGGTGCATCTCGGCCGGCACCTTCTTTTTTATCAGAGCCTGATAAAACCGGATGCTGTTTTCCACCGGCACGGCGGTATCATCGCCGGTATGGGTGAGCCAGGTTGGCGGCGTATTTCTGTTCACGTGAAGCTCATTGGAGAAAAGCAGGATCTGATCTTCAGCTGGATTTTTACCCAGCAGATTATTTCTTGACCCCATGTGGGTGAGGCTGTCGGTCATGCTGATCACCGGGTAGACCAGGATAAGGAAGTCCGGACGAAGGTTTGTCTTTTCAGGATTCGGGATATAGGATTTGCTAAAATGTGTTGCTGCAGTAGCCGCAAGATGGCCTCCTGCTGAAAATCCCATGATGCCAATCCGGCTGGTATCCACCTTCCATTCAGCTGCCCTTTGCCGTACCATTTTAATGGCCTGCTGAGCATCCTGCAGCGGACCGATGGATTTGTCCTTCATAATGGAATCACTGGGCAAACGGTATTTCAGAATGAAGGCCGTGATGCCCTGTTCAGCAAATGCCTCGGCAATGACGGTCCCTTCAAGCCGGTAGCTTTCGAGATAATAGCCACCACCGGGACAAATAATCACGGCTGTCCCGGTAGCCTTTTCCGGCGCAGGAAGGTAAACAGCCAGGGTGGGCACCGAGACATTCCGGTATCCTTTAAAACCGCTGTTTTCACTGATGGTGATCTCCTTCATTTTGTAGGAGGTGCTGTTGGGAATCTCCCCGGAATAGAGCGGAATTATCTCCTGGGCGTTTATCTGCAATGTCGCGGTAAGCATAAGGGCTGATATTAAAAATCTCATGGTGAATGGGATTATGAATAATATCCCAAACCTATAAAAAAGATTCTTAATATAAAAGATGAAAGATAATGCCCTGAGCATGTCCGGAATCCCCGCAATGGTTCCGGCCTGCAGTTTAACTTATTTTAGGAAATACAATTCCATACTTCGAGGCAGTTTCAATGATTCTCCCGACATCAGGAGGGCCTTGTGGCCTGGGCGGTATAGTGAGTGTCCTGGCTGGTTCACTCATTTCTTTGAAATACTCCTCAAAACCTCCGGGTGATAAATGGATCAGGACTTCAGCCTGTTCCGTCTGAACCTGAAAGGAATGCTGAATATTGCGCGGAAGAAAGATCCAATCACCCCTTTTGGCATTGAATACTTCTTTCCCTACCGTGTAATTAATTTCCCCGTCCATAAGATAAAAAGATTCATCCTCTCGGGTATGGGTATGCGGAGGAGGCTCAAGTCCCCGTATCTCATATCCATGAATCAGGGAAAATGCACCCTTTGTATCCTGGCTGGATATTAAAACACTCAAGAGATGGCCAATATACCAGAATGAATTGTTTAATTCCGGCGAGGTCATTTTAGGCAGTACGTTTCCTGCGTCGTTGTCGCCAGCCATGGCAATGCCCGGAATAAAGGACAGAATGCCAAATGCCGAGCTTCTTTGTATGAACTCTTTTCTATTCATAATTGTTATTTTTATTTAATCTGAATATAAAGATAGGTTGCTGATTTACACAAATCAAGTACCTACTAAAAAGTAAGGTACCTACCTGGTATATATGATTACCTGATTATCAATGAAATAAAAAATACAATCACATGAAAAATTTTTTAACTGTGGAGGAAATGCTGGAAAAATGTCCGGTACAGCATTCATTAAAATTCATTGGTGGTAAATGGAGGATGGGTATTCTTTGGAGTCTTCGGACCGGTTGCCGGAGATTTGGAGAACTGAAAAAAGATGTTCTGGGAATCACGGAGAAAATGCTTATACAGGAATTACGGCACCTGGAAAGTCAGGGAATAATAAACAGGCATGTCTATTACGAAATACCACCCAAGGTAGAGTACAGCCTTACAGAAAGAGGGTATACCTTGATTCCGGTAGTGGAAAGTATAGTATCCTGGGGTTATTCAGATATGGCTGTATATGAAAACCAGTTTCCTGCAGTTAATGCTTAATTGTATACTGTGGTGATGCCTCACCCCTGCCCCTCTCCTTGAGGAGAGGGGAAGAGTCTTCTACACCTCACCCTTATCCCTCTCCTCAAGGAGAGGGAAAGAGCGTAAATTGGATCTTTTATTGTAATTTTATTACATGACTGATTTTAAAAATAACAATATACTTCACCAGGGAGCCAAAGGCAGGATTTTCACCCATGCAAAAGCCCTCAGAAATCCAATGACAGAAGCGGAAAATGTGTTGTGGAATCAATTGCGAAACAGTCGATTAAGCGGGTATAAATTCAGTAGACAACATCCAATAAAAAGGTTTATCACTGATTTCTATTGCCATCCAGCAATCTCTTTCTCTACACAAATGATCTTGACTTCCTTCTTCCCCTCTCCTTGAGGAGAGGGGGCAGGGGGTGAGGTGCAGAAGACCTCACCCTTATCCCTCTCCTCAAGGAGAGGGAAAGAGCGTAAATTGATTCTTTTATTGTAATTTTATTACATGACTGATTTTAAAAATAACAATACACTTCACCAGGGAGCCAAAAGCAGGATTTTCACCCATGCAAAAGCCCTCAGAAATCCAATGACAGAAGCGGAAAATGTGTTGTGGAATCAATTGCGAAACAGTCGATTAAACGGGTATAAATCCAGAAGACAACATCCAATAAAAAGGTTTATCGCTGATTTCTATTGCCATCCAGCAATCTCTTTCTTACACAAATGATTTTGGTTCCCTTCTTCCCCTCTCCTTGAGGAGAGGGGGCAGGGGGTGAGGTGCAGAAAACCTTACCCCCTCTCCTTTAAGCGAGGGGGCAGGAGGTGAGGCATTTTCATTTCTAATTCCTGCTCGACATGGTCACCGGCCCCAGCAATCCCGAAGGCATCAGAGGTGAATCAGTCCGATAGAAAGGCATGGTGGTATAAGTGATCTTTGTCTTCATTCCAGGTTGCTGATCACCGATCAACCGGTTCACCCAAAGATTGGTAATCCTGATGTCGAGGATGTTCTCCCCTGGTTTAAATGCATCGGTCACATTCACTTTGAATGGTATCTTCCAGACAATGCCCATTGATTTACCATTGACCACAATTTCTGCCAGATTTTTTACATTTCCCAGATCAAGCCAAAGTTGCCTGCCCGGTTGGAACCAGTCATCCGGGGCCTGGACGGAAACGTATAATTTGCAGTGCCGGAAAAATACTTCACCCCGGGGTCCGGATTTTCGCTCCAGGAGGAAAGGGCATCGAAGGCAGCAGTCTCAGGTGCTCCGCGGTCAGGTTGAAAACTCACTTCCCAGGGACCAGTTACAGCTGCAAGCTGAGTTTCCGTAACCTGGGGAATCGTGCGTGATTTTTCTTTGGCCTTATTCCGGAATACTACAAATATCGCATCGTTGGGTTCCATGTGCAGTGGGACCTTCGTAAAACCATCAATTGTGCTGTAGGAAGCCTGCTCAATCTTCCCGGTTTCGGGATGCCAGATCTCAGCTTCCTTTCCTTCAACCCGAAAGGTGGCTTCCAGGTCTTCCACCCGGTTATTGCGGTTGTTGATCCAGTAGAACTCAACCTGCTCCATCTTGCGGTGAACAAACATCAGGCGGGTATCATCCTGTGGTTTGTTATACCGAAAATCGGGCTGGATTTCAAGCATATTCAGCACTTCTTCCAGGGTTTGTCCGGCATACACCTTACCCTTGCCCAGGTTGGTAACACCTTTTTCGTTGGCCCATAGCTGATTGGCAAGCGTTGAGAATTCCAGCTGGTCATCGCTGAGACTGGGTGTACCCAATGGCTTGGGACCGGTTACTATGGCACCGGCATTTACCAGTTCTGAAATCTTGCGCAACACGGGCAGCGACATATGAATGCTGTTTGAATCGAGCGCCAAAACATGGTAATTCATGCCACTCGGCGTGGTAATCCGTCCATTGCTCACAGAAAGAAGATTTATCAATGCATCGGCATTCACGAAATCATAATTGTATCCTTCAGGAACAGCCGGTAGTTTTTCGCCAAACAAAGCTGTAATATTATTGTCTTCACCATAAAAGTAAACCACATCAGCCACAAATTTCCCCTGTTGCAGCATGTAACAGCTGCGTGCCAGGTAGGTTATCCAGGGACCTGCCTGTTCCGCCCAGGTTTCGTGCCGGGTGAACCATTGGCCGAAGGGACCGAGTCCAAGGCCGGGAATTTTATCATTCACGGGCTGATGAACCGAGGTATGGATGACAAAACGGTTCAATCCATTTGCCATTTCCATGTCTGCAGTAGGTTTCAGCAATTCGGGCGACCAGGCCCAGGCGCTTCCGATGGCTGTCATGGATTCTGCTGCTACCAGGTTTTGACCGTAAATATGGGCTACCGAGGCTGATTCGCGAACATCAGCTTTGTAACGGGTGGCTACTTCGGCTCCCCGATCAAATCCACCGGGTGTCCAGGTGGCACTCATGGGTATGGCTGCTTTGCGTTTCACTTCCATACCGTCGCCAATGAAGGCACGGCCGCTTTCGTGCGATTCGGTGTAGCGCGCCATTCCTCTTTCTTTTAGTATGTCTGTCAGCTGGTCATAGTGATTTTCTGCGGTCAGTTCTCCAATGGTCTTGCGAAATCCCAAAGGAAACGGTCACTTGCCTCGGCACTTTCGACAATCTTTCCGGTAAGCACCGGCAACCAGGGCAACATATCATATCCGCGACGCTTTTCGAATTCCGCGATCATATTATCGGTCCAGTTTTGAACGCCGGCTTCCCAGCTGTCGGTTATCATGTATTGCAGTCCTTTTTCGCCCATCAGTCCTCCGGTGGCATCCTTATATTGGTCGAGATAATTGTTGAAATAGGCTTTTACATGATCGGCGTTCAGTTTGTCTACTTCAAGTCCGGTTGCCTCCGGTGAAGCCGGCGAGTTTTTGTGACCGGTAAGGGAATAACCCAGGCGCAGGATCACCCAGTTACCTTCGGAGGGTGTCCATTCCAAAGAGCCATCTGGTTTCATCTTCCCGGTCAGGTCTACCACATCGGTCTTTTGTACTGCCTGACCCTCCTTTAACGCAGGAGTTTGCGCAGCATAAAGGTCAGTTGCAGCTGCAAATGCAGCCTTTTCCTCAAATCGGTTCACCCGGGCCACTTTATGTAAAACCAGTTCTGCAACCTGGGTGCCTGCCGGTGCCGCAGGCATCGCTCCTGCATCAAATCCGAACATGGCACCAATATTAAAGGAGGTTGTGGTGGCGGTGTTTTCCACGTGAAACGGTAATATTTGGCAGTAACCGGACTGAAGGTCAGCGTTTTTTGTTCCACTCCGCCGGCTGAGATATCAATGACCCTGGTAAAGATCTTTCCATCATCACTGGTTTCAAGCGTCCTGTTATTGGGATCGGCACCGAATCCAAACATACCACCGTAACCTCCGCCGACAATGGTCAAAGCCTCCATGGTCTCGGGTTGGGAAAATTCAAATAAAATCCAGGCATTTTCACCCGGTTTGGTGTAAGGCAACAAGGCAGAGGATTTCAGATCTCCGTCGGTTAATGCTTCCAGTGTAAATTTCCCGCCGCTGGAAGTAACCCTGGGCCGGAGGTCAGACATGGATACATCACCTTCCGGCAGGCGGTAAGCCACTACTGCGGCATCAGCATAAAATTCAGGTGGAGTACTTTCTGTCTGGCCGGTTAATGAAAACATTTCCCGTATTGCCAGGTTCTGGAAAGGACCAGTGGTTGATGGTGGTTTGGGCAAGGTCCCCGAGAATGGCTTTCCTCCCTCGACCCGTGTTTCGCTCCAGACCAACTTTTTCATGGCCTGTTCGGGTTTCACCCAGGGACCACCACTTTCACTCCATCCGGGGGAACCGGCAATGGCCATTTCCAGCCCGAGGGAATCCGCCAGTTTGGTGGTAAACAAAAAAGCCTCCTTCCATTCAGGGGTCATGTATACCAGTCGCTTTTCCACAATCTGTGGCGTCATCAGGGCAGCATCAAAATTCTGGAAACCGCCGATACCCACCCGGTGCATCCATTCCAGGTCGGCCCGGATGCCCTCTTTGGTGATGTTACCGTTCATCCAGTGCCACCACACCCTGGGTTTCGCGCTTTCAGGCGGATTCACAAATCCGGCTTCAAGATCAGCACCTTCTTTGGAAGGGCCTTTGCAGCCTGCCCAAAACATACCGGTAAGGATGACCAGTACCAGGGTAAAAAGCTGTGTTTTTTGAAATGAGGAATTGAGGTTGATCTTCATTTAATTAAGTATTAATGCTTGGGTTTATTCTGGAACATGCTAGTTGATGAGGATAATTCAAACCGGTACCCTGCCAATCAGTTTTGCTGATTATGGGCTATACCAAAATAAAAGTACACAAGATTTGACGCATGGTCAATGTCTATTTTGGGCTTTCTTTTATGTAATATGGACCTCTATAATTTGAATTTTGAAATCTGATAATTATAGTATAACTTCATTTGCCAGTTCTCAATCACTCCTGGAACAACAATTCAAACTGCATGCATAACCTCTTAAACTTTTTAGAAATGGACAAAGAAGATTTTAGTAAAACTGACTCAAAGGGCAAAGCTTTTTCGCGAAGGAGCTTTATTAAAGCCACCACTGCAGCATCGGCAGTATTTACGATTATTCCCAGTGTTGCCATGGGTAAAAAACTGGGACATCAGGCGCCCAGCGATACCTTGAATGTTGCACTTATCGGTGCAGGTAATCAGGGTTCCGGTGATATCAGCAGTATTTGTAAACCGGAAGTTGCAACGGCACCCCAGAGTATGTTTGCCATGACCTCCAAACCAGGTACTGAAAAACTGGTTGCGGTATGCGATGTTGACTGGGGATACGGACCTGTTACGGCAACATTCGAAAAATTTCCAAGTGCAAAAAAGTACAAGGACTGGAGGATGATGTTTGATGAAATGGGGAAATCCATTGATGCAGTGGTTGTTGCCACTGCCGACCATACCATGCCAATCCTGCGGCAACTGCCATGACACTTGGCAAACATGTGTATTGCGAAAAACCCTTGACCCATACCATTTATGAATCGCGTTTGCTGACCAAACTGGCCCTAAACACAATGTGGCCACCCAGATGGGCAACCAGGGTTCTTCAACGGAATGGTGTTAGGTCAGGCATGTGCATGGGCCTGGGCAGGGGAAATCGGTGAAGTGCGGAAAGTGGATGTCTGGTCGAGCCGTCCTATATGGCCGCAGGGACTTGATACGCCCACTGATGTTCAGAAAGTACCAAAGACGCTCGACTGGAATCTGTGGATCGGCCACATGCCATTCCGTGCTTATAACAGCGCTTATCATCCATGGAATTTCCGCGGATGGTGGGACTTTGGGACCGGTGCTTTTGGCGACATGGCCTGTCATAATATGCATCCGGTATTTAAGGTACTGAAGCTGGGATACCCTACCAAAGTTCAGGGACAGTCCACCCCACTGAAAAAAGATGCCTGTCCTCATGCCCAGATCGTGAAGATGATCTTCCCCGCACGGCCAAATCTCCCTAAAATGGCCATGCCCGAGGTAGAAGTTACCTGGTATGATGGCGGTTTCCATGCTATGATTCCCGATGTGCTTCCGGAAGGAAAAACCTGGCAAGGTGAAGGTTGTGCGCTTTATGGCACAAAAGATACCCTGATTCTGGGCAGTCATGGCAGTGATGCTTATCTGCTATCCGGAAGGACGCCGAAATCTCCCGAGGTATTCAGGGTTGTACCCGACAATAACCATTACCTCGATTGGGTAAGTGCCTGCAAGGATCCTGATCTGCGCAACAAGACTGCCTCACACTTTGGAGAGGCAGGCCCATTCAATGAGATCGTACTGATGGGTGTGCTGGCTGTCCGCCTGCAGAAACTCGGCAAGATCCTGGAATGGGATGGTCCGAATATGAAATTCACCAACATTTCCGATGACGGAGAAAGTTTCCATCTGGTCAGAAATGTTTGACATTGGCAAAATGATGGCTGCTGCCAATGCCGCTGCCAAATCGGCCGGAGGTGCAGCACCCAAGGGAGCGGCTCCGGTTGCCATGCCCGGCATGCCCGGATATGAGGATCCGAGCGCCGTAAACGCAAAAGAATTTATTGCCAACCTTGTGAAACACCAGTACCTTAACGGATTCAAACTGCCGGATATGCCGGCATAAAAAAAAGAGCGAGAGTGAGAGTGAGAATGAGAGCGAGAGCCTCGCTCTTTTTTTTCTCGCACTCACTCCCACGCTCACACTTGAGTTATTCTCCTGTGCCAACTCTTTTTTGAAGAAGAATGGCCTTTATTTACTTTACAAATTTTGCTTTCATCAGGTAATCCGCACTCAGTTTGATCGCTTCAAGTGAAGCTTTCAGCTTTTCAGCCACTTCTTTCGGATCCTGGGGACCAAATCCCGGCATTTGTTGGCCGGCAGGACGGTTCTTCATCATTTCTTTCATAAAGTCTTCCATGGTTCCACCTTTGGCCTGAATATCCTTCATGCCATCCATCATGGCCTTCGACTGTACTCTTTGCTCCGGTGTCATTTTATCCTCAACTTCAACAAACCAGTCCTGGTGACCGTTTTTGTAAAATTGTTTGAATATGGCCTTGTAATTGATCTTGCCGCTTTCTCCGATCACATAGTCATCCTTAATATGCAACACTTTAAAACGATCGGGATATTTCTTCAGGTATGCAACCGGATCCTGGCCACCCTGGGTAACCCAGTAAACATCCATTTGAAAGAAGACCTTGTTGGGATCGGTATTAGCGATCAGGTAATCCTCGTACATCTGATCAGTGCCGGCAATGGTGGCAAATTCCATATGGTGGTTATGGTAGCCGAATTTGATGCCTCTTTTGTTGGCTTCTTCCCCGATCTTGTTCATCAGATCACATTCCTGCTTCAGAATTTCAAAAGAACCGGACCACATATTCATCGGGAAGACAACATATTTGCATCCCATTAATTTATGGTTGTCAAATACCTTCCCCCAGGCGGCCAGCGTTCCTTCCACATCTTTGACATTAAAATTGGTACGCGCGTGGCTTGAAATAATATCCAGACCGTACTTCTCCGCCAGAGCAGCGTAATCGGCAGGTTTGTAACCAGCAACAGTTCCTTTGCCGGCATCATAATTGGATATCTCCATTACCACATAACCGGCATCAGCCAGGGCTTTAAGTGAGCCTTCGATGTCGGATTCGAGGCCTTTTACGGAATAAGTGGCTATTCCCAGGTGTTTTTTTGGATTGTCAGCTCCGGGAAGCGCGGAAGATGTAACGAACAGTATCAGCATTACTGTTACACATGACCATAGATTGCTTTTCATAATATTAAAATTTTAGCACCAATTAATAAGTACATTTTTCATTTATAAAGACAAATTTCCTGACCTGCTAAAGAATTACAAATTTATTATTTTAATCGTTATACGGCATTGGTGACTTTAGAATTAGAGAGGGTGGTACGCCCGAGTTTGTCAGCTTTCTCCAGGTTCCAATGCAGTTCAGGGAGATCAGCTAATCCCACGTTTTCCTGTCTGGTTCACTCCATGAAGCCCCGGATACCACAAAAATGAATTCTCCGGACAACAGATTATTTCAGAAACTATTCATTCATTAGCCGGATATACTCCTAGTTATTTCTTATTTTTGAGATCAACTCCCTGCCTGGACCCCTGTAACCTGCCGGACATTGAAGACGTCTAACGATAAAACCTATCCGCATGGTTCTGAATTACCTTTTAACTGCTTTAAGGAATATCATCAGATACAAAAGCTTTACACTCCTTAATGTCCTCGGTTTGTCGCTCACCATGTCAGTTTGTATGCTGATCATCGTGGTGCTGATGGATCAATACGCGTACGACAGCTATTACACAAAAAAGGACAGGATATATCGAATTGAAAGCGTTGACAGTCTCAGTAAGATTTCCCTCAACAGGTTTGCATCAACAACCTTTCCTCTGGCAGGTGAACTAAAGAATAAAGTTACAGGAATCGAAGAGGCAGCACTATTCAATAATTCTTTTAACGGCGAAGGTGTATCCGGGGAGGCCCGAATCAGCATCAGGGGTTTGTATGCCAATTCAGCAGTGTTTAAAGTTTTCGATTTTGAACTTATTGAAGGTTCTCCTGAAAATATTCTTGATGATCCATACAAAATAGTACTGAAAGAGGATGTAGCAAAAAAGTTTTTCGGGGAGGAGGATCCGTTGGGAAAAACTTTGCAAATTGACAGTATTGGGGATTTTACGGTCGCAGGCATTATTAAAAAAACCAGTAAAAAATCACATATCCAGTTCGAGGCTCTGGTTTCTGCCAGTACATTGGAGTCTTTTGAAAGAAGTCGAAAGGCTGAGAAAATCACGGCAACTGATTGGAACAATTTCTATTCAAGTTATGTATATGTGCTTTTATCACAAAAAGTTGATAAAAGAGATGTGCAAAGCACACTCGATAAGATTAACCAGGAGAAATACCATGATAGGGAGAAAACAAACGTTTCTTTCATATTGCAGCCTTTATCAAAGATTGTTCCGGGGCCTTTGCGCGCCAATGAACTGGGTTTCTTTCTGTGGGATGTCATGGTTTATTTTCTTAGCGGATTGGCCCTGGTATTAGTCATTCTGGCGGCTTTCAATTACACGAGTCTCTCAATAGCAAGGTCTTTACTACGCGCCAAGGAAGTAGGCGTTCGCAAAACACTGGGCGCCTCCCGTGGCAAGATCATTGTCCAGTTTTTACTTGAGGCAGTCATCATATCACTTCTGGCACTTGTGGTTTCCATAGTGCTGCTTCAATTTTTACTGCCGGGATTTACAGGCATGAAGATGATGTCGATTTTGGAAATACGCCCGCAACAAAACTATGTTGTTTATCTTTTGTTTTTAATTTTTGCCTTAATCACAGGATTACTTGCAGGGATATTGCCGGCCTTTTTTATTTCTTCCTTCAATCCGCAGCATGTATTGAAGGGAGTACTCAATATTAAGCTCTTCAGCCGGATTACCCTGCGCAAGGTTCTGTTGGTAACTCAGTTTGCATTCTCCATGATCTTCATCATAACGATCGTTCTGTTATTCAGGCAGATGAATTACATGGTAAACGCGACTATGGGTTTTGATCGCGAACAGGTATTTATGATGCAGCTGCAAAGGCAGGAAATTACCAGGATAAAGGATGTTTATAGCCGCTTGTCTGAGATCAGTTATATATCAGCGACTTCCCACAGACCTGGGGAGGGTAATATCTGGCCCGTAGACATACGCGTAAATAACGAGGATGAAAAAGTACAGGGTCATTACTTTTCGGTTGATGAAAATTACATTGCGGCAATGGGTCTTACCCTGCTGGCAGGGCAGAACTTCCCTCCCGGCATGAATACAGAACGTGAGAAATTTGTGGTTGTCAATGAGTTTACAACCCATCAGTTTAACCTGGGTATTCCATCTGAGGCCATCGGTAAATACCTGATCCTCGATGATTCTACATTGGTGCAAGTGATCGGCGTAGTAAAAGACTATAAATATTCTGCACTTTTCCTCACTCAGAAATCCTTAATTCTCAGGGTTGAACCAAAAAAATACAAACTGGCTGTGTTCAGGATCAGTTCACCCGATTTGCAGGGAACTGTTGAAAAACTTAAAAATGAGTGGAAAAAAATTGATCCTGTCCATGAAATGGAAGGGGACTTTTTGGACAATACCATTAAAGAGTATTATTCATTTTTTGGTGACGTATTATATACTGTAGGATATGCCTGCTTTCTCGTGATCATTATCTCCTGTCTCGGGTTGCTGGGGATGGCGACTTTCAGTACACAAACCCGGATCAGGGAAATTGCCATACGGAAAGCTTATGGGGCAATGCCGGCAAACATATTGCTGCTGATCTCAAGAGCATATATAGGATTGTTGATCATTGCTGCAGTAATTGCCGCTCCCCTTGCCTACTTGCTGAACAAGATGTGGTTTCAATACATGGCAGATCATGTAAGCTTTGGAGCAGGCACCTTGCTTTTTGGCATTTTATTCGTTGTTTTCATCGGACTGCTTACCATAGGGTCCCAGACCATTAAGGCATCGCAAACCAATCCTGCCGAAATGCTGAAATTTGAATAACCTGTTATTTTAATGCGGCCAGTTCATCATAGGCCATTTCCAGGTTGTGTTTAGGTTCACCGTTCATATCCTGCACGCCGGTAATCACAGATGCCTTCAGTATCTCTTCTTTGCTTTTTCCGGCTTTGATCTCACCGGAAACGAAACTCAGGAGTTTTTCAAAATAAGCTTTAAAACTGTCCACTTCGGCGATCGAACCGGTCACCGCTTTGGGATCAAAGGCATGACCGAAAACATAGATCGTTTCGGAATCAAAGGTACTTTTCACCTGATCAAGAACGGTCATCCAGTGTTTTATGCTGGCCCCGGCACTGCGATCAATATAAGGGTAGCGTTTGTTGAACAGCAAATCCCCCAGGTGAACAACATTGGCATTTTCAAAATGGATAATACTGTCGCCATTGGTGTGTGCTGCACCAAAGTAATAGGCCCGTATTTGCTCCGGTCCGATCTTCACCTGCCAGCTGTCACTGAAGGTAATATCCGGATAAAGTTGTTTATCTTCATTCTGACTGCGTTTGGCAACTTCCTGCTGGTTCTCCAGACTTTTTTTATGAGCGACCACGTGTTCTACCAGGCCTTTATAGGCAATATTTCCACTGGTATGATCCCCATGATGGTGTGTGTTGATCAGTAATTTAAAGGGGCGATCAGATTGCTTTTTTATTTCATCGATAAGATGCTGCGACTGTTCAGGAAACTGAGCGTCAACCACTACGCTTCCCTCCTTCGTAACTAAATAAGCAATTGTTCCTCCCTTTTCACTAAAGATGCTTACTCCCCTTCTTACTTCTTTCATTGCATAGGGAGTCTCCTGCATACCAGACTGGGCCAGGAGTTGTTTGCCTGCCAGCAGGGATAACACCAGGGAACCGGCGGAGTTGTATAGGAATTCACGGCGTTTCATATGCTGTAATAGATTTAAATTAAATGAAAATCTAAACAGCTAAACGCGACATATTGTTCAGATTGATCCTGGCATTAAGACTGCTTTAACATATTACTTGCCTTTTAACTCAAACCAGTCATAATCTGCACTTGTCGTACACATTTTTCCATTTCCGGTTGCATACAAGCCCACATACACCCCGGTAAATCCCCCTGCTGTTTCCGAACTCAGAAATTTTGAATTCACCTTTTCTATATCCTTGAAAGCCTCATCCCCCTGTGCATAGGAAAAGGTGAAGTACGACCGGTCACATTTGATAGCCAGCTTCACCGGACCGGGCTTCAGGACAACCTCCGGCGATTCGTGAACAACTACCCCAAACCGGAGCCGGCTTACCAGCACCCTTTTTCCGTTTGACTGTTTGATAATCAGGTCAAAATGAACACCATTGTTGAGGAGGATCATGCCGGCCTCTTCATTGGTCGTATTGGGATTGAATTCCACCTGGGTAGTGGCAGTGAAAACCATGTTTCGGATCCGCTGTCCTACAAAGGTCGGCGATTTCCGGTCTTCGACGGTCTGCTCCGAGCCTGTCAGGCTCAGAAAACCATTGCGGGCAGTGAGGGAATAATTGGCCGTCACCGGGTACCGCAGATAGTTCCATTCCAGCGGCAGTTTATCGCTGTCAAATCCGATCCGGTCAGGTTTTGCAGCAAAAGGTTTCAATGGCAGCGTCGGACAGGTCATATCTACTGTAACGGTCCCGTTGCCGTTCACCACGGGCCAGCCGTTCTTCGGCCAGGTAACCGGGGCCAGGCAGGTTTCCCTGCCCAGAATATGGTGAACGCCATCCCCTACCGAGCGGTAACCATGAAAGACCATCCACCATGAACCGTCATGCGCCTGGATGATATCGGCATGACCGACTCCCTGGATGGGATTACCCTGTCCCGCTGCATTGGCATGTGCCAGGATCGGATTGGCCGGATTGTCATTGTAAGGGCCCCAGATGTCCTTGCTCCTGGCGATGGTCTCGGAATGGGCCTCTTCCGTGCCTCCTTCAGCGGCCATCAGGTAATAAAAACCGTCCTTTTTGTAAATATGCGGTCCCTCTGCATAACGGCCGCCGGTCCCGTTCCAGACTTTCAGCCCTTCCGAAATGAATTTGCCGGTTTTAATGTCTATTTCATACAATTCAAATGTGGATGATATGACATACACCCTTCCATCCTCATCGAAGAACAGGTCGGGGTCAATACCCTGGGCTTTGATGAAGATGGGATCCGACCAGGGCCCTGCCGGATTGGTGGCCGTTACATAAAAATTACCCCCTCCGGTTATGTTGGTGGTGATCATATAAAAGGTACCGTCATGATACCGGATGGTTGTGGCAAAGATGTTCAGATCTACGGGAAGCTGAGTAGTCCGGTCAATGCAGTAACCGATCATTTCCCAGTTCACCAGGTCCTTGCTGTGAAAAACAGGAACTCCCGGAAAATATTCAAAGGTACTGGTGACCAGGTAATAATCCTCACCGGCACGACAGACACTGGGATCAGAGAAAAAACCCGGAATCACTGGATTATGGTAAGTAACCGGTTCCTTCGGATCCGTTACTGCCGTGAATGGAGTTGCATTCATGCTGAAGGATGGCGGAG
Source organism: uncultured Bacteroidales bacterium (assembly GCA_963800645.1). GTDB lineage: Bacteria > Bacteroidota > Bacteroidia > Bacteroidales > UBA10428 > UBA5072. The sequence goes on along the minus strand of CAWDBX010000007.1, from coordinate 84,320 downwards.
TCCTGCGGAGTTTTGCAGGTGCAGTATCCTGGGCAAAAAGCCCGGTGATTGTTAAAAGCAGAAGGGTGAAGGTCAATAGGTTTTTCATAATGTTATATTCTTTGGATGATTCGAATCACTAACAACTACCTGGTTATTAAAAGTTCGAACATAAATTTACGGTAATTACTGAAGCAAACCTATCATCAACTGATAAATCCTGAAAAATGGACCCGGCTAAAACCAGTAAACTGTCACTAATTATTGCTTCAAATATTGATCAAACCAATTGGCAAACAGCCCGGTGTAGACGATCATATCGTTCCAAAATCCATGATCCGCGCCGGGTTTGATTTTCAATTCGTATGGCACGTTTGCCTCCTTGAATTTTTCAACGATCATTTGGGATTGCGACAGAGGAACCAGTTTATCGACATCGCCATGGGCAATAAATGCAGGAGCATCATCTGCGGTAACAAAGTAAACAGGAGATATTTGCCTGCCAATCTCCGTTCGTTTCTCCGGATCAGTAACCGGCATAAAATGAAGTGTTTGTGCGTTCCACTCCACAAAGTCCAGTGGTGCCTGAAACTCTTTCATTTCGCTATGAAGCACAGCATTGTCACCCGGACCTTTATAATTGAGAAAATCGACCGGCGGAAAAAAACAGGCTACAGCCTGTATTCTGGAGGATATCCTGTCGACCGGATCTTTGCCGGTGGGATCGCCATTGTCGCCTGTTGTGCCCACCATCAGGGACAAATGTCCTCCTGCAGAAGCGCCCGATATCCCGATGTGATTGGCATCAATGCCGTATTCTTCTGCATGGTAACGAATAAAACGTACAGCCCGTTTGATATCTGCTACTGCATCGGGAACCGTATACTTCGGTTGGGAACCGTGCATAACAAAGAAAATAGTGTAGCCCCGGTCTGATATGGGTTTCACCAGACCTTTGAACATGTTTACCCAGTTATAGTCACTTGTCCACCCCGCGCTGACAACCCAGATGATACCTTTCCCATTGGATGGTCCATACGGCTGCTGCACTATCATTGTTAATGCCAGGCCATCCTTACGGCCATATATGACTTCAGATGGCTGTACTGTCGGAGTCTGACCGAATGTTGCGGAAGTAAACCAAAGCAATGCAAAGAAACCGGTTATTTTTTTCATTTGTTATCAGATTATTGAGAGTGATACGAATTCTGATGCTGATTATTTATCCGGAAATCGGTATTCAGAGGTTGCCGATTACCAGTTACTCCTTTGTCATTAATCCCGGTAGGCAAATAAGCAGGTACAGGATCTTTGTTTTTATTGAAGTACTGTTTATGCGTTTAGTCTCTAATGATTTGTTTTCACAAAGTTTTCAATGCTTATCAAGATGCTTGATCAAAGCAACACAGGTCTGACTGGTATTCGGCAGGGTCAACATCATGGTAAAGCTGGTAAAAAAATAAATCCCCACCACAAATATATACCTCCCCGGCCCCAGCTCAAATACCGCCTTCCTGTTTTCATACTTCACGAACGAAATTCCCCTGGACTTCATTACAGGCTTACCGCTTTCGATGATGCCTTTTTCCGATTAGGCCATCATCCATGAAATAAACTAAATGAATAACGCCATTCCCTCATTCAACGCATTTTTATAATTTACTGTATCAAATACATATAGGTATGGTGATCGATGTGGACCTATATTTCTCCGCTCACTTGTTTTTTTTATAATTCCGGTAGCCAGAAGCTTTTTTGTGAAATTACGACTGTCCAGACTTTTACCCAAAATTGTTTCGTATAATGCATGGATCTCGGGTATGGTGAATTTTTCAGATAATAACTCGTATCCGATTGGATAATGATAGATATGCAATCTTAGGGCCTTCAGCGCAGCCTCAATAATTTCCTGATGGTCAAACACCATGGCTGGAAGGCGATGAATATCCCACCATTTGCATTCCTCTATATAAAAATCACCACTGGGTTTGACCCTTTCAAATTCGGTTAATGTATAAAACCCAATGGAGACAAAATAATCCAATGTCCAATTTTCTTTTGTCTTGCCTGCTAATTCTAAGGATGGATCAATGTTTCCAGATCTCGAAGGACTCCCGAAAGCCTTAAACTGTTTTAAAAACAAACCATTTAATCCGGTTCTTTCACTGGCAATTCTTCGGGCGGCATCTTCAATTGATTCCGTTCTTTTAATATATCCACCTGCAAGTGCCCATTTATTATTATTTTGAGGACGCTGTAGCAATATCTTCAATTCCTTATTATGATAACCAAAAACAACATTATCAATTGAAACATTTTGCAAATACAAATGACCTTTCGCAATAACATCGAAAAATCTATTATTATTCTCCATTTTACTTAAATAAGATAATCGGGAATCAATAACATTAAAATCTGGCTGATAGAAAGACTAAGATATTTAACCATAATATCGCCCTTATGGGGCTTTAGACCACATAACTAAATGAAAAATCAGTGGTGAGACATTATGGTAGAATCCGCAATGTGTGTACCTATCTGACCAATGTCATTCTTCTCTTGTAGGGATTCTCGCCACCGAATCCCAAATCCATTCTCGGAGGAAGGTAGGAAGTGCTGAATTTGAACTGCACTTCAACATCATGGATGCCCAGCGGTAATCCCCCGGGTTTCTTCACATTCAGTATAGCGGGTGCAAGGCTGCTCCAATGAACATCAGGATAATTTTTTAAATCTGACTGCGCATAACTCTTGCCGTCTATTACCCAAGTGATCTGCTCATTTTCGAATTTTTCCCCGTCGACTGTTACCGTTGCCGGTCTTAACTGGGTAAGCCATAATCCCCTGTAATAAGTCAATCTCACTGGCACCTGGAATCCATTGATTTTTCCGCCTTCGGAAACATTCCTGAATCCTCTTGATTGTATATTTGGTAATTCAAGCATTTTATAATCTCCTTTTATTGATTGATTAAAATTTTCCAATTTTTATAGCTATGCTTCTCCCAGGCAACGCTTCATCATCACATGTTGTCTGCGGAGCTGGTCGGATGCATAACCAGGTACAGCCTTATCTTTTCCCTCATATTCGCTAAGCAGGTAACCATCCCAGTTTTTATCTTTCAATATTTGCAGGATTCTGTCATAAGGAATGGTTGTTTCAATAAGGTCATCTGACATATTGGAAAACTTGGCATGGCATGCATAAACATAGGGCAGAAGGGGTATAAGATCCTCCGGTGCACTGATTTCATTACTCATTCCCGGTATTTGCATACGCTCATCTCTTTTGGCAAATACGCCAAAGTCAATATTCAGACCGAAGTTCTTCGTGCCGGTCTTTACAATAAATTCGATATAATCATCAACCATCTTTGATTTCAAAATAGTCGGCATATGGATTTCGGGGCACATTTTGAAGTTGTACTCCTCTGCCACCGGGAGCGCCATTTTGATGAACTCCTGCCAATTCTTTACAGGTGTCAGGACTTCATCGATCACACCTAATTTTGTACGTCCAATTTTGAACCCAAGCTTATTGGCAAGTTTAATGTCGCGCACAATCATATCGTAGGATTCTTTTGATGTTAATTCGCGACCTTCATTACGCCTCGAATCCACCCAGTGACCGTATTCAACCGGTACGATCTGGTATCTTTTCAACAAGGCAAACCAGTTTTCAATCCATTCATCGGTCGGATTCGGGTAACCCGGAATATGACCGCTTGCCAAAATCTCCAGACCCTCAGCGTCCATATCGTACATATCGGCAAAACAGTCCTCAAGGGTCATGGAAACTTCATATTCACCTTCATAGCTGTAAAGGGAGACTCCTCTCTTAGGCCCCTTTCCCTTGGATGAGGTCGGAGGAAAGCTTGTTGCTGCAGCAGCACTCGTTGTCATAGTCCCTAAAATCGGGACGGTTGCCAAGGTAGCGGCTCCTGCAGACATTTTTAAAAATTGTTCTCTTGTTAGTTTCATGTTTTCCGCTTTAGGAGTTTATGTTAAGTAATGATCTCCATTAAATCAGTTGATTTTGTATTGCCTAATCATTGGAGGTAAATTCCTTGTTTATTATATAATGCAAGTTATGAATTATTCCGTAATATTTACATATTAGAACTTTTTTTAAAGATTTGGCTCAAATGGTCATTTAGAATACTCCAATCTCAGATTTTTGATTTAAAATATTGCTGCGTCAAAGAAGGGCATTATTATTCATAGACATGAAATTATCCAACCAGGTATGCTCACCAATATGGCGGAAGACAACACGTCATTCTTAAAAACTTCATTTCCACATTTGTCCCATAGGATGCCTCGGCACAATTGGCCCTCCTTCGCTTAAGCTACGGCGGGCGAAGCCCATTTGCCTGTCTATTTAAACAACAGCGGAGCCAGTTCCTTGAGGCAAACCCTCCAGGTATCCCAGGTATGTCCGCCCACCTTGTCAAAATTAGTGTACTTCATTCCAAGGTCATCGAGCCCTTTCAGCAGCTTTTTGGTGTTGTCGTAGGCAAAATCGCTTTCTCCGCAACCTATCCAGTAAAGCTTATAGCCTGCTTCCTTTACCGGGGTAAGTTCTTTGATCGGGTCCCTATCGGGTGTGAAACCCATGCTGAGCACGCCAATATAATCGAACAGGTTCGGATAGCGGGCGGTGGTGTAAAGGGTATAAATGCCTCCCATGGAAAGTCCGGCCAGGGCGCGTGCTTCCTTGCTTTTGATCACCCTGTAATGCGACTCGACATAGGGGATGATGTCCTCGATCAGTCCTTTCACATAGGCTCCGCCGGAATGGAATGCTTCCGAGGTCCTGTCCTGCTGCATCGGTGAAGGTCCTGCGATCGGATCCATCACGTCGGGAGAGGCAAGCTGGTTGGGACTGGCATTGGGCATCACCACGATCATGGGTACGGCTTTGCCCTGGGCGATCAGGTTATCGAGGATCTGGCATGCCCGCCCGAGGGATGTCCAGGCGTCTTCGTCGCCGCCACCGCCGTGTTGAAGGTAGAAAACAGGATATTTTTTACCCGATGTCTCATAACCATACGGGGTGTACACGTACATCCGGCGGTTGGCGCCAAAGGCCGGTGAGGCATACCATACCTTCGAAAGGGTGCCTTTCTTATCTTTGGCTTCCAGGTATAGGTTGCTTTTTTCACCCGGCACGATCATGTAATTGTTAACTCTTTGCCCGTCGCGTACCATTTTCAGGTTACCGGGATCGAGCATGGTGATCCCGTCAACCGTGAAGGTATAGGTATAGAAATCGGGCGCCAGGCTGGTGACTTTATATTCCCAGATGCCATCCTTACCTTCGGTCATTTCAACCGGGGCCGGCATCATAAAGGTCCCGCGTTCCGTTTTCACCTCCCTGGCAGGCAGGAAATCACCGTTGAGTTCTACCTTCATGGCTTTGGGGGCACGGAAACGGAAGGTGATGGTATCGGCTTTCACCTCGGGGGAAACCAGTCGCGGCGGACCGAACTGGGCAAAAAGCCCTGTACAGGTGAACAGGACTGCAGAAAATAAAATCGATTTTTTCATGCTATATGGTTTTTGGTTATTGTTTAATTAAATCCAGTGCTGAAAGCCAACGCTCAAAGCGTACCGTCCAGTCATCCATCGGCAGTCCCCTTTTCTGGATGCCAAAACCATGACCCCCCTTTGCGTAAATATGAATTTCCACAGATTTACCGGCATCACGCCATTTTTCATAGAGGCGGGTGTTGGCATTGGAAATGGGATCATCCGATGCCAGGGCCAGGAACATGGGAGGTGCATCTGCCGGCATCTTGTCGCCGAGCATGGCGGGTACATACGCATAGATCGGCGCTACAAAATTGGGTTTGCTTTGGGCATCATAGGTCTGGGCCACAGAGCCCGTTACTGTACCTCCGGCTGAAAAACCCATCATACCGATCCGTTGCGGATCTATACCATATTCAGCAGCATGCTGCCGCACGTATTTTACCGCTTCACGGCCATCCGCCACTGCCAGCGGCACATACGGGGCATTGACCGAATCGAGACGGGCAAAATAGGCTTTTTGAAGGTCCTGGAACAAGGTACTGTTTATCCCGGGCGTTTCCGGCACCAACCGGTATTTCAGGATAAAGGCAGTAATTCCCTTTGACACCAGCCATTTTGCTACATCGTTGCCTTCGCTGGCAAATGACAGAAACCGGAAGGCTCCGCCCGGACAAATGATCATGGCAGTTCCGTTGGCAGCACCTGCCTCGGGTTTGTAAACCGTAAGCGTGGGCATGGATACACTGGAGGCCATGATGACTTCTCCTTTGTCGTTCTTTTGCAGTTTTTCAGGAGTGGTAAGCATTTCAGAACCAGCTGGCCGCTGGCCATTGTAAAGGGGAATTACGGTTTGTGCATGGCTAAAAACGAAAGTCAGCACACACAATCCGGTAAAAAAGAGATTTTTCATGGCTTAATCTTAATTAAGGTATTGAATATCAATAAATAGTTCCTATCAATTTTCCTTCACTATCAGCCTGTCTGGATTTCAGTTAAAGATAGCGGATTATCTTTTATCTGCCGGCTGAAACCCACAGCCTTTGGTCGTTGAAATCAGCTTGTTGATAGATTATTCTATACAATGCCAACCCTTGACCGGAAATGCAAAATAAAGAGGCTACTTTCCGGCTTCGCGAAACGAGTACATTTGTAAATAAAGACCCCGGAATAGGTATTTTGGACTACAAGTCCATGGCAAATAATTCGGCCTGATCGAATATTTTTTTTTATTTGATGGATTATGGGTGACAAGCTGACGGAATGCCTGGATCGGGGCAGCCGCAACCATTTTGCCGGGGGTGACAATCGGTGAGAATTCCGTAGTGGCGGCCGGTGCAGTGGTTAGGAATCCTAATGAAAGTAGACAGCCAACAGCAGTCCGGAAAAAAAATCTCCGCTAAAGCACAATGGCACGATCTGGTTTGGAATATTGAATTTCCAACACGGAGTGCCTGATACAATTTCAAAACTTAATTCGATTCATTCATCAACCTATATGCATTGGGCGTATAGCCCGTCTCATTTTTAAACAAACGGCTAAAATGCTGCGGATGTTTAAAACCTAATTCATACGCTATTTGGCTCAGGGTTTTGCTCCTGTCAAATATTTTCTCCTTGGCAATGTCCATCAACTTTAACTGAATATGTTCCTGTGCCGATTTTCCGGTCTCTTTTTTTATCAGATCGCCAAAGTAGTTTGCAGAAAGATAAAACTGGTCGGCACAATATTTAACGGTTGGCAGCCCAGCGGTTTGGCATATTTCTGATTGGAAATAATTATCCAGTAATTTTTCAAACTTTACCAATATGTCTCTATTTACTTCCTTTCGGGTAATGAACTGGCGGTCGTAAAATCGCATACAATAATTAAGAAGCAGTTCAATATTATTGGCGATTAATGTCTTACTATGTTTATCTATAGCCCGTTGTAATTCATATTCAATTTTCCCCAGGCAGTCCATCACAATTTGCCTTTCTCTTTCCGACAGGTGCAACGCCTCCTTTGATTCATAGGAAAAGAAGGTATATTCCTTTATATTCTGTCCCAGTGAAGTGCCCCTGATCAGATCAGGATGGAAAAGCAGACCCCATCCTTTCGGCATGGTAGTTCCCGGTTTGCTGCCTATTCCAACAACCTGGCCAGGTGCGATAAAAACGAGCGTACCTTCCTGGTAGTCGTAATAATTACACCCATATTTCAAATTGCCACATACTGCCTCTTTCAGAAAAACGCAATAAAAGCCATAGTACGCCATGGCTTCCGGAATGAGTTTCATTTTTGAGAATTCAAATACGCTGACCAGAGGATGAAGCGTTTCGATCCCTCTCATGGTATTATATTGAGATATACTCTCCAGTTTTAGTATTTCATCCATCGCCTTCCTGTTTATTTGTGTTACAAATTTATTGCTTATTTTCTAATAGGATACAAGCGAAATACAGTATCCGTAATCCGGGTATAAAAAACAGTAATTGGTATACAACCTCCTCTGATTTTTCACCTCAACTTTGTCCTGTAGATTTTCTTTTCCTTGAGAAGCTTAAATAAATTATGGAAAGCCCTGCATTATGATAAAATATTTAGAGATTTTATCCCTGTTAATGATAATTCATTCAAGTTGTACAAAGAAAGATGCGTTTGGAGAATGCAATAATATCGAATCGGAATATCATGGAGAAAACGGGAAAATGGATGACCATCTGACAACCGGTAATACTGTACGCGATATTGTAAATCACCCGGCATTCAAGGGTTTCGGCGAGTTGTTGCTGCCACTTGATGATAATACTGGTTCTTATGATACAAAACTGTCTGATATTGGTTCACTTATGCCATATCACAGCCATGTCGACCCTGACATTGTAATTGATGCCGTTAACCATTTGATCGACGAAGTAAGCAATAATAAAACCATATGCTACGATTTTTATACCGAACAGCAAAAACAGCAAGACCCAAACAAAAGGTATACCGGGTTATTTTTCTTTCGGGGAAATGCTGATGCTCCATTTGCCATCGTTTGTCCCGGAGGAGGTTTCTCCTATGTGGGTTCACTGCATGAAGGATTTCCTATTGCCCGGGAAATAAGCAAAAAAGGGTTTAACGCCTTTGTCATACGATACCGGCTTGGCAGTGAACAGAAAGCTACGGAAGACCTTGCAGCAGCATTGGAATTTGTTTTCAGAAATGCAAAAATTCTGGGAGTGGACACCAAAGCATATTCCTTATGGGGAGGATCTGCCGGTGCAAGAATGGCTGGCAATATTGCATTAAACGGGGTCGCAGTCTATGGAGGTGGTAATCTCCCGAAACCTGCTACTGCAGTCATAGCCTATACCGGACAATCAACCTTTTCAAGGGATTTCTCCCCGGCTTTCATTACAGTAGCCGCAAACGATGGAATAGCCAATGTCAATACCGTGGAAAGGCGTGTGGAGAATTTAAGAAATGCCGGGGTGGAAGTCGAGTATCACAGGGTTCAAAGCGCCGGGCATGGATTTGGATTGGGCACAGGCACAGATGCCGAAGGATGGGTGGACCTTGCAGTTGATTTTTGGAAAAAACATACATCTAAATAAAACTATAGAATGAAAAAGAAAATAACTTTTAAGAGCGAGCTTGAAGTAATATTTGGAGAGAATCACATCCGGGGTATCCGGGTACTTCTGTCCCTTCTGTTTATCTTAATGGGCCTGGTTATTCCCGCGGCTGCCCAAAATGCGAAAAAACAGAAACCCATTCTTATTGAGGAACAAGGCAGCTTTGCTGTGGGCGGAACGGTGATCACCAATCCCGGTACATTCGACCCGTATAATCAAACCCCGGCAGGACAAACCTTTCATGGCGATCATGCCTATGTTTTTTATCAAATTCCTGCTGATGCCCGAAAATACCCGTTGGTGATGTGGCACGGTATCGGACAGTTTTCCAAGACCTGGGAAACCACACCCGACGGGAGGGAAGGATTTCAGAACATCTTTCTGCGCAGGCGCTTTCCGGTTTATCTCATTGACCAGCCCAGGAGGGGCAATGCCGGCCGCAGTACGGTGGCCGGCACCATTACACCAACACCCGACGAACAGGGGTGGTTTGGTACTTTTCGTGTGGGCATTTGGCCTGACTATTTTGAGGGAGTGCAGTTTTCCCGTGACCCAGAAACGTTAAACCAGTATTTTCGGGCCATGACGCCCAATATCGGACCTATTGATATAAATGTCAATACAGATGCAGTTTCGGCGTTGTTCAATAAAATTGGTCCGGCAATTCTTGTCACCCATTCACATTCCGGTGGAATGGGCTGGGCTACCGCGGTAAAAAATCAACAGGTAAAAGCGATTGTTTCGTATGAGCCGGGAAGCGGTTTTCTATTTCCTGAAGGCGAAGTGCCTGCACCGATACCCATGGCCGGGGGTACACTCGCTGCTTTTGGAGTGCCCTCCTCAGATTTTATGAAACTTACCAAAATCCCGATCATTATTTACTACGGCGATTTTATTCCCGATAAACCCATGGATAACCCGGGCCAGGATGGTTGGCGGGCTCGCCTGGAAATGGCAAGGTTGTGGAGGGATTGTGTAAACAAATATGGCGGAGATGTAACTGTGGTGCATCTGCCCGAAATAGGAATAAAAGGCAATACGCATTTTCCGTTTTCCGATTTAAACAATATCGTAATAGCGGATTTAATGTCGGAATGGCTAAAGGAAAAGGGATTGGATCATTGACAGGAATATACACTGATTTGAAATAAATAATGAGAAAAGATTTAAAGCTATAAGGGAGGACAATTATAATGAAAAGTAAAACAAAAAATTATTATTTGATAGTTATGTTGATATCGACAAACATCATTGTATCAGGTCAAACCAAACCAAATAATCCTTTTGGCCTGGTTTATCAGGATGCCATTACAGAAAATGTATCCGGTAAAGTGAACATACATCCTGTAACCTATAAATTGAATGGCATTGAAATTTCTGCAAATGTATACACTCCTGCCGGCTATGACCCCGCTAAGAAATATCCGGCAATTGTGGTGGCGCACCCCAATGGCGGCGTGAAAGAGCAGGTGGCCGGATTATATGCACAGCGTCTGGCAGCATCGGGTTTCATCACCATTGCCGCCGATGCATCCTACCAGGGTGCCAGCGGAGGACAACCACGTAATGTGGATAAGCCGGCCTTTCGTATTGAAGACATTCGCGGTATGGCCGATTTTATCACTCGCTATGCAGGTGTAAATCCCGATCAACTGGGTTTATTAGGCATATGCGGTGGCGGCGGCTATTCATTAAAGGCAGCTCAAACCGACAAACGCTTTAAAGCCGTGGCGACCCTGAGCATGTTTAATTCAGGGCTGGTGAGACGCAACGGATTTAAGGACTCCCAGCTGGCCACCATTCAGCAACGTCTGAAAGAGGCTTCAGAAGCGCGTGCCCTTGAAGCAGCCGGCGGGGAAGTGCGCTATGCTGCCAATACGGTAATTACCGATGAGATGGCAGACAAAATGCCGTTTGATCTGTACCGTGAAGGTCATTATTATTACAACAGAACTCATGCGCATCCCAATTCCACCTTCCGGTACACCATGAGCAGCCTGCTCGATCTGATGGCCTTTGATGCAGCCACCAACATGGATTTGATCAATCAGCCCCTGCTGATGATGGCTGGAAGCAAGGCCGATACCTATTACATGACCGACAGCGCATTCAACCTTGCTACAGGCACAAAAGAGAAAGAATTATTCCTGATTGAAGGGGCCACTCACATACAAACCTACTATGTCCCTCAATATGTAGATCAGGCGGTGAATAAACTTAACGGGTTCTTTGGTAAATATTTATAAAAACAGACATCATGAAAATAACAATTTTTGGACTCTTTCTAATGGTCATAATGGCACCATTTACTTTCGGACAGGAACAGGGTTTAAATCCGACCAACAGAACCTTCACCCCTGCTGAACAGGAAGTCATTAATCTCTCAAAAGATAAGTGGCAGTGGATGGCCGACAAAAATGCAGATAAACTGGCCGGTCTCTTTTTAGAACAATCGATGTTTGTCCATATGGGAGGATCATGGGGAAAAGAACAGGAAGTCAATATTATTAGAAGCGGTGGGATATGGTATAAGAAAGCCGATATCCATGATGTGACGGTAAATATTGTTGACAATACGGCTATTCTTTTAAACAGAATTACCTTGTTAGCCGTTGTGGGCGGCAATGAGGTCACCTCTCATTTTATGGTTACCGAAGTTTATATCAAGCAAAACGGCAGCTGGAAGATGGGGTCTTTAACGTTTTCAAGGCTGCTTGCACCTCCACCTGCTCCTGCTGGCGCTGCACCAAACCCGGATTCACATTAGTTTCCCTGAATTATTTATTAAAAAAAACATAATAAACTATAAATTATGAAAAAGTTACTTTCAGGTTTAGCCATTTTAATGAGCTGCTCATTGCACGCTCAACAAACAGTGGTCAATTCTGCACCGAAAGAAGGTCCAACAGTTCTTACCGCCTACGGAACCGTTCGCGGCGTAAATGAGGCGGATGTCGACATTTTCAAGGGAATTCCCTATGCTGCTCCGCCGGTCGGAGAATATCGCTGGCGTCCTCCACAACCCGTTGCCGCATGGCAGGGAGAGCTCGATGCAAGTAAGTTTGGCGCGACTTGCGCGGCTGCAGGATGGGGTGCCGCTCCGGGATCAATTCAGGCGGGCTCGTCGGAAGATTGCCTGTTCCTTAATATTTGGAGACCTGCCGGGGCTGCAAAAAATGCAAAGCTTCCGGTCATGGTGTGGATCCACGGCGGCGCCTTCGTGGGTGGCAGCGGCAACACCTCCGGAAATGGGTTTGCCAAAAAAGGAGTCATCCTGGTTACCATCAATTACCGGCTGGGCCGACTCGGTCATTTTGCATTCCCGGCATTAAGCAAGGAACATCCTGAAGAACCCAAGGGAAGTTATGCCTTCATGGACCAGATAGCAGCCCTCAAATGGGTGCAGCAAAACATTGCTGCGTTCGGAGGGGATCCTAAAAATGTCACCATTTTCGGTTTCTCCGCCGGCGGCGTTTCGATACATTCACTCCTGACCATACCCAGTGCAAAAGGTCTTTTCCATAAGGCGATCAGTCATTCAGGCGGTGGCCGCGATGGCGTTTTGACCGGCAGGCCTATCAATAAAGAAAATGCAAGTCCTTACTACCCTGTTTCAGCGGAAACCATCGGGGTAAACTTTGCCCGTAAACATGGAATCGAAGGCACAGATGCGGCCGCACTGGCCAAACTGCGCGCCCTGAAAGTTGAAGAGATTGTTGACGGGGGACAGGAAAATGATGGCCAGGGAGGTCTACGGATCTATTCAGGTCCGATTCTCGACGGGAAACTGGTTACAGAGACTGCCGAGAGTGCATACAAGGCAGGCAGGCAGGCACGCGTTCCGCTCATGATAGGGTGTAATAGTGCGGAAATAGGTGGACCCTTTGTGAATGCCAGCAGTTCAAAGGAAGAACTGTTTTCACTATTCGGTGAGCTGAAAGATGAGGCTAAAGCTGCCTATGATCCTGATGGTCAAAAAACATTCGCTGAGGTACAAACAAGGTTTAACACGGACAAGGTATGGGCAGAGCCTGCACGGTTTGCCGCAGCTTCTGTTACCGCCATGAAGGAACCGGCCTATATTTTTCTTTTCTCCTATGTACCTTCTGCCATGAAGGAGCGCATGCAATATGGCCCGGGTCATGGAACCGATATTTCCTATGTGTTCGACAACCTGGGAGAAGGAGGTTTCGGACCTCCTCCGCCACCGCCTTCGCCTGAGGATAAAGAAGTTGCACGGATGATGAACGCCTATTGGGTAAACTTTGCAAAGACCGGGGATCCGAATGGTCAGGGTCTGCCGAAATGGCCTGTTTACAGTTCCAAAACGAACCAGATCCTCGATGTACAACCCGATGGTAAACCAGTCGGTAAAGCTGATCCAAGGAAAACAAGACTGGATGTGATTGAAAAGGCAGTATCCAAGGGAGATAAACTACAACCAAATGGCATTTAACCGGTAACAAGCAGAAATGAAGACCATTTTTGTAAAGATCATATTGCCGCTCCTTCTTTGTGGTTTTTCACAGATAGTACCTGCACAGAAAAATGACAGCACCCATGCCAAAATAAATACTTTTGGCGGTGCTGTCACCATTCAAAGCAAAGGTATCTCCACCATTCCAAACCTGACCTTGGGAAAACCTGCCGCTATATTTGATATGAAGATAGGCAGAAAACTGACTTTCGAACCACAATTCCGTTTTGCGCTTGAAGGAAAACCATGGGCCATGGTTTTCTGGTGGAGATATTATGCATCCATCAGCAATAAGTTTAAAATGATTATAAGTACGAATTATTCCCTGGCATTCAAGACCATTCCTGATTCATCTTCCGGAACATCCCAGGAAATAATCAGAACAACCCGTTACGTGGCAGGCGCACTGGCGCCTAACTTTCAGGTCAACAAATATATAGGTATTGGGGCGTATCTTTTTTATACCCGGGGTATTGAAAAATATATTACCAGAAACACCTATATGGTTTCATTCAGACCGAGTATTTCAAACATTCCCATCACAAAAAAAATTGTTGCAAGAGTTGGGCCCGAGATATATTATCTGAAAATGGATGACAATGATGGTGTGTATTTAAACGCCACATTATTAATTAGCAGGAAAAATTTCCCGCTTTCAATATCGGCATTGATAAATACACCCACACAATCAGATATTCCATCAGAATATGATTTCCTTTGGAATGTAGGTATGATTTATACTTTTAACAAACAATACAGGGAAGTTAACTAAGATGCATATGAAACCAATTTCAATCAAAACATTAATAGGATTTGTTTTTGCTGCGTGTTGTTTTTCTTTTACCCTGCACGCACAAAACAACCCGAATGAAAGGGTGACCTTAAACCCCAAAGAACAAAGTATTATTGCCATTGCTGCATTGACGGCAAAGGGCGATTTATCAAGTTTAAAACCAGCGCTGAATGTGGGTCTTGAAGCAGGTCTTACCATCAACCAGATCAAGGAGGCCATCGTTCACCTGTATGCGTATTGCGGGTTCCCGAGAAGTATCCGCGGGCTGCAAACCTTTATGGAAGTATTGAATGAACGCAAAGCCAAGGGCATAAATGATGAATTGGGCGCAGAGGCATCTCCGGTTCAGGATGAACGCAGCAAATACGAGCGTGGCAGGGAGGTTTTGGGAAAACTTACAGGGGCACCGCAGGATGGACCAAAAACAGGTTATTCCGCATTTGCTCCCGTAATGGATGTATTTCTCAAAGAACATTTGTTCGCTGACATTTTTGAACGTGATGTTTTAACCTACTCCGAAAGAGAGCTGGTAACCATATCGGTCATCAGCAGCATCGGAGGTGCAGAACCCATGCTGCGTTCGCACTTGAATATCTGCCTGAATGTAGGCCTGACACCTGGACAATTGCAGCAATTCATCAGCATTATTGAATCAACCCTGGGCAAAGAAGAGGCAAATGCAGCCCAAAAAGTTCTGGATGAAGTGCTTAAAAACAAATAAAGAAAATAAAGATAGTCACAGCATGAAAAAGACAAAATCAATAGTAATCGTATTTGCAATATTAATAGCCTATTCAAATACCATTAATGCTCAAAAAACAGATCTTGTTTTTCCCAAAGGAGAAGTAATTACCAACAACAACTTCACCGGTACAGCATGGCTTCAAATGCTCGTGATCAATGACAGTACCTACTATACCTCCATTGGTAATGTAACCTTTGAACCCAAAGCAAGAACCAACTGGCATAAACATCCGGGAGGTCAAATACTCCTGATTACCGATGGCCAGGGTTATTACCAGGAAAAAGGCAAACCCGCCCAGCTTCTGCAAAAAGGCGATGTAGTAAAGATTCCCCCCTATGCTGAGCACTGGCACGGTGCCGCACCCGAACACAGCCTTACCCATATTGCGATCAGTCCTAATACCGATAAAGGAAGTGTGGTTTGGCTGCTGCCGGTCACGGACGAGGAATACAATAGCTGTGAATAAAAGACCAGGTCTCATGTAAGGAACGGACTATATAAACTTGAGCTCGAAATAAGAAACTTAGAAAATATAATACCAACTGCTTAGGGAAAACTCAATATCGACAAATTCATCCACCCTTTGATTTGCTAAATACACAGGAGCCGCATACCCAATTTTTGTGAATGTGATGGTTGCGGCTGCTGACATTGACATTCGGGTTACAAATTGTCTTCGGTTGATTGATTTCATTTTTAAAGGTTTTGGTTATCTTGTGAGTCAAAGGAATAATCGCCTGATCCAACAGTAAAAATGGCATACCCGTTTTCCATCTTTTGGAAACGCACTGCACTTTTTCCCTTTATTTCCTTTCCGCCTTCAGTCACCTGCTTTGCGCCGGATGCCGGCACATAAACCGTGGCTGTACTTCCCACCGGAACATTAATATCCATGTTGAATGAACTGATATTCTTTTTCCACATGATAGATGCTGTTCCAATAGGTGTTTCATTGGAATATGAGGCATATGTTACATCACCTGCAGGCTGAGGTTTGAATATGATGTTTCTGTATCCGGGCTGGGATGGATCGGCATTCATCCCGGCGAGTACCCTGTAAAACCATACGATTCCGCCACCAAACATGGGATGGTTGCGGGAACCATCACCGTCCCATCGCTCCCAGGTTGTTGTTGCACCCTGTTCAATCCACCAACCGTAGCCGGGTTGCGTTCTTTTATTCATGGCTTCGAATGCCAGTTCATGAAGTCCGTTTTCAGACAGCACTTCAAAAAAGAACTGGGTCCCGAATATTCCGGTATCCAGATGTCCGCCGTTTGCAGCAATGTCTGATTTCAAGGCAGCTATTACTTTCGGATATTGATCATCAGGTACGCCCATCTTCAGCGCAAAAATATTGCCTCCATTTGGACCATAGGTTCCCTTTTCCCTATCATAATACTTTTGCTGGAAAGCCTTCCTGGTTTTATCTGCCAGCTTGCTATACTCTTCTGCTTCAGCGGTCTTTCCTAATACCTTTGCTGTTTGAGCAGTCAGATCGGCACATCTCCAGAGATAAAAGGTATGAACCATCTCATCCGGAGGCAATTTGCCGGGAGTACACCAGTCACCCAGGTTCAGCCACCTGTTTGGTTTTGCCGTATCAGGTGCCTGCGAGAACATAATTCCGTTCTTATTCGTCCAGGTTAGCATGTATCGAATATATCCCTTCATGCCTTCATAGTTGTTCTTAGCATGTCTGTATCCCCATAATGCAGATAAAATTCCCAGGGCATGATGCTGATGGCAGCGCCCCAGGCTACCCCTCCGCCACAACCAGGTTGCCAGGGCGCCCCGTTGGGGACATATCCTGTTTCAGGATCTGGGAACCCAGAATATCCTGTATCCATTTGGTATAGAATGCACGGGCATCAAAATTGTGCATAACGGTAACGCAGGCTACCTGTCCGTCACCTGTATATGGTGATCGCTCCCGGTGCGGACAATCGCTGGCAATTCCTCCATGCATATTATCGGTCTGGCTGCGCCACCAGATCTTATTGATTTTATTGAATAGTTCATTTGAAGATTCGAATTTCCCGGAGGTCTTCACATCTGAATAAACTGCCTCCGCAGTGATCTGATCTGCACTCAGATCTCCCGGCCAGTTGCTGACTACAACATCCCTGAAAACAAACCAGGTGAAATGCGCCGAGTAGGTTTCAGTATCTCCTCCTTTTAATGTGTAGGTATTCTCTCCAACAGGAGATTCACATATATAATCAAAGTCTATTACACGGCCTGTCTCCCCTTTAACTGAAATCCTATCCATCCTGAAATTTCCTCGCCGAAATCCACATGATATTTGCCATCTGCATTTTTAGTTATTGAAACAGGCTTCAATTGTTCCATCACCTTGTCGGTGGGTGACATGTGTGCCTTCATTTTCCCCTCCGGGGTTTTCCTGATGGCAGCCTGTTCCCATTTTGAATCGTCAAAACCCGGACTGCACCAGCCCGGCTGTTCCAGCCGGGCATCATAATGCTCCCCGTCATAAACCAGATCCATCACGATCGGACTTTTTGATGCTTTCCATCTCTGGTCGCTGACGATTACATCTTCTGTACCATCGGTATAAGTAATGTATATCTGACCTAAAAACCTTGGAGAACCATAGGATTGGGTCCAGTTTATCGGGGCATTATAGAAACCATTGCCAACCAAAGCTCCGGCAACATTCTCCCCTTTTTTCAACAGTTCCTTAATGTCATAGGACAAGTACATTACCCTGTATTCCCTGAAATTATCAGGAACTGAAATGTAGTTATTTTCCAATCCGGGGCGTTTCCCGTAAGGGTGAGGTTGGGGACCAAAACATCATCGCTCACTTTTTCACCATTCAAATAAAACTCGAAAAAACCCAGTCCGGTAACATAGGCACGGGCGGAGGCAACTTCCTTGTTAACTGTAAATGATTTCCGTAACATAGGAGCCGGAGGCGGTAATTCCCTTTTAACCGCGGGTGCTTCCTGTCCGGGCCTCCTGCGTGGCGGGTCTGGCAATACTTCCTCTCCCTGCCAGGGTGCTCCGATCCATTGCGCTTTCCATTCCTTCGGGTTTAAGCAGCCCCATGCTCCAGAAGGCAGGTTCACTCCATTCCGATACTTCGCCGTTTTTATCCCATGTTCTCACCTGCCACCAGCAATCCTGCCGGGATGTCAATGGCTTTCCGTCATACTGAATATTGACGGACTGATTGGATACCACCTTGCCGCTGGTCCACAAATCGGCCCGGGCATTCAGCAGCTTATCCTTTGAACCTGCAACCCTGATCTCCCAGGCAGTCTGAACCTGTCCGCGATCACCTTTATCTGCCATATTCACCCAGGAAAGGCGCGGTTTTACTACGTCAACAACACTGGGGTTCTCCAAATATTCACATTGTAAATGAATGGGACTGATTTTGGCACCGGCCAAATAAGTCATCATCCCAAAAAAAATAACCAGGAAGAAGGATTTATTCATTGTCAAGGATTTTAATTGTTTTGTGCCGAAAAATACTACCCGTTTAAAAAACAGCATCAGTTTTGATATAGATCTCACTGATATGAGCCATTATCGACGATGATGATCGTATGGTTGGACACTACTTAATGGCCAATCCCACCATCGAATCTGCCGTGCCATAATACAAAAACCATTTGCCCTTGAAATATACCAGTCCTTCGATGAATGTGGTACCTGCCTTATACTGTCCAGAGATCTCATGCGGCAGATCGGGCTTGATAAAGCAGTTTTCAGCCCTGTGCAGCACCTTGGCAGGATCATTTCTGTCAAACAGTGCCTGTCCCCCAGAATAAGTATTTTCCGGAATTTCCGGATCGGCATCTTCACCGGAAGCGTTTTTCCCATTATACAACAGTACGATTCCTCTTTCAGTGAGCAAAGCCGGTGGTCCGGGCTCGGTTAAATTACTGTCGAACATTTTCTTTCTCGGACTGATGGCTTTGGCAAGTTCACCATTTGGATCCACGGTTGGTGTCCAATTGATGAGATCTTCGGACCAGGCTGCATTCACAAAGCTTTCGCCCCAATACATCCAGTATTTGCCCTTGATTTTCACCGCCACCAGTTTCTGATCTTTTAAGGTCGTAACGATGGCCCCCGATTTTGACCAACTATCGAGAAACCTGCCATCATAAGCCCTGGCAAAGGCGGGACCTTTCTTTTCCCAATGGACCAGATCACGTGAAGTAGCAATGCTTAACCGGGCTACTTTGGCATTCCAGCTGGTATAAGCCAGCACGTAGAGGCCGTCTTCAGTTTCCACGATTCTAGGATCTTCACAGCCTCCCGGGTAATCATACTGCATAAAACCGCTGCTGTCGGGATATAGCACCGGTTCCTTCATTTTTTGAAAGTGAACGCCATCATCGCTGACCGCCAGTCCAATACGTGAGGTACGGCCACCGATTCCGGCAGCCGGGTTATCTTCGGCCCGAAAAAGCACATATACCTTGCCGTCCCTCACCACAGCAGCGGGATTAAATACATCAGCCTTCTGCCATTGTACCAGCTTTTTCTGGACAGGACACAGAAAGGTATAACTGCTGTCGGCCGTTAAAATCGGGTTTTCCGCAGGTTTTTCGAACTTTCCCAGCTGCCAGGATTCCGTTCCGGGCGCTGAACAGGCAACAGCCAGGAACAGGCCTAAATAAAAAAGTTTTCCGCATTTCATAGTTTGCTGTTTTATGATTTAACCCATTTGTACATTTTCATATTTCCCCATTTGTCCCGTAGGGATGCCTTCGGCACACATTAGCATATTGGCACATTGGCACATTGGTATTCGGTATCTCGTGCACGATGCTGAAAGACACCAAAGCAGGCGGATGGGGTGACCCACGTTCTTGCACGACCTGCACGACCTGCATGACCTGCACGACCTGCACGACTTGCACGACCTGCATGACCTGCATGACCTGCACGACTTATCTCCCAATAAGATTCAAACCAAGTTCTATATCTGGCCCATCACTTCCGAATGCCGCTTCATAAACCACCATGGCTGCTCCCAGCGCAGTAGCATTGTCAATCTCTGAGGTATAAACCTTTTTCCCGGGTAAACGGGCAGCCAGTAAGCGGACAAACAACTCATTTCTTGCAAATCCACCGGAGATATATACCGTTTTGGTATGATCCTCCGCGGGTATAATGAGATTCAGTGATTCCATGCCCAAATCCACCAGGTCAAGCATCAGCTGGTGATAAGCGTCGGCAAATGTCAGGAAATGAGACAGGTCGACTGACATATCCACATAATCTGCCGGCACACCCTGCCGGAAAAAAGTCCGGCCCTGGTTGTGCTGAAGCAACCTGTCGATCTTCTCGCTGGTTGTTTTAATCGTTTTGTAGTGCCCTGCAGCGACTCCAAAATACTTGCCCAGTCTTTCCACATTCACATCATGAATATGTCCCAGAAACAACCTTGATGATTTCACCTGTTGCTGCTGAATGCTCATATAACAAAGGGTATCCCTGCGAAGTTGATCAGTGGTTAAGGGTTCTTTGTTAAAGGGATTCATGAAGATACACCAGGTACCTGTGGAAATAAGGATAAACTCCTCCCCGTTGCCTTTAAAATAGGGCACCAGTGATGCAGAACTGTCATGAATGCCTATTCCGGTCTTCACCGGCAAGTCATTTATCATCACATTGTAAACAGTAGCATTGGAAACCGGCTGGGGAAGTAAAATTCCTTCCTCCGTTAACCACGAATGATAACGGTGATTATCGAAATCCCACATGGCCGTATGACAACCTATTGAAGTATATTCAGAGGTTAATTTACGGGTAAAGAAATAGCTGAGATACTGGGGGAAATGCAATACCACACTAACCCTGGAAAAGATGTCCTGCTTTTTCCTTTTCAGCCACAGCGCCTGCAAACCCGAATTCAGCATCCCCAAAGCCGGAGATGCTGTTTTCCTGCAGAACTCTTCCTCCCCACCGTATGATTCATAGAATCCATCCATTACACCATCCGGCATGGGTTTCAGATAATTATATGCCGGTGTAAGCCGTATGCCAGAACCGTCGAGGTACACCAGGGTTGCACCATAGGTGGTGAAGTTAATGGCTCTGATCCTAAAATCCTCTTCTTTGCCGGTGCCTGTCAGACAACTTTGCATCCACGATTCCAGTTTATCAATATCATCACAGGGAAAACCATCATCATCGGCTATCTCCTCGAACTTCTCTTCTTCCTGGTATACCAGTTTCAACCCCGCATCAAACAGGAGGAACTTCTTATTGGTCTTCCCGATATCAAATATGGCAATTACTTCATTTGTCATTGAATTTCAATTATTTAACATCATTTGTGGTTGTGCGATGTTACAAAGGCAAATAGGCTATGTTATGTTTCTGCGGACATTCCATGGCATTTTCTGCGGACATGCCATGGCATTTATGGCGTTTTTCTGCGGACAGCATGGCTGGCCCTACATTTATCATAATCTAAATCCTTTTACTCAATACAACTTTTTCATACTGCTGAATTTCAACAATATAATCCTCTGCTACAGGCACATTGTTCTTAAGGCAGTAATAATTGTAAACAGCCCCCAGTGGCTTTGTCTTCATGATCTCCATCAGGGCAAGACGTTCGAAGTTCTGCCCGGCTTCCTCATATTTTCTGAGTGTTTCATAGGGTTCAAGCAGAGCATACAAAAAGGCCAGCTGGGCGGCCCGGGTTCCAATCACATAGGCGCCAATGCGGTTCAGACTGGCATCAAAATAGTCCAATCCCACATTCACGCGGTTCAAAGCGTTACAACGGACAATTTCCTGGGCGATCAGCTGGATCTCATCATTAAAGATCACCACATGGTCGCTGTCCCACCTTACGCCGCGGGTAACATGCAGCAACAATTCATCCACATACTGCAAAACCGAAGAAATCTTGTCCCCTACCTGCTCTGTGGGATGAAAATGGCCATTGTCCAGGCAGATCAGTTTGTTATTTTTGATCGCATAGCCCAGGTAAAACTCGGCCGATCCGACCACCATTGACTCTGAACCAATGCCGAACAGTTTGCTTTCCACCGCGTCTTTCAGGTGCTGCTTCGGGTATTCCTCCTTGAATATCTCATCAAGCGATTGTTTCAGCAGGGTGCGGTGCGCATTTCTGTCCACCGGTGTGTCTTTGGATCCGTCGGGTATCCAGATGTTGTTCACGCAGGGCGTACCCAATTGTTTACCCATTTCGGCTGCAATCTTCCGTGTGCGTTTGGTGTGCTCAATCCAGAATTTGCGGTGTTTCTCATTCTTGCTCGACAGGGTAAATCCGTCGTCGGCATAGGGATGAGAGAAGCAGGTTGGATTGAAGTCAATACCTGTTTCATGTTTCTTTGCCCAGTCGATCCAGCTCTGGAAATGCCTCACTTCGATCTGGTCGCGGTCCACTTTTTCCCCTTTGAAGTCGCCGTAAATGGCATGCAGGTTGAGACGTTGCTTGCCGGGCAACAGCGACATCACTTTGTCAATGTCCTGGCGAAGATGTTCGATGGTGCGTGCCTTGCCCGGATAATTGCCCGTTACCTGGATTCCGCCACCGCCAAGTTCGGCATCGGGGGTTTCAAAACCGCCGACATCGTCGGTCTGCCAGCAGTGCAGGCTGATCTTCACCTGGTCGAGTTTCTTCAGGGCTGCTTCGGTATCCACACCAAGCGTGGCGTATTGTTCTTTTGCGTCCTGGTAGGACTGTAAGATTTTATCTTTGTTCATTGGATTATGTGTTTGTTTATGCGTTTATGCGTGGATTCGTTTATTCGTTTATGCGTGGATTCGTTTATTCGTTTATTCGTGTATTCGTTTATTTGTTTATTCGTGTATTCTGTTTATTCGTGTATTCGTGGATTCGTTTATTCGTGGATTCGTTTATTTGTTTATTTGTTTATTCGTGAATTTGATGAATCGATTTATAACGATTAAACGCCTAAACGATTAAACGACTTAAACGCCTAAACGATTAAACGCTTAAACGCCTAAACGATTAAACTTTTATCACAAACGTTGACAGCACCAGAATCACTATGCCGATCACCAGCACCGCAATCGTTTTCCTCCCCGCTCCCTTCCATTCCTTCAGAATAATTCCCCAGATGTTGCTGAAGGCAATATTCATCGACATCAGGATACTCCAGGCAAAGGCAATCATGGCTGCAGGCAGCATGCTTTCGCCCATTCCCATGAAAAAGAATTGCAGGTACCACAAAGTTCCTCCTATGGCCGAGAACAGGATATTATTTATCAGAATGGCGGAGGAGACAGACAGGTAATCTTTTCCGGTGCCGTTTTTGATATTGAGAAATGCACAATAGATAAGATTCGTTATAAAACCACCCAGGGTAACAAACATGATCACCGGATTCTTGGCAAAAAGCGGATTGGTTCCCAGATTCAATGCCGCATCCTTAATGGGTTGTCCTGCTGTGAGACCAAAATTGAAACACGCGCTCATGACCCCGGCCAATATGGCAATCAGAATTCCTTTTTTCAGGGCAAATTCTTTTACAGCAGCCCTTCTTTCTTCTTCTGACATGTTTTTGCTTTTCAGTCCTGCAGCATAGCCAATGATGGCAATGCCTGCCAGACTGATCGCAACTCCGATCAGCATCAGGATCCCGGCCCTGTCACCAAACAAATTCTGACCACTTACAAGTGGAGGCACCAGCGTACCAATACCGGCACACAGTCCTAATGCAATGGATTGTCCCAGTGCAACTCCCAGATAGCGCATGCTCAATCCGAATGTAAGTCCTCCTACTCCCCACAGTGCTCCGTAGAACACCGCCCACCATTTTGCAGTGGCCGGGGACTGGCTGATGATGGAACCCAGACTTCCGGAAGGAACGGTGAGCCAGGCAAAGAGAACAGGTACGATGATCCAGGAAAAAACACCCTGAACAATCCAGTAAGATTCCCACGACCAGCCTTTGATCTTTTTAATGGGAACATAAAAGCTGGCTGCACAAATACTGCCGATTGCCATCAGAACAATACTGAGGATGGAGTTCATGGTTTTGGTATTTATTTAGTAATTTGGCTCAATTGTTAATCAAATATATTATTCATCTTATGGTATTTCAATACACAAACTGAGTAATTATTTATACAAAATGACCTATTCTATGCCGAACAGTTTTAAATATCTGACGCACAATCCCGAAGATAAAAACTGGGGTTTATATATTACCGTTGCTGGTTCTGCCAGAGTTGAGCCTGAGAGCGATTATCCGCCTACCGGACATCCAACCGGCTATCATTTTAACTGGCATAACGGACGGGTCCTGCAGGAATACCAGATCAACTATATTACCGAAGGAGAGGGCCTTATGGAAACCCGTGAAGGAACTTACCCCGTCAGGGAGGGTTGCGTAATACTTCTTCGGCCGAATGTATGGCACAGGTACCGGCCCCTGAAGTCAACAGGCTGGATGGAACATTATGTGGGATTTGCGGGAGAAATGGCAGACAAGATGATTAAATCTTCCGAGTGGTTGAATGGATCCCCCGTAATACAGATCGGATTTCAGGAAAATATTATTCACAGTTTTCAGGATATTTCCAATCATGCAAAAACGGAAAGACCCGGATATCATCAGATCTGTTCCGGACTGGTGATGCAAATACTGGGGCAGATCATTTCGTTGAAAAAAAATGAGAACTTCAGGCATAGCATGATCGAAAAAGCCATTCAGAAAGCTTGTCTGATCATCCGGGATAATCCGGCCAGAAATCTGAATATCGGGGATCTGGCCGGCGATTTAAACATCAATTATTCCCATTTCCGTAAAGCGTTTAAGAAGTATACCGGCCTGTCTCCCATGCAATACCATACTTCTCTCCGGATGAAACAGGCGGTTTATCTGCTCACCAACACCGATCTCAGTGTAAAAGAAATCTCCTTTAACCTGGGCTTTTGTTCGGTTTTCTACTTCAGCAAATTGTTTAAGGAGAAGACGAACCGGACACCGAGTGATTACCGGAGGAGCAACAGGGATGTGGCACAAGTCACCAATAAAACATAGTACCATCTGTTTTTCGGTTAACCGGCAGACTGGCCATCGAATAAGGATATTCCGAAGCCTTTTCCTCATCTATATCGATTCCGATTCCTGGTGTATCGTCAATACACAGATAACCATCCTTGAATTGATAGTTAATTTTAAACACTTCATGTACCCTATCCTGATGCGGCATATATTCCTGTATGCCGAAATTATTGATGGCCAGATTCAAGTGAATTGTGGCGGCCAGATTTACCGGAGAAAGATCAGTTGCTCCATGAAAGCCGGTCTGAATGTGATAAATTGAAGCAAAGTCAGCTATTTTTTTCAGGTTGGTTATTCCTCCGCCGTGTACCAGGGGCATCCTGATGTAATCGATCAGTTGTTCAGTCACCAGGGTGGTGTAATCATACACCGAATTAAATACCTCGCCAATAGCAATGGGTGTGGAGGATTGCTTTCTGATGAGCCTTAAACCTTCCTGCAGCTCACCGGAAACCGGATCTTCAAGCCAGAACAAATGAAAGGGCTCAAGTTCCTTTGCCAGCCTTGTTGCTTCAATAGGAGTGCACCGGTGATGAACATCGTGAAGCAAATGAATATCTTCCCCAAAAGTTGTCCTGACCTTTTCAAATAGTTTTGGTGCAAAATTCAGGTATTTCGAGGTTTCCCAATATTCTTCCTGCGGAAGTCCTTTATGAGCAGGTTCATAAAACCTTGTATCTTTTGAAACGCCATAAGTATCGGGGATCCCGGGAACTCCGGATTGTATCCTTATGGCAATAAATCCTTTGTCCTTTTCCATACTGACCTTCTCAAGCGTGTCATTGAGGTCTTTACCGTTTGCGTGTGCATAAACAAGAATCTTTTCCCTGCTTTTGCCCCCCAGTAAATTATACAACGGAGTATTCAGGACTTTGCCTTTAATATCCCAAAGCGCCATATCAATAGCCGATATGGCGGCCATGGTAACTGATCCTCTTTTCCAGTAAGATCCCCTGTAAAAATAATGCCAGATATCTTCGGTGTTACGCGGATCTTTTCCGATCAGCGCAGGAATACAAAAGCTTTCCAGATAGGTGGCGACTGTCTTTTCCATCCCATTTAGGGTTGCATCACCAAGCCCGTAAATTCCCTGATCCGTGAATATTTTCAGGGTCACGAAATTTCTACCCGGACAACTGACAATGACTTTTGCATCGGAAATTTTCATGATTTTGTTCCATTAAAAACCTATTGAATTGCCCCCGTCCACGGGCAATACGACGCCTGTGATATAACTCGAAGAATCTGAAGCCAGAAAATAGGCCGCATCGGCTACCTCTTCGGTATTGCCAAGCCTGCCAAGCGGAGTTCTGGAGTACACCCTTTTTTCTCTTTGGGGATCATTCGCCAATGCCCTTTCAGACATTTCCGTTTTAATGAACCCTGGAGCAATACAATTCACACGTATGCCCAGGGGTGATAATTCCACTGCCATGGCACGGGTCATTCCTTCCACTGCCGATTTCGATGCCGTATAGGCGATTACCTGCGGAATTCCATATTGCGAGGCCATGGAACTGATATTGACAATGCTGCCAGTTCGTTGGTCCAGCATCACTTTAGCAACTTCCCGGCTCAGGGAAAACACGGCCACCTGATTGGTCAGGATCACCTTCTGATATTCCTCATCGCTGACCTCAACAAATGGTTTTTTCAGATGAATGCCTGCATTATTGACCAATATGTCGATTTTACCGTGCTTTTTTACAATTTCCTGAACCAATTCAGGCAAACTTTCCATTTCGGTCAGGTCGCACCTGACCCAGGATGCCAGGTCACCCAGGACTTTGCAGGCTTCCTTCAGTCTTGCCTCATTGCGGCCGATTAAAATGGATTTTATGTTATTTTCAGTGAATTTACGGGCAATAGCCAATCCAATTCCGGATGCACCACCTGTAATAATTGCTGTTTTACGAATATTTGGTGCCATAATTCAGATTTTCTGGTTTGCGGAGCGATGATTGCCTTACAATAAGTTCGTGAGAAAGGACAATGCTGTTAAGCATTTCTGATTGTGCTCCTTTTAACAAACTGATCAATGTAGCCGTTGCTATTTCTCCCATTTCCCTTCCGGGATAATGAACGGTTGAAAGACGGGGTTCCACCACCCTGGATATGGGATCATCATTAAAACCAATAATGCAGATATCTTCGGGGATACGCACACCAGCCTGTCTCAATTCACAGATCACTGAAACCGCAGTGGTATCATTGGCAACAAAAATACCATCCGGCATTTTTTTATTTTGCATCAGGGTTTTTGTCATGGAAATACCGGCACCATGACTCAGATCAGAGATCATAAGAGATCTGTCACTGATTTCGAGGCCGTTATCCATCATAGCCTGCTTAAAGCCGTTGTAACGGTCGGCATATACATTCCGGATAAGGCTTCCCCCCATATGAATGATGTTCGTGCAGCCCTGGTTTATTAAATGGGAAGTGGCTTCATAACCTGCTTTATAATTGTTGATTACAACACTTCTGCATTTTGGATGTTCAAAAACACGGTCAAAGAATACTACGGGTATATTTTTTTTAAATACAATATTGAAATGATCGAGATCTTTGGTTTCATAGGAAAGTGAAACCATCAACCCGTCAACCCTGGTGTGAAACAAGGTGGAAATACAGGCCGATTCCTTTTTAATCAACTCCTGTGATTGACTGATAATCAGATTATAGCCCGAATCGTTGGCAATCTTTTCCATACCTGAAATTGCGGATGACATGAAATAGCTGTCCAGTCGAGGTATCACAACGCCAAGGGTAAAAGTTTGCTTCTGCCTTAAGTTGCTGGCGAATTTGTTTTGCTGATAACCCATTTTCCCGGCAGTTACCAGGATCTTCTTCTTCATTTCCTTTCTGACATGCGGGTGATCCTTCAAACCCCTGCTTACCGTTGAAGCGGAGATATTCAGGGCCCTGGCAATATCATATATGGTTACTTCCCTTGTACTTGACATATTGAGAATTCCAGGTACAAATTAAGCATAAAAAAGAAACATGTGAAAGATTTCAACGACATTTTGCAATCGGTTGCATAAAATAAAGATTTTTTATACTTTTATCTGGTGCATGAAGGCCAATGGATTCACAAAATATTCACACAGCACATAAGATGAACAAACCAGCAATCCTGCTTTTCGTTTTCATAGCGTCATTGGTTCTTCAAAACACGTATTCCCAGGTCAGACTTCCGCGTTTAATCAGCAACGGTATGGTGATACAGCGTGATGTCCCTGTTAAAATATGGGGCTGGGCTTCTTCCGCGGAAAAGGTAAGTATCTCTTTCAATGGCATGAATTACAATACGGTTACGGGTTCAGACGGCAAATGGGTACTTATACTGCCTCCCATGCCTGCAGGAGGTCCCCATACGATGGAGATCAGCGCAAGCAACAACATTTCCATTAAAAACATTGTAATTGGTGATGTTTGGATTTGCGCAGGTCAGTCGAACATGGCATTACCCATGGAAAGGGTAAAAGAGCGGTATGCAGGTGTAATCGAACAGGCTGAAAATACTTTTATCCGGCATTTTTCCGCGCCCACCGGTTACGATTTTAATACTCCACGGGAAGATTTTCAATCGGGGAATTGGGAATCAGCGAGTCCTGAGACCGTCCTGCGTTTTTCAGCCACCGCTTATTTTTTTGCCAGGGCCTTGTACGAAAAATACCAGATTCCCATAGGATTGATTAATGCCAGTGTGGGTGGATCTCCTGTTGAAGCATGGCTGAGTGAGGATGCGCTGAAATCATTCCCGTCGTATTTGGAAATGGCGCGTATCTGCCAGGACAGCAATTATATAAATCGGATACAGGAGGAGGAATCGACCATCACCAGCAAATGGTATGGCTATGCGGGACAACATGATTTGGGCCTGACAGGTGAGTTACGGTGGAATGACGCTTTGTATGATGCTTCCGCCTGGCCAACCATGCAAATTCCTGCCTTTTGGAGTGAAGCAGGATTAAAGAACACCCATGGCATTGTCTGGTTCCGGAAAGAGATCAACGTTCCGTCCTCCATGGCCGGCAAACCTGCTAAACTTTTTCTGGGCAGAATCGTCGATTGGGATTCGGTATATGTAAACGGATCTTTCATTGGTTCAATTACCTACCAGTATCCGCCCCGAAGGTATACCATCCCACCGGATATCTTAAAAGCAGGTAAGAACATCATAGTCATTAAAGTCATTAATAGTTCAGGGCAGGGTGGATTCATCAAGGACAAGCCTTATCGGATCATAAGCGGGGTTGATACGGTTGATCTGGCCGGTGCCTGGAAGTATCAGCTGGGCGTTGCCATGGAGCCCCTACCGTCGCCCACTTTTTTTCAGTATAAACCCTTGGGGTTATTCAATGGGATGATTGCTCCGCTTTTGAATTATGCTATGAAAGGTGTGATTTGGTATCAGGGTGAATCAAATGCTTCACGGCCGGCCGATTATGCTCCGCTTTTCTCTGCAATGATCAATGACTGGCGGCAAAAATGGAACCGGGGTAATTTTCCTTTCCTGTATGTGCAATTGGCAAATTTCATGGAACCATCGGAATTCCCGGTTGAAAGCGATTGGGCATTGCTCAGAGAGGCCCAGTCGTTAACGCTGGCAGTTCCAAATACAGGCATGGCCGTTACATCCGATATTGGTGAATGGAATGATATTCACCCACTCAACAAGGAGGATGTCGGAAAGCGACTGGCATTGATCGCCCAAAAATTGGCCTATGGCGATAAGAAGGTGGTTTATTCCGGTCCTGTTTACCGGTCCATGAAAATAAAAGGCAACCGGGTGATCATACGTTTTACGCATACCGGTGGCGGGCTCATGGTTAAAAATGGTAACGAACCGGGGCATTTTGCCATTGCCGGAAGTGATAAGCAATTTGTATGGGCAAAGGCCAGTCTTTCAGGGGATAAGGTCATCGTTTGGAGTGACAGCATCCTCCAGCCTGCCGCTGTAAGGTATGCCTGGGCAGACAATCCTGAATCGGCCAATTTATATAATAAGGAAGGATTACCGGCCCCGGCATTCAGAACAGATAAATAAAGAACTTATTGAAATTGAACCACTTGTACTAAAAGCTCTTTTGTTAACCATTAATTACAAACCCATGCATTCAGAAACACAGAAGCTCACCGTAAAAGAAAAGATCGGATTTGGCCTTGGTGACGGCGCAGCCAATTTTATTTTTCAGACCCTGATGCTTTTGCAATTAAGTTTTTATACCGATACATTCGGTCTGTCAGCCGTTGCAGCTGCCGGTTTATTCCTGGTAGCCCGACTCTGGGGTGCCGTTGCCGACCCGATCATGGGCGCTATTGCGGACCGGACAAATACACGCTGGGGAAAATTCAGACCCTGGATCCTGTGGACGGCGGTTCCTTTTGGCATTATCGGGTATCTGGCCTTTACGACCCCTGATTTCGGAACTACCGGCAAACTCGTTTATGCTTATATAACCTATATGTTGCTGATGACGGTATATTCGGCCAATAATATCCCTTACTCGGCATTGAGTGGTGTTATCACGGGCGATATGGAACAACGAACCAGCCTTTCGTCTTTCCGTTTTGTGATTGTTGTTCTGGCTACGCTGGCCATTCAGGGCTTCGCACTGCCCATGGTAAACCATTTCGGACAGGGTGACAGTGCCAAAGGATACCAGATCACCATGGGTATCTTCAGTGCCCTGGCCGTATTGTTCTTTATAGTCACCTTTTCCACCACCAGGGAAAGAATTAAACCGGCCCCCCAGCAGAAATCATCCCTGAAACAGGATATAGCCGACTTACTAGGTAACCGCCAGTGGGTGATCATGTTTTGTGTGTTCCTGTTTATGTTTATCTTCCTGGCGATCAGAAACAGCCTGCTGGTATATTTTTTCAAATACTACTTACACATTGAAAGTCAGACAGCATTTCTTCATAACGTTGATAAAGGCCTGTTCGGTTTGCTCGGAATCCTCGGTGTAATGGGTGAAAACGCAGATATTGCCGGAAATACATTCAGCTTTGTCAATGTGATCAGCCAGCTTGTTGCGTTGCTGGGTATTGCTTTTTCAAAACCCCTTGCTGCCCGGTTCGGCAAACGTGATGCTTTCCGCACATGGCTGATCATTGCGGGAATATTCGCAGGCTTGTTTATCATTATTCCGGCCAACGGTGTATGGCTTGCTTTCATCCTTTCACTTTTGTTCAATTTTTCATGGGGTGTGACCATGCCGCTGCCCTGGGCCATGATGGCCGATGTGGCTGATTATGGAGAATGGAAAACCAGGCGCCGCGCTACAGGTATCGTTTTTGCAGGTGTTGTAATCGGACTCAAGGTAGGTTTAGCCCTGGGAGGCTTGCTGGCCGGTTTATTGCTTGACGGGTACGGTTACGTTTCCAATGTGGCCCAATCAGCCAGGGCACTTATGGGTATTCGCCTTACAGTCAGCATATACCCCGCAATTGCAGTCGCATGTTGCGTTATAGCCCTGTTCATATACGGCATCAACCGGAAGGTGGAATATCAGATGCAGGATGAACTGGCGGAAAGACGCAAAGCTTATTAAAAAAACAGACAACACGATTCTTATTATAAAACTAGGATTATGAAAATGTCGATGACACATTCGGATTTAATACGGATGACCGGACTGATTTTTCCGGCAATCCTGCTGGCATTATCCTGCGCAAGGTCGGAACCTGTGGTACCTGAGGAAGGATTAAAGGACTTTTTTAAGGACAATTTTCTAACAGGTGCCGCATTAAATGTTCCTCAAACGCTTGGTAAGGATACGCTGGCCCATGATTTTGTCAGGAAGCACTTCAATTCGATCACTTCTGAAAACGAAATGAAATGGGAAAGAATTCATCCCCGGCCCGATGTGTATGATTTTACAGTGGCAGATAGCCTCGTGTGCCTTTGGTGAAAGAAACGGGATGTTTGTTGTTGGACATTGCCTGGTGTGGCATTCCCAGGTACCTGACTGGGTATTTCAGGATGCACAGGGAAAACCAGCAACAAGGGATTTGTTGCTGCAACGTATGAAGGATCACATCTTCACCGTTGTCGGACGCTATAAGGGCAAAGTTCACGGATGGGATGTCGTGAATGAGGCAATTGGTGACGATGGACAATTGCGGAAATCGAAATGGCTTGAGATCATCGGTGAAGATTATATTCAAAAAGCTTTTGAATTTGCAAGGGAGGCAGATTCTTCCGCCCTTCTGTATTATAATGATTACAATATAGAGCTCAAAGTTAAAAGAGCAGGTGTTATTAAACTTTTGAAAAGCCTGCAGGCAAAAGGTGTTAAGGTAGATGCGGTGGGCATTCAGGGACACTGGCACCTTGATTCTCCCGATTTGCAGGAAATTGATTCAAGTATTCAGGAATATGCCGGACTTGGGATGCAGGTGATGATTACCGAATTTGAAATTAATGTGCTTCCTGAACCTTTGGGGATTGTAGGTGCTGAAGTTTCACAAAGTTCCGAATATAAGAAGAGTTTAAACCCTTGGCCTGAAAGCTTCCCCGACTCCATGCAACAGGTTTTGGCTGAAAGGTACGTTGCTATGTTTAAACTATTCCTGAAAAACAGTGATAAAATCAGCAGGGTGACTTTTTGGGGCGTTCATGATGGCAATTCATGGAAGAATAACTGGCCGGTTCCGGGCAGGACCAACTATCCTTTACTCTTCGACCGCAATTATGCACCTAAACCAGCCTTTGATGCCGTAATTGAAATGGTCAGAATGTCAGCTAATTAGTGATTCGATACACCCACCTTAAAATTATCATGCCATGCAACATACACCGTATAAAAATCCAAAGTTACCGGTCGAAAAACGGGTAAAAGATCTTTTAAAACAAATGACCCCTGTGGAAAAAGCAGCCCAGCTCATGGGTTTGTGGAATGGTGGCGTTGAGGACTTTACAAAGGAGCTCTTCAAGGACAAGGCTAAAATGAAGGAAATCTTCGGAAATGGATGCCATTCGATCCATCCGGCTCCTTTTGGAATTAAGGACACCGTTGAAATGAGAAATAAAATTCAGAAATACCTTGTTGAAGAAACCCGTCTTGGCATACCTGCTATGTTTGTTGATGAAGGACAGCATGGGATGATGCGGCCCGATTCAACCGTTTTCCCCCAGGCAATTGGTATGGCATGTTCCTGGGATACCGGCCTGTTTGAACAGATTTACAGCGTTGTAGCTCACGAGATGCGTTCAAGAGGCACGCATCATGCACTCACTCCCGTGATTGATGTGTGTCGTGAACCCAGATGGGGCAGGGTTGAAGAGACCTATGGCGAGGATCCTTACCTGAATGGCATGCTTTCATGCGCGGCCGTTAAGGGATTACAAGGTACAAAAAACGGAAAAGTAGCAAAAAACCACGTTGCAGCCACCCTGAAACATCTTGTGGGTCATGGCGAATCAGAAGGAGGCCAGAACCAGGGGCCTGCAAACTTCTCCATGCGCGTTTTACGCGATTATCATATGCCTCCCTTTAAGATGTGCATCGATAAGGTGAAGCCGGTATCCGTGATGCCCTCCTATAACGAAGTGGATGGTGTGCCATCTCACGCCAGCAAATGGCTCCTTAAGGATCTGTTAAGGAAAGAATGGAAATACAAGGGTCTGATTGTTTCCGATTATTACGGTGTGGATCAGCTCTTGCTGAAACACGGTGTGGTTAAGGATGAAGAAGAAGCCGCCGCTACAGGATTTAATGCAGGTGTTCAGTATGAATTTCCTCAGGGAAACTATTACAAACTACTGCCCCGATTGGTAAAAGAAGGTAAGGTTAAACAAAGGGATATTGATACCGCGGTGGCTCAAACGCTGAAGCTTAAAATGGAACTCGGGTTGTTTGAGAATCCCTATGTGGATTTTGAATATGCCGTAAAAGTGAGCAAAAAACCTGAGCACAGAGCACTTGCTTTGAGAGCAGCACACGAATCGGTTGTGTTGCTGAAGAACGACAACCTGCTTCCATTATCGAAAACTGCCTATAAAAAAATTGCCGTCATAGGACCTTGTGCAAAGGACTTGTTTTTTGGCGGCTATGCCGGGGAGCCCTATGAAAAAGTCAGTCTGCTCGATGGAATAAGGCAAAAAGTCGGTAGCCAGGCTGAGGTACTGTTTGCCCAGGGCTGCAAATTAACCACAAACACAACGACCAGTTATTTCAATTGGAAACGCGATGAAATAATGTTTGCCTCCAGGGAAGAGAATCTTAAGCTTATTAAAGAAGCCGTCGGGGTGGCTGGGAAAGCGGAGGTTGTTATCCTGGCAATTGGTGAAAATGAGCATCTTTGCCGGGAGGCATGGGCAAAGAACCATCTTGGCGATAACAATACCCTCGATCTCTTTGGTGAACAAAACGAACTGGCCGAGGCCCTATTGGCCTTGGGCAAACCCGTGGTGGTTTACCTGATGAACGGACGTCCGCTGTCGATCAACAACCTGGTGAACAAAGCTCCTGCCATAATCGAAGGATGGTATATGGGACAGGAAACAGGAACAGCCGCCGCGGATATTATCTTTGGGGATGTCAACCCGTCGGGAAAACTCACCATTACTTTCCCAAAATCATCGGGACAGTTGCCCCATGTATTATAATCACAAACCAAGTGCACAGTTCCATGATTATCTTTCGGTGGACATAAATCCGCTGTTTGGTTTCGGCTTTGGTTTGAGTTATACAAGTTTCAACTATGGGATACCCAGACTGGCAAAGAAAACAATCAGGGCCAGAGAATCTGCGGAGGTAGAGGTTGATGTTACCAACACTGGTAAAATCGCCGGTGATGAGATCGTTCAGTTATATATCAGGGATAAAGTAAGTTCTGTTACACGTCCCGTAAAGGAACTGAAAGGATTTCAAAGAATATCCCTGAAACCGGGTGAAACCAAAACGGTAAAACTGGTAATTTTACCGGAGCATCTGGCCTTTCATAATATAGATATGAAATTTGTCGTGGAACCGGGTATATTTGAAATAATGACCGGAAGCTCGTCAAGGAATGAAGACCTTCAGAAAACCGAATTGGAGGTAATCAGGTAGGTTCCTTTAAACACCAGATGTTCAGAATTAGGAATGACAACAACATGGTAGGATAAAAACACGCCCCTGATGAAATTCACGCTTATAATCCGGTTTTCCTGTTCATTATTGACAATGGGTCTTATCCACCTAAATGCAGTCTCTTCTGATTCAACCCTGGTAGTTTCGCAGGATCGGAGCGGATTTCCGCTTTCCGTCTCCGGTAAGTCAGTTCCTATTTATGTAAGTTCCGTTGATTTCCCGGGTGTAATAAAGGCCTGCAAAGACCTGCAGACCGATATTGGCCGGGTAACCAACGCCTCCCCTGCACTTTACACCAACAAACCGCCCAAATCCGGTCAGATTGTTATTGCAGGAACTCTGGGAAAGAATCCGGTGATTGACAAGCTGGTTAAAGACGGTTTGCTCCATGTTGAAGGTATTGCAGGCAAATGGGAGTCTTTTCACATACAGGTTGTAATGAAACCCTTTCCGGGAGTCAAAGAGGCGCTGATCATTGCAGGCAGCGATAAGAGGGGAACCATTTATGGTATTTATGAGTTATCGTCCAAAATGGGTGTATCACCCTGGTATTGGTGGGCTGATGTACCGGTGGAGCATAGGGATGCCCTCTATATCAGGCGCAATATCATCGTGCAGGGTCCACCCGCGGTGAAATATCGCGGCATTTTCCTGAACGATGAGTATCCTGATCTTACCAACTGGGTGGCTGAAAAGTTCGGCATGGTTAAACCCGGATCCGATCCACCCATACCCGAAGGTGTTGCCAATTATAACAGTGCGTTCTATGGGAAACTCTTTGAACTGATCCTGCGGCTTAAAGGCAACTACCTGTGGCCGGCCATGTGGAACAATGCGTTCAATGAGGATGATCCCGAAAATCCCCGTTTGGCTGACGAATATGGCATTGTGATGGGTACAACCCATCAGGAACCGATGTTGCGGGCACAGAAGGAATGGGACCGCAGGTATCAACAAACCCTGGGAAGCTGGGATTATACCAAACATGCCGATGTATTGCATAATTTCTGGCGTGAAGGCATCCGGCGAAACAAGGAATATGAAAGTATCATTACGCTTGGACTTCGGGGGGCAGACGACACAGAGATGGGCCCGGGCGGACCTGAGGCCAATATGGCCAGGTTGGAAAAAATCGTTGCAGCACAGCGCAACATCATTGCCGAAGAGATCCATCCCGATGTTTCCGTTGTTCCCCAGTTGTGGTGCCTGTACAAAGAAGTTCAGGAGTACTACAGCAAGGGATTACGTGTACCCGATGATGTTACGCTGTTGTGGGCCGAAGACAACTGGGGCAACATACGCAGGGTGCCATCGGCAGAAGAGCGAAGTCGAAGCGGGGGAGCAGGAATCTACTATCATTTCGATTATCATGGTGGTCCGCGCAGTTACCAGTGGATCAATACGAATCCGGTTTCAAAAATATGGGACCAGTTGTCGTTTGCCAGACAATATGGTGCTGATCGCATATGGATCGTGAATGTCGGGCATTTCAAAGGCTATGAATTCCCGCTTCAGTACTTTATGGACCTGGCCTGGTACAAGGACAGTCTGAAAAATGATAATATTCGGGAATATACCTGTGCATGGGCAAAACAGCAGTTTGGCCAGCGTTATGCATCGGAAATTGCGGAAATTATTTCATCCTATACCCGGTATAACGGTCGTCGTAAACCCGAACTGCTGGATCCCGCAACCTACAGCCTGGTAAATTACCAGGAAGCAGAGAAGGTTGTATCAGATTTCAACGAAATAACTGCCAGAGCCGAAGAAATATCCGGGAAATTACCGGTTGAAAAGCGAGATGCTTTCTATCAGCTTGTGCTGTTTCCGACCAAAGCCAGCGCCCTGGTGAATGAATTGTACCTGGCTGCAGGAAAAAACATGCTGTATGCTAAACAACAAAGGGCAAGCACCAATTTCTGGGCGGAGAAAACCAAATCCCTGTTTCAGGCCGATACCAGTTTAATGGGTTACTTCAACAATAGTTTTGCCGGTGGCAAATGGAGTCACTTTATGGACCAGCCGCACCTGGGTTATACCAGCTGGAGAGATCCTCCTGCGAACAGCCTGCAACACATCAGCCTGAAGACCCTCGATGTTCCTGAAAAGGCGGAAATAGGCGTGAGCGTGGAAGGCAGCGCGAATGTATGGCCAGGTGAAAAGACGGAAGCGTCGCTGCCCGGGTTTGATATTTTCAACAGGCAATCCCACTTTATTGAGATATTTAATAAAGGTAAAACACCCTTTAAATTCAAGGTCACAACCAGTGAATCGTGGATTGCAGCAAGCGATACCACAGGTATTGTGGATAAGGAGGTACGGATATGGGTAAGCATCGACTGGGACAACGTTCCTGAAGGCGAAAGCAAAGGTACGGTAAGGGTTGAAGCAACAGACAGCACCATATCTATAAACCTGACAGCCTTTAATCCCAGGGACATAACACCCAGTACCCTGAAGGGTTTTGTTGAAGCCAACGGCTATGTATCCATGGAAGCTGAGCATTATACAAAAAAAACGGATATGGGAAATAATGCCTGGATCCAGGTTGAAGATTTTGGTCACACCTTGTCAGGCATGCGGGCAACCGCAGAGACCGATTCACCCGCATTCACCCCCGGCAAGAATTCCCCCTGTCTGGAATTCCGGATGTATATGTTTACAACAGGACCGGTGGAAGTGAATCCGATCGTGGCACCTACGCTAAACTTTTTACCCGGCAGGGCTATTCGTTATGGTATTTCATTTGACAACGAAGTGCCGCAGATGATCACCCTCGTTCCTGTGAATTTTGATGCCCGGAATGGAAATATGGAATGGGAGAAGTCGGTCAGCGACAATTTTCGTGTGGGGAAAAGCAACCATACCCTGCCCCATCCCGGATATCATACATTAAAAATCTGGATGGTTGATCCGGGTGTGGTATTGCAAAAGATTGTGGTAAATGCAGGAGGCGTAAAGCCCAGTTACCTGGGACCACCTGAAAGTTTCCGCGGTAATTAAAACTGTGCAATCGATTGCAAAATAATATTCATATTTCCATATCATTAAACCTATCTATAATTATCAGATCATAGACTATCTGCAAACGCAGCCAAACACTGATGAATGCCTTTCCACCTTTCCATCCTTCCACTTTTTTCCCCTTGCAATTATCCTCCTTTTTTATAATTTTATATGAATTAAATCCCTTAGGCCCAATATGGAAATCATTACAAATCCCGACTTGCAGCTTGCATTCGATTTTGTCCAATACACCAACCGGAACATATTTCTCACCGGCAAAGCCGGCACCGGCAAAACCACCTTTCTGCATAACCTGAAAAGATCCTCACCCGAAACGAATGATCGTTGTGGCTCCTACCGGTGTGGCCGCCATCAATGCCGGCGGAGTCACCATTCATTCATTCTTTCAGCTGCCCTTTCACCCGCACGTCCCCGCCCAATATTTTACAGCGGATACCGGGATAAATCCCCCCGGACCTCAGGATTCCTCTTCCTATAAGCTCAGCCGGGAAAAGATCAATATCATGAAAAGCCTTGACTTGTTGGTTATAGATGAGATCAGTATGGTGCGTGCCGATTTGCTCGATGCAGTGGATTCGGTTTTGCGCAGGTACAAAGACCGTAGCCGGCCATTTGGTGGCGTACAGTTGCTGATGATCGGCGACATTCAGCAACTTGCACCCGTTGTCAAGGATGAAGACTGGGACATGCTGGGTAAGTATTACGATACCGCCTTTTTCTTTGGCAGTCTGGCACTGCGCAGTACAGATTATGTGACCATTGAACTGAAACATATTTACCGGCAGCGTGATCTGCATTTCATCAATATATTGAACAAAATACGCGATAACCGTTTGGATACAGAAGCCCTACGGGAGCTTAACAAAAGATATGATCCCCACTTCAGTCCGGATGACAGTGAGGGTTATATCACCCTTACCACCCATAATTCCCAGGCACAAGCCATTAATGACTCCAAACTGGACAAACTTCCGGGACGGGCTCGTGCCTTCAGGGCAATTGTCACGGATGATTTCCCTGAATATCTTTATCCCACAGCCAGCGAGCTTTTGCTTAAAACCGGCGCCCAGGTTATGTTTATTAAGAATGATGCTTCCAGGGATAAGCTTTATTTTAATGGCAAAATAGGCAGGATTGAGCGTATCGGGGAGAATTCCATCGTGGTCAAATGCCCGGGCGATGAGGCAACGATTGTGGTGGAAATGGCCGAATGGCAAAATATGAAATATTCGCTTCATTCCGAGACCAAAGAAATTGAGGAAACCGTCATTGGTACTTTTACACAATACCCTTTAAAACTGGCCTGGGCCATTACCATACACAAGAGTCAGGGTCTTACTTTTGACAAGGCCATCATTGATGCCCATGCTGCTTTTGCACATGGGCAGGTTTATGTGGCACTTAGCCGGTGCCGTTCATTGGAAGGACTTGTATTGAGCACGCAAGTCAGTCAGCGGGGCATTATCGGAGATCCAGCGGTATCGGGTTTTGTTCGTGAAGCGGAACAAAATCAACCCGGGCAGGAACAATTGACCGAATCGAAACAAGCGTACCAGCATATGTTGCTGACCGAGTTGTTCGATTTTAATCCGCTGGTTAGAGCAGTGCAATATTGCCTCAGGCTTCTGCATGAACATCGGGACAGCATTCTTGGAAATCATCAGGAAGTGCTGAACCTTTTGGCCACATCCGTCAAATCAGATCTCACAGGGATATCTGAGAAGTTTTACCCGCAGTTGAAGCAGCTTTTTACCCTCCATGCTGATGCTGAAACCAATGCTCCTTTACAGGAGCGGGTTATGAAAGCCTGTGAATTCTTTGCTGATAAGATTTCCGGGGCCATGGATGGAGTAAATGCCGGAATGATATTGGAAACCGATAATAAAACAGTACGCAAGTCGGTCACCGAAGCCGTGGAGAGAGTCAGACAGGAAGCAGGCATAAAACTGGCCTGTCTGAATGCAGCCAGAACAGGTTTCAGCGTCAAAGAATATCTGGAGGTCAAGGCCAAAGCTGCCATAGTTGCTCCTCCCGGTAAAAATTCAACGGTCAGATCGGTCGAGGATACCTCCGGGGTCATTCAGCATCAGGCCCTATTCAGGAGGATCAAAGCCTGGCGCGACCACAAAGCAAGGGAAATGAACCTGCCGCAGTACATGATACTGCCTCAGGGCACCCTGGTTACCCTTTCCAATTTCCATCCTCAGACCATGATGTCCCTCAAAAAAATCAAGGGCATGGGAAAGAAAAAGTCGGAGAAATTCGGGGATGAACTTTTAATGATTATTGCAGCGTATTGCCAGGAGCATGATCTTCAGCCACCTGTTGAAACCATTGCGGAGAAGGCTGTTCCT
Organism: uncultured Bacteroidales bacterium; assembly: GCA_963800645.1. GTDB lineage: Bacteria > Bacteroidota > Bacteroidia > Bacteroidales > UBA10428 > UBA5072. Next base: position 43,662 of record CAWDBX010000007.1, on the reverse strand, counting down.
GTCCGGATTAAGGAGGATACAAAACAAATAAGTTATAACCTGTATAAATCAGGTAAAACGATCCTTCAAATCGCTGAAGAAAGAAGCATGGCAGTGTCTACCATCGAAGGTCACCTGGCTTATTTCATTGGTACCGGTGATATACCGGTTCATGATTTTGTTTCGCCGGATATTGCGAAAATGATCGCCACCCATTTCGAAGGCAAGGGCGACAATCGCCTGGGATCGGTGAAAGCTGCTTTAGGGGACCAGGTTTCCTGGAGTGAACTCAGGTTTGTCATGAAGCATCTGGAGTACCTGCGGAATACTCAAAAAGACCTCCAGAAATCGTAGTTTTCTTCTTCCAGTTTTTGCATCGACGGGTAAGGATAATAGATGAATTCATCCTTTGATGCCACAAAAAATCCATTGGTGCAGGTCCTGTACAGCAATGTCCCGTTGAAGGTTCGCTGAACGGTTTTGCGGCTCTTACCCTCCTCATTTTTCAGGATGATCAGACAATCACGCAAATGTCCGATATCGGTGTAAGGTAAATTATGGGCCGATCCACGTACGGGATCAAAGGCCAGCTGATCGAGTATTAATTCCACGAACATAAGTTTTGGGATATGAACCTGCTCGTTTTCCAAAGTCATTTCCTTCGCAAAAACAGAAGGAGGAAGGGTACTGGCGATAATGGGGGTTACCGGACACAGTTCCTGATATAGATGCAGCTGTTTGGGAACTTCAGTTTTACTGTCGTAAGGGCCCTTACTCAATTCCAAAACTCTTCCGTCATCCGTAACCAAAAAAAGATTTTTTAAAGCTCTCAGGGGTAGATGCTCCAGCGCGCGGTAAATGGTGAGATATACCGAGCTTTTTGGTGAACCGTCAGCTTTGCGGACGCACCGCCTGTTGATGTATTCCGTTGGCAATATGTTCCGCGCTATGTCCTGATCCACCTCAAAAAAAATAGCCTGTCCACGCGTTTTTTTCCGGGTACCGGTGGCCATGTATTCGGCAAAATCCTTGGGAGGTAACATGGAGGCAATTAAAGCCTCCGGCAAAACACTCAGGTAAATATAAGTATTCATGGTGCTTGAGGATTTGAGGATTATACCTAATTTACTCAATTTTCCTGAGAATGCCAAGAAAATCAGTCAAAATAATGCCGGTTCATCGGGGTATTCCGTCAGTTCAACGAATAAAATTGCAGGAACCGCAGCGAATTGTGATTTTTGGACCGTAACCAATAAATCACAACAACATGAAATCTCAGAAATTCGGAATCACGCTGCATCTCACCGTGCTGATCCTCGCCTGCCTGTTAAGTCCACCTTCGTTTGAACGATTGTTCAGTTCGCCGGATGGATTTTTGCATTACCTGCTTTCGCTGTTCTTTTTGCTTGCCATGTTTTATATTTGTTTTCTATGGCTAGTTCCTGCCTATCTTACCGTAAAACGGACAGCGCTTTTTGTCCTGCTGGTTTTCGTAGCTGCAAACCTGGTCACCTTTATCGGTTATTCATCGCTGCAACTGTCGCACCGAATCCTCACGCATTCAGGCGAGGGATTTTTCTATTCAGCGGCTATGCATTTCTCGGGTTTTCATGCCATCACCATGGCGGCGCTATTCGGTACCCTTTTTAGAGTAGTTTACGAATGGTACCGGATTATTCCTGCAGAAAAGCATGAATACTGAAAATTCAAAGAAATGAAACCGGACAAATAGTTACTTTTATTTTATTTGAATTCATGAAAAGCGGTAAGACTACACCATTAAAAAACAGGCGATTGAGCCTGTTTTTCCATTTCTTTGTTCTTAGCCTGGCGGTAGTCATTGACCTTCCCCATTCTTTTACCTCCCTCGGGTCACTCCGGGAATTAATACCTTACATCGTTTCCAGGATCTTTCCCCTTGTCGTTTTCTACACCTGTTACCTGTGGCTGGTGCCCAGCTATCTGGCAAAAAGAAGGTTTTTTACATTTTTATTGTTCCTTTTGGTGCTGATTAACCTGGTCACCCTGGTAGGTTATTTTTGCATGCAGGTATTGCATTACATATGGAGTGACGAGGCAACGTTCCGTTTTTTCTATTATCCGTCCATGCATTTTTCAGGATCAATTGCCATGACGGTAGCAGCAGCTTTTGGGATTGTCTTCAGAATAGTCATCGGCTGGTATGATGAAATGCAGAAAAAAAGCACCCTGGAAGAAGAGAAATTGCGAAGTGAACTGATGCTGCTAAAAGCTCAGGTAAATCCCCATTTCTTGTTTAACACGCTCAATAATATTGATTCCCTGATCATTTCCGACCAGGCAAAAGCGTCTGAGTCCCTGATCAAATTATCCTCATTGCTCAGGTATGTCATTTATGATGCTGTGAATGACAAGGTCCCGCTTCAACAGGAATTGGAGCATATAGAGGCTTATATTGATCTTCAACGGTTACGTCACAGCGGGGACGCGATGATAATTTATGAAAAAAGAGGTGATCCGGAAAATAAAATGATCGCGCCCATGCTTTTTATCCCCTTTATTGAAAATGCATTCAAACATACCGATGCCTCTGGTATTCAGAAGGGCCTGAGCATAGGAATTCTGATGGCGAAAGACAGGGTCGTTTTTTCCTGCGAGAACCATATTGCCTCTGCAGGCCATCATTCCGGAGGTTTTGGCCTTGATAATGTCAGAAAACGTTTGGAAATGCAATATCCCGGGCACTATGAACTTACCCTTGATCAAACGGAAACCCTTTTTAAGGTTGAACTTAAAATAGAACTTATATGACTTTGTGCTGTATTGCAGTCGATGACGAGCCACTCTCCCTGGCTAAGATTGAAGGATTTATCGGCAGGATACCCTATCTTAAACTCGTTTCATCGTTTAATTCAGCACTTGATGCGCTCGTTTTTCTGAAACAGCATCCGGTGGACCTCGTTTTCCTCGATGTCCAAATGGACAATCTTACCGGAATTCAGTTGATTGAAATTCTGAATCCAAAACCGGCAGTGATCTTGACAACTGCATACGATCAGTATGCCTTGAAAGGTTATGAATTAAATATCAGCGATTATTTGTTAAAGCCGTTTTCCTTTGAGCGTTTCCTGAAAGCTGTGGAAAAGGTTTATCAATACCTTCAACAATCCAATGCCACTCATCAGGCAGGAAAGGACCAGGATGGCTTTGTTTTCCTGAAAACGGAATATCGGCTTGAAAAGGTCAATTTCGATGACATATTGTATATTGAGAGCCGGGGGGATTATCTCTATGTGATCCTGAGACATGACAAAGATCCTTACCCTAATGACACTGAAGAATATTTCGGGAGTGTTGCCGGAGGAAAAATTCATCCGTGTGCACAAATCCTATATGGTTGCCATAAACAAGATCGAAGCCATTGAACATGGACGAATCAGGATCAGGGAGGCTGTTATTCCCATTGGGGATACGTATCGGGAGGCGGTTTGGAAAAGGCTGGCATTGTAAGCCCTTTCCGTGTGATCGGGAATGGTCCCTGTACCCTTACCTGACCAGAGAAACGGCAATGGCGAAAAAATGGGAAACACTACCGGCCAGCACAAACAAATGCCAGAAAGCATGGTGATACAACAGTTTTTTTCGCATGTAGAAAAATGTGCCTGCTGTATAAAAAGCGCCTCCGAGCAGAAGATAATACAAGATCTGTCTGGGCAGGTTATGAAGCAGCGGTCCTGAAAACATTGCCCCCATCCATGCCACACCAACATAAAAGATTGTACTGAGAGCTTTATATTTTCCTGTAAAGAATATTTTCAGAATCATTCCACAGGCCAATACACCCCAGAAAACCAACAGGAATGGGACTCCGTTCCAGTCACCCATATTATAATAGACAATTGGCGTAAAGGTTCCTCCGATCAATAAAAAGATACTGATGTGGTCGAATATTCTCAAAACCCTTTTATAATCGGGATGCGTAACGGCATGATACACTGTGGAGGTGACGTAGGTAGTTAATAGACAGAATATAAAGACAATTACCGGCCAGAAAACCCTGGATTCACGCTGATGAAAAGTGTAAGCCAGTAGCACCGGTGCGGCTGCCAGGAACAGGATTGCACCCAGACCATGGATCAGTGCATTTGCGAATTCTTCCTTCTTCTCATTCATGACGATAGTTGATCATCTTCCGGGGTTTTATCCAGGTCCTGCTGCTTAATATTGAACAGGTTATGTACCTTTTCGCGGTAACTGCTGCCAACCGACAACTTTTGACCGGAAATTCCGATCATATTTCCTTCGAGCGTATCGATATGTTTTATGGAAACTATGAAAGATTTATGGATACGTATAAATTTGTCCGCAGGAAGTGATTCTTCCAGTTCCTTCAGGGAAATGAGTCCTGTGATCTTTTTTGTTCTGGTATGAAAAGTAACGTAGGCTTTTTGTCCTTCCATATACATCAGATCATCGAAATTGATCTTGTACCATTTTCTGTCAGCCCGGATGGTCATGTAAGTATCTTCCACAACCGGTAATGGACCCTCTCCGGATGATTTCCCGTTGTTGCCGGCAGATCTTTCTTTCTCTATCTTGTCAACTGCCTTGTTTACAGCCTTCAGGAACCTGTCAAATGAAAAAGGCTTTAACAGGTAATCAATCACATTGTGCTCATATCCCTCCAGTGCATATTCCTTATAAGCGGTGGTTAAAATTACATAAGGCTGGGGACTGATCGTTTTCAGGAAATCGAGACCTGAGATGTCCGGCATCTGGATATCCAGGAAAAGGATATCAATGGCATTCCGCTTTAATTCTTCCAGGATCATCAGAGGAGAATTGAAATCGCCTACCAGTTCCAGAAAAGACAGTTTTTCCACATAATCCTTAAGGTATTGTCTGGCTAAAAATTCATCGTCAACGATGGCACAGGTAAGCTTCATGTCAGGTCAATTTCCAATTCTACTGAGTACTCATTTCCTTCTTCGCCTATAGTGAGCTTATGTTTTTGGGGATAAATGATCTCAAGCCTTTGCTGAACATTGGCTATCCCCTTTCTTGAACCGTTTAAAATAGTTCTCTCCAAAAATATAGAATTCTTAATCGTAAAGTACAATTTGCCCGCAGTTTCCTGCAGATGGATCAGGATATATCCTGATTTATCTTCTTCGATCCGGCTGTACTTGAAACTGTTTTCGATAAAGGGTATAAAAAGCATAGGTGCAATGCGCACGTCCATATTCCCTATGTTTTCGGTAAACTGGATCTTACGTTTGCCCGGACTTTTCATTTTATAAAAATCAATCAGATTATTCATATAGGCAATTTCATTCCGTAACGGTACCTTTTCCGAACTGCAATCCTCCAGCACATACCGTAGCATTTCCGACAATTTCAATACGCTATCCGGAGCTTTCTCCGATTTCATGTAAGTTAAAGAATAGATATTGTTCAGGGCGTTAAAAAGGAAATGGGGATTGATCTGTGCTTTGAGCAACTGAAGTTCTGTCTCCAGTTTTTCCTCCATCATTTTCTTGTTGCGGCTGATCTGCTGGTTCAACATATGCTGGATGGAGTATACTGTTCCGATAAGATAAATGAACGCAAGCCACAGCAATTGCCTGAACGAGATAAATATTTGGAACCAGTTATCGTGATGCCGCCTGCCCGGATGCCAGAACATAAACCGGTTTATTGCGTGTATAACAAAGAATATCAAGAAGATAAGGGCAGCACTGAACAGAATATACTTTAAATTGCTGCGTTCATAATACTTTGGAAACAGGTAAAGGACATTCAGGTAAAATGCCGCAGCATACACCAGCAGACATATTATTTCAAACACAAGGCCATTCGAAGAATGATCATTGCGTGGGGAAAAAGCCAGATTGATCACAAAAATAGTGAGCCAAAAACCAGCCTGAAGGAAAAATTTCTTAGTCATATCCCGGTGTATTAAAGTGTATTTAAACTAAACTCTTTGGGCCATATCACAATCTGAAAGTATGCGTGTATTTAAGCATGATGGTGCGGTTATAATAAGATGGCGGTGCCGGAATCTCATTGTTGTCGTTGAGGCCCCGAAATCCGTTGTATACAATGTAAAAATCGTTTCCTTCCCGGGGATTGTAACGAAACCTGAAATTGGTTATGAACTCATCCTCGATATTGACATACTGCACCAGTACACTGGCAGAAATTTTGGTGTTCAGCATAAACAGGGCTTTCACATTGGTGGAATGAATGTTCAGGGCATTATTGGTTTCCCGGTCAGGAAACCGAATGGCATTGAATTCATAAGCTGCTGAAAGTTGCAGACTGGAGGAGAAATTGAGCATGGATTCAACCTCGATACCGTAATTCCGGCCATCGAAAAATCCTCCTCCATTCAGCTCCAGACGGGCTGATATTTTTTTCGACTCCGGTGTACGGATGTCCCCCCGGACGCCCACAAACGAATAGTTGCCAGCTTTAATCCAAATACTGTCAGTCAGCGGAAAGTCATTCAAAACTCCTTCCTCCTGGTATTCCACCGAGAGCTCCCCGCCAATTTCCCTTTTTGTATTGAGTTCAAATCCGGGCCCAATGCGCAAAGACTCCAGCTGACCATCCTCAAGCCGCGTATAACGCTCACCTCGTATGTTCACATTGTAGTTGAACACCTTCGATTCCTCTCCGGGTATCCAGCCGTACATTAGACCTCCCTGAAATCCCTGCATACCGGGGCGCTGGACAAATCCGATACCCGGATTGAATTTCTGGCCGGAATAGGAATAATTAAGATTATAGGCAAATCCTTCCTCGGAACGACGTTCCCAGTTCACCATGAAAAAAGAAGGATCGATAGAAGCCAGTGTATTGTCGATTTCCTTATCGTAGGACTGGGCCGCCTTAACATTGAGATAATCATCGCCGAAGAGTCTGAAAATCCCGTCCAATCCATAGGCAAAGTTCTGTTCACCGTTCATCCCCAATCTGGAAGTAAAAATACCCCCAACGTAGGAATTCGGATTGATCACCTGCCGGCGCATGCGCAACACTCCAAAATTTTCACTCGGGGTTTCCTCATATTCCTTGGTTTGCATATCGAGGAGTCCCACATCCCACTTGCCCATACGTCCTGTCAGCCTGGCTCCGCCATAGATCCGGATGGGATTTCCGTCTTCAGATATTCCGATATTCCGACTGTAGAAAAGATCCGACATCCCACCCAGGTTAAAACTGAACAAACTGGATCTTTCCTGGAAAAAGACACGTTTTTCCGGGAAAAAAAGATCATACCGGTTGAGATTTACCTGCTGGTCGTCTGCTTCAACCTGCGCAAAATCGGTATTGGCGGTCAGATCGAGTGTCAGGTTGCTGTTTATGCTGTATTTTATATCCAGGCCGGCATTATATTGAGGATTATCATCAGGTAAATAGGTCGTTCCCGTGGAATCCAATTCCCAGTCCTTTGAATATCCGGCGATGATAAAAGGAGAGACATATACCGGCTTTGAAGGTCTTGCCCCCTCAAATACAACGGTGGTAGCCTGTGAGGGTTTGCTGGTTGCCATAAAGCCATATTTGGGATCAATGGCCGGCCAGGTATCGGTTTCGCTATTGGCACTGATGGTCCGGCTGATGATCAGACCCATGTTGGCTAAATCATCCTGAGGCTTAAAGCGAATGCTTGAGAAAGGTATCCGCATCTCCACGTACCAGCCCCTGTCATCCCTTGTGGTTTTAACATCCCAGAATGTATTCCAGCTGAAATTCAGTGCATCGAATCCCGGAGGACCCTGACCACCACCACCTCCACTACCTGCAGCATCGTTAGATACCGCATAATCTGTTCTTAATCCGGTTGGTGTGGTAAAAAATGCCAGGGCAGTTTCATTGTCATTATAGCTGTCGAGTAAAATTCCGAAGGAATCAAATCCAAACAGCATTTCATCCCTTTTTTTACTGTTGGCGAAGATCTTTTTTGCATCACGCATATACAGCCGGGCTCCCACCCAGAGGTATTCATTGTCATAGGCGATCATCACCTCGCTGATCTCAGAAGGTTCGTTACCGAAATTGGGTCTGTTCTGTATGAGCGGAAAGAATTCCAAACCTTCCCAGGATGCTTCGGATAAATGTCCATCAAATTCGACCGGAGTATTCAGTCGGGTAATTTTGATGGTTTCCTGCCCGAAAAGTGCAATCTGCGAAAGAAGTGATAAAAGGATTGCCAGGAATCCAAAACGTGTTGTATTCATAATTGACAGATAAAATAATTACGCTTCAAATATGCAGGAAATGTTCACTATTGCAAAAATAAATAAACGTATGCCGTTTATTCATGAACCAATTACCGGAATAAAAACAAAACCCCGTTCTTGTGCAAAACGGGGTTTAAACGGTCATTAAAGGATACTTTATTTCGATACAAGCTCGATCGACAGCGTCATGTCATCATAAATAAACTGATCTTTCAGTTCGGCGAATACTGATTTGGACTGGTAATTTACACCCCACTGTGTCCGATCGATGGTAAATGCAGACGTGCTTGCCGTGAGTTTACCGTTCAACAGGTTAATGCTGGCATCAAAACTTATTTTTTTTGTGATCCCCTTAATAGTAAGATCCCCCTCAATATTATGAGTAGCCTTTGCCGCACCGGCAGCCGTTCCAGAAAGCTTGGTGATCCTGGTAATAGCAAATTTGGCAGTAGGATATTTTGCCACATCAAAAAAGTCAGCCGATTTCAGATGGCCAACCAGGCGGGCATTCATTCCTTCATCTTTCAGATCTGTGTTAGTAATTGTATTGAAATCAATAACAAAGGATCCTCCTTTAATTTCATTTTTATCGAGGAGTATTTCTCCATCAGATAGTTTCACGTAACCGGTATGTTCACCTGTGGGTTTCTTACCCAGCCAGTTCACCTTGCTTTCCGCTGTATTAATACCAAGCTTACTGGATGACGTTTGCTTTTGTGATTGCTGGGCATTCAGGGCAAATGAAAATACCAACAGTACTGAAACGGTCACATAAATTATACGATTCTTATTCATATTGCATTCTTTTTATTAATTGTTTAAAGTAGCATAACGATCATTAAACACAACTGCTCCCTGAATGTTCAGGGCACACTGCGCCATTCGAGTTATTGAATGCAATAACAAAAAGATAATCAGTATAATAATGCCTTCCTTTTAACAAAAGATTAACAATGCCGTCAATGATCAAGTTCCCTGGTAATATTGATTGCGGCAATGGTTCCATCAGCGATGGCCGTAGTGATTTGTCTGTATTTTTTGCTTCTGACATCTCCTACGGCATAAACATCATGCAGATTGGTTCGCATGTCTTCATCTGTCTTCAGATAGCCCCATTCATCGAGTGCCAGTTTTCCGCTGAAAAGGTCAATATTCGGTTTCATGCCCACAAAAATGAAAATTCCATCGGTGATCAGCTCGGTGATCTGGCCATTTTGCAGGTTTTCGACGGCAACAACCATCTTATCACCCTGGCGGGTAAAGGACCGGGGTTCATGCCGGAACAAAACGTTGACGGAAGGATTGGCCAGCAGTTTTTCCTGTGCCTGTTTGTTTGCCTGGAACTTATCAAACTGATGCACCATGGTCACCTTCGAGGCAAATTTTGTAATAAAATCCGCTTCTTCTACTGCTGAATTCCCTCCGCCAATGACAACAACCTCTTTGTCGCCATAATACTTGGCATCACAGGTAGCACAGTAAGAAATTCCTTTCCCTTTAAACTCCTTTTCTCCAGGTATATTCAGATAATTAGGAGATGTGCCTGTGGCAATGATAATTTTTTTCACCCGAAGGGTCTCATTTTCATCAATGACGATTTCTTTATTTTGAAGGTCAACCTTTGTGACATCCACAGCGACTTTGAATACACTGCCACATTTCTTGGTTTGTTCCGACATGTTGTGTGACAGCAGGTATCCGGGCTGCGGCTCAATGAATCCCGGATAATTGGATACCTGGTGGGTAAGACTAACATGTCCGCCGGGTAAACCGGTGTCGATCAGTACCGTGTTAATGCGTGCCTGGCAGAGGTATAATCCTGCTGTTAGTCCACCCGGACCACTGCCAATTATTGCAACATCATAAGGAGTAGTGAATGGACTGATTTGACTGGCGATGCTTGCTACCCTTTCTTTCGGGAGCATGGCATTGAGATTAAACATAATTTCCGAACGCTTGATCCCTCCGCTTAATCTGATGCCGGTTTCATGACCCTTGTCAAAAAAGATCAGGGTTGGTGAACTGAGAACACCCAATCTTTCGGCCAGGTCACGGTTTTGCTGCCTGAAAACTTTTAAAAACTTAATGTCCTTGCCGTAGAGTTTTTCAAGTGATTCAAACTTGGGAGCCAATGCTTCGCAGGGAGGACATTCGGAAGAATAGAAGTCAAGTACTACTTTTTCCGCCTGTAATACTTCAGTTTCAAAATCAGCTGTCAGGATCTCTTTCATGGTATTTTAGGTAATTGGTGATTGGTGATTGGTGATCGGTGAGGTTTTGATTTTTGCGTGTTACTCTTTACTCATTCACAGACACCGAGGAATACAGTGCTATCCCCAGTTCGAGCAGTTCTTTAACCGGTCTGCAGTCGGGTGCATGCAACTTCTTTTCACGGTTAAAAGCAACACTGGTACATCCGCCCCCGCAGGCCAGTCTGAGGTTGCAGGAGGTACAGGATTTAATGCTTAATACGTCGCGTTGCTGCCACAATTCAATCTGTTCCCTTTTAAATTCAACACGGGGATAAAATGTACCCAATTCTTCACCGGGTTTGCCCACTGTGGCAGTGCATGAGTATATCTTTCCGGTATGGTCAAAGGCCCATTCTGTTTTACATCCGGGACATGAATCGAACAAGGGAGGAGGCAATTCTCCGTTCTCGAAAAGAAACTTGGCGATGGAATAGGCAGGCTTGTGGAATTGCAGGATGTGCGGATATTGCAGGATAAGGTCATACAGGTCCCTGTAAAGATCAATCCTGGAATAGAGCCTGGCTTGCTGTGACTGGCAGTAATGCAACTCATAATTACGTCCCAGCTGTGTTTTAAACAAAGGTGAACCGGTCCAGCCTTTGTCAATGGCATAATTCGCGAGTGAAGGCAGTGCGGCAATATTCTCACGGTCAAGCACTACCCGCAGATTAACCGGTAAACCAGCCTGCAATGCGTGATCAATCCCTCTGCTGATGTTTTGGAAGGTACCCTGACCCCCTTTCAGGGGTCGCCTGTTATTATGCACGGATTCAGGACCGTCAAGCGTGACCTGGATTTCCCGGATTCCCTCATTTGCCAGCAAAGGCACAAACTCACTCAGGTGATAACCGTTGGTCACAATGGCCAATTCAAGACCAAGTTCACGGCATCGGCCAAGAAAAAAAACAATAAACTCCCTGGTTTGCTGATCAGCCAGCAATGGTTCACCGCCAAAAAGGGTAATATATTTCTTTCTTCCTTTGAAATTAGCTTGAACATAATCGAAAAAAGCACCGGCGATTTCCCGATTTTTGCTTACCGAAGACTGCAGATAACCTTCCTGATAACAATAGGAACAGTTGAAATTGCAGGTGTAGGTGGGTACGTAAAAGAGCTGGACCTCATCGGTATCACGGGCATCAAGAAAATCAAGGTATTTGAGCCGGAATAATTTATCTTCCTGCACAGGATCGACCACGTATCCTTTACTGATATATGCCGGATCATCAATAACAGCATTGTTCAGCACCCTGGCCGCCTCCGGGGGAGAAAGAATATCAGCGTTTCCTGAGAGCACATTTACTATAAAATAATCATCGGAACGATGAATCCTCGAAAGGATATTATGCCTGGAAAGCTCCATTAATTTTAGTGGTTAGTCGTGGCAACCGGCAACAATTTTAGAAGTCTTTGCACAACATTGTGCAACTTTCTGCTTTTTCTCAGCTTTTCTTTTTGTGATTAATGATTTCATTATAAGAATTATGAATTATGAATTATGATATTATGAATTATGCCTTACTGCCGGCAGGCAGGAATTATGAATTTGAATTATTAGAAATTTATTCAGGAACAACAACAACATTTCGTTTCCTTTTTTACCAAAGATAGTGAAACTAACAACTTCTGTCAAGCCTTTGGAATAGGGTTGGCTTTCTTCCAAAATGCTGATTCCTGTAAAACCTGCTTTGGCAAGCGTATTTAAGTACTCCTCGCGGGTTACGGCACCGGCCCAACATTCAGATACGGCTACCGGATCGTTGCGGTATTCTTCGGGTATTGGCATAACGGCGTAAATATCACTCACCACAAACCTGCCACCGCCTTTTAAAATACGGTAAACTTCATTCCATACTTTTAATTTATCAGTGGCATGATTGATGGTGCAATTGGAGATCACCAGGTCAGCGACACCCGACGGAACGGCAATTTTCTCAAGGTCCGATCGCACAAAGGAGATATTGGTCACTCCCAGCTTTTCAGCACTCCTCTGTGCGGTTTCAAGCATCCCGTCCGAAACATCAATACCAAATACAAATCCCTTATCGCCTACGGCTTCCGCCATGCGGAGTGCATCGGTGCCCCTGCCGCTGCCCAGGTCCACACAGCATTCCCCGGGCAATGGTTCAGCGTACCGGACAGCACCGCCACAGGAGAGGCAGCAGGATTCATTGGCCAGTTCGGTATAGCGGAGGTTGATGGTGGAGGTGTCCATAGTTTACAGTTTTGCCACAAATATATATAAATCTAGATATGTTTATATAATGTTTTGTTTAGAATGAGTTTAAATTAGACTTTATCTTATCAGGCAGCATTTAAAACGTCATGGTAAACACAGTTTCCACATCAGGTTCAGAATGTGCAGTAATCGTGGCATTGTGAAGCCGCAGTATCTGTTTGGAAAGGCTCAGTCCGATACCTGACCCTGAGGGTTTGGTGGTGAAAAAAGGAATGAAAATCTTGTCGAGAACATCTTTGAGTATACCAGGTCCGTTGTCAATCACCTGCAGGGTAATACGACCTCTTTTATTCATAAATGCCAGCAGTTGAATTTTCCCGGATACTTTACCATTCAAGGCATGCATGGCATTTTTCAGCAGGTTGATAAGCACCTGTTCAATCAGCTGATCATCTGCAGTAAATTCAAGACTTTCGGGATCAACTTTGACAATAAACTCAAATCCGCATTTATGTATTTCTTCCTGCATGAGTTTTTCAATATTATCAAATAATTCCCTGACACTGCAAAGCCTGAAATTCGGTTTTGGAATGCGCGTGAGGTTGCGGTAGGTATTCACAAAATGGAGTAATCCGGTACTCCGTTTGTTGATGGTTTGCAATGCCTCCTGGATTTCACCAACTGATTCCCTGTCAATCTGCAATGATTCTCCGTTACCCTGGGCCACCATACCTTTAAGCATCAGGTCGAGGGTGGAGGATAAGGAGGCGATGGGCGTGATCGAATTCATGATCTCGTGGGTAAGTACCCGGATAAGTTTCTGCCAGGCTTCGGTTTCCTGTTCCTCCAGCACATTCTGGATATCCTTGATGGTAACCAGGTAAATAAGCTTATCCTTTACCTTGATCGTGGAGGCATAAATGGCCAGCTGTAAAATATCATCCTCAAACTGGACTTTCACCAGCTTGTTCTCGCCCGGTTTGATACTCAAAAGGGTGTGGACCAAATCGGGACTGAGCGTTTCCAGCGACTTGATATTACGGATACTCGCCAGCTGGAACAATTTCTTTGCAGTTTTATTGATCAGTTCAATGTTACCATCGGCACCATAAGCAATAACGCTCACGTCGATATTCTGAACAATGGTTTGCAGGTAATGAAAACTTTCTTCCTTTTCGGCCCGTACCTTTTGAAAATCCTGCATTACCTCATTGAAAGCCTTATTCAGTTCATTGAAGGTGCCCCCCATCCCTTCGATCTGGAAGGAACGGGTGAATTCAGAAAACCGGATAGATTGCAGAAAACTGGTCAGTTCCCTGTTGGTCTTGTCAAGATAACGGATGAGTGAAGCAATTTGAAAGATCACAGTGACTGCCACAATGACAGGGGCTATAAACAAGTTGGATTTCAGCGTATAAAACAACAGATAAATGGTCGCAGCCAGCAGAATGACACGAACAATAATATTGAGCCTGTAGTTTCTAAAACCCATACTTTTCAATCCTGCGGTACAACGATGTTCTGGTAAGTCCAAGTTCCTGGGCAGCCTGTGAAATATTGCCCTGGTTTTGTTTCATAACCTTTTCGATCACCTGTTTTTCGATATCATCCAGGTTGTAGGTTTCGAATTCAAGGTCACCCGATTTCTTGCGTGGAGGGGATAATATGAAATCCTCAGGTTCCAGGGAAGGGGTTTCAGTCATAATCACCGCCCTTTCAATGGCATGCTGCAATTCGCGCACATTGCCGGGCCAGGCATAATGCATCAGCTTTTTCAGGGCTGCTGAAGTGATTCCCCTCAGGGATTTCCGGTATTTCTTCGAATAGATTTTCAGAAAATGACTGGAGAGCAATTCAATATCATCGCCTCTTTCGCGCAAAGGAGGAAGGTGTATTTCAACCGTGTTGATCCGGTACAACAAATCCTGCCGGAACAGGTTATTACTCACCGTTTCGTAAAGATCGCTGTTGGTGGCACAAATCAGTCGGACATCCACCGGAATTGGCCGGTTTGCTCCAACCCGGGTCACTTCGTGGCGTTCAATAACCGTCAGTATTTTCGATTGAAGGGGCATTGGCAGGTTTCCGATTTCATCCAGAAAAAGGGTACCCTTGGAGGCAATTTCGAACCGGCCTGGTTTCTCCTTTTTGGCATCGGTAAACGCTCCTCTTTCATGACCGAACAATTCGCTTTCGAACAAGGTATCGCTCAGCGATCCAAGATCGACGCTGATGAATACTTCGTCGCGCCTTGGTGAATTGCGGTGCAGGGCGCGGGCAACAAGTTCTTTACCGGTACCATTCTCCCCCAGGATCAAAACATTGGCGTCGGTTTGAGCAACCTTCTTAATGGTGTTGAAAACATCCTGCATTTTCACGGAGCTGCCTACAAAATCAACAAAGGGCTGGTCCATCACAGCACTCATTTCTTTCTGCTTGGCCCTGAGATCATTCGCCTCGAGCCGTGACCGCCTTAATTTAATGGAGGAAGAAATCGTAGCCAGCAGCTTTTCATTTTGCCAGGGTTTCAGAACAAAATCCGTTGCCCCCGATTTAATGGCTTTCACAGCTCTTTCGGCATCACCATAGGCCGTAATGAAAACTACAACAGCCTGAGGATCAATTTCAAGAATCCGGCCAAGCCAATCAAAACCTTCCTGCCCGCTGATGGCATCCTTATTAAAGTTCATGTCGAGCAGGATCATGTCGAAGTTCTCTTTAACCAGTATTTCCGGTATCTTCTCCGGATTATTCAGCACGGTTAATTTTTCAACATGAGGTTTCAGCAGAAGCTTTAATGCAAACAGGATATCCTCATTATCATCAATCGCAAGAATATTTCCAATTTTTTCACTCATGGGGTTTATTATTACAACATCCTAACAAAAGTAAATAATTAGTTTGAAATAAATCAGGGCGATCAGATGCTTTATTAAACAATTGGATCAAAAGGAAATTGTCCGTTTTCGTACTGCAAGTGTTTCAATTTTGTACAAAAAAGTCTGTAAACAATATAAAATATATTTTAATAAATAATTGTATTTTAACCCATTATTAGAAATGGCATAATTCATGCTAAAAGATGTATTAATATGATTTTCATTTACAGCTATTTTGCATCTACCTATGGAAGGAATGGACAGAAAAATTGAGAAAAAAGGACTACAGAAAAAACACGTATGGATGGGGATTGGAGGTTTGGTGTTCCTGCTGATTGTTTTACAAATGATCTTTGGGGACAAACGATCCAAACTGAATGTAGAAAATGACAAGATTGCCATAGGGGAAGTAACAGCAGGAAAATACCAGGATTACATTTCGGTAAACGGCACTGTGGAGCCCATCAAGACCGTTTATCTCGATGCCGTTGAATCGGGGCGCGTGGAGGAGATCCTAATAGAAGAAGGAACCATGGTCAAAAAAGGGGATGTCATTCTCAAATTAAGCAATTATAATCTTTTGCTTGATATTTCAAGCAATGAGGCTGATGTAGCGCGTGCGGTAAATGATCTTAAAACTGCCCGCATCAACCTTGAGAATCAGAACATACAAACCCGATCAACCATCCTGCAGTTGCAGTATTTGTTAAAGAAGCTTGAACGGCAGTATAACAATAACCGGAAGCTCATCGTGCAGGATCTCATATCAAAAGAAGAATTTGAGTTTTCAAAGGAACAGTATGAGGAAACCAAGATCCAGTTGGAACTTCAGCAGCAGAAATTTGAACGTGATTCCATTTACACCAAAACCCGTATTCAGGCTGATGAAGAATCTATTGACCGGATGCAGAAAAACCTGAACCTGACCCGCAGAAGGATGGACAATCTTGATATCAAGGCATCGGTTGACGGGGAACTGGCTACGCTGCATCCCGAAGTGGGAGAAGTTATTAATTACGGTACAAGGGTGGGCACCATTAATATTCTGGATTCCTATAAAATGAGGGTCCTGATAGATGAACATTATATCACCCGGATTTCCAGGGGTTTGCCGGCTGATTTTGATTTTGCCGGTCAAAAAAATACACTCAGGATCATTAAAGTATATCCCGAGGTTCAAAATGGAACGTTCGCAGTGGACATGGAGTTTACCAGTCCGATTCCCGATCAGATCCGGATTGGACAAACCGCCCGTATCCACCTTGAACTGGGTGAATCTGAAAATGCTTTGCTGTTGCCCAAGGGAGGATTTTACCAAAGCACTGGCGGACAATGGGTATTCGTCATTGACCCTTCAGGAAACTACGCTGAAAAGCGAAAAGTCAGGATGGGCCGACAGAATCCCCGCTATTATGAAATATTGGAGGGGCTGAATCCGGGAGAAAAAGTAATTATCTCGGACTATGAAAATTTCGGTGATGCAGACAAACTCATACTGAAAAATAAATAATCGCTAACAAGTTTTAAAAATTAAAACGCTCATTATGATTAAAACAACTGATCTGGTAAAGGTTTTCCGCACTGATGAAGTGGAAACAACAGCGCTCAACAAGGTAAATATTACAGTGGAAAAAGGGGAGTTTGTTGCCATTATGGGACCCTCCGGATGTGGCAAGTCCACACTTCTGAACATCCTCGGGCTGCTCGATACCCCCAGTGGTGGTCAGTATTATTTCAATGGCGAAGAAGTGGCAAAATACAAGGAAAAACAACGGACCAATCTTCGCAAAGGGAATATAGGCTTCGTATTCCAGAGTTTCAATCTCATTGATGAGCTTACCGTGTATGAGAATGTGGAACTACCCTTGCTTTATCTGAAGGTTTCCCCGGCCGAACGGAGGAAAAAAGTGGGTGAGGTACTGGAACGGATGAAAATCACCCATCGCAAGAAACATTTTCCGCAGCAGTTATCGGGAGGCCAGCAGCAACGCGTTGCCATTGCCAGGGCCGTGGTTACCAGACCCCAGCTTATTCTCGCCGATGAGCCTACCGGTAACCTCGATTCAGCCAATGGCGAAGAAGTGATGAGCCTGCTTACCGAACTCAACAACGAGGGCACTACCATTATTATGGTGACACACTCCCCGTCAGATGCTGATAAGGCTCATCGTATCGTCCAGTTGTTCGACGGGCATATTGTTACGGAGAATATCAGGCAGATATTATAAAAAACCAAACCAATGAAAGAGATCTGCATCCCCATACCTTACCTTAAAGAGCAAGAAATTGCGGAGGTGGAAGTTTCTCTGGCCGGTCAGAAGATCCGGTATAATTTCAGGGTAGAATCATTCCCTTGGGAAGTAATGGAAGAGTTTTCATCATTGACTGATCCGCTGGAAAGGTCATTGGCCAGGATTTACAAATTGAAAAGTGCCATAGAAAATTACGACAAAGAGTGGGAACTGATCCAGATTTTCAATCCTGATGAACATGCCGATCATATTCATGTTTTGTACCGCAAAAAACTAATAAAGTAATCATCGCAATAAACCAAATAAATTTCTCCTTTATGAAAAAAGTAACATTGTTTTTGTGCTCCCTGATCATGTTAGGTTTTATACCCGTCAAAGCACAAAAAGTATGGTCGCTGCAGGAATGTTTCAACTATGCCCTGGAAAACAATTTGCAGGTCAAACAGAGGGAACTGAACGTGCAATACAACAAAAACAATCTGACGCAAAGTTATTTCAATACTGTCCCAAGCTTTAACGCAGGTGTCAACTACGGTTACAGTTCAGGAAAGTCTATTGACATGGCCAAACTGGAATATGTCAATGTGGACTACTGGTCGGGAGACATGGGCTTAAACGGCAGTCTGACGCTGTTTTCGGGACTTCAAACCTACAACAATATTCTGAAATCAAAGTATGATTATCTCAAAAGTCAGGCTGATCTGGAAAAATCCAAGAATGACATGGCTTTGTTGTTGACCCGTGCATACCTCAAAATACTGTTTGCCAAGGAACTCACGGATGTTGCCGCTAAAAAACTGGAAGTTACTTCCATGCAGGCCGAGCGTACGCGCAAGTTGATGGAAGTGGGCAATGTGGCCCAGGGGGAATACCTGCAGATCAAAGCACAGGAAGCTGACGATAAAACCTTGCTAATCAACGCCCAGAATGATCGTGACATTGCCTACCTCGACCTGACCCAGCTGCTCGATCTCGATTCGGTAGCGGGTTTCGATATTGTGGTGCCTCAAGCCATTGAAGTGGAGCTTTTAGCACCGTTGGAATCTGTGCAGAATATTTATGATGTGGCCCTCACCACCATGCCTGAGATCAAGAGTGCGGATTACGCCCTGAAAAGCTCGGAAAAAGAGCTGGCTATGGCTTGGGGACAGGTATCACCATCGCTCGACCTGAACGGTAACCTCTCCAGCCGATATTCTCCCAATGTAGATGACCCGATGGATCCCGACGGCACCTATACGGCAAAGGAACAGTTGGCGGACAACTTCTACAAACAGGTCACTTTCGGATTATCAATCCCCATTTTTAACAGGTGGCAGATCAAAACCTCCATCAGCAATGCCAAATTACAGGTCCAGGACACACAATTGCAATATGAAATCGCAAAAATGGCCCTGTATAAAGAAGTTCAGCAGGCCCATGCTGATGCCTCCGCCTCTCGTGAAAAATACTATTCCACCGTGGAAGCAGTGAGATTTAACGAGGAAGCTTTTAAATACACCAGCCAAAAGTTCGAAGTGGGTTTGGTGAATTCGGTAGATTACAATATATCACAGAATAATCTGATCAGCGCTCAGTCCAATATGTTACAGGCCAAATATGAGTACATTTTTAAATTGAAAATACTGGACTTATATATGGATAAGCCAATTGTGCTGTAAGACAGGGGTTATGCAGTTTGATGCCCGGTCCGATGGACCGGGTTTTTTATTTCCGTTTGCAGACCTCTTACCAAATAATATAAATCATTATATTTATTGATCAAATCAAGCGGCATTATGAGTTTACTCCATGGCCTCTCACTCATTCTGGCGGGCATTATACTCATCATTGTACTGACTTCCTGGCTGAAGATCAATTCCTTTTTATCACTTTTTCTGGTTTCGCTGTTACTGGCCTTGCTCGTCTTACCGTTCCCCGAAGTAGTGCCTGCCCTTAAAAAAGGCTTTGGGGATACTATGGCCTCCATAGGGTTGATCATTGTTTTCGGTGCGATTATCGGGGTGACACTCGATATTACCGGCGCTACCGTTAGCATGGCTAACTTCATACTCCATAAAACAGGAAATAACCGTGCATCTCTGGCCATTTCCATCACAGGTTTCATAACAGGATTACCCATTTTCTGCGATTCGGGATTCATTGTGTTAAGCGGTCTAAACAGGTCATTGACATCCAGAAGCATGTCAAATCCCGTTTTTATGGCCACTGTTCTGGCATGTTCCCTCTATACTGTGCATTGCCTCATTCCCCCTCATCCCGGAGCTACAGCCGCTGCTGGTATTATCGGTGCCAATATCGGAAATCTTGTTCTCATAGGCATTGCAGTGGCAGTGCCTTCAACGGCCGCAGGCTATTGCTGGGCCAGGTTCATGACAACGCGTTCTTCCACAAAGCCGGCCAAAGGAACATTACCGGGGGCTGAAGGATCAATAACACAAAACCTTCCCTCCCCCGGGAAATCATTTCTGCCTATCCTGGTTCCCCTGCTGTTGATCACCTGTAAATCACTTGTTCTATTCCTGTTCCCCGACAGTACTTCGAACTGGATCAAACTGACCGGACTTGCCGGTGATCCTGTCATTGCGCTTCTCATAGGTATGTTCCTGTCGTTTACCTTATTACGGGACTTCAAGCGCAAAACCATCAATCATATCCTGTCTGTTTCCATTGAAAAAGCCGGACCAATCATTGTTATCACTGCCGCAGGCGGAATATTCGGGGCCATTATTAAGGCCACGGGAACCGGAGAACAGGCCGGTGCTTTTCTGTCCCAAACCAGGTTGGGTTTGCTGATACCCTTTCTATTGGCATTTATTCTCAAGACTGCTCAAGGTTCATCCACTGTGGCCATAATCACAGCGGCATCCATCATGGGACCCATGCTTGACCATATGGGATTCGGGGGGGAAACAGGTAAATTGCTGACAATGCTTGCCATGGGCGCAGGATCCATGATGGTCTCCCATGCCAACGATTCCTATTTCTGGGTGATAACCAATTTTTCAGGAATTGAAGCAGATGATACCCTGAGGGTTTATTCCACTGCCACCATGGTGATGGGCATAACAGCTTTTTTAACGGTGATCATTCTTTCTATCTTCCTGTTATAGGCAGATGTATACACCTCACCCCCTGCCCCCTCTCCTGATACTTGTTTCTTTGATGTATATTCTTACCTTTGGTGAACCAAACACAAACACCAAAGATAATGAATACACAAATAACCAATAATCAGGCGGTTGCGTTTTATCGGATCAGCACACAAAAACAGGACAATGATAGGCAAATTGCCGATGTCAGGCAATACATGACAAGGCTTATTCTTATGACTTGGTGAATGAAATACCTGAAACCATATCAGGGGCAGCAAAGATGAAGGATAGAACAGAACTGCAAAAATTGCTCGACATATGTACAAGCCAATAAGCCACAGTATGTCGTTTTCTGTAGCGAGTTAAGTAGGCTTGCGAGGTCGCAAGATGCAGTCACTATAATAAAGGGATGGACTGAAATGGGGGTTTGTTTTATCAGCCTGAAAGAGAACATCAAAACACTCAACCCTGACGGTAGTATTAATCCGGTAACCAACCTTTTGCTTGGTATCCTGTTCAGCAATTAACGCCTTCGAACTCGATACAATCCAATACCGTGTAAAATCAGGACTAAGAAAGACTGTCACTATAAAGGAACTTGGGTAGGCGGGAGCATACCATATGGTTTTCGATATTCAGAACCAAAGACTGGTTCAGAACCCCTTGGAAGTACATCATGTGCAAATGATGTTCAGTAGGTACGCAGAAGGATGGGGCAGCACCAAAATAGCAATATGGTTGAACAAACAGCGAATTCCACCACCAAACAGGGTAAAATGTTCAGGGAAACCACCATCTACAAGATACTCGCCAATAGTCTATATAAATGGGCAGACGGACTTGGAATGACCAGCAGATGGATACACCAGAAACCCGTATTATTGACGATAGCACCTTCACGACAGTACAGCAAAGACTGAGCAGCAAAGGCAATACCACAGAGTTGAATAAGCACAACAAATACACATATCTATTGTCAGGCCTGATAATATGCCAATGTGGTCAACATTTCGTGGGCAGACGCAGAAATAATGTCTATATGTGCAAAACCAATAAATACGGCAAGGGTTGCGGTACAAAGAGCATAAGGATTGACTATATTGAGAATGAAGTCGGCAAGCAGTTGATATTTAATAACAACGAACTTATGTCGGACTATTCCAAACTGATAAACAGAACGACAGAACTACAAGCCGAACTGCAAGTACTTGAACAGAAGGTAACAGAAGAAAAGGAACACCAGAACTACCTGATAAACAATATTGTGAAAATCGGACAACGGAAGTTCGATGAGAAGTACGATGCAAGCCAAGACTATATGAACCAAATGCAGGAGCGTATTGATAACATAAACATAAGCCTGAACAATACCAACCAATATATAAAGGAACTCTCCACAGTGGTACAGATGAAACCAGTTAACGGTTATCTTGTTCCCGATATAGTCCTTGCCATTGATAAGGAAGTGGTTCGTAAGGTAGTTGAACGCATTAATATAGATAATGACAGAGCAGAAGTCTATTTAATTAACGGCAATACTTTCACTATTAACAGATTGAAACCCTAAGTTTAACACAATCCGCACTCAGCAAGGGGGAAGGGGAGTCAAAACTCTGTAACGCCCGTCATATCCCACTTCCAAGGGACTTATAAAATATCTTCTATATTAAGGGGGTACTATGTATTGCATAGTACTGAAAACGCATTTATACTTCCCTGTTTAGTCCCAAAAAATTGATATTGTATTGACAGTCAGCATTTAAATAATTTTTACTTTTTGTCGCAACAAATGTATTTAATATCAGTGGTGGTTACCATCACGGTATAAAAAATAAGAGAGTATGACAAAGGAAGAATTTACAAAACAGTGGCAAAAGCAGAACGCCAAGATGAAAGTATTAGGGGTAAGAGCACAGGCAATACGGGAGCGTATAATGAAGGCTGAAAGGTATAAGATGCAGAACATTGAGAACTATACGCTTGATGCCTACGGCATTGAAACCATGCCAATACTGCACCTATTGAAACGATATGGATTGACACCGGAGTATAATACCAATGAGTATGACCCGAATTTTTTGATGTTGATAGAGTAATCAGGTACGAATGATAACCAATAGTACTTTTGATACTGGCTTGATATAGCCAACTGGGTTACGGGGTGGCTTGCGTATTGTCTGCCCCTAACCCTTTTAAAATTAGACAATACGGAATAAATAATTGATATATAATACAATACGCAAAATGAGAAAATTAATCAGTATTGACAGGGTGAAAATGAAACAACATGGATACCAAGGCGCACCCATAAGACAAATATGTATGTTGAACCTGTCAGCCGAAGAACAAATGATGCTGTTGAACCTATTTAGCCATAAATCAGATTGGACAATAGGAACAAAGGGTATGTCAGAAAGGAGTTTCTTCAGGGAGAAACACCACAAGAGAACCAATAAGATGATAAGTAAGTTGAAGGATATGGGTTATGTCAGTGAAACCGATACAACCTATATTATGAATCTGGATAAGATACAGGAAGACTATAAAAAAAATAAGGACATTGAAAAGGTAAAGACATTGAAAAATAAGCCTTTAAAGAACCCCAATGGGGGGACTGAGAGTACCCCCCTACAGGTGACTGAGATACCCCCCTACAGGGGACTGAGAGTACCCCCAATAATATTAAAGAACAACGGACAGGGGAGTGCGCCCGCAGGGAGCGCACACCCCGCCCTTATTAACAAAACAAAGGGCATTGAGTCTGTTGTTGGGGATATGGTTGCTCCTTCGGCTGCTACCCCTTCGGGCAGCCTCATACGCACCATACCCCAACTGTGTTGGAATTGAATGGTAATGATTTACAGGATTTAATTAACAATACCAACTTCAAGAATTTATACAATGCCAATACTGCCAAGTATGGCTGTTGGAGATTGGTTGATATGTCACAATATTCAAATCGGGATATAGCTTATGCTGTTCATATGGATGAACAAAAAACCCCAATAAAGGATATTCCAAAGGCAGATGGTAATCTCGTATTGAATATGATGGGATTTATGGTAAGGTACAGTGAAAATCTACCACATTCCAAATTATGGCAGGAATACCAATCAGTAAAGAAAAATAACAGCAAATAACAATAATAATACCAATGATTATGAAAAACAAAGTAAACATCAAAGACTTTATGTTGAGAACAAGAATGAGTAAAGAAGATAAAGCCAAATTAGAACAAATTATGCGTTTAGCGCAATATCACAATGTCTAAACTGATACGCCAACTGGTTGAAAAGGAATATTGCAAGCAATAACCCCAAACAGAGTACCTCGCATATTTTGCACCGTCATGACGGTGCTTTTTTTTGGTACTAATAGGCCAGGATTATTCATATGTACATATGTATATAAGTCATTTCCAAATCACGGAAGATATTTATATTCGGATTCGGGTTACCCGATTCTTATAAAAACAAAAGAAGTATGGAAAGAAAATAAGAAGCATTTGAACAGGTACTGGAAAAACAATCCAAGTACGATTTTTTGGGACACAAAGAAATAGCAATGTCCAGCAAAGAGAAAAGAAGAAAGAAATAATGGAAAAGATTACCAAAAAGATGGAACGAATGCAAGCAGCATTGTACTATTTCATTCTGGTCATAGCAATGGGTTTTTCCCTTAGTTCCTGCCAAAAGGATGAAGACACAACACCGCCACAAGGTCAGATGATAACACAGGAGTTCACATTGGAGACTGTCACGGGTTACGATATGACCAAAAGTTTCGACCCTGACGAATGGGTTTACCAGTACAGTAATCAGCAATTCGAATTGAAACTACAGAGTACCGATGGGCAGTACACCTATACAAAGATGGTCAGCGTAGTTGAAATGCTCAGTGGTACAATTACCTTCCAAATGTGGAGCGGGACATATAATGTCAGCTATTCGCCAGTGCATTCGCCAAAGGTTCTCAACGGTATTGGATGTCAGCATTAATATGACAAATATCCAAATTAGTGGCTCACCAGTGGTATTAGAGGGAAATTTGCTCGATGCCCTTGTTATTTTTGATAAACAGGGTGTTTTTCCAGTCATTGACGAGGAAGGTACACCAGTGTTCTATAATGATGCCAGAGGCTTCTGGTTTGCGTATCTTAATGCTCCGTTTACTGTCAGACTGGTAGTACAGGCAACAGGTGAACAAATACCAATCAGTTTAACCCCAGAATTAGGAAAAGTTTATTGGTATACTACAGGCTTAGTTCCAAATGTTCAGTTGAACATCCCTGCGATGACAATCGAAATATTGAGTTTCTAAAAAACAGTATGTAAAAATCCCAAGACTGTAAATGTTGAACCCCTGCCAAATCGGTGGGGGTTTTTTTATATAAATGAAAAGCCCATCACACATAGTGTTTTGACCGTAACGGTCAGGCCAACAAATGGTGAAACCTAAAAGTGTCCTCCCGGGTCTGAAATTAGAAAATATCTGATTTTTGGGGCGGGTAAAAGGAATTTATCTTCTCCACAGTGCGATATTTAAAAACATCAGGGCATTAGTACGCAAATTTTGATGTATAAACAGTTCAGGGTAAAAAAGATTAGCGATCGATGCAAATATGGTATTTAATAAAAAAAGGTTATGGCAAATTATATTATCTAACGACACAAAAGCAGCGTTTCGGTACACTTGAGGTTGACGGCAAAGAGATATGCGGTTATGCTGTCATTTTTGACAGTTGGTCACAAGACTTAGGCGGGTTCTATGAGAGAATACTTCCTTCGGCAATTACACCAGAGTTCCTAAAAACGCAAGATGTCACCGCCTTATGGATGCACAACGACAAGACGGGAGTACTGGCAAGGTATTATAAAGGTGAAAAAGGTACATTGAAATTATCGGTTGATGAAAAAGGTCTGTTCTATTCGTTCAAGGTGAAAAATACACCCTTGCATCAGGAAAGTATATTCCATGATTCGGGACGGGGAAGATATTTCTAGAGTTCATTTGCTTTTCGACTTACCGATGAAATGGAAGAATGGGAGAACGCTCAGACGGCAAGTACAATCGTACAAGTACAATACACCAAATGGCAGGTTTATATGATGTCAGTCCAGTCGTTCGCCCTGCGTATGTTGAAACAACCTGCAAGACAAGATTTTTTAGAATAACATCCAGCAGCTTAAAAGCGAGTTACCACAGGCATATACAACCCAAAATACCAAAACGGCAAATGCGGTACAAATGTTAAAGGCAGAGAATGTTGAAATGGAAAAGCAATACAGAGAAATGGTGACAAAAGAAGCATATGTATGGGCAACTTATATGAAAATACTTATATAAAAACTATGGACAAAAAAACACCACTACCAGAAAAGAATTGGTTGAACAGTACATAAACAATAAAATGAAAGAGTTCGCAGAAAAAACAAATAAATAAAATGGAAAATATAATAGTTGAACAACAGGCATTAAGGCAATTACTCGCTACATTGCAATAAATTTATCGGCTGAACATAAGGCAACATTAAGAAAATTAAAGTCGGAATACGGCATTGAGTTCGTATATATGATGAAAATTGCAGAATCTTTTCAACCACTTAATCGTAAAGCAAATAAGAACCGAAAAATCGCAGTACACCTATAGACTTGAAAGGGAGAAAGAAAGTCCGCATAAAATGGGAGTTGTTGGCGAATATATTTACCTGTATTATCCAGAGGCAGGGAAGTTCCTTCAGAACGGCACAGCAATATACCAAAAATGCATATTGATGCCTTTAACCGCCCAGTATAATACCAATATTACATTAAGCGATTTGGCGTTTACCGATGACATTTCGGACATAATCATGAAATACAGTCAGGACAATTGCGACAAGGCAATTCTTAAAAAAACAAAGGAAGTACAGAGAACCATTGATTCTCTATTTGTCGGCCTGACACCGATGCAAAGAGTTGAAATGCAAAAAGCACTGCAGAATGTACTTATTCACCAAACAAGTCGGCAAGACCTTCACAATTATTTAGTTACAAACATTTACAACAATGGGTAAGCTACAAAAATACACACCAAAGAAACCTTACAAGCCTGTAACATTGTTTATGCAGGTCGGTGGTAGGGTACACCCTGAACACATTGAAATGGTGAAAAATCTCAGGGATGTTCAGCTGGTATGAACATTAGTAAAATTATTCGCAATAGCATTGAGTTCTATTACCGATATATGAACAAACATCTCCCCCAAAATAATAATTATTCTTCCACGCTTTTTTCTCTCTTGTTTTGAACCCCTTGCCATTTGGTAGGGGGTTTTTTATTTACTGGCTTGCATATCTTCAAGCATAGCGATTATCTTTACACAGTTGAACCAATACTCAGCCGATTTACTGACTGTCTTAAAATGGCTAAAATGATACATCAGTGAAACTATTATCACCTGGAGGAGAGGGGTAAGAGGTCTAAAATAAGCATTTTTGGCAGCTGAAAGATTATCATTCACTGATCTTCCCCTCTCCTTTAGGAGAGGGGGCAGGGGGTGAGGTCTGGAATGCCCCCCACAACCTGTCCCCTTCCGGTAATCCTGCGATGATCTGCGTTTCGGTTTTCGTCACCGGATGAATGAACCTGATTTCCCGGGCATGCAGATTAATGCCGCCATCGGAATTTGACCGCGGAAATCCATATTTCAGGTCACCCTTAATGGGACATCCCATATGGGCCAACTGGGCACGGATCTGATGGTGGCGTCCGGTCTCAAGGTTGATCTCCAGCAAATAGTAATTATCTGACCGGGAAATCACCCGGTAAACCAGTGCCGCCTCTTTTGCATCCTATTCGGGGGGCTTCGTGGCAGTATGATTTGTTTTGCTTTGTGTTCCGCACCATATAATGCACCAGCCTGTCAGTTTCCCTGGGCGGCGGATTCTTAACAACGGCCCAGTAGGTTTTTTTCATTTCACCGTCGCGGAACATTTTTGTAAGCCTTGTAAGTGCCTTGCTTGTACGGGCAAACAATACAACACCTGTCACAGGCCTGTCGAGCCTATGCACCACGCCGAGAAAGACCTCTCCCGGTTTGTTGTATTTTGTTTTCAGGTATTGCTTTATTTTGTCATCCAATGATACATCCCCCGTGGCATCTTTCTGCACCAGATCATGATGGGTTTTGTTCACGGCGATGATGTGGTTGTCCTCGTAAAGGATATTTATATTTTCAGGCATGCAGTCTGTTAATGTGATAATTTGCTAATGGGCCAATGTGCCAATTTGCCAATTTGATTAGTTTTGTCATTCATATTTTGAGGCATTGATGTATTGCCTCGTCCCTTGTCCCTTGTCCCTTGTCCCTTGTCCCTCGTCCCTGTCCCTTGTCCCTCGTCCCTAATACTGTTCCTTATCATTCGGAAACTCCAGATTCTTGATATCAGTAATATAATTGTTCACTGCACTGGTAATCTCCTGATACAGGTTATGATACCTCCGGAGGAACCGTGGTGAGAAATCCTGGGTAATGCCCAGCATGTCATGCAGTACCAGTACCTGGCCATCCACAAACCTGCCGGCGCCAATACCGATGATGGGTATTTTGAGTTCCTGCGCAACCTGTGCACCCAATCGGGCAGGGATTTTTTCAAGCACAATGGAAAAGCAACCGGTTTGCTCGAGCAAATGAGCGTCTTCCACAAGCTTATTTGCCTCCTCATCATCTCGCGCCCTTACCACAAAAGTTCCGAACTTGTGTATGGATTGCGGGGTTAGTCCCAGGTGACCCATTACCGGTATGCCTGCAGAGAGAATACGGGTAATGGACTCTGCGATTTCACTTCCGCCTTCGAGCTTAACGGCATGTGCACCGGTTTCTTTCATGATCCGGATGGCCGAGTTGAGGGCTTCTTTTGAATTTCCCTGGTAAGATCCGAAAGGCATATCTACAATTACCAACGATCTTTCAACTGCCCGTACGACCGATGCAGCATGATAGATCATCTCATCGAGGGTAATGGGAATGGTAGTTTCATGACCTGCCATGACATTTGAAGCAGAATCACCCACCAGGATCACATCAATACCAGCACGATCCAGGATTTTGGCCATGGAATAATCGTAGGCGGTGAGCATGGAAATCTTTTCTCCGCGCACTTTCATTTCCTGTAAAACATGGGTGGTAATCCGTTTGGGTTTATCAGATGAAGCAACTGACATAATATTAGATTAAATGAATTGTCCGGTGTGCAAAGTTTAAAAATAAACCCGGATTAACCAATAAAACGAGTACAAACTGTCATAATTAAACTTTTAAGACCTGTAAATACTGCCATTTTCCGTTGGGAAATACTGTCGTATTGTCAGCATTGCCAAATGGCACAATCCTTGTCAATTTAAGCACAAACGGAAACGAATATTAACCAATAAAATATTTTAGCATGAGCAAAATAATAGGAATTGATCTGGGGACGACCAATTCATGCGTTGCAGTGATGGAGGGTAATGAACCGGTTGTAATTCCCAACAGCGAAGGAAAACGTACAACCCCTTCGATGGTAGCTTTTTTGGACAACGGAGAACGGAAAGTAGGGGACCCTGCCAAACGACAGGCGATCACCAATCCTTCCAAAACAGTATATTCCATTAAGCGATTCATGGGGGAAACCCATGATAAAGTACAGAAAGAAATCGCACGGGTACCTTACAAAGTCGCCAAAGGCGATAACAATACACCCAGGGTGATGATTGAGGACCGTAAATATACTCCTCAGGAAATTTCCGCGCTGATTTTGCAGAAAATGAAAAAGACTGCGGAAGATTACCTGGGTCATGAAGTTACTGAAGCCGTAATCACTGTACCTGCCTATTTCAGCGATTCGCAACGTCAGGCCACCAAGGAGGCCGGTGAAATTGCAGGGCTCAAGGTCAGACGCATCATCAATGAACCCACGGCAGCCTCACTGGCCTATGGGCTCGACAAGAAACATCACGATATGAAGATCGCCGTATATGACCTGGGCGGCGGAACATTTGACATATCCATCCTGGAATTGGGGGATGGCGTATTTGAAGTAAAATCGACCAATGGTGACACCCACCTGGGCGGTGACGATTTTGACCAATGTATCATCGACTGGCTTGCCGAGGAGTTTAAGAAAGATGAAGGGGTTGATCTGAAGAAAGATCCTATGGCATTGCAAAGGTTAAAAGAAGCAGCAGAAAAGGCCAAGATTGAACTCTCCAGTTCCACGCAAACCGAGATCAACCTGCCTTATATCATGCCGGTTGACGGAATTCCCAAACACCTGGTGAAAACCCTTACCCGTGCAAAATTTGAAAGTCTGATTGATACACTGGTGCAGGCTACCGTTGAACCCTGCCGCAAAGCTCTTAAAGATGCCGGTTTGACTAATTCTGACATCAGCGAGGTCATTCTGGTGGGAGGATCCACCCGAATTCCGATTATTCAGGAAGTGGTTGAAAAATTCTTTGGCCGCAAGCCTTCAAAAGGCGTTAATCCCGATGAGGTAGTTGCCGTTGGCGCTGCTATTCAGGGCGGTGTATTGACCGGTGAAGTGAAAGACATCCTGCTCCTCGATGTTACCCCGCTTTCCCTGGGCATTGAAACCATGGGCGGTGTGGCTACCCGTTTGATTGAGTCCAATACAACCATCCCCACCAAAAAAACCGAAACATTCACCACGGCATCGGATAACCAGCCTTCCGTGGAAATACATGTTTTGCAGGGTGAACGACCCATGGCAAACGATAACAAAACCATCGGCAGGTTTCATCTCGATGGCATCCCGCCAGCTCCCCGGGGTATTCCGCAAATTGAGGTTACCTTTGATATTGATGCAAACGGTATTTTGCATGTTTCAGCCAAAGACAAAGGTACCGGTAAACAACAGAGTATCCGGATAGAAGCTTCCTCGGGACTTACTGCGGATGAGATCGAAAAGATGAAACGTGAAGCCAAGGAAAACGAAGCCCGGGATAAAGAACAGCGTGAGCGTATTGATAAACTTAATGCTGCCGATAGTTTGATCTTCCAGACTGAAAAGCAACTGAAGGAATTTGGCGACAAGCTCCCGGCCGATAAGAAAGGTCCCATTGAACAGGCATTGACCAAACTGAAGGATGCCCATAAGAGTCAGGATCTTGCAGCTGTTGATAATGCCACTGCGGAACTCACTGCAGTATGGCAGGCTGCCTCAGAAGAACTCTACAAAAACACCCAGGGGGGTCCCCAGGGTCCGCAGGGTGGCGAAACTGCCGACGCAGGCGCTTCCTCAGGGCAAAGCGCAGGAGGCAAGAAAGATGATGAAGTAACTGATGTTGATTTTGAAGAAGTGAAATAAGCTCATCAATAAAAAGTGGATTCAGGATGACCCCGCCATTGGCGGGGTTTTTCATTTCGCGGTAAAATGTCCGATCCATCCTCCGCCGGGGGCCATTTTGATCTGGATTTTATCCTTGCCGGTAACCGGAATTTTTTCTATCCGGTAATCTGATCCAAAGGCATCGGCGTTGATCCCGTCGCGATATATTTCTGCCGTGTAAACTACCGATCCGAGGAACGACAGGTCGAGTTCTATACTGCGCGGTGTCCAGTCGGTCATCGCCCCCACCCACCAGTCATTTCCGCTCTTTCGTGCCACCAGGATATAATCAGAAACCTTTCCGTCCAGCACGATGGTCTCTTCCCAAACAAAAGGTATCTTTCCATAAAAGGCTGCATATTCAGGCTCTCTTAAATAGTCACTGATATTCCCTCCCAAAAACTGCAGCGGACTATCATACACTACATACATGGCCAGCTGATGGATACGGGTCCCCTGGGTCATGGGGACCGGCTCCACTATCCGGAAAGAATTCTTCTGCGCATTAATCATGCCTCCTCCTTCATAATCGAGCGGTCCGGCGATCATTCGTGTAAAAGGTATGATCAGGTTGTGCTCGGGTGTGATCCTGTCGGTCCATTTATTAAACTCATGTCCGGCAACGCCTTCACGGTTTATTACGTTGGGATAGGCTTTGCGAAGTCCCATGGGTTTACTTGCGCCGTGAAACAATACCATGAGTTTATACCTGGCGGTCTCCCGGGCTACCTTTTCGAGAAATCTTACCATGAGCTGGTCCTCACGGTCCATGAAATCCACCATGATGCCTTTGATGCCCCAGGTCTGAAACTGCTGCAGGAATGCCATATTATGCTTAAGGGTCAGGGCGGATGTCCAAAGCCATATGCCTACTCCTTTTTCGGTTCCGTACCTGATAATTTCCGAAATATCCATATCTGCGCTGATCTTCGAAAAATCACCAATGTCACACCATCCGGCATCCAGAAAGATATAATCCAATCCAAAACGGCTGGCAAAATCAATGTAATACTTATAGGTTTCGGTGTTGATGCCCGATTTAAAATCCACATCATACAAAATGCTGTTGGTGATCCATTCATCTGTAATCTGACCCGGCCTGATCCATTCTGTGTCCGTTAACCTGCTATCGGAGGCGAGCCGGTACACCATATCGGAATTTACAAGGTCTTTGTCCTGTTCGCCGATCACAAAGATCCGCCAGGGATATTCCCGGCTGCCCTTTGTTCTGGCAATAAAATCAGCGCGCCGGGTTACCAGTTCCTGTTTGAAATAATCCCCCCGGATGGAAGTTTCCACCGGGAATGCCGGGAAGGTCACCTGTAAGGAATTCTTATGCTGTTCAACACCTTTAACGAACATGCCGGGATAATCCCAAAGATCGCTTTCGGTAATGGCAAGGCTGACTCCGTTCAGGGTTCTGGCATATATAGGCAGATAAGCCATATTAGTCGCACTTACTCTGCTTACCGCAGCATGTACAAAATCCTCTTCAAAACTGGTATGAAAGCAATCCACGTTTTCTTCATTCCGGCATTGTATGAAAGGTAGATAAAGTGAATCTCCCGTGGCAAAAGCAAGGGTGGAAGTTTCACGATTTACCGTTACCGTATCATCCGTAAAACGGGTAAAAAAACGATATGCGAATCCATCCTCATATACACGAATGATCAACCCACTCCGGTCTCTGAATGTTATGGCGAGTTCATTGAAGTGATCTTTAACCAGCGCTCTTTTCTCCCGTATCAGTGGCAGCTGTGTCTGGTTTACGGTTCTTGTCTTTGTGGTAAATGTCTCTGTGCCTGTTTTCCGATTATTGATGATCATGGCCGGATCGTGAATGACAATAACCGGCCGTTGGAGGAAGAGGACGGAAATTTTCCTGTCTTGTCCGCCTGTAAAGGTCACCACGATATTCCCACTGGGTGAGCTAACCTCTATTTGCCGGGCATAAGAGGAGCAGAGGATAACATGAAACAGGAGCATCAGCGGGATCCACCTCGTCATTGGTCGGGTCAGCTTTTTCATTTTTTATGATTCAATGATTTCCTGAAGATATTGCATGAACCAAATTACTAACTTTAAACCAAATTCCATACTGTTTGTTTACTCATCATCACAACCCTCACAACCCTTCCTCTCACAACTCACAAACACACAATCACAACCCTCACAACAATCACAACAATCACAACAATCACAACCCCACAACCAATTACTCATGCAAACCATCCTCGGTTCCGGAGGCGCCATCGGCGCTCCACTGGCAAAAGAACTCAAACACTACACCAGCCATATCAGGCTTGTCAGTCGTAATCCGAAAAAAGTCAACGACGACGATGAATTGTTCGCGGCTGATCTCACTGACAGCACAAAGATTGAACAGGCCATTGAAGGATCCGAGGTAGTTTATCTGACCATAGGATTCGCCTATGACATCAGCGTCTGGCAGAGAGAGTGGCCGGGTCTGATACGGAATGTGATTGCCGCCTGCCGGAAATACAACGCGCGTCTTGTATTCTTTGATAACATATACGCATTGGACAGGGACCATCTGAATAACCTCACCGAGGAGACGCCGGTAAGGCCTACCAGCAAAAAAGGAATGGTAAGGGCAGAGATCTGCAGGATGATTCTTGAGGAAACAGCTGCTGGCAGATTGAATGCCATAATTGCCCGATCAGCTGATTTCTATGGAACCAAAAACAGTATTCTGGTGGAAATGGTGTATAATAACCTGGCAAAAAACAAGAAAGCCATGTGGTTTGCCGATGCCCGTAAAATTCACACTTTCACCTCAGCCCATGATGCTGCCAGAGCCACGGCAATTCTCGGAAATACACCTGATGCCTTTAATCAGATCTGGAACCTGCCGACCGATCGGACTCCACTAACAGGTGCACAATGGATTGAACTATTTGCCAGGCTTATGAATAAAGAACCCCGGCTTATGGTGATCCCGCTTTGGCTGCTTGCGATCATGGGAATATTTATCCCTGTTTTCAGGGAATTTAAAGAAATGGTCTACCAGTACGATCGCGACTATATTTTTAACAGCAGTAAGTTTGAACAACGGTTCCGTTTTGTTCCGGTTCGACCCGAGGAAGGCATCAAACAGCTGATCTCGGAACTGGAATCAAAGAATTCGGAATAGTTACCTGTCAGTATCTGCAATTTACAGCCTCACTAATTTTGCGAGCGAAGCTTCTCCCTCCGCTTCCATTTTTAACAGGAACAATCCTTTGGGAAGCGTGGAACAATCGATCCTATACTTACCGTCCACCGTGCTGCCCCATGATGAAATTAAAAGATTACCGGCCATGTCGTAAATATCCAGGATAATCTGCTGCTGATTTGTTGATTTCAGGGCAATGGTGAGATCATTGCCAATCAGCGGTGAAGGAAACACGATAAATTTTTCCACTGAGGTAACCTCCTCCAAGGCTGCAGGGGCGAGAACGATCACTTTACCTTTCATTTCCAGTGAGGATACATGAGCAGTACAAACATAGTAGTAAGTTCCCTGTACCGGAAAATTTATTGTTCCGTTTCCTGTAGGGACAGAAAAACCTCCTTCCAAAGGAGTTATTCCGTTACTATTCCAGGTGGTCTGACTTACTTCGAGAATGGGATGGGTGGCGGTACCGTTAAACTTGACGCTTTCACCCGCATTGATGGTCAACGTGGCGGGACTGTATGAAAATCCAACTTCCTCCACAGTGTGGGTGGTTTGTGCTTTCAGGCCCTGTGACAACAAAAGCACCAGCATGAAAAGAAAATTTGTTTTCATATTACCAGATTTTAATGCTAATAACAATTGATAGGTCCAAATGTTTTATTTTGAAATTTTCCGGGCTTTTGTTACTTTAATCGGCGAATGTTTGATTATTGACCTTACAACCACAAAAAAATGACTATGAAACGCAAGATCCTCCCTTTCCTGCTGATCATTTTTTGCACAAGCCTGATTTCCTGTACCAATCCTGCTGCATCAGACATCGCTACCCCTGCGTCCGCAAATCTGTCAGCCAAAAAACTCAGCCGTATTGACACCTTGCTTCGGCAAAGTATTGAAAATAAATGGATCAGCGGCGCAGTGGCTTACATTGCCAGGGATGAGAAAATTGTATATTACAAGGCATTTGGTATTGACGATCCCGAAACGAAGACTCCCATGGCCAAGGACGCCATCTTTCGCATTGCTTCACAAACCAAGGCCATCACCAGTGTAGCCGTAATGATGCTTTTCGAAGAAGGAAAATTGCTGCTGGATAATCCGGTTTCAAAATATATTCCCGAATTTGCCAATCCTGCAGTGTTGGATCAGTACTCCGCAAAAGACACTGCTTATACTACCCTGCCTGCCCGGAGAGAAGTAACCATCCGGGACTTATTGACCCATACCTCCGGAATTGATTACCCCATGATCGGTTCGCCCATGATGGCTGCCATTTATGATAAAGCTGATATCACCGCGGGTTTCGAAAGTCGTCCACTGATACTGGGTGACTGCATCAGGAAATTGGCAAAACTCCCGTTGGCTCATCAACCCGGTGAGCGTTTCACCTATGGTTTGAATACAGATGTATTGGGCTATCTGGTGGAGGTGGTTTCCGGCATGAGTTTCGACGATTTTTTAAAGCAGCGGTTGTTTGAACCTTTGGGGATGAAGGATACTTATTTTTATATACCTGAAGAAAAGCAGTCGCGATTGGTGACGGTGTACACAGAAGATGCCGAACATCGATCTGTAAAATTGGTGAGTGAAGACTTCCCTGCTGTGGATGTCAATTATCCCCTGGCCCGGGGTACATACTACTCAGGAGGTGCCGGTTTGAGTTCCACCATTTATGATTATGCCATATTTCTGCAAATGTTGCTGAATGGCGGTGAATATAAAGGGAAGCGACTATTATCAGAAAATACGGTTGATCTGATGACTTCCAACCAGATAGGAAATCTTAGTCTGGGACCCAATAAATTCGGCCTCGGTTTTGAGATCACCACCGACGCAGGTGAAACCGTACTGGGCGTTTCAGAAGGTTCCTTTGCCTGGGGAGGGTTTTGGGGAACTACATATTGGGCCGACCCGGATGAAAAGCTGGTTTGCCTGCTGTTCTGTCAGCAATGGCCCCTCACTCACGGAGAGATTTCGGATAAGTTCAGGGTACTGGTTTATTCAGCTCTGGAAAACTGATGATCCGCTCCCAAAGAAACCGTATGCATTGTTGTCAGGTGGCTTTCTTCCTGACCAGGATCAGGTAGACACAACAGATGAAGACCACCAGATCAATGAGCAAAAGGATGACTGTTGCCCTGTCCAGGGCTTTCTGACCTGTTACAAAGGGAGTCAGGATTAGCGGGACAAACGTGAGCAGTCCCAGGTACACCCCGATCATTTTAGGCCTTAAAAGCAACAGGCCGATAAGAAGATATAAAACTCCAAATGCCAGCGGCAGGAGGCCATAGTCACTGGAAATCCTGAAATAATCGATCAGGCGCCATACTCCGGATATCAGCATGAGCAGGGCGGCAAAATATCGTATTGTTTTCATGACACCTCCCTGGCTCCGAACCAGTCCTTAATAGTATGCCAAGGTACCACAGTAGCCCTTGCAAAGGTCCGTTTTACCAATTCAATTCTTTCTCCTCTTATTTCAATATCATCGAGTGAAGCCGGGCGCATACCCGATTGCCGGGCAACAACAAAAGTGGGGACTTCATCCTGTTCAAAGCCCATGATTGCTGCAGCCACCCTATCCGCAGCAAGGGGATTGGTACCGGCGATGATCAGGTCCATTTTAACCAGTTTCCCGTTCGATGGTCCCTCTCCTTCCATGGCCATGGATCCGTCTATTACGGTCAAGCCAAGTTTGTTTGCCTTGGCCATATCGAGTATCTCAAAGGCTGTTCCCGGCGATCCACCAAGCTCGGCCTCAGTGTGCACGCATGATCTGACTGCACAATAGGCTGCCCCCGGATACAAACCCATAACATTCTTTAATCCGAGGGTTACCGTGGCCAATGCATGAGTTTTCATCATGGGAACCGAACACAGCATATCGATTTCCTGAAGTGACTTGTGGATGGTGAGCTTTTTAAAGTAATGCGCATTGGGAACCTCTACATCAACCAGCTCTCCGGAATGCAGATTGATGAGTGGAATGCCAAGTTCCCTGGCAAGCTCTGTATATCCCAGCTTGTCGAACACCTGTTGCTGTATTTTATCCAGCAATTCGGTGTTGCGGGTGAAATAAATACCGTTCACATCTGCATTTATTCCAGCCGCAGCAGCCGAACCTTCGCCGATGCATACGTCCTTCCCGGCTTTCATTAACAGCTGCGCCAATGACTTCACCACAACCGGCTTGGTAGTGCTGTTTGGATCATCGGAAACCAGATTGGGTTTCAGCATGATTTTTTGTTTGTCCATGGTAACCTGGGATATCCCGCCCAACAGATCAACAGCTTGTTCAACAGCAAGATCTACCCGGTCGTTCTTGATTTTAACGATACTGACCACCTGTTGGGGTGCAGAAAAAAGTTCTCCAAAGGGATCCAGTATCGGCACTGCCGTAAGGGCTCCCATAGTGGCAATCCCTTTTTTAAGGAATTCCCGCCTGCCAAGGCCTGAATTTTTCATGGTTTTCATTTTCATGTATAGTGTATGAAGTCGATTACCTGCTCTTCTGTAACACTGGAATTAAGCTTCCTGATGATCAAATATACTCCAACATGTCTTTCCTTATGCAGGTTCTGGCCAAAAAAAATAATTGTTGTACACCCCGACGGGGTACCCCCACCCCGTCGGGGTGGTATACCCAGAAGGTGTTTGATTATGGTTATAAATTACTTATTCTATGTAAGTTACAACTTTCCACAGGAATAGTCAAGTTTTTTGTCAAAATAGTCAGCATCAGTGTCCGGACAAGTTGAGAAGATTGACCGGGTAAAAGCTTCTTTTTTATTATCTTTAACGCATATTTACAACCGTATGTGCAATAGATCCTTCGTGATGTTGATCCTGGCGTTTATCCTGATCACTTTGTCTGTTGAGGCCCAAACCGATACCCTTTTCAATCAAACCGATGCCAGAAATTTCAAGCAAGGCTGGTGGAAAAAGAATTATCCGAACGGGAGCCTGATGTATAAAGGATTCTTTAAGGATGATAAACCAGTTGGACTGATGTACCGCTATTATGAAACAGGCGCATTAAAAGCAGTCATTCACTATGATGCCAGGAGTGAATATGCCCGTGCAAAACTCCTTTACGAAGATGGTCAGGTTGCTGCCGAAGGCACTTTTTTCAATTCCCTGAAAGACAGCACCTGGCTGTATTACAGTTATTATGACCGGTCCCTGACTGCCATGGAAAATTACAGGAAGGGCGCCCGGCATGGCATGATGATCAATTATTACAGCAATGGCGATGTGTCGGAGAAACTGGAATGGAAAAATGATAAGAAAGACGGTAATTGGGAACAATTCTTTAAAGGCGGTGTTCTTAAAATGAAAGGATTTTATGCGGAAAATAAACTCGAAGGAGATTTTCTGGTCAATTTTGAGGATGGTAAACCTTACTTAAAAGGGAAGTATAATCAAGATCAGCGCCATGGAAAATGGACTTTTTTTAGAGAAGACGGTACAGTAGAAGCAGAGATGGAATACATCAACGGTAAGCCTGTGAATGAAGAGCAGCTGAACGACAAAACAACAGGAACTTTTCCGCACCATTGATGCAAATGAGGGCAAATTCGATGAACCTGATGAAACCAATTTCCTTGATCCCTCAGGACGATAGTTCACTAAAAGCCTTTGCCCTGATGATCCGATACACATTGGTTTTATCGGCAACAATTCTTATAGGACCATCTGACCTGCGGGCCCAGGTATTATTCGAACAAACGGCTCCTGGCAGCTACAGGATTGAATTCACCAACAAGGACAATAATCCGTACAACCTGGAAAATCCAGGGGAATTTCTGTCTGCTAACGCATTGACCCGCCGTGATCAGCAGAACATCCCTCTTTCCTCAAGTGATCTGCCTGTTACCCCTGCCTATCTGGACAGTTTACGTTATGCCGGTGCCACAATTCTTACGGTTTCCAAATGGTTTAATGCTGCAACAATCCTGGTTACCCATGACAGCGTCCTGAACAGGATAGCAAAACTGACCTTTATTAAAAAAACAGCCCAAAATATTTTATTCAGCTTCAAATCGGAAGATACCGGACATCGCCAGGCAATTCAGGCAATGAATGATCCACCGGTTTTGGACTATGGCCCTTCGTGGTGGCAAACAGGCCTGCACAATGGTCAGTTGTTACACAGCATGGGCTATAGAGGACAAAACATGACCATAGCGGTTATTGATGCCGGATTTTACCATGTGGACCTGCTTCCTGCATTTGCTAGTCTATGGGAAAGCGGAAGGATCCTTGGTACGCGTGATTTTGTCGATCCCGGAGCCGATGTTTATACAAGTCACACCCATGGCATGCATGTACTTTCCATTATGGGTGGCTATCTGCCGGGTGAACTGATTGGCACGGCACCGGAAGCCAATTACTGGCTTTTGCGGTCCGAAGACACAAATTCGGAGTACCTGATTGAAGAGGACAACTGGATTGCAGCTGCAGAGTTTGCCGACAGTGCCGGTGCAGATTTAATAAACTCTTCATTGGGCTATTCACGGTTTGATGACCCGCAGCAGGATCATACCTATGCCGACATGAATGGTAATACCACCCGCGTCTCCAAGGCTGCCGATATGGCTGCTTCAAAAGGAATACTGGTAGTGGTGAGCGCCGGTAACCAGGGCAACTCCGCATGGAAGTTTATCAGTGCCCCCGCTGACGCTGACAGTGTGCTGGCAGCAGGGGCTGTGGATTATAACCGCTATGTGGCTGATTTTAGCAGTCACGGACCCTCCTCCGACGGCAACATAAAACCAGATATTATGGCCATCGGGAAAGGGACGGTTTTTGCCGGGAATGAAGGCGGAATAGCTCAGGGAAATGGCACATCTCTGTCGGCACCGGTGATTACAGGACTTGCAGCCTGTGTTTGGCAAGCCAACCGGAGTGCGTCAGCGATGGAGGTGCTTTCAACCATCCGGGAAAGTGCCGATCGCTATGCCCAGCCCGATGAAGAATATGGTTACGGTATCCCCGACTTTAACCTGACCCATGCATTGCTTCAGGTAACCGAAGATGACGATGATTTTACCGAACAAATTACCTCCTTCCCCAATCCTTTTAATGATCAACTTTATATTATTTTTCAATCACCGGTCGACGTTTCTGTTGATATCAGCCTGTTTGACCTCACCGGAAAACAAATCATCCGGTTGCTGTATCCCCCATTCCCCGGGAGAAACTATTTGAAGCTTGAAGGAGAACTAAGTACCCTGCCCCAGGGAGTATATATTTTAAAGGTAAATGCGGGAACTGTGAACGGCATTTCTAAACTGATCAAGTTTTGAAAAATGGAAAATCAGGCTTTGTCACTTTTTCAGTTACTGGGGCAGATCAAATCGGTGCTGAAAAACTCCCTGCCCTTTTCGTGGTGGGTGATGGCCGAAATCAGTGAATTAAAGGTGAATTACAGTGGCCACTGCTACCTGGAACTCATCGAGAAGGATACCACAAGTGAATCCATAAAGGCAAAAGTCAGGGCAACCATCTGGTCATCCGTTTTCAGGATGCTTCAGCCTTATTTCGAAACCACAACGCATACCCGTTTATCGGCCGGAATAAAGGTAATGGTTAAGGTAACTGCCGAATTTCATGAGCTTTATGGGTTCAGTCTGAATATCATTGATATTGAGCCTTCCTATACGGTTGGGGAGTTGGCCAGACAAAAGCAGGAAATCATCAACAGGCTCATCAGGGAAGGAGTATACGACATGAATAAGTCGCTGCTGTTACCTGAATTACCCAGGAAAGTAGCAGTTATTTCCTCCAAAACTGCTGCGGGTTTTGGTGATTTCATGAACCAGCTTACCGGTAATCATTTCGCTTACAAATTCTATGTCATGCTTTTCCCCGCAGTGATGCAGGGAGACGAAGCCGAACAGTCCATAATCCAGGCACTGGACCGGATTTATGTCCACGAGGATTTTTTTGATGTCGTCGTCCTTATCCGGGGAGGCGGTGCTCAGTCGGAACTTAACTGTTTCAACAGCTACTGGCTTGCTTCACACATTTGTCAGTTCCCTTTGCCGGTGCTGACCGGGATTGGTCATGAACAGGATGAAA
Source organism: uncultured Bacteroidales bacterium (assembly GCA_963800645.1). Lineage (GTDB taxonomy): Bacteria > Bacteroidota > Bacteroidia > Bacteroidales > UBA10428 > UBA5072. The sequence continues at coordinate 2,166 of CAWDBX010000007.1, read as the reverse complement.
CCATTGCTGATCTGGTTGCACATACCCGGCTGAAAACACCGACTGCTGTTGCGGAATTTCTGATAGATCTTTATCGTCAGGCGGATGAAAAGATCAACGAGCTTTCTCTTGCTCTGTTTGATATGGTTTCCATAAAACTAAAGCAGGAAAAAGACCGGTTGAGCAAGTTTCTTATGCTGCTGAAACCTGCGGTAAAGGAAAGATTATCTGCAAGTTCAGCCAGCCTGCGTTTTTTGAGTGTAGAGCTTACATCATCGGTAAAACAATTGCTTATAAGGGAAACAGGCGCCATACAACGAAGAGGCGACCGCATTAAAACTGCGATAAAAGAACTCCTGAACAATAAAAAACATGCACTTGAAATATTGGAAAAAAAACGCAATTATCTCGATCCCTTCCTGATTTTAAAACGTGGCTACTCAGTGACTTATCATGATGGCAAAGCGTTGAAGAGTGCCTCAAAGGTCCGTAAAGATGATGTCATTGAAACCCGTCTGGCTGAAGGAATCATTAAAAGCAAATCACTATAGAATAAGCATATGACCAAAAAAAACCTGTCCTACTCCGAAGCCATTGCCAGTATTGATGAAATATTGCAGCAGATTGAAACTGGTGAATTAGATGTGGATGAGCTTGCAGAGAAAGTTAAACTTGCTTCTGAATTGTTGAAATTATGCAAAAGCAAATTGTTCAGTACCGAAAAAGAAATTGAGAAGGTTTTAAAGGAAATGGATGAAAATGAAAAATGAAAAAGTGAATAACTTTTTAGCGGATTTTTAGTATAAAGATTGTGTTCCTTAAAACTGAATTGGTATGAAGAGACTGGTGGTATGGTTGCATCTCATGATTTTTGTGGTATCGGCATTCTCAACGGATCTTTCAAAAGTAAAGTTTGAGTACCTCACGGTCGATAATGGTCTGTCTCAGGGGATTATCGAGGATATTTTCCAGGACAGGCAAGGGTACATGTGGTTTTGCATCCGCACAGTTGCCCCTCCATGTAAAAAAACTTGCCTTGTTGACGGTCTTTCAGGCCGTGCTCCTGCTAAATGTTAAACAAGAGCAACCAACTCCCTAAAAAGGTAACATGACTTTCAGCAAAGTTTTCGTTGGTGAGGTTTATTTAAAATTTACATATACCATCACCACACGAGATCTCTTCAGAATAAATGTGACAAAAAGAAAACAAAATTAACCAAAAGCGCTCACGTGTGCCCATCTCAAGTGTGATAAATAAAGATCGCAGAACAATCCGTGTGGCGCGTGTACGCCCTCGACCGTGCTCTTTTCAGTTATCCTATACATTTTGAGTAATCGTACACAGTTCATAGGTTCTACGTTTAAATTTACAGAATCGGAGTTAAAAGGCGCTGCCATTAATGGCTTTATTAAGTATTTATTAGCTTATAGACAAGATCAGAGAAAAACCCTGAACCTTTAACCCTGAACCTTTAACCGTCAACCTTTAACCATGAACCTATGAACGGTTTACTTCTTTTATTTGTTATTCAATTTTTTGCGACTGTGGATTTGGATATTGAACCCCGAAAAAATCAGATTCTATAAGTTAGGTAGCAGAATAACCTGTAATTGTATTTAGTTATGCTTGTCCCGAAAACTTGCAATAATAAGAGGAACGTGAGAGGAAAATGCGCTCGCAATGCGTGTTCAACTGGAATATTGCAGGCATCAGGTACAACTCCATTTCCAGTTAATCTTGCAAATGCAGATGACCATACCCAATCACCAGCTTTTGGAACCGAACCTGCACGGACCAGGATTTGTTTCAATATATTTAATTGACGCATAGGGCTGTTTATGTGTCTCACTTGTCTCTGCCTATTCGGAAAATAGAGTAAAAGTAAGAGTGACAGTAACAGTGAGAGAAGAAACTTTGTTGTTTTTTCAGTCATTTAATTGCTTAAAATGTATTACAGTTTTTGTTCTCTTCTACGCTCCTGTTTCTTGTTTCTTCACTGGTTTGAAACAGGAAGCGTTACCCTTTCGTCCTCGGCGGCCTCTGCGTTTTAAAAAGTTTTTTTGTAAGCTGAATTATTAATTGAAATAGAAATTAAAACGCAGAGGTCCGGATAGAGTAAAAGTAAGAGTGGTGGCAGTGAGAGAAGAATTTCGATTTAAATTTTGTTGTTTTTTTGCAATCATTTA